>CAMEWE010000005.1:0-112400 GCA_945939695.1 uncultured Bacteroidales bacterium
TCCTCTTCCTTTTAGATGAAACACGCTGAGCCGTTTTCCCGTCTTTCAGAGAAAGGAAAGGAGATTCAGGCACTTCCGGCACAAGGACCCCGATGCCTTCCATTTGGGTCATTGCCCGTAGCAGCCGTATGAGCACAGCCAGGCTTATGTCCTTGTCACGCTGTGTCTCAATGCGTTTTATCGTTGCTATAGAAACACCGGAAAGGTCGGCCAGTTCCTGCTGAGAGAAACAGCAGGAACGACGCATCTTGACCAGCCTGTCGTGAAGCTCGCCAAGGATTTGTTCATCAGTTGCCCGGTAGATTGTCTGCTCATCAAGTATTTTCATAATAATAAAGTATCAAAATTGATACGCAAAAATAAAAATATTCTGCTTAACAAACAAATATTTATTGCGAAGATGACTATTCCAGTCGGTTCTTCGTGTCTGCCTGTTTTGAAAAGATGCCGGATTTTTCAAATTTCTTGAACGAGCGCTTCATTCCTTGCGTCCAAGACCCTTCTCGGCGATAAAGGCATCCAGGGCTGTACCTCCGTCAATGCTGCGGACACAACCGCAAAGGATGCTGACTTTCTCTGCGGACACCAAATTCAGAATGTTGGCTGTGCTTTCTTTCACGCAGTAGTCGCCGGCTATTCCGCAGACATCCACGCTCTGAGCTCCTTTTAGCCATGCCTTCACGGTATCATATCCCACGAAGCTCTCGAAGGCGCCATATTGCTCCTTGTCGGCCTCGCATCCCTTCAGATAGAGCTGCGCTTTGCCGCTTCGAATGATTTCTGAAAAGCAGTTCGGGATGCCTGCTCCCGGCACGCGTTCGCGCGCACTTGCCTACATGGCTTCATCGTCCAAAAGCAACTGTGAACGATTGTGTATGGATTGCTCTGAATGCTTCATTTTCGCTGCTAAGATAGCAATTATTGCCAAAACTTAATCGTTCAGGTTCCATTTCATACCAATGAACGATTCAAAATTGTCTGAATAGTATCAGAATTCTTCTTTTGTGTCAAGCAGAAGGTTGGCATATGTAATCTCTTCAGCCATTTCAATCCGTTCACGATTTACTACGATTCGGACACGAAAGAAAAATTTGGATTTATAAAAATCATTTCCTACCTTTGCATTCCCAAACATCGCGGGGTAGAGCAGTTGGTAGCTCGTCGGGCTCATAACCCGGAGGTCGTTGGTTCGAGTCCAGCCCCCGCTACTAAACAGGACAAGTCGCAAGATTTGTCCTGTTCTTTTTTATTTGAACCCCCAACAGAAGCGCCTACATTGGCGATTATTGCAAGAAATTCATTCTCTCCATCGGTTCGAAAACACTTATGCTCCCCATCCCACTTCACTCCGTTAGGGAAAGTTAATTTTTGTATCTTTTGGCAGAGTTTAAAATCCTTCTTATTCCAATAATAGCCTAATTTTGAGGCAGTTTCAAAGGAGTTTCCAATGTATTTCGACAAGTTCGAAAAACTTTGGTTGATTTTCTCCAATTCTTGTTCAGTTTTGCTGATTTGGGATCATTAGTGTCCCGTTAAAATGGGACGAGTTAAAAAATTATTCAAATAACCCCGGAATAAGGGAATCAGATAGATCTTTGACATCGTTGAAATCAGTCTTATCGAAGAGGTCTCGCAAATGAGTTTTGTCCGTTCAATGATATACTGAGAATCTTCAAAACCTCATATGTTGATCGTTTTAGTTTCATGTCGTGTTGTACAATAGCCACGAGGCAGTAAGAGATGATGGCTACACTTATTTGAATGCGGACGGAATTTTCTGTTGTGCCCCAGAATTTCTTTATCTTGAGATGTTGCTTGAGCCATTTGAAGAAAAGCTCAACTAACCATCTTTTCTTGTAGAGATTCGCAACATCCAGCGCAGATAGGTGCTTTGCATTCGTCAGAAATGTGAACTCACGGTCATCTTCTTCGTCATAGTATCGGATGAGTCTAAATGACTCGGGGTACTTTTTCTCGTAGAGATAACCAGTCAACTTCACCTCAGCATCAGTAAGCACATTTTTCGGCATCCGTCGCTTCCACTTGACTATCTTGTACTTCAAGCTCGTCTTGGCTCTAACTACAAAATAAGAATCAGTAAGGTGTATCCTATAGAGTTCCTTGAATGAGTCATACGCCCTGTCGAATATGTAGTAAGCATTTGGTTCATAGTGAATTGAAGACATTGCCGTAGAATCCTGCTTCGATGTAACAGTTACAGTATAGAAGGCTGGAACCTGAGCTTCTATGTCATATAGGACATGAGCTTTGACTCCTCCCTTCTTTCTCCGGAACTTGGCCCAGGGGAAAGTAGCTAGACACAACGGAATTGTAGTTGAGTCGAAGGCATACTTCCTTCCAGGGATGTCGAGAATGTTGGTCGCCCGCTTCTCGCAGGCCTCCTTCATCATGTTGTAGAAGGCAAAGTCCTCGAAGATCCTGTAATCTCGGTTCTGATTAGCAGTCGCAAGAGTCATTTTGGCTATAGGTTCACGACCTAATCCTAGATGATATTGTTTGGCTCTATGTGCTTCAAAAGCAACTATCAAGTCGCGCAAACTCTCACGATTGCTCAGTTGCCCGAACATCATCGCTAGCATTTGGTTCCAGCATGTGAGATGCTTAACATAGCGGTTGCCATCATACTTGCGAACGTAGTTGTTGAACTGAGTTCTGTTCGGGAATGAGGTGAGTTGAGAGAAAACATACTAATCTTGGAACATAGCAGTCTCGTTGTATTAGACTGCAAATTTGCAAAATCAAGTCCGTTTCATCCAGAAAACCACCTTAAAAGACTGTATTTCAATAATTTCAAAGAACTATTTATTCACTTTAACGGGACAGTAGTGATTATAAATAGATTGAAAAATCAGAAATTCATGCAGCAATTGAAAGTTTTACATCCTTGTAGTAGCAAGTTCTCATTGCCTTGCAGAACATATAACTGAACCTCTCAGATTCCTTCATTTCCTTCGTATTGAAACGGTACACGGCTTCGTCAATGTACCTCTCAAGGTACACCTTGCTGACGAAGTGATATGTGCCGAAAATAACTCTCTTGAAGTGTCCCCAAAAGCCCTCAATGCCGTTGGTTGTGAATGAGCCGACGGTGAACTCCTTCTCGCTATGGCAGACGAACACATGGTTGTAGTGTTCGCTCAGTCCGTTGTAGATGGAGGACTCGTCGGTGACAACCGTGCTGCCGTCAGCAACGAAGTGACGGATGATGGGGATTATAGTGGAAGCCTTGGTGTCGGCAACCTTCTTCGACACCTCGTAGGTGTGCGTCTTCTCCCGCACTTCTCCCGTCTCGGTGTCCACATCCTCGGTTTTCCACCTCATAGTCATACCGAACACGGGAGTCTTCGTCTTGGCTCCGCCCTGCGTACCCTTGGTTTTCTTCGTTTCGTGCTTGTTGGTTTCACGCCCGCCAAGGTACATTTCGTCACACTCCACAACACCCGAGAGCGTCACATCCTCCTGTGCGAACAGGGTGCGGACTTTGTGGAGGATGAACCACGCAGTCTTCTGCGTCACATGAATGTCCGTAGCCAACTGAACGGAGGAAATGCCTTTCTTTTGGCAGGAAATGAGGTACATGGCGATGAACCACTTGCGAAGGGAAATCTTCGTGTTTTCGAAGATGGTTCCGACGGTGACGGAGAAGTTCGCCTTGCAATGGTTGCAGTGTAATCTTCCGTCGGTACGGCTCGCACAGTGATGATGTCCGCAGAAGGGGCAGACAACATCCTTCTTGTCCCAACGGGACTCGAAGATTGCCCTACGGCATTTGTCCTCGGTGTTGAATTACTCGGTGAGTTTGAATATGGAATTGAAGCGCGAAAAGTCAATCATAAGCCCAAGTTTGAATGTATCTATATTCTTATACCTTAAACTTGGCTTTTTCTTTCACAAAGTCCAGTCCTTTTTCAACTAATCTTCAGTAAGTTATGCGACTTTTGTGGACAACAGGTATATAGTTCCCAAATTATTCCTAACTTTATGGGATAAACAAGCATTCAACATGACTCCATCATTTTTCGCTCTATTCAGTAAGGCAGGAATAGCCTGCGCTGCTGATACCGACCATACCATTTACCGGCTGTCGGACAAGCTTCCGGTGGCTCTGGCGGTGAATCCCGCGTCGCCCGTCCCATGGGACAAGATTATCAGTGACTATAAACGGACCAATCCGCAGGAGAAAGAGTTCTTCGCAGGATATGCCAATGATTTCAATCTGTATCTGGCTTCACTCGATGTGGAGGAATCATGGAGGAAGCTGACTCCCGAAACCGGCAACATCATCTTCTTCGGCTACGGGACGGAGGATATATTTCCTTCGGTTTTTGATGTCATGGTACAGGTCACAGAAGATGACATCCTCGATTTCGGGGAACCGGACATACACAGCGTGAATCAGATGGATTCCGCTTTCTTCCATATGCTAGGAGACTTCGAAAGCGTCTCCACGCTTCTTTTCGGGTCAACGGGAAAGACAAGGGAGTTCTTCCGGGACAAGCATGTCAAGCAGTATGAGGAATATGCGCGCCGCGTGACCGAAAGATTCTCGGGGACGGGATACGAGGATTATGTCACTGAGCATCTGGCAGCATTTGATGCGGAAGACAGGATCTGCAGCATACTGAACAAGGCCACCGAGAACTGCCTGGGTAACCTCGCAATGGGTGTGGATGCGTTCAGCATCGAGGAAATGGTCACGGCGGTGGAGTCCATTGTGAATGCCAACGCCAAGCTCTCGCATCTCCACGCTGGAGCCAAGGGGAAGCACGGCGAGACGAAGGAGATAGCCGTGATGACCATCCCCGAAGGATTGACATGGATAAAGCACAGCGTATACATGAGGAGGACCGAGATATGACATCTGTAGTTGGAATTCTGAACAAACGCGGCATTGCCATAGCCGCAGACAGCGCAGTGACCCGTAACAGGAAGAAGGAAAACGGGTTCGGTACACAGCGGATCACCAAGTGCACCAAGAACGGCAACAAGATGGTGCGCCTGAGCAATGCCGTTCCGATTACCGTGATGTTCACGGGCAATGCTGAATACCTGGATACCCCTTGGGATGTGATAGCCCGGCGCTACCGTCAGCAGAGAGGGGGCATTGCGCACGCCACTGTGGAGGATGCAGTGAACGACTTCTTCAGGTTCATCTCAGAGAACCCTGTTTTCTGGACAGAAAGTTCCACTGGTTATTTCATGCACTGCTTGATAGAGAACACGTTTGAGCGGCTTGCGGGAGATATGTCGGACGAGGATGAAAGGACAGAAGCGGGAAAGATGATACGTCCTGCAGCATTCAGAAAGGCATTCATCAAGAATGTGAGGTCTCTGAAACTTCTGGCGGCAAGTCGGGGAGAATGTCCCCAGTTTGCAGACTGTTCGATAGAGGCGTTCAGAAGCAGCATCGGAGATATTCTTGAGTCCTTCCTGAATAGCAAAGCATATCCGGAGGATGGATTGTTCATGTATGACGCATATCCGAAGGAGGTCCTTGACGCGATTCGCCCGTCATTCGAGGAGGCGCTTCTTGCAGTGATATCTTCCAGGATGGAGGACGGGCCGTCAGCCGAACTGATTTTCTCCGGGTTTGGAGCAGATCAGGAATACCCGTCACTGATACCCGTCACTGTATGTGAGGGGTACGACTTCCGTGTGAACTACAACTACCGCAAAGAGGACATCGTCTGCATCAGTGATGAAAGACCTGTGGCCATCTGTCCTTTCGCACAGGATGACGTGATCAAGTCCATCCTTCGTGGAATCCACAGAGACTGGTCCGCAGAGGTCTGCGATACTTTGGAACAGATGATACATCCTTGCACGAACAGCATATTCCAGCCGTTCATGGACGAGGAAATGCCTGACGACTTTGTTTTGCAGCTATGTGATGTGCCGATAGATGACCTCACGGAAAAGTTCCGCCGCGAGGGGATCCGCATGCTCGACAATACCCAGAGGGAATGGGAGAAGGCTTTGAGGAACTATGATCTCGAGGAGATGGCCGCACTGGCGGACAGCCTGATAGACCTGACAGGCTTCCAGAGAATACTTACTTTCTCTCAGGAAGGTGTCGGCGGCACCGTGGATCTGGCCGTCATATCGAAAGCCGACGGTTTCACCTGGATCAGGCGAAAGAACTGGTATCACAAGGACAATGGTTTAAGCATATAACAATCACAAGATATGTCACAGAATTCGAATCATGGGCCGGAGTATCTGGCCAACGCGATTGACACCTACTATCAGTATAACCCTGATACCCTCATGCCTCTTCTCATGCTCTCCCTGGCAGCACAGGGAAAGCTGGAGCTGGCTAGCCAGGTGAAGAAGAACCACACGGTCTTCGCAGCCATCGACATCGAGGAGGTGATGGGCTATGAGTGGGTGAAACTCAATGCCCAGCTCAAGAAACGCCTCAAGGACGAAGCTTCCAAGGGGACTAGGAAGATATATTCCGTGGGAACGGTTCCGGCCGAACTTGAATCCATATATGAGACATTCCATCACTATGACACGGAAACCGTAGTTCAGGAGTATCATCACAGGAAGGGCATCCTTGTGAATCATTCCAGCAACGCGTCAAGCGAGAAGGCGCAGCGCCAGTATGCGACACTCTACCTGACTGAGGAGCTGCTGCTTGCCCCTGTAGATGGTCTGCAGAACAGTTTTCTTTCCATAGCGAACAGCCTTCTTGAGAAGTCCGGGATACAGCCGCAGAGGCCGCGTATCCAGGTTGCAAGGGCACTCTGCGCCCTTCTTGACTATGACGGGGAAGGCATCGTATACAATCCGTTCGCCGGATGCGCCCTTGCCGGAGCCATGATCGGGGCTGGCAAGAACCTGTATGCGGATGGGGACAGGAATGACAAGCTTCTTGCCGCGGCGAAGCTGCTTTGCTACGGGACAGGTCAGAAGGACTTCAACATCGAGCTTCGGGATTCCACCAAATGGATACAGGGCGTCAAACCTGATTACGTAATATCGACTTTCCTCGGCTATCCGGGAGGCAAGTCCGCATTTGACATATGCCTATCACACTGTCTGGAGGACTTCAAGGAGTCCGGAAAGTTCGCTGGTATCGCTGCTCCGAAGAGCATATTCGAGAACCAGAGCCCCGAGATGAAGGAAGCACTCAACAGGGACTGGGTCGACAGCATCGTGCTTCTGCCGTTCGGTGAAACGGCCGTCCTCATAGATGCGGCCAAGCCGGCGGGCAGGAAGAAGCAGGTGCGTTTCTACAACTTGACCCACCCTATGCTTTGCCGCAGGCCTGTCAGGCTCGTGGTTGGCGATGACAGATATGCAGACATACTCAAGCTCTCAGACGTCAAGAGGAAAGGTTATCTGAAATCCCTTGTGACACCTGAGATCGACCAGCAGGAAGGATGTGAGATCATCACCCTCGGAGACCTTTTCGAGAAGGTTCCCCGTCAGACATGGTCGCTTGCCCGTGTTCCGGAGGATGAAAGGGTGCTTGTCTCAATAGACAGGAACATCCGATATGACGAGTGGCAGGTTGCATGGATGCAGGGTATGGAGAAGGAGACAATCGTCAGCCTTTTTGCGCCTGCCTACAAGCTGGACCAGGACTGCCTCATAGTGAACTCGAAGGGAGACCTTGAGCCAAGGCTCTTCGATTCCGACAATGGAGAGGCTTTCTTCCAGGATGGTTTTGCCTTCAAGAAGAAGTTCTTCTTCGATGACATAGACTATGACTGGCTCGTCCATGAACTGAACAAGGCTTATGTCCAGAGGCAGCTGCACCCTTACGGTGTGGACAGAATGATGCCCGAGTCATTCACCGAGGACCAGGTGCTTGCCCTCAAGCTCAACCGTCCTGTCGCGGAGGAAGACTTGCCGGACTTTGGCGGGGCGGGGGACAGTTCAGAGGCGGATGCCGACAAACTGCCGTTCGGACAGAAACTGAAAGGAGAAAAGACGGTATATACAATACATCAGTTCCTCGGTCACGGCTATTTCGGGTACACATACTCGGCTCTGGCCCACAACGAGGCGACAGGAGAGGAGAAGGAGGTCGTGCTGAAAGAGTTCTATCCGTGGAGATACTATCACCGCGACGGAATCAAGGTCTGCCTCAATGACCCGGACCAGACCGTCTTCGAGGAGGAGAACCGCAAGAAGTTCATCGAGGAGGCAAAGATCATGCACCGCCTTGGACTCACTCCTGACAGCCATATCGTGCCTGCCTATGAGTACTTCAAGAGCGAGGATACCGACACTGTTTACTATGTCATGCCATTCTACAACGACGGATCGCTGGAGGACCTCCAGAATTCGGGATTTACTTTCTCCGAGGACATGCTGATCAAGCATGTTGTGATACCTATGTGCAAGGCCCTGAACATTGCTCACAGGAACAAGGTCCTTCATCTTGACATCAAACCGGAGAACATCCTGGTTGACGAGCAGGGTGATGCCGTCCTTATCGACTTCGGTGTGGCGAAGCAGTATGATGATGACAACAACATCATCAGCAGGGAAGGCCTCACTGCATCCAGCATGTTCGCATCACCGGAGCTGCAGACCTGGGGTGGAATGGTGCATTTCGGTGAGCAGCCGGATATCTACGGGGTGGCTGCGACGCTGTACTACCTGGCCACGGACTGCGAGGAACCGCATCCTATCATGGACCTCAGCGAGCAGGACCAGGATATACGCGAGAATCTGAACGACTATCACTTCTCGGCGCAGTTCGCCGATGCAGTGGTTGCAGGTCTGCAGTTCTCAGCATCGTCAAGACCGAAGAACGCTCAGGCTTTCCTGAAACTGTTCCCTGGATGCGAGGACATCAAACTTTAGAGAATGAAGCGAAACGGATATTGCATAGTACTGGATTTTGACGGGACATGCGTCAAGCACGCTTATCCTGATGTTGGCAAGGACATTGGTGCTGAACCTGTATTGAAAAGACTCATTGCCAACGGGTGCAACCTCGTACTCAGCACCATGCGCAGCCGTGATTCGGAAGGGGTCGACACTCTGCAGCCTGCTCTGGACTGGTTCGCTGAGCGCGGCATCCCTCTGTATGGTGTCAATGAGAATCCCACGCAGAAGGAATGGACATCTTCTCCGAAGGCTTACGGCAACATTTACATCGATGATGGAGCTCTTGGCGCGCCCTTGAGGGCTGACGCTGACGGATCCGCATATATTGACTGGAGCAAGGCTTCCGCCTATCTGTATTACATGGGGCTCCTAACAGGGACAGACCTCATGGAGATGGTGGACGAGGGCTCTATCGATCTGGAATTGAAAACTGAATAACGGATGAAGACAATCAAGATATTTCTGGCTTCGTCAGAGGAACTGAAAGACGAAAGGAAAGAACTGGCCGACCTTGTGGAGCATCTCAACTTCACCCTTGGCAAGCAGGACATGAACATCCAGCTTGTCAAGTGGGAGTATCTTGATTCATCCATGGGCCCTCTGCACAAGCAGGAGGAATACAACCGGGAGCTCCGGGACTGCGAGCTCTGCATGGTTCTGTACTGGACCCGTTTCGGGATGTACACCAAGACGGAGCTGGACACTGCGTACAGTGAGCTTTGCGCCGGAAACAACCCCAAGAAGCTCTATGTCTACTTCAAGGACGGTGACGAGATCTCTTCCGATCTGAAAGAGTTCCGCGACTGCTTCCCGGAGCAGTACGGTCACTTCTACTGCCATTTCCAGAACATAGATACCTTGAAGGCGGACTTCCTTCTGCAGTTCATGGAGTACCTGAACGTGTATCTCAAGGACAGGAATGTCATTGAGATCAAGGATTCGCAGGTTTCCATCAACGGGAAGGTGTATGTCAACCTGCAGAACGTCCCGTTTGCCGGTAACAATGAGGAATACAACCTCCTTCTGAAATCCATCAAGAAGACGAAGAAGATTCTGGCAGTAACAGAAGAGGACGACCCGGAATATGCCGAGTATGCAGCAGAACTCAAGGAACTTGAGGAAAAGCAGGCTCAGATGGAATCCAGCCTTTGGGACACTGCACTGATGGTAACAAGACTCAGTACCACAAAGTGCTCTGAACGTCTCCAGCGTGCGATGGATCTCTTTGGTAAGGGGGACAACAAGGGGGCTCAGGCAATCCTTAATGAGGAGGAGATTGAGAAGGACGTCCAGCATAACCTTCATTTGATTGAACTAGGAGAGGAAGGCAGGAGAGGCCTGACCACCAACATTGAAGAGTACCAGCTGAAAATAAAGACCCTTGAGAACGAGATGTCAGAAGGGTGGGGAGATGCTGCCGCAGCACTTTACGAGAAGGTCATATCCTTGAACGGGGTCTTGTTTGGAGAGGAATCTTCTGCTGTGGCCGACAGCCTGTTCAAGTTCGGCAGGCTGCTCAGTCAGCTGGGAAGGCACAGGGAGTCACTGGATGCACACAAGAAATCTCTTGACCTGAGAATTAAATGCTTTGGCGGGAACAGCTTGGAAGCTGCCGAGTCTTATAACTTTGCCGGCTGGGAGCATGACATGCTCTGCGATTATGACACTGCCGTTGATTACGTGGAGAAAGCACTTCAGATAAACAGGGAGAAACTGGGAGAGGATAACCTCAAGGTAGGCCTCGCGATGAATGATCTTGGCTGCGTATATAATCAGCTTGGGCAGTACGAAAAAGCAGAAAGTCTGATTTTGTCGGCAATGATGCTTAGACAGAAATTTCTCGACCCTTGTCACGATGACATAGCGGAATCATATAACAATCTGTCGTTCCTCTATAGCAATTGCGGAAAATTCAAGGAAGCCGTCAAATATGCCCAGCTGGCAATCGAGTGCAGAGAAAAAGGCAACAGTTCCAGAAAGGATCTGCTGGCGCAGTCCTATGCCGCCTTGGCAAGGGGATATGTGCTGCAGGCAAAGATGACGGAAGCCATTGAGTTTAATACAAAGGCGCTGGAAATCAGACGTGCCGTTTTCGGAGAGTACCACCCGGAGGTCGCAGAGTCGTATAATGAGCTGTCCATCATCTATAGCAGATATGACCCGCAGAAGGCTCTGGACTTGGAGAAGAGAGCCTTTGCCATATGGAAACATGTGTATGGTGAGAATCATATTGAAGTGGCAACGGGTTATTCTAACCTGTCGCAGAGATATCAGGATCTGGCTCAGTATGATAAAGCGATAGAATATGTGAAGAAAGCATTGAACATATCCCTTGCTTTGCTTGGCGAGGTCCATCCCCATGTCGCAACAGCTTATTGCAATCTTGGGACTTTATACCAAGATACGGGAGATTACGAAAAGGCAATCGAGTACGGAAACAAATCTTTGGGAATCAATCAGCAGATATTTGGCGAGATTAGCGAACATACCGCGACATGTTATGCCAACGTGGGCAGCGCCTACGGCTTTATGGGTGATTATGACAAGGAGCTGGAATATGAAGACAAGGCAGTAGCAATACGTAAGGCAGTGTTTGGTGACCTCCATCCTGACCTGGCAGATTCATATAACAACATCGCATGGTGTTACAGTTCAAAAGAAGATTACAAAAAGGCAATAGAATACGATAAGCTCGCTCTCAAGATAAGACATGATTGTCTTGGAGAGATGAACCTGGATACCGCCCAGTCCTATAATAATCTTGGTTATAACTATTCTCAATTGAGCGACAAGGAGAATGCGTTGCTATACCTTAAGAAGGGAATTGAAATAAGAAAAGCTGTCGCCGGAGAATCCAGCGCGGACTATGCAAATTCTCTTATCAACATAGGAGATGCCTACTATTATGCCGCAGATTATGGAAAATCCCGTGATTACTACGAGAAAGCATTGGAAGTATGGAAAGCAGTCCAGAATGACAACCGCCCTGAGACCAACATCTATTATAGTAATTTGGCAGATGCTTATGAAGAACTCGAAGATTATGACAAGGCTTTGGAGTGTCTGCAGGGTGCATACAAATCAGCAGTTGCGGCCTTCGGAGAGAGCCACAAAAAGGTGGCCAACTTCGCTTTCCGGATAGGTGAAATCCTTTTTATCCAGGACAGGAATGAAGAAGCTCTTTCCTGGTATCTCAGATCACTTGAAACAAGGATTCAGATTCTGGATGAATCGGAGAACTGCTTCAAGGACTGCTATGAGGCTATAGCCGATACCTACAGGAAGTTGAACAAGCAAGAACAGGCTCTAGAGTACAAAATAAAGGCAAAAGACTGGGCAGTCAAGAATCTTGGCGAAAACGATGCGGAAACCGCAAGGCTGTCCTACAAGGTCGGGACAGGTTGTATTGATTCAGGACAGTACGAAGAAGCGCTTTCCTGGCTGACCAAGTCATTGGAAACAAGGATACAGATTCTGGACGAATCGGATATCTGTTTCAAAGACAACTATGAAGGGATTGCTGATGCCTACGGAAAGCTGAACAACCTTGAACTGTCCCTTGAGTACAAAATCAAGGCCCTTGGCTGGGCTGTGAAGAACCTCGGAGAGAACGACAAGGATACAGCCAGACTGTATAACAATGTCGGTTACAGCTACACCGCCCTCGGGAAACATGAGGAAGGGATCAGATACAGGAAGAAGGCACTGTCTATAGTGCAGACCATGGGGGACGAGAAAGCTTCAGCCTTCTATAATAACCGGGTAGCCCGCTCATATCTGGCTGCTGGCGATATCGCCAGTGCAAGAGAGTATTATGAGAGAGCTTCCAAAGGATTCAGGGAATGCGGAATGGAAGAAGAATATATCAATAACCTTGAGGAATTGAACAAGATAAACTGAGAGTCATGACAAAGAACAATTATATACCTTCACCACTGGATGACAGGTCTGTCGAGCTCCCCAAAGAACTGGATATACTTGCGGAGTCTCTCGCCAGAAACGTACATGAAGTATGGGCGGCCAACAGGATAGCGGAAGGCTGGACATACGGTCCCGTGCGCGATGATGACAAGAAAGAAACCCCATGTCTGGTGCCTTACGAGGACCTCCCGGAAATTGAAAAGGCCTATGATCGAAACACGGCCATAGGCACACTGAAATACATAGTATCGTTAGGATACGAGATAATTCGAAAGTAGTTGAGTAAATCTCTATTAGAAAATCGTCAAATCAGGATATTCATTTCGTCCACATTCAGGGATATGCAGGACGAAAGGGATTTCCTCATGCGTTTTACTTTTCCCCGGCTCAGGGAACTTGCGGCGCAACGTGATGTTGCAGTTACTGAACTTGATTTGCGTTGGGGAATAACACAGGAAGAAGCACAGAGCGGCAATGTCGTTGATATCTGTTTAAGAGAGATAGAGAATTCCATCCCTTTCTTTATTGGAATTATTGGGAATCGATATGGGTGGATACCAAAGAGAGAGGAAATAAGCGCAGAAACGCTTGATAGATTCAAACAGGTAAACGGTTATTTGGAGAGGAGGTTGTCAGTGACTGAAATGGAAATGCAGTTCGGAGTTCTGGAACGAGAGGAAGACATGCATGCCTATTTCTATATCAAGGATAATAAGGAGGACTCTTTACATCCTGAATGTGAAGATGAGCCTGATGACGTTAAAGAAAAACTTGAGAGGCTAATAGCAAAAGTTGAGGGAAGCCGTTATCCCTCATCCACGTATTCATCAAAGGAAGACCTTTCTTCACAGGTTGAGACGGCTTTCGTCAATCTACTTGAACTATTGTTCCCACTGGCTGAATCTTCTGCCGAAGCGAGATCTCAACTAGCACAGCGGTCCTTCAAGAATAGATTATGCCAATTATACATTGGAAGTGACGTGCATTTTAAGGCGCTGGACAAGTGGCTTTCAGATATTAATCAGCGTGTACTAATAGTCAAAGGAGAAAGCGGAATTGGGAAGAGCGCCCTGATTGCGAACTGGCTGAACGAGAAAAAATCAGACTGTTTTGATTATCGGATAGTCGCGCATTTTGTAGGCAATGGTGGATGTGAAGGGACAAAAGAATATGTGGAGGAATCGGTCTGTAAAGAAATATGTCGCGTTTATGGATTAAACCCGGCAAATAAATCATTGGCTGCCGTATTTGCTGAGATTTCATCATGTTCATCGACACCTTTGCTTTTGGTGATAGACGCAGTAAACCAACTGACGGATGTTGATGATACAAAACTTTTAAACTGGATACCTATTCCTCCGGAAAATGTCAAGGTGTTGTTCTCCACCTTACCAGAGGACCGGACAATGGAGGTTTTTTCGTGGAGAGGATATCCTGTATATACTCTATCGTCAATCAGTGTCGAGCAGCGGAAAGCTTTTGCAATAAAATACCTCAGACAATACGCAAAAACTTTATCAGATTCCCAACTTCGAAGAATAATCTCTTCTTCAATTTGTGGGAATTCGTATATATTGAAGACGGTTCTTGAGGAACTGGTTAATTATGGCCAATTTGAAACACTTGACGAGAAAATAGACTCACTTATATCGAAGAAGGACGCGGATAATTTTTTTGATGATTACCTCCTCTCATATGAGAAAATTTTCGAGGCGCATGAACTTGGATTTATCCCCAAAGTACTTTCTTTGATAGCAGTCTCAAAGTATGGACTCAGTGAAGACGAGATTCTCTCAGTTACAGGCATAAAGCCTCTGTATTGGTCACAATTCTATTGTTCGTTCAAGAATAACTTCATAGTAAAGAATGGTCTGGTATCATTTTCTAGTGAACAGATTCGAAGTGCCGTCTTTCGCCGATATCTAGTTGGTAATAGCGGTTGGGAAACAGAGTGTCGCGGACAATTGATAGCGTGGTTTGAAGTACGAGGAGGTAACAGGGCGTGGGATGAACTTCCTGGGCATTATTCATCAATGTCGAGGTTGGACAAATTATTCGACATCTTGAGTGATGGAAGCTGCCTAATGCGATATCTAGACCGTGACAGACAGGTTTTATGGAAATACTGGAACACTTTGTTGGAAAGTGATGGTTATTCATTGAATGTGTACCTCAAAACAACAGATGCGGATTTTGAGCAGGATTGTTCTATTGCCCGTTTTGTGGCAGAATTTTCTGGGGACATTGATTGCGCATTGAGATATATGGAGCGTGCGAGAAGGTTCGTGACAGAAGAAAATCTCGTTGACTATTTGAGAACCATGGGTGATGTCATGGTGGAAGATGAATCATATGTTGGATACGCAAACAGGTATTTTAGGAAGGCGGTCCAGGTTCTTATGGACCAAACCGTACATCCAAATTCAGATATTGCCTATTGTACTTTGCAGATAGCTAAGAGCAACGATTTGGAAGGAGCTCTTATTGAGAAGACCATTTCAGACATTGAAGACACATGTGACTTTGAGACTGAACCATCCACCTTCTTCGCTGACTTTGCACACGATATGGAAATGGTTCTCAAAGATTTGTTGGCATCCAAAGAGATTGACCAGAATATTTTGGATAAATATGGGTGGTCGAAAGAACAGACGATTCAAAAACTGATTCAGGCGGGCTTGCTCGAGGAAAATATTATGGAACCTTCCGAAGGTGAATATGAATCAGATATTGAATGCGAACAATCGGACATTATTCAATATTTTGAAGGAATGGACTGCCGTATTCCAGAATACAAATATGACTTTGAGGCACGTTTGTATGGGGAGGAACTTCAAAAAGCCTATTTTGAAGAGGCGATTAGGTTATATATAGCTGATGGCGTTCCGGAAAAATCACCTGAAATAGGAAGATGTTATGCGAGCCTGTCACAAATCTTGTGGCTTTCAGAGCATCCTGAATCCGCACTCCCTTATCTAGACAAAGCGTATGATGTCTTTACAAAACTGAAGACTGACAAGTGTTCTGAGATAATTGAAATCCTTAGATCTAGAGCTAAGATTTTTGTGCAGACCTTGTTTGACAGTAGTGACGATATTGTATTTACAGAAGGCGGGGAACGAGTTACAAACCATGTTATAAATTCTTTATATGATAGAATACTGGATATTTCAGGATTTGTCTATGGGAAGAACAGCATGAAGTGTGCATCCGTATATGAGGAGTATGGAGATTTCTATGATTCAGTCATGGACTTCAAAAATGAAAAGGAATGTTATGCGGCGGCGCTTGATATATATCATCTTCTTGGTCTTGAAAAGGAAGAGAAGGATACTCGGGAATGGATAGATAATTATATTAACAGGAGAATTAAGTCGTCATAATCCTCCTGGTATATAGAATATGGAGTAGTCCGCTACTCGAACGTTATCTTCCCTGAGCCGATATAGGTATAGTTGGATTCCCTGCGGGAGCAGATGCTGAGTTTACCGGCATCCTCCCGCTTGCCTTTTTTGTCACCGGCGGTGTAGCAGAAGAATGCTCTCTCGGCCGATGCGAACTTGAAGAGGAAACTGTCCTGCTCATAATGCTCTGACAGGGCCTTTACGTCGTCGAAGAGGGAATGACCTCCTGGATTGTAGTCGAAGACGCAGAAGCTTCGCTCCATGTCGCCCTCGTAGTTCCCGACTGCCTTGATAACACCATAGCCCTTTGCTCTCAGGGCTCTCTGGAGCTCGTCGTTGTTCCTTCTGTTCTCCTTTCTGGTCTCGACATCATTCTCGTCCTTCACAGGATGCCACCCTGATATGAATGCGCAGTCGCAGTTGTTGATCCAGGAAAGTGCCCGGTTCAGACCGCCAAAGGAGCCACCGGACCCCTTCGGCTCGTTCCTCTGGGCAATGACCTTGAGGCTTTCCAGCCTGGCAATGTCCTCTGGGGAGAAGTATAGACTGACTGATTTCATTATGACGCTATTTGAGATGCCGTGAATCCGCCAATGAGAGTCTGGTAGTTAGGCGCCAGAGAAGCGAGTCTGACGCCGCCCTTGGTGTACTTCTGGTTCTTCTCGATGAAGATGCCGCTTCCCTTGAGGGAGATTCTGGCTCCGTCGTCGTCGGGGATGCGGACGGCATCGACAAGCGTTGCTCCGTCCTCGCGGACAATCTCGTTACCCTTGCCCATCTTGTCGTGGATGCCGAGGGTGTCGACGTCAAGGGCCTTTACGAACTTGTCGCCGTCAACTTCGCTTGTCAGAAGGAGCATATCCTTCTTCTTGACGCAGAACACTGACACCACCTTGCCGTTGGCGAGGCACAGACCCTGGCCGCGGCGTCTGCTTTCAGGCAGAAGTCCGTTCTTTCCGTAGAGAACCTCCTTGAGTGAGGTTGCCTCGACGTGTCCGTTTTCGTATGCGAGAATAAGAATGAGCCCCTTCTGCTTGGCGTCTCCGGGGATTTCCGCATTGCAGACGACGTCAGCTCCCTGAAGCTCGTCCTTCTGGAATGACCATTCACCGTTGTCGTAGAAGGTGATGTGCCTCCAAACCTTCTTCGGCTTCTTGACCACGACCGGTACAGAGGCCGGCACTGCGGGCTGAGGGGCTGCAGCGGTCACTGCAGGCTGGGCCTGCTCGTCGACGCTGTTGTCCTCCACGGGTACTTCGTCCTGCTTCTGCTTGACGAAGGAGTTCTTGGAGACTCTGTCGAGGACGAACTGTGTGATTTCGTCATTCTTGAGGAGACGGTTGGTGGTGACGATACGGACGAACAGCTTGTTGCCGTCGAACCAGATAGGACGGGATGCCTTCTTGATGTCGACGACACAGTACTTCTTGCCTTCCTCTTCCTCAATCCTCATATTCATAAGGGTGCCCGCCGTCATTCCCAGACGCTTGAGGACGCGGTTGGTGATTTTCAGCATATACTGGTCATCGTTCTCCTTGTATGTGTAGTCTTCCTCTTCACCGTCATTGAGGTGGCAGTACTCTCCTTCGATGCCGCATATGTAGCCGTTGTCCGATACTCCGATGTACAGAGTACCGCCGTTGGCGTTCATAAAGCCGGCGATGGTGCGGCAGATTATGCCAAGCTGCTTGTCAATGTTGGCGGCCGTGTCTCCAGCAGGGTACACGATAGAACTCTTGAACTCCTTCTTCGCGTCTTCGCCGCCGAAGTTCTTCTTGCCGACATTCTTCGGATAGACGGGCTTTGCTGTCGAGTACACAAGCTCTGAAGAAGGAGTCCTGGACTCGGCGGTCTTGACACAGAGGTCGAGTCTGGCGTTGTTCTTGCCGGTCTGCGCCGGAACTATGCCCTTGACGACAAGGGTAAGGGAGTCGCCGCTCTTCTTGCTCTCCTCTCCGTCCTTGGGGTAATAGCGGTGGGTGAGTCCGTACTCGTCGGACAGCACGAAGAATGTCTTGTTGGTATTGGCGTCAATGTGAACCTCGTCGATAACGAACTTGTGCTCCTCGCCGAACTGATAGTACACGTTCTTGAGGACCGCTTCCTTGGACTGTTCAAAGAATGCCTTCCCCGAAAAATCTATCTTCTTGACATAGCAGGAGAGGGTGCGGGGGATGGAGTCGTACTCGGTCTGATACTCGTAAGGCTTGATGGTATATTGGAGATAGCCGTCCGTGGCAACAAGATACTGATTGCCGTCTTCCTTGACGATAGTGTTGAGATAAGTGAGGTCGTAGACCTTGCCGATTTCGTAAGTTATATCCATAAGTAATCTGTGTTTGCGAGCTTGGAAACTCAAAGTTAACGTTTTTCTTCCAGTAACATCGTGATTGTCGTAGGATTTTTTCCTGCCGGCACTTATTGTTACTGCAACAATGCTTCTTCCTTTCCATTTTTTCCGCTGAGATTTTTAAGGAAATGATGCGACTAGAATATGGTATAAAAGAAGAGGGTCATAGAAAGGGCCCGTCATGAGCTATGAGCAACAGCAAGGAGATAGAAGAGAAGAAGGACCGGATGGTCCGTGAGATCATCAGGGCGAACGCCCTGGAGGGTGAGTGGATTCCGATGAACGGGGAGTTCCACAGCGGGGACGTGATGGGCTTCGATGTGGCCGGAGTGCGCGTCAGGGCCACGGTCGAGTTTGACAAATACAGCTTCGTCGTGAAGATGACCTCACCGGTGAAATGTTCCTGCAGTAAGGATATATACCACCGACGACAATCGTTCTTTACCAGGAATCCTCCCGGAGCGAGTCTTTTTGTCGGGGGCGTTGAAGGAGGACCGGCCACACAGAGGTGTCTTGACGGGGCGAAAGAGGTCCTTATAGGCCTTTATACGGACTGGGTTGTCCTGCGTTGTAGGAGGGAAGCGGTTCGACGGAAACTTGCCGGCTTTGCCGACTATGCGGTATCCTTTGTTGCTGGAGAAAAGGCAAGGACGGCACCGGTGCGACAAAAGATCAGGGAACTGTCAGCTCTCAGCGGCCAGCTCAAGCAGAGATTCAAGAGGGGCGAGATGACCCAGGAGGATTATGTCCGGCAGAGGCAGCCGCTGCATGACGAGATAGTCAGTCTCATGAGCCGAACGCATGAAAGGGATCCGTTCGTGTCCTGCTTCTCCCAGGAGCTGGAAGACTGTCAGTACGTCATGAACAAGAGGGAGTTCATAGAATCCATATAGCCTTATGGTCATGTTGAAACAAAAGGAGCCGTCATCGCTCTTGATGACGGCCCTCTTGAGTCGTTTCCGGTCATAGGCCTTTCGGGATTTGTGCGTCACGCTCCGGAATGAGATTTCATGTCCGTGGGCCTCGATCTCCTCCAGTCTTGCGGCCCTGCGGTTGGCCAGGAGGAAGTCCTTCCCGGTAATCCGCAATTTCTTGTGTTTCATAGCGTAATATTATACGGTGATATGTCTGAAAAGTTTCACTTTTGTACTTCTCCTTCCGGAGACATATGTATATACAGTGTCTTCTCTTTTCAGCATGGAACCTACATTTTTCTGAATGATGTTTTCTTGTCAAAGCCGGCCGATTCCAGCTTCTGTTCCTCCGTGCGGCTGTCTACAATCGGCTTGTCATTGAATGACAGGAGGAGCTCGTGCACATGCTCGAACACCTGTTCGGCGGGAACGACCATCAGCGGCATTGACATCAGGATTGGATTGCTGAAACTGACTCTCCGTTTGGAGAACCACCTGTCGACACCGTCAGAGAATAATTCATCCTCGTGGCATATACGTCCGTAGGGATATCTGATCGGGAATCCTTTCTTTTCCGAATCGACAGACCATTTCAGATGCGTCTTTATCTGTCCGGGCTCATACTCGAGATAATCGAAACGGACCCTGATAGGGATGCCTGTCTCCCGGGACGCCAATCTGTAAGTCTCGAACTCCTCGAAGGTGATCTTCTGCCCAGGGAGGTTCTCGAAGTATATCCTGTGACAGACGAATCCGCATAGAATATATATGACACCGAGAAGTCCTTTCTTCTCTGATGCCGGTATCGGTCTAAGTGGAAGGGGAGCATTCTCCCTGTTGAAGAACGCCGACCATCTGCGGTCGTATACGGCCAGCGGGTCCTGTCCGTACACGCCCTGCAGATAGTCGTAATAGTCCTTGTGCTTGTCTATTATCTTCATGGTATCCTGTCAGCTTTTCATGATGTACCTGTCCATGATCCATTGCCTTTCAAGCCGCCATCCAAGGCCGGCCAGTACCTCCGGGCGGATGATTTCCCGGTCGGAAGCCGCCTCGGCCGAAGCATAGCTGTACCCGTCGCAGATGATGCCGTACTCGAAGCGCTCTGGATGTTCCGGGTCTATGACTCCTATGTCCACCCGGAAGTCCGACGAGCCGACGTTGGTCCTCACCTGATATCCTTTTCCTCTCAGTTCCTCGGCCATCGATTCCACGAAGAGATCCTTCTCCGGGTCTGTGGACCTGGATGTGGCTGAGACCTTGCCGTCACGTGCGTATGCAAGGAATGCCCGGAGGTCGGCGACGCCCCTTGGAGTGGCGCTGTCTACGTTCATGTCCTCGGGCCCGATAGTGGAGAAGACCTCCATCCCGCAGCGAGAGCGGGATACCGCGACGTTCAGACGTCTCCATCCCCCATCCTGGTTGAGAGGGCCGAAGTTCATGGTCATGCGGCCATCCTTGTCCCGTCCGAATCCCACAGAGAAGAGTATGATGTCGCGTTCGTCTCCCTGTACGTTCTCCAGGCTCTTCACGAAGAGCGGCTCGTCCTCCCGGCCGACAAGATCCGCGATGTCCCTGTTCTTCTTGCAGAGGGCTTCCAGCTTGCGCTCGATAAGGGACCGCTGGTTGATGTTGAAAGTCACTATGCCGATGCTCATGCCGCGGGTCTCGGGGTCTGAGAGCAGCTGCTGCACCCTCTGAACGACAGCTGTGGCCTCGGCGTCGTTCTGGCGCGTCCTTCCTCTGTCATACACGCCTTCGAGGCGGTGGAGGACGACTCGGGAGGACAGGTCGTCGTTAGACGGGAACGTCAGGAGCCTTCCGTCATAGTAGTTCATGTTGCTGAACGTTATGAGGCTCTCGTGCCGGCTTCGGTAGTGCCATCTGAGGTGGCAGGAAGGCAGCGATACGGACATCGCGTCGTCTAGGATGCTCTCCAGATCCTCCTTGTCGGCGTTCTCCTCGTCGAAGGTGTTCGCCTCGAAGAAGGTCGTAGGTGGAAGCTGCTTGGGGTCTCCGACCACCACCAGGCTCTTGCCTCTGGCTATTGCTCCGACGGCTTCGCTGGTGGGCATCTGTGACGCCTCGTCGAAGATGACTATGTCAAACATGCCGGCGTCAGCCTTGAGGTACTGCGCCACGCTGATAGGGCTCATGAGCATGCACGGGCATATCTGCGGGAGCAGGTCCGGGATCTTTGAGAAAAGAGTCCTCAGTGACATGCCTCTGGCAGTGTTGCGCACGGCACGCTTGAGGATGAAGAGCTGGGAGTCCCTGGCTGCTTCCTGGCTGGCATCGGGAAGACCTGCCGCGAGCTTTGCGACAATCTCCCTCCGGCACAGGTACCTCATGTCTTCCGACACCGTACGGAATATCCGCACGGAGGATTCGAAGAGGTCGCCGCAGAATGTGTTCAGCTCGGGTGTGTCTGTCATCATCCACTCCGCAAGGGAGCGGTTCATGCTCTTCTCGAATGCCTCACTGATGCTGTCGACTGTTATCCTTCCGTCCTCAAAGGCAAGGGCAACACACTCCAGCCCGCAGTTCACGACTCTCTGCCTGCCCTTGTTGTACAGGGCGTACCTGCGCAGGTCGTCGACACCTGAAAGCCACCTGGAAGCCTTCTGCCTGGCACTTTCAAAGAAACCTTTCGAGAAACGGCTGCCCATGGAGAAACCGAGTATGGCCTCAAGGGCGGATGCCCATTTGTGCACCCCTATGAAGGTCCTGGCGTCCACGATGCCCTTGAGGGCTTCGCGGATCTGCTGCTCCATGCGTGAGGTGTATGAAGTCACCGGCAGCCCGAAGAGGGGATGCCTGGAAGGGATTGCCGAGTGACGTGCTGACGCTTCGTAGTCGGCTACTGCCGTCCTTGCCTCGGAGATGTGGCCTGTCGTGGCGCTCTCCAGCCATGGTGCGGGAATGTCGAAACGTGGCAGGTCGGCTCCGCATGACAGGTATGCGGATATGCAGTCATATGCGCTCAGCCCGCACGGATGGACCGAGTGCAGGTCCTTGACGTGTCCGTTCAGGCTTGATATCAGTCCTTCGAGCCTTGCTGCGCTGCCGGCAAAGTCCGCAGGAGACTCAGGACGGCTCATGGAGAGTGTGTCATCCAGCTTTCTGAGGACTTTTGTCTTGGTCGCGGTGTTGGAATGAAGCTCAAGGCAGAAGGGGTCGAGTCCGATGGAGGACAGACGCTTCTGTACGACTTCCAGCGCGGCCTTCTTCTCGGAAACGAAGAGAACCCTCTTGCCCCTGTAGAGAGCGTTGGCGATGATGTTCGTGATGGTCTGGCTCTTTCCGGTTCCGGCAGGGCCGTGCACTATGAAACTCTTCCCGTCCACAGCGTCCCTGATCGCCTTCATCTGTGACGAATCCGCCTTTATCGGGAGCAGGATGTCGGAAGGCGGACACAGGGCGTCGATATCCTTGCCCTCGGCGTCCGAGTTGCAGATGACCTTGGGGTCGAGCTTGCCTTCCATGAGGCTTCTGGTGACGGGGCTTTCGTCCAGCATCTCCGAATGGGTGTGGATGTCGTTCCACATCACGAACTTGTTGAAGTTGAACGTGCCGATGAAGACCAGAGGGTCGACATCCCAGTCCTTGCGGTCCATGACAGCGCGCCTGATGGTGTTCAGAACGAGCTGGACGTCGATCCTGCCGTCCTTGCGAGGAAGGGGGTCGAGACCGGGTATGCTGATGCCGAACTTCTGGCGCAGCATCTCCAGAAGCGTGAGGTTCACCACCGGTTCCTCACCGGTGCCGCGTACGCAGTCTCCGTTCCTGGTGAACTCGACGGGGAAGAGCAGTATGGGCGCAAGGTAGGACTTCCCGTTATGCTCGGGTGGGTTTGACCAGCGCAGCGTCCCCGCTGTCATAAAGAGGGAGTTGGCACCGCATTCCTCCATGATTTCCTTCGCTTTGTGGCGCAGGACAAAGAGGATGTCCTCCGCCGACTGATTGCCTGCGGTGTACAGGTGCAGTCGTCCGTCATCAAGCTCCTTCCGTGCATAGGTGTATTCCGGGTCATCAGGGGTAAGGACGTGATAGGCTCCCGTCTTTCTGGAGAGTATCACGGAAGGCATGCCGTCGACGTTGATGATGTCACCCTCGTCCAGCATCTTGCTCAGCTCGCAGATGTCCGGCTCGGCGAACTGCGCCGAACGGCCCACGTTGAGCAACCTGTTCCTTACGGTAAGGTCAAGGAGCTTTCGCTCCCAGATGGTCTTCCTGTCAACCGTGGAAGGACTTTCAAGATCTATGTCATTGCTGTCCGGGAGCTCGGCGGGAGCAAGTTCCCTGATGCGCTCCGGTGTGATGATCACATACCCGTCCGGTGTGAGCACCCTCTGGGGGAGAGGCCTGATGTCGATGCGGCGGGCCGCCTCTATGTCTATCCAGCAGCTGAAATTCTCCGCAGTGGCCAGGGTCCCCTCGGCATGTGCGACCGCCTCGTCGAAGGATGTCTCGTGAGCAAGGTCCGCAAGGGTGGTCTCGAAGACCACAACCTCGTTGATGCCGTCCGCCGTCCTCTTGCGGAGCGAGGCCGCGTCCCTGTTCACTGCATCCTTGCTGCAGTCCTCCGTGAGCCAGACTCCGCAGAAGGCATGGGTGGTGGTGAGAACCACTATCGGGCGAAGGCCGACAGCCTCAAGGATGGATGCCTGGAACATGGTCGTGTCGAGGCATGTGCCCATCAGCGAGGACATGATCTCCTCCGGCATCCTGATCCTCTGACCCGGTTCTCCGCAAGTCGCCGGCGGATTGGAGTAGGTGATGCCGAGTTCCTTCACGGCGTCGAACACGGCTCCGGCCATCTGCTTCACCCTGCCGGGGTCTCCTGTCTGGTAGCCGTTGAGTGAAGGGTCTCCCGTTCTCTTCGCCAGAAGCTCCGAAGCCCTTTTGATGACAGGCCTCAGCGCGGCGTTGTTCGGGACGCAGTAGCATGCGAGAAGCTCAGGGTAGCCGGCCCCTTCCCAGCGGTCATAGGGGTAGAGCTTGATTTCCCTGGTAAACTCCCGGCTGCCTTCCTCGTCGCCGCAGCGGGCGCTGAGCGTGATGCTTCCGGTCACGGACTCTGACATGTTCGCGAGATAATCGGTGGAGATGGTGATCGGGACATTGTCGGAACTGGCGCTCTTGCCTGCCTCGATGTCACCGAGAACCACTTCCTCGGCGGTGGCACAGGAGGGGTCGAACGATATTGATACCCGCACGTCGTGGGCGGTGTCCTTTGAACGGTTCTTCACCCTTATCCTGCGGAGCAGGGGATAGCCGTTCTGCTGTGACGCGAGACTCACAGCGTCGCGCATTTCAATCTTTATGTCAAGGTCTTTCATATCTGTGAGTTGTTTTCTTCGTAATCGAGGTAGCGCATCTGACCGGTGCGGTCCATCCGGAAGGCGTCGGCGCAGTCCATGCACCAGCCTTCCCCCTGCTCGGTCCGGATAAGCACGGGACCACCCTTGTGGGCTGTGTGCCCGAAGACGTGAAGGTATCCCGGAAGGAAGTCCCCGCTGTCCATGAGCTCGTTGGCGTCAGCCCATACGGGGCTGCCGACAGGGTCGTAGCCGCCACGGTAGAGCGAAACCTGCGAGAGGGCAAGCATCAGGTCATCCCTGAGAGAGGGCTCGTGCAGCATGGAGTTCAGCACGAGCGGGTCGAAGTCTCCTCCGCAGAAGAGCCAGTCGTTGTACCTGACCCATTCCTGCCTGATTCCTGCATGGGAGAACAGGACCTTCGTCCCGTCGATGTCCGTCTCATGGACAAGGTCGAAGAGATCCAAGTTGGACTCCAGAAGACGCCGGTTGCGGTCGTAGCCGAAGATGTCACGCCTGCAGGAGCAGACGGACTGGTCCAGATAGCCGAGGTCATGGTTCCCGAGCAGCAGAACCACGTTGTCGGGGTGTGCCTTCTTGAACGCTATGATGTCCCTGAGCTCCCGGTAGGAGTCTCCGGGCGTGATCTCCTCTCGCTGATACGGGTCGAGATAGTCCCCGAGGAACACTATTCGTTCGTCCTCGTGACCCTGGACGGCCTTCCTCCAGAAGCGCCTTCCGTGTACGTCCGGTATGATGATCCAGTCTGTATTCTTCATGATGATGCGAATGCTTTCCTATATATACTCGGAAATCCGTGCTCCTTTCCGCCGGAGGCAAAAGAAGGCTGTTTCCTTCCTCGGGAACAGCCCTCCTCCAGTCCGGCAGCGCTACCGGGATCAGCCGAAAAGAACCATGGAGTACACCTCCCGTCCATGGTCGTCGTATTCGACATAAACCGCTCTCGAGGATTTCTCCTCCGTGCATGGACGAAGGTACCGGTCCTGGAAATAGACCACCGCCCTCGACCCGCCGTGCGGGTGCTCGCCGAAAATGGGTTTTAATGTCTGAGGCTGCATAATGCAAAAATATATACAGAAACTGCCAAAATGCGGCAGAGTGTAAAATTATCTTCTGTAAATGAATTCGGATTTACGAAGACGTGCACTGTCAAGCACGTCCATTATCTCGTAAAGTTCCCTGTCGATGACGGCTTCGCCGCGGTAGGCGAATTCGATCCTCACCTGGATGTAGTCGCAGAGTGCTCCGCGTGCCATCTGCAGACGGTTATTTCCGTCCTTCACGGGAGTGCCGCGGACCCAGCCCGTGCCGTCAAAGAAGCTGTAGTCCAGCCCCTGTACGGGCCTGCCGTTGCAGGTGAACCTCAAGGAGAGCACGTCGCCTGTCTTGCCGGTGCATGCGTCCATCTGCTCCCTGAGCAGAAGTCTGACTTCGGCTTCGGGGTTCAGATGTGGGAAGGCTGTGTCATGCCGACGGTGAGCGTTGGGTTCTACATCTGGGAAATCCCTGTGGCTGTCGGCGTGGGGCTTGTCTGTGCCGCAGCAGGCGGAATGATGTAGAAAATTGACCTAGCAGTGATTTTTTTTCACTATATTTACAACTCGTAACAAGCAAGCACAGAACAACATGATACAAGGTGAGGAATTCAATGCCTTTTGCAGGGAGCATTACAAGGTAGCAATGAAGTACGCGGACATGGCCGTGGCTTCGCATGTCAAGACCCACGGGCCCAATGATCGCAGGATGGATATCGACAAGGTGAAGTCCCTGGCTGTCATCAGCTCGCTGGAGAACGCCTTCCTGACATTCGACCCGACGAGGAACACCAAACTCTCCACCTATCTGTCCTTCCTCGTGCACAACGATGTCAAAAGTGAACTCGACAAAGAATGGACGGCACTGCGCAAGTTTGACCTCATAGAGACCAAGCGCAAGGCACGCAAGACTGCCGAGGAGAAGGAGGCCGAGGCCAAGGCCAAGGAGTCCGGTGAAAGACCGGAGGAACATTTCAGCAGCATCATGCCGGGAGTGAAAGCCTCCGGAGAAGACATGAAGCTGTTCGAGCCAGCCGAGTTCATGGATGTATACGGCAGCAACAAGGGCAAGGAGAAACTGATTCGCGACATGATGCGCAAGCTCCAGCAGCTGTCTCCGATGGACCAGCTCGTGCTCCGCTACTGGATGAACGAGGAGCGCGACGACAGGACGTATGAGATGGACGGGGAGAAGCCTACCAGGACATACGTCCAGAGGGTCATTGACGAGCTGGGGCTGGATGACAGCGCCGCCAACGCAATCACGCTGCGTTGCTTCAAGGCAAAGAAGAAGCTTGCAGCCCTGATGAAGGGAGTGAAGACAGACTACCACGACATCTACATCCCGGGATCATCCCAGTGGAAGGGTTATACCGGAAACTCCAGGACTGTCATGAAGATCTACTCCGACAGCGAGTACGAGGAGATAGGGAAGGCCTTCTGCAAGAAGGTGTTTGAATAATCTCAGGCTAATAAGAGTATTAAAGTGTCGGTCAATATTCACATATTGGCATATCTTGGTATTGTAATCAAGACAAGGAATTCAACTGTATGAGTAATCTTATCAATAATCGTCAGATACGACTTTTCATTTCCTCCACATTCCAGGACATGCAGGGTGAGAGAGACTATCTCATTAAATACACGTTTCCTAGACTGAGACATCTAGCTTCCCGCAGAGATGTTACATTGACCGAACTTGATCTTCGATGGGGAATAACCGAGGAAGAATCCAGAACCGGAAAAGTGGTGGAGATCTGCCTCAAAGAGATTGAGAACTCCATCCCTTTTTTCATTGGAATTATCGGCAATAGATATGGGTGGCAACCGTCGGAGAGGGATATATGCGACTCTGAGGAGATGAAAGGAAGATTTCGCTGGGTTTATGACGATATCAAAGATGGACTGTCTGTAACTGAGATGGAGATGCAGTACGGTGTTCTCAGACGCAGTTCCACTATGAATGCAAGTTTTTATATCAAGCGGAGTGGTGAAAATTCCAGTGAATGTGATTCACCGGAAATGCTTGAGACACTCAAGAAGAATGTTCGAAATAACGGAAGGTATCCGGTATATGAATACAGTACTTTTGAGGAACTTGCAGAGAGAGTGGAAAACGAATTCATTGAAATGCTGGAAAGAATCTTCCCCGAATCTGATGACTCGGGCTGTAATAGGGAAGCCTCCCTGCAGCACTGCATAGTCAGACAATTGTGTGATGTATACGTTGGAAACGAAGAAGAGAGGAAAAAGATTGATGATTTCGTTTTCAACAGTCCCAAGGCATATTTGACCGTGTCCGGCCCTAGCGGAATCGGGAAGAGTGCTTTTCTGGCGAATTGGATAGAAGAGAATTCTGACCAGAGCAGGTTCAATATTCTGTATTTTTTCACACAGGGAGCCAGTGAAACCAGTAATGAGTACGTTTTGGAATACTTTAAGGAAACTCTTATCCGGATGTGTCCGAGGCTAAGCGATGAAAAGGACCGAGATACTACTCTTGCTGAAATCATTCAGAAGTCCGGAAAACCTGTCCTGATAATCCTTGATGGTATTGAGGTTTTTCAGAACGTTGACAATTGGCAAGTGAACTCCATGGGGTGGCTGCCGGTTATCCCGGACGGAAGCAAGATCATCCTTTCATCTTCAAACGGAGAAAGAACATTTTCCCCGTTTGATATGAAGACAAGAGGGTCGGAGGAAGAATCGATAACCATCAGTGGGCTGGAATATGCACAAAGAACAGATATCATAAAATCATGTCTCAGCAATTTCGGGAAGAAGTTAGATATCACTCAGGAAAAGAAAATCGCCGATTTCGGGCTTTCTTCCAATCCACGGATACTGACAACTCTTCTGAACGACCTGATTTGCAACAGTACGCACGAGACCCTCGTTTCATCAATTGAAGGATTCATCTTAGCGACGAATACTGATGAATTCTACCAGGAATACATAAGACATCTTGAATCCAATTACGGACAGGAATTAATTAGGGGGATTCTGCTGTTGGCAACAATCCCGATTTTTGGATTGACGGAACGGGATTTTATTGAAATTCAGCAGGTCAAGCAACTGGAGTGGTCAACAGTATTCTGCTCACTGAGTTCCAGCTTCGGTGTTTATGGGGGTTATATAAAATTCTCAGACAGGAAATTTGAAAAAGCAGTGCTTGACTATTATAAAGTGCGAGTGCCCGAGTACAGAGACAGAATTATCAGTTTTCTTGAGAATAAGGTCAAAACAGAAGACTGCGAGAGGGCTAGAAATAGGATTTGGGAGGAGTTGTGCGAGCAGTATTACATTAAACAGGATCCCGAGGCATTGTATGGTCTGATTTCCGATTTTAATGTGTTCTGGTTCCTTACATTCAAGCGGGCGTCGGCCAGAGTATCAATCGGCGGGGCGAAGCAGATTTACAGATATTGGGAGTGGCTATACTCTTTAGATCCAGAGAAATACAATCTTGCAACGTATTTGCCTGTAGCGGAAAAAAACCCGGAACTGTTCATTAAGAATTCATCAGAAATCACGGATTTAGCCGCTCACAGCTATGATAATCTTTCGATTCTGCGTATTGTGCTCAAGTTAATGGACATAATGCGCGGAGGAGCGTCAGTCAGTGGGAAGGATGTGGAATATATAGCAGGTGAAATTGGTTTGGCTTCATTGGCGGCGAAGGACTTCGGTTTGACCGGAATATCACAAAAGCTGGATGGAGTTAAAACTGATTTCCAAAGTGTAGGTATCTTCTCGAAGAGGATAGACAGATGGGAGCAGGCGCTTAGGCATTTCGTTCAGGCAAGAATCTCGAAGGGGCAAAACGAGAGAATCGCTGCGCTGGAGTCAGCGATATCAAAGGTAGGCGGTTTGAAAATATATGCCAGGGATTTGTACAACATGAGATATGAGTTGTCATGCATTGAAATTGATGCGGGTAAACTCGAACAGGCTGATACAAGTTTGGAGATGCTGCTAAGGGAGATCAAGGATATCAGACCAAGGAAGTATGATGACAGTTGGGAATGCTTCAAGGCGGAAATAATGGGCAAACTGGTTGTTGTAAAAAAGGAGCTTGGGCATTATGAAAAAGCACTTGAAATGTGCGAAAAGACCATAATCCAATGGGAGGATATAGAAGACTGGAGAATTGAAAGCGGCAGTTCATGGGCTACAATTGATAATGTTCTGTACTATTCGGAAATGTATGACGAGATAGTAGTTTTGTTGAATAACAAAAGCTAACAAAATAAGGCGGCTGTAGTGATTTCACGACAGCCGCCTTTGGGGACGAGTAAGCCCTAGAAGCCTATCCTGCGGGTCTCCTTCTTCCTGGAGAATGACTCCTCGCCGCAGTACTTGCGGAGAGTGTCCACTCCGTCCTGTGTGCCGCTCAGCACGTAGTCCACGACTGACTTCCTGGCGACGTTGTCGATGTTGCCGCCGCTGAGCTTGAACTCCGTGGCGAGGCTCCTGACGTCCTCGTCGGCGAGGTGGGGGAGCTTGGACTTCCAGATTTTCTCCCTGACAGCCTCTCCGGGGGCCTTGAACTCAATCTTGAAGAGGAACCTGCGCTCCATAGCGTTGTCCTTCTTGTCGGACATGTTGCCGACGAGGTTGGTCGTGGCAATGAGGATGCCGTCAAGGTTCTCCATCTCGTTAAGGATGATGTCCGTGATTGCGTTGTTCATCTGGTCGACCGACTGCTCGACGTTCGTGATGCGCTTGTTGAAGATAGCGTCAGCCTCGTTGACGGCTAGGATCGGGGCGCGTTCGCTGGTGCGGACCAACGTACGGTACGTGTCGAACAGCGCCTTCACCTGCTTCTCGCTGTCACCGACCCACTTGCTCTTGATGGAGCTGAGGTCCACCCAGAAGAGGTCCCTCCTGGTCCTTCTGGCGAGAGCCTTGAGAGTGGCGGTCTTGCCGCTGCCGGGGCAGCCGTGGAAGACACAGTTGAACCCTTTCGGCATGCCCTGTGCATCGAGACGCTCGCGGACGGCCTTGAAGTTGTCCTCCTCGAGGAGCTGGGCGAGACGCTCGACGGCTTCGGCCTCGGCCTGGTTGTAGAAGAGCTCCTGGTCCTTGATGCTCTCCCAGGGGATGATGTCCTTGCTGTTGACCTTCTCCTCGGGGGTCAGCTCCACTTCCTGGAAGAAGGAGGCCTTGACTTCGTCCGAGAGCGAGAGCTTCGTGTTGTCCACAAAGCCGTTCTCGTTGCCGAAGGTGACAAGTCCGGATGCCTGCAGGGCTGACTTCTCATTGGCGAGATTGCGCCTGATTCTGGAGTCGTCCTCGAAGAAGTCCGTGAAGTTCATCAGGATGTCGATGGGAACTGACGGGTTGCCGTGTGAGACGAAGCGGTGGCATAGGTAGAAGAACTGCAGGCGCTCGGTGTCGCTGATATCGGAGGTCCACAGGGCGGAGCCGACCACGTTCTTGCAGAACAGCAACTGGTCGTTCTTCTCAGTCAGAGAGAGGATCTCGTTGTGGAGACGGTCGTGGTCGATATTGTCATTGCGGAAGTCCCCGATGAAGCGTTTCAGGCGGGTGAAGTACTCGTCGGCAGACAGCCCTGTAGTCGGAATCGGGACGAACTCTCCGTCCTTCTCCACGGCCCTGACGGCTTCCAGAGTGGCCTTGTAACTGGTCCTGCGTCCGTTGCACTTGCCGGCGATGCCCTTGTCCTCCAGCTCACGGAGTGCGTCGTGGAATCCGTAGAACTCGAGGTTGGTGCAACCGATATAGTTGGCGAGGTCCTCCTCGTCACAGCTGTTGCAAGAATGGGTCTTCTCGAGGATAGCAGCGAGAAGGACTGCACCCTTCGGGCAGATGCCGAAGCGCTCGGACACCATCCTGATGTCCTCCGCAAGTTCCTGGGTGGCGCTTTCGGAGAGCCCATCCAGCTCGACCTTCTTGAAGATGCGGTTGAGACTGGCGACGACGGTGGTTGCGGACTCCTGGTCCGCTGCGAAATTCTTTTCTGTGCGGGGTTTTCTAATCATATGCAAACAAAATCTGGTATCACGTTGTACTGCAGAACCACTCCTCCCTTTCCGAAAATGTTGAACAAATCTTCCGATGCGGGGCAAAAGAAATCCCCTCCGGAGTATCGGACCTGCCTTATTACTTACCGGAGGGGAGCTGTCTTCTTACGCTTTTGGCTCTATTTTCTGTACTTTCCGTACTGAGCCGCCGCTTTCCTGAGACGTTCCCTCATTCTCAGCACCAGTGACGCGGGTGCGACCACCTTCACGCCCTCACCGAAATCTAGCAGGGCCTGCTCGAGTTCGAAGTTTGGGATGACTTCAAGCTGGAAGAGGACCGTCCCGTCGGGATTCCTTCTCAAGACCGTCTGGCTTGAGTGGACAGGCTTGGTCTCGATGTACGGGGCCTCGGACGGGCTGGCGAGGAACTTGACCTTGGCCTTGCACCCAGCCACCTTCGTCACGCCGACGAAGTCGTTGAACCAAGTGTCGGGGTTGAAGTTCTCATCCTCCTCGTAGGACTCACCTGCACATCCCGAGATGGACTGGATCCTGTCAAGGGCGAGGTTGGAAATGTTCTTCCCGCCCTTCGCCTTTCCGAAGACAAACCAGCGGTTGTGCCATTCCTTGAGAAGGCACGGGCTGAAAACGAACTCCTGGACGGTGTCCGAGCGGAACGGCTTGTACGCAATCTTCACGCATGTCCTTGACAGTATCGACTCGTAGAGTGGGGTTATGTTGTGAAGGCCCCTCAGGAGTCCGTTGGACTCGAACGAGATAACCGGATGGTGGTTGTGCCGCACGGCGTTCAGATGGTCCTCGAGCCTGCCAACTATGTCCTCCATCCCCGAGAAGGAGCTGAAACCGGACAGCTGCTTGAGGATGTCCACTGCATCGGCCATCTGCTGCAGGTCGGAGTCGGACAGGGGTGTCCGTTATTGAGTAGTCAGGGTCCGAGTACGTGTAGTACTTGTTGTCATAAACCACAATGGGTGCGTTGTATCCCAGTTCGCTGGAGCGCATGCGCTGGATATCGGTCTGGATGGTCCTGCGAGACACATAATCGTCCTTGCCAGAATACTCGTAGAGAGCATCCGAGCAGGCTTCGATAAGATCCTCGAGAGTCCACTCGCGGGATCTGTTGCGGAGGCACCTGTCGATGGTCTTGTACCTCAGCAGGGCGTTCTTGTTCGCCGGCATCAGGACTCGAACTGGTTTGAGAGACCTTCGACGGCCCCGATGTATGTGAGGAAATTCTCTGAGAAGCCGCTGATTTCGGCAGTCCAGACCCCCTTGTAGTTCACGCCTCTGGTATGGGCGGACACATTGCAGATGTAGTTGCGCGTCCCGAACGGCTGAGGCTTGCCGTTGGTCGGGAGGTCGCAGTCCTGCGAATCCGAGAAGACGATGATTCTGTCGAACTTCTCGCCCTTGAACTGCTCCCTGCACCAGTTGAGCACCTGACGTGTGAAGATGCCGCCATAGCCTATCCTTTCACGCGTACCGCATATCTGGTCGCAGAGGTCAAATCCCTTCGCGGGATACTGGATGAACTCGTGGGAGCCCTTGCGGCTGTAGTCGTCGCCTGCGGTGCAGACGACGCGGCAGCTCTCGCACTGGTTGACGGCCAGCATCGCCATGGCCGCGGCTGCATCCTTTCGTGAGAATGAGGACTGGCCGGACATCGGACTGTCCATCGAGCCTGAGGTGTCGACGATGAAGAGGGTGTTGCCCGGAAGCACCGGGAGATGCTCGTATGAGCGGGACATCGCCTGCTCGATGTACTCCTTGAACTCGGGGTTGGCATTGGCCGCCTTGAGGTAGTCAAGGGGAAGGAGCATCGTCCCGTTGATCGAGTCCAGGCCCTGGAGGATGACCTTCTGGTCCACTCCGGCATTCTTCATGCCCGAAAGGTTGCGGAGCATCGCAAGGGCACCGAGACGCCTTTCGGCTACCAGCTCCGTCCAGGTCTCCTTCTTGTCGGCGCCGGAGGAGAGCATCACCTCCCAGGTCTTCGGGGTCTCAAGGGCACGTTCGGCAATCTTCTTGAACAGTTCGGCCTCCTTCTCGTCACGCGGGACGGGGCGGGCGAAGAACATGACATCACGCAGTCTCACGGCGTTGTCACGGTCGTATTTGGCGAACTGGTATTCGTCGAAGTTGTGGAAAGCCTCGCCGAGGCCGACCTTGGCCTGGTTGCAGAGCGGGCAGCGCCCGTCCTTCCAGTAGAGGGCAAGGAAATCTGACAGCATGTCAGCACGTGTGATTATCTGAGGAAGCAGCTTGCCGACAAGCTTGCGGTGCTCCTCGCTGCGGCACATCCTGACTGCTAGATACAGCGGGGTGTGACGGAGTTTCTGCTTTTGACGCGCCTCCACGGCGAGGTCGAAGACATCCTGTGGCCGGCACAGCGGGACAAGGCGGTCTATCTCGTCGGTGACAGCCCTGCCGTCCTGATAGGCAAGGTCCTCCCAAAGGAGGTTGGCGAGCACGGCCCTGCGGAGCAGGTCGATGTTGCTCTGCTGTGCTGCGGCATTGCCGTATCCTCCGGCAAGCCTTGATTCTGTATGTCCTTTTGAAGAAGGGTTTACTCTGCTCATATGTATAAGAATGTTACTGTCGAAATAAGTGGCGCAAATGCGTTCAGGCTTCACTCAGGTGCTGACGAAGGCTATGTGCCTCTCCCTTGCGGGAGGAACTGCTGCCGGGGTCCCTGGCCAGAGACCCCGGCCTTCTTTCCCGGGCCGTAAAGTCCGGGCTATAGCCGTTTCCGGCCGGCACCCCGCTTGCTCCGGTTCTCACGCTGCCGACGCCCTGTTCCGGACGGGTCCGGATGTGGCATCGGATGACGCCAGTCCTGCATCACCGGGTTTTAACTTAGTAACTAAGAAACCCTGAACTGCGGCAGCCACTATAAATAGACCGGTGCGACATTCGGAAAAGCCATTTTCCTGGAAATTGTCAAGATCGAAGTACGCCTTCCCTTCGGCAACCGGATAATAAATCGGACAAAGGACAGAATAGGGGAGCGATTGTCTGTGACGTACGCGCTTCCGGCCTCCGATACCATAAAAGGCATCATCACCGCCCTTGCGGGTGCGCGCCATTTTCATCTGTGAAGGACCCGTCACATGCGGCATCCCCATTCATGTCCTGAAGTTCTACCAGTGCAACAGGCGCAAGGTCTATCTAGAAATACACCGGACGTGGTGAGTCCGGCGCCGGTCCCTTAGCCAGTGAGCATTTACGCACTCTTTGATTGATTGCTGCTTCCAAGCTTACATCCTGGTTGTCATGGGGACCAGACCATGTGCGAAGCATAACCCTGCTTCGGCAACTGGTGCGATAGCAGAACGGAGCGACAATTCTGTTACGGTGTCTTACGCATAGTCCGAGCGTTACGCTCCACCATAGGATTATGCTCTTTCTGTCTGGAGATCCGAAGTATCCGTAACATTCGGCATCCGTCAACTCTGCTATCGTTTATCAAAGGTCAAAGAACTTGGTTTCAAAAACCGATGCAAAATAAAATTGGCGTTGCGCAGTCTTTCTGCGCAGCAAAAAGTTTTTTCACTTTTTTTGAATCTATTTTGCAGATTCATACGGAAATCAAAGCAGAAACCTGTCTTGAGACCACTTGTTTCAAAGTCAAAGGTATTGTCGCAGAATTTCCTTGACTCCGGGCCGGGCCATCTTCCGGATAGCCTTTTCCTTCACCTGGCGGACACGCTCACGCGTGAGGTCCATCCTCTCGCCAATCTCCTCGAGGGTCATCTCCTGACAGCCTATGCCGAAGGCCAGCGAGACAATCTCCCTTTCCCTCTGGCTGAGCACCATCATGACATGCTGGATGTCCGCCCGCAGGGATTCCTTCTGCAGTCCGGTGTCGGCCTGCTCGGCATCGTTGTCGGGAACGACATCGAGAAGGGTCCCGTCTCCGTCTTCGCCGAAGGGAGTGTCGAAGGACATGTGGCGCGAGGCGTGGCTGACTGCTTCGCCTATCTTGTCAGGCGTTAGGTCGAGGAATTCAGCGAGTTCCCTGTCGGAAGGCTCCCTCTCGTTCTCCTGCTCGAACTGGGTCTTCGCCCGGTTGATCCGGTTGATAATGCCAATCTGGTTGAGCGGTAGTCGCACCATGCGCCCCTGCTCCGAGATTGCCTGCATGATTTGTTGTCGGATCCACCATACGGCATACGAGATGAACTTGAAACCCCTTGTCGGGTCGAAGCGCCTCGCTGCCTTCATGAGACCCATGTTGCCCTCGTTGATAAGGTCGCACAGGTCGAGACCGCTGCTCTGGTACTGCTTGGCAACCGACACAACGAACCGGAGGTTGGCCTCCACGAGCCTCCTGTATGCGTCCTCGTCGCCCTTCTGAATACGGTCGGCGAGTTCGGTCTCCTCGTCAGGAGTTACCATCGGGATGCTGTTTATGTCCCTGAGATAGCTGTCGACGGTCATGGTCCGGGCCGTCACGGACTGTATAATCTTAATCTGCTGCATAATCTGTCAAATGTTCCTGGGAGAACTCCTCAAGGATGGAACCGGTGACTTCCCCCAGATGATATATATCAACTTTATATGTTTCCCTTTCACCGTTCTTTCCGAAAATGCTGATCTCGCAGTGGTAATCCTCATAGCCCCTTGTCCTGCATATGTTCTCCGAGATGTATTCAAGGACAAGTCCCAGTTCATCGGTGAGGATGTCAAGAAATGACTTCACCAGAGCTTTCTGCATATATATGAACGCGTACTTCATCTCGTTGGACCAGGTCTTCCTCCTGCGGGAAGGGAACCTGGCACTCTCGGTAGCCTCCTCTATCCGGAACAGGGCCATGTCCTTGTTGAAATATCGCTCTACACCGGGAAGAAGGACCTTGAACTCCTTGGCCAGAGAGTTCATCTCCTTGACGCAGCTCCTGAACTGGCTCGCCGAGAAACCGACCACCCGTTCCCTGAAAAGCAGGCCGGGGGAGAGTACCTCCATGTCGTATTCCTCACTGCTCACAGGGATGATGTTCACGGCAATGTCGCTGAGCCTGACTGAGACCGTCCCGTCATCGTTCCTGACTGCATCGAGCCCTTCCTTGCGGAGAAATTCCAGGCAGTTTCTGGAGTCCTCCTCGTCATATACAACATATGACGCGCACGAGGGATCCATGTATTCGAAGGCATAGTGGACCAAGGTGACCAGCATCCCCTTGAGGTCGAGCGAACCGGAAGCCTGACTGTAGCTGCTCAGGCACAGGTTCACGCTGTCGCAGATGTAGTCCAGCCCCGTAAAGGCCTCCGAGAAAAGTATGCTGCTGTGATGTTCCATATGATTCTGTATACCATCCATAATTTTTCTTCTTTCATCTCCGTGAAAAAGAAAGAGAGATTAAAAGAGGAAGTATAACATTGCAAAGATTTCAGATTATGATTGTAGTTCATCCAAAAGACCCTTCCACAGCGATGCTGCGGAGCATCTATAAAGAACTTCCTGACGTGAAGCTCTTCGATTCTTACCTCCAGAGGGAGGAAATCCTTTCAGCGATAGCCGCAGCTCCGAAGGACGAACCCATATTCCTTCTCGGGCACGGATGCCCGAGCGGTCTTCTCGACATGCGTCACGGTCTCGTGATCGATGACGGTGACGCTGACCTTCTCAAGGACCGTCCTAACCTTGTCTGCATCTGGTGCTACGCATCCACCTACGGATACAACCATGACTTGGCCGGCTTTTTCAGCGGAATGTTCATCTCGGAGCCTGTCGAGGCCCTGATGTGCGGGATCAGCGCCACTGATTACGAGATCGAGTGGGGCGCGTCCGACTTCGCTCTTCGTCTTGGCAACCTGCTGAGGGCGGGGAAGGCCGTTAGGGAGGCCGCACAGGAGATGATGGACCCAAAGTGGATTGTCAGCGAGCTGACGAGATACAACTACTCCCGACTGGAGTACATCGAGTGTACGGAGGGAGCATCGGTCGAGGAGGCGATTCGCAATGCGCCACTGCTTACCGAGGAAGAGGAAGCGGACTTCTGGGATCCGGACGAACTGTGCCACGAGGCCCTCGAGGACTTCATGTGGGATCTCCAGAGGATAGACAGAGAGAAAGGCTGGGACGAGCAGGGGAGAAGGTACTGCGGAGAACTGTCCCTGGAGTCGATTGGAAAGGACTTCAGGAAGGTGGATTTCGAGGAGTACCGCGAATCTTGCACGGACGAACGTCTGGATGACTTCGTTAACGGAACGGGCGAGGACTTCTCCGTGGAGGACGTCAGGGCCCTCATGTACGGGTTCACCTTTACGGATTTCTATTCCGGACACAGCGAGACCAGCTTCTTTGACAACGACTGGTGGGCCGGAAGGCTCATGGAGGCGGACAATGAGTTCTCCCCGCAGGAGGAGATCATTGCAAGGGCCATCCTGAGCACCGGGGACGGCCGGACCCCGGAGACGGCATTCGCTGTCATAGATGCGTATCAAGAGTACCAGCTGATATCTATGCTGATGCCCGAGCACACGCCGATTCTGAAAAGGCAGTCCCTTCTTGAGGGAGGCATCGACTGCCTTGAGTTCGAGGACAACCCTTACGGAGTGGAGAGGATGTATTTCGACGTGCACAGGCGCTTCGAGGTGGGATATTTCAATGATCAGAATGATCCGGATCCGGACTTGTCGGAAGAATAGTTATCTTTACGCCTGACAAACATTCTGACCATGCCAGTATCATATCACGGAAGTTCTGTCCTCTTCGACAGGTTCGACCTCTCCCACGTCACCGAGGGGGACGGCAAGATCAAGTTCGGTTTCGGCGTCTACCTGACCGAGCGGTACAACACGGCCGCACACTATGCGTTCAACAAGCACCGCCCGGATATGGACACCTACTACGTGTATACGGTGGATATCCCAGAGCTGAATGACTCCAACAGCATCTTCTTCGACCCTAAGCGTCCCGTCCCTGCGGATGTGGTCTCCAGGGTGGAGGAAGGACTTGGCGAGAAACTGCCCGACTATGCAAAAAGCATAGCGAAGGAGCTGAGGAGATATCTGTCGAACCGTCTTACTGGACGCGTCCTCTCGCCGGCGAAGATGATCGCCCCGGACATCAGGGACATAACGGGAGAGAAGGCGGCTGCCAGATTCCTGCAGGGCATCGGCTACATAGGCTACCGCTGGCCGGTGAGCTGGAGCAAGCCTGATGGGGAACAGCAGTTCGCGCTCTTCGATGAAAACGATGCCAGGATTAGGAAGATTGAGAAGGTTGAGCTGGACAGAAACAACCAGTTCGTTGAAGGCTCGGAGGTCCTCGTGAAGGAGTTCCTGCCCTAGATGGGTGAAAAACACCCGATGACAAGGAAATGCTGAATGATTCTCCGGGTATAGACTGGTGATCAATTCAGCTTTTTTATGTTAGATTCCAGCATCAATCTCAGGGAGATTGTCTCCCAGGCCGAATCGGCCGACCTCACAGCACTTCGCAGTTTCCTCTTCTCCAATCCCGGGAAGCCTCTCGTGGCCACCGGGTCCGGCGGTGCCGAGTCGGTCGCCGACTTCGCCGCACTGCTGTACGGTGCCCGAGGAGGGGTCGGGACAGCAGTCTCACCATATACTCTCAACTCCTGCAGCGACGCGGCTCTCAGGACATCTAAGGTGCTTCTGGTCAGTGCCGGAGGTCATAACAACGACATCGCCTTTGCAGCCAGGAGGTGCCTTGAAGTGAACCCGGACACCGCGAGCTTCACGCTCAGCCGGAGCGACCGCAACGAGGTGCGCAAGCTCTTTCACAAGGAAGGCTCCGCCCTGTCTTTCGACATCCCGGGGCCACGTCCCCACGACGGTTTCGTCTCGGTCGGCACCCCGCTGCAGTTCTTCGCCCTCCTCTGCAAGGCCTTCAACCCTGGAGGCGACCTCGGGAAGTTCGCTGAGATGCCCCGGAACCCGTTCCGCCTCGAGAGGAACGACGGATCGCCGCTTGACCTTCGAGAACTCCGCGGGATCAGCAGCTTCGTCATCCTTCACGGCTCCTGGGGCCGTCCGGTGGCTCTCAACCTCGAAGGCAAGCTCGTCGAGAGCGGCCTTTCCACCGCAATGGTGACGGACTTCCGCAACTACTGCCACGGCCGTTTCATCTACACCTCCAACCATCTGGAGGACTCTGCAGTCGTGATGCTGGTGAGCCCCCGCGAAAGGGATATCGCCGAGCGTACGCGTAAGTTCCTTCCAGCCGGGACCAAGCTGGTCATCATAGAGACCGCTGAGGATTCTCCCGAGGCTTCGTTCGACCTGCTGGTCCGCTCCACGGGATTCTTCTTCGACCTCTGCGAGGCCACAGGGACCAGTCACGAGTCCCCGGCCAACCCCGGAAGGATTGACAAGAGGGTGCCGATGTGGGTGCCGTTCATCTCGGAGATGAAGAGGAACGGACCTCTCACCATCAGGTGACAGGCACCATACGTCACGAAATCAGCCGGTCCTTTCGGGCCGGCTGAACTGTTTTAAGGAGAGGGAAGTCAGATTTTCCCCGCGTGGATGATGCCCTTGCTCCCAAGGTAGGCGACGCTGCGGGAGGCAACCTCCTGAGCATTCTGGAGTACCTCGGTGATGTTCCCCCGGGTCATCGCGTCCACCGAGAGGATCCCGCGGGCACACAGGCCGTGTATCAGCATCGAGGTGGTCCAGTCTCCTGCGCCCTCCCAGTCGGCCACATGCTCGCACCTGACCGGAGGGAGCGTAACCCAGCCCTCGCCTCTGAGGTTGAAGCGTAGACCGTCCGCGCCCAGCGTCTGGATGAAGAGTTTGTCCCCGAACGCATCGGTGAAGTCCGTGTCAGGGATGTTCTGGTTGGAGAACTTGACGATGTCGCTGCTGGCGACACACTCAAGGTCAGTCCTGCTTTCCATGTGCGAGGGCTCGAAGTACACAAGGGTGCCCTTCCCCCGCAGACCTCTTGCCAGCACACGGTGGCCGGCGGCTGGGTCGTCGAAGAAGAAGACGTACGGCGTGAAGCCGAGGCTGTCAAGGAAGGCCGGGGCCTCGTCCCTGCCTCTGAGAAACTTCCTGCTCGGGAACCGGCTGCCACCGGGTGAGCCGATGCGGGAACGGAGGATGTGGTTCCCGTCCCTATCCTGCCTGTGGACACATCTGAGGGTGGTCGTGCCTCCGTCGGGGGTGTTGCTCACGTACCTGCAGTCGCATCCGTACCGCAGGAGGTCGCCGGTGAGCCTGAGACCCTCCGGGCTGTCGTCGAAACGGGCAATGGGGAAGACCCGCTCCCCGAGGTGGGAGAGCATGGTCATCACATTGCCGCAAGTGCCCCCAATTTCCTCGAGGACACATCTTTCGTTGAACACACGCTGCCGTGAAGGGCCTTCAGGATACTCCCTGACCACAATGGTATCCAGATTGAAGATACCTGTACCAAGTATAGTTCTGCTCATAACGGGTAGATATACTCTGGATTCCGTCCGGGATTTCCCCTTAGTCCTCCTTTGTGGCAAGTTCCACGATCTCCTGGGGAATCTCCAGCGTGATCTCGTAGTCGTCGGTGCTGTTGTCGACGTCGACGCAGTAGTAGCTCTCGATGAAGGAGATCTGGTCGTCCTCCGAGAGAGAGTCGAAGTACTCGTCCTTCCACTCCTCGAAGGCTTCCTCCTTCGCCTCCTCGATGTCATCGTCGGAGATCTCGTCATCCTCGTCAAGACCGAGGTTCTCGCGGATTGCGTCAAGGTCGGGCTCGAACTTGAAGAGGCCTTCCTCCTCGAGGGCATCCATGATGCCGTCGTTCTCCTCGAAGGCGCCGTTAAGGTATCCGTTAAGGATCCAGAAGTTCATCGTCGCCTCCGCGACAGCATCGCGATATGCCTCGCGGATGGTCTCGTAGACATTCGGGAGAGCGTTCTCGAGGTCCAGCGCTTCAATGTCAGTCTCTCCGTTGTGGTCACGGATAAGCTGGACAAGCGCGTTCACATCCTCGTCCTCGAGGGTGAAGGAACCCTCTGCGTCGACATACTCTCCGCAACCGGAGCAGTGGAAACCGAGGCACACCTCGGTGCTGAAATCAAAACTCTGCATAATGTATAAATGATAAGGTTGATAACTAGTTCTGGAGCCTCAGAGAGGCGATCCTGTCATAAGCCGCGAACAATGCGCGGATGAACCGTGCCACGTCGGAAGGCCCGAAGTCCGATACATCGACCGAGCCGGCCCCTTCCGGGAAACGGATGAATATGCCTCCGTCAGCAGACCCGTCCAGGGCCAGGACTGCGCGGCCGTCTGACAGGCGGAACCGCTCCCCGCCGTTCTCCCTGGCGCAGATGCCGCTACGCTGGACGTAGAGCGCGTCCACAATCTCGGAAGTCGATTCACAGGCCTCCATGCAGGGTTCGTTGAAGTCCAGCAAGGCATCTCCGTAGGCCTTCCAGGCCTGTGCCGTCGTGCTGCAGGGAACATCCCCGAGAACTCTGCGTGGGTCGATGTCCGGGAACACCACCGGACGCTTGGGCATCATTGCAAGTCTCATGACAAGATATACTCGGGATTAGCAAGCGACTTTCCTTCTGGAGATGCCGAATTCGTTGGCAATCTCGGAAAGGGGCTCACGGAGTGTCTGACGGATGACCCATACGCGCTTTGCGGCCGCGTCGGCGCTGCATCCTTCGGCAAGTGCCATATCCCTCGGGGCGTCGCCTTCCTCGAGCATGCGCTCGAAGCGCTGATTCTTTTCGCTCAGCTTGGAGACCTCCTTTCTGACGGAGTACTCGAACTCCTTGCGGTTGATTTCCTTGTCGGCCTCGTACTCGCTGAGAAGGCCCCATACCTCGGGGTTGAAGCCCTTTCTGCTGTCGCAGAACTCGTCGGCTGAGAACTCGTCGCCGTTCTCGCTGTTCTCGGCGTACAGCGCGTTCGAGATGGGAAGACGCTTGGCCTTGTACTCGACGGCGGATATGACGCAGTTGATGGCGATGCGGCTCACCCAGGTGGAGAGCTTGGCCTTGGAAGGGTCGAAGCAGTCGAAGGAACGGCAAGCCTTGTAGATGGTGTTGCCCGCGATGTCCTCGAGGTCCTCCTTGGTGAAGAAACGCTTGAGGCCGAGCTTGTCGGCATAGGACTTCGCGAATCTTGCGACGGCGATGTTTGCGTTGCTGATGATGGTGTTCTGCTGCTCGGCAGAGATGGAACGAGAAGAATAACTCATTGAGATAGTTTATTTTAAACGTTGAACGAATCGCGTAATGTTCCACCGTGGTCTTCTCGGACTCGGTTGGCGTCGCCCTGGCCGCGCGTACGGCTTCGGGTTACTCCGGGTGATTTTGGCTCACCTGTCAGGCACGCTTACCTGACTATTTGACAAAGATCTCTGGATAGTCGTTGACAGAAAGTCCGTCTTCGGCTTTGTGTAAATGTTGCGCAATAACTGTGCCAAAACTGTTATTGACGAAGGAAAAATTTGATGTGTTGGATATCATTCGAAAATGCGGGTGACTCTTATACGTACGCTCTGTTGCAAAAGTTTCACGCCGTAGTTGAAAATACTGACATTCCGCTCTGCTCCCACTCGAAGTCGTCTCTCGTGAGGTTGAAACGCTCCTCGCTCTCCACCGTGCCGAAGCGGGAGTAGGTGTTCTCCTTGTACTGTGAGAAGTCGGGGTAGAACCCGCACTTGAGTGCCACGTTGCGTGAGGCGTCGTTGCCGCAGTAGACGTAGATCTCAATCTCGTCAGCCCACGTGTGGTCGAATATGTACTCCTTGACGGCCTCGACGGCTTCCGTCATATAGCCCTTGCCTCTGTGCTCCTCGTCGAGCCAGTAGCCTATGGAGGCGGTGCCGTCCCAACCAATGGGAGTCTGTATGACTCCGATGACCGAGTCGCTGTCCCTCTCGGTGATTGCGTAGCACTCCCTGCGCCAGCTGCGCATGAAGGATGCGGCGTCGGAGATGGTGGTCATTGGCTTGAATCCAGCCTTTCTTGCGGTGTCCTCGTCGCTCATGAGAGCGAGGAGGTCCTCTTCGTCGCCGTTGACAAAGGGGCGGAGAATCAGTCTGTCTGTAAGGATGCAGTTAGAAACGTTCATAAAACCAACAAATAATAACCGGCCAGTTTCCCTGGCGCTATATGTATTACCGGAACTTTCCGTATGCCTTTCCAAAAAATTTCACTTTTTCGAAAATCTTTACGTCGTGTTCATCGGGACATCTATTATTACCTGTACATGCGCGTTCCATTTCCATCATCTTTCATGGAAAGTCAGTGGTCATTCCCGAGTACTATAAGGTGAACAGTCAGCCGGTCGGTGTAAGTTCTTGAAATTTTTTCCAGAATCATGGAAATCCTGGCGGCAAACTGGAGTATAGAGTTATGAATCATTTTACAGTTATGGATATCAGATCACAGATCCTTTCGCTGCTGGGCAGCGTCAAGCGTCCCGGGATGGACGCCCTTCTCGCTTTCGTCGAGTCTTCGAACTACTTCACCGTCAACTGCAACGGCCACCACTTCATAGGCAAGGGTGGGATGGCAGAGCACTCTATGGAGGTATATACCTTTATGAAGGAGCATAATGTCGCTGGTCTTCCGGAGGAGTCGCTCATCCTCTGTGCCTTCACCCACGACCTCGGCAAGACCGCGGAGGCGAGGAACTCGTTCGGCGGTCGACACGACCAGAGGTCTCTCTCGGTCCTCCGAAAGTGCGGGGTGCCCCTCTCCGAGGCTGAGCAGACGGCAATCCTCAATCACGAGCCCGGTTGGGCATACAGGGCAATGAAGGCTGCAACCTGCCCTCTGTACGCCCTTCTCGTGGCTGCAGACTGCCACTCGACAGGCACGTGGAAGCGAGAACACGCCGACGCCGTGGCCGAGAGGAAGGCAAGGCGTGCAGCTAGACATCATCGTTCATCAGGGAGGGCATAGCTATGTACAAGGGCATAATCTTCAACTCGGTCACGGTGAGGATGCTCACCGGAGCGCTCGCGGAGCACGTGAGCAGGAACCATATACGTACGGCCGTCGTGTCCAACCACGGCAGGACGGAGGTCAGGGAGAGGCTGGCCTCCGCTGGGGTCAGCGTGGATGTGATTGTGGGGAAGTTCGACCTTGACAGGTACGGCCAGCTGTGCAAGCCGGTACGTGACCCGATGGTCGTTGCCGTGGCGCAGATGGGTCTGGAACCGTCTGAGGTGGTCTGCATCGCCGACTGCTCGACGGACGAGCTGGCTGCCATGGGAGCCTGTATCGACTGCCTGATGGTGGGAGGCTTCTCCGAGGAAGACCTCATTCGCAGTCTCGGCAGCAACCCCGCGCCGGAGCCGGACAGCCGTGACTATGACTCGTTCAGGGTTCCCGTCATGGGAATCATAGGGTGCATAGTGGGGGATACCCTCGGCAGCCGTTACGAGCACAGCAGGACCACGGACTACAACTTCAAGCTGTTCCCGTCCGGTTCACACCCGACGGACGACTCTCTCGGCACTCTTGCCGTGGCACGCTGGCTGCTCGGCGACCGGAGCCGGGAATCCCTGGAGCGCAGCCTGTCCATGATGGTGAACTGCCATCCGAGGGCCGGATGGAGCCACAGGTTCAGGAACTGGGCCCGCTCCTCCAACCGCGTCCCGTACGGGGCCGTCACCAACGGCTCGGCAATGAGGGTGAGCGCCTGCGGCTGGGCTGCAGGATCGCTGGACGAGGCGTTGGACCTTGCCGGAAGGTCGGCCGAGGTGAGCCACAACTCGCCGGAAGGTATAGCCGGGGCGCAGGCGACTGCTGCGTGCATATACCTTACGCGCACCGGCCATTCGAAGGCCGAGGTGAAGAAGTACATCGAGGATACCTTCGGCTACGACCTTGACGTGACCGTCGGTGAGCACCGCCAGAGGGCAATCCACGAGTACACCTGTCCCGTGAGCGTTCCGCAGGCGATACGCTGCTGGCTGGAGTCGGACACATACGAGCAGACGGTGCGCAACGCGATATCCATAGGGTACGATGCCGACACGGTCGGGGCCATAGCCGGCTCGATAGCGGCCGCAAGCCCGGGGATGGAGGTGCCGCAGGCATGGGCTGACAGATGCTTCGGCCTGCTTCACGGCGAACTCCGCCAGCTGTTCTACGACTTCTGCTCCGCCTTCCCGGCGGAGTGACTCTCCGAAAGACGGTGATACAAGGACCGCTTTATCAAGTTATGATTCAGAATTTCTATTTTTTCAGGACTGTCAAGATTGAATGACGTCCGAGACTCCGTCCGCTTCCGGGACAGAAAGACAGCATGGGAAACCCTGTAGACGAAAGCCTCAATGTTCAGGCCGACTCCATCATGCGCGGCAGCTATCCGATAGACACCGTGTTCGGAAGCGAGTCGCTGGAACTCCGCACGCATTCGGCAACGCCGGGCTCCCTTCTCTCCCAGATCCGCAGCGACAAGCGATATGCCGTGCCGACCATCGACAGGGACGGCTTCTTCATCGACCCGAAGGACTGGATGCTCCTTATCCGCAACATCATCGGGAAGGTGAACATCGCTATAACTCCGGACAACTCCAGCACGGACGCCAGGACCGTATGGGTGGCGACCAAGGTATTCGATGACCCGGATCTGCCCACCGGCAGGAAGTTCGACACGTTCGTCGGCCTTGCGGTACACGAGGGGTGCCATCTGCTCTACACGAAGTTCGAGGAAGGCAGGAAGTGCTCCAACGGCATAGTGCACAGCCTGCAGAACATCATCGAGGACGAGAGGATAGAGAGGGAATGCGGCGAGAGCAAGCCGGGCCTTGCCAACTTCCTCAAGGCATCCAAGTACTATTACTTCGACAAGTACAGGGAAGATATGGTCAGAGCCGGGAAGCTGAGTGGTCTGGACACCTTCCAGAGGCTCATGAATACCATCCTGGCATACGTGAGGTATCCGAAGTCGCTTGACCTGGACGACTTGCAGGAGTTCGCGGACGTGATGCTCAAGGTGAAGGAGATACTTCTTCCGTATCCGACATCCACATCTGCATCCACCGATGCCGCTGAGAAGATCTATGAGGTGATGAAGGAATTCATGCAGCAGCAGGAGCAGCAGAACCCGCAGTCCTCCGGCGGGAGCCAGTCCGGAGAACAGTCAGGAGAGACTCAGTCAGGACTTCCGTCTCCATCCGGTAACGGTGGAAGAGGAGAAGCTGATTGCGAAGCAGGCCGTCAAGGACGCGTCCGAGTTCGAAGCCTCCGAGTTGAAGGAGGGCCGCAGGGCCTTCGCCAACAAGGATGCCAAGGACAAGTGGATAAATGAACGTACCTACAGACTGTGGCAGCACACTCTGGACGGGCACTTCAAGGATCCGCGTCGGGCCGCCAAGGAGCAGATTCAGGCTCTCGTCAACTCTGTTGACAGATTCTGAACCAGTCCTAGGACCAATGGTTTCCGAAGGAGGCTGGCCACCCCGCGGGATGCGGGGCCTCGCAGACAAACATGGGAGGAATCCTACCGGGGCCTTGTGCCTCGCAGCGCAAGACACCAAGGCCAATAGGTGAGCGCCCCGGAAACATTCATCATTTCTGAAACAAACCAACAATGGACCCTGCAGACAACTGCGGGTCCGAAGCCGGAAGAGGGCGTGAAGGGCATCCAGCCCGAGGAACGCGATTAGCTACAGGTCTCTCCCGGCTTTTTTTTGTGCATTGACGAAAGAGTGCTGGTTCATATGTGGTATAAAAATTCCGAACATATATTTTTTTCGTATGACAGAGAAAGAGCTTGTTCTGAAAGCCATCGAGGATGGTGAGTACGAAGTTGAAATCGAGGAACCGAACAACGTCCGCTATCATGAGCGCTATGACGGGTCTCCCTTCTACGTGATGATTGGAGACGACATCAAGTTCGGTGTCTGGGCCGGTTCCTGTACGGTCAGGGTTCGAGAGCACAGCTTCACCTGTGACCTTGACTACGGTGAGTGGAGCGGTGACGAACTGCTTGACGAGGACATCATCGATGCCCTGGAGGATGCTGACGGAGTCATCTATGGGGAGCATCTGGGAACGGACGGACAGTGGGAGGTCTACGCAGCGGCGAATCATATCACCGAGGACATCCCGTACTTCTGGTGCGACGATGACGAGTGCTACAAGGATGTGGACGAACTTGACCGCTATGAGACGGACTTGACGTTCGAATTCGCTCCGGAGGGCACTGACGACTGGCAGGAGATCGAGACCGAGGTGGGTTGCGACCTGCTGTATGAGGTCTACAAGTCCTTGAAGGAGACACACGCTTCCGAGCTGGAATCAGGCAGGAACATAGTCCTGACAGGAGAGGAGCTCAGGGACATATCGGAGGATTTGTACGATACCCTCAAGGACGAGGCTGAGGAAGACATGTCCGCGGAAGATGAAGCCGACATACGCCTTACGGTCTCCAAGGCGTTCTTTGACGAAGTCCTCTAGGACTGGGCGGATTGAGACAGTAGCCGGGTTACTTGCCCGGCTTTTGTCGTGTCTCTGCCGGAATTCGGCAGTAAATGCAAATATCTTTGCCGCAGAAGGAAAGAATAAAACCAATCGGAGTATATCATTGTATGGAAACAGATTTTCAGAAGTACGCGAGTCTCTCGCAGGGCATCAGCCCAATGACCCTTGGGCGCTATACCGGGGCAGTCAACGCATATCTCAACCCCTCCATCATCGAGGAGAGGAAACTCAACTGTGCATCAATGGATGTGTTTTCGCGCCTCATGATGGATCGCATCATCTTTTTGGGCGTTCCCATCGATGATGATGTCGCGAATATCGTGCAGGCCCAGCTCCTCTACCTTGCATCCGTTGATGACAAGGCGGACATATCACTGTATCTCAACACTCCGGGCGGTATCGTCACTGCCGGCCTCGGCATCTACGACACGATGCAGCTCATAAGCCCTGACGTGTCTACCATCTGCACCGGAATGGCCGCCAGCATGGGCAGCATCCTCCTGTGTGCCGGTGCGCCCGGCAAGAGGGCGGCTCTTCCTCACTCGCGCGTGATGATTCACCAGCCCCTTGGAGGTGCCAAGGGCCAGGCCTCTGACATCCTTATCGAGGCCCGCGAGATAGAGAAGTGCCGTGACGAGCTCTACAACATCATCTCTGAGCACAGCGGACAGCCGTTCGACAAGGTCTTCGCCGATGCCGACCGCAACTTCTGGATGAACTCCCAGGAGGCACTCGAATACGGTATGATTGACAAGATTCTCGGCAAGAAGGTCGCGAATGAGTCAAAGTAGGAGGGAGTTCTGATGAAGAAGACTGGAGACATCGTCATCGACACCGTCCTCAAGAAGTTTCGCGAGGCTGCCCGACCTGCAGTGCAGAGCGGGCGCAGCGTGAACATTGACGACTGTCTGGAGCGCGCGATATTTGCGGCTCGCACAGACCTCAGACACGAGCACGTCAGCGAGAGGGAAATACGCCAGCGCATCTGGCCCGAGGAGGAGAGCATTCGCGAGACATGCCGCAAGATCGTGTTCGAGATGGAGAAGCGCGGCAGCCTTATGGACATCCGCAAGACAAGCATCGAGGCGGTCCTTGAGGACTTCGCGGTTCGCAACGGTCTGGACATGACTTACAAGCTGCGTGACAACAGCACCGTCGGTTTCTGCGTGAAGATACAGCCCATGCAGTTCCTGAGATTCAGCGCGTCCTTCTCGAAGGTGCTCTCTCAGGAGTGGATGGACAAGACCGGACAGGACTTGAAGGAGTTCCTGGCGATATCCTCCCGTCTTGGCAGAATCAGGATATCAGGTCACGACAGGTAGTCAGATTCGAGGATTACAGGCAAGATTGGCAGGAGGCGTCCGGATTCGGGCGCCTTTTTTCGGTTTGTTGGTGGGGCGAAGGAAATACGTCGGGTAATTGGAGGTATATCTAGGAAAGATTTTCATCATGAGTTCATCAGTCATCAAATCGCCGACCCCTATCCTTGAGAAGAAGGGGTTCACAGTGTTCCTCGCAGGCCCAATGAAGGGTGCGCCGAAGTGGCAGAGGACGGTACCTAAGATAGCCGAGTCCATCGGCATAGACGGAGTCACCTGGCTCAATCCCTATCGCTGCCAGCGTTGGGTGACCTGGCGCGAGCAGGTCGCGTGGGAGACGCAGGGCCTTCGAGTCTGCGACGTCGCCCTTTTCTGGATTCCCAATCAGGAGACCGAGGTGGAGGGCCGGGACTATGCCCAGACCACGCGCATGGAGCTTCTGGAGAACCTGGCAAGAGGGAAGAGGGTGATCCTTGGCATAGATGACGATATCCGCGCTGCTGATTACATGAAGTACAAGGCCAAGAGCTACGGGGTCAGGAAGGTCCACAAGACCCTGGAGGGGTGTCTGGAAGAGCTCCGGGATATCATCAGGGAGGAGGAATCGCGAGGACCCCGCTCGTTCTCCGTCTGCGACCTGTGCTTCGGCAGCGAGGATGCCCTTGCCGCAAGAGCTCAGTTCTCGTCCGTTCTGGACATGAATCAGACCATCGTGGAGCTATGGACCCGTCAGGTCGGCCTGCATGATACCGTCTGGTGCAGCGGCATTGTTGGTGATGACTCCTGGCTCAGACTTCTCAACGGCGACATCCGCTTCGGCGTGCCGTCAGATGACAGTTTACAGATCAATCCATTAATCCTTTTCTGACATGTTGCAGTGCAGTTACAGACTGGTGGTAGTGACCACCGACGCTGACGGGAACACCGTCGGCAGGAGCCTTGTCTCTCCAGGCAAATCCTATCTCCCTTCCCAGCGCTCCCAGGCGGAGGAAGACGCGAAGAAGGTCATCCTAAGCCTCAACCAGAGGGTTGAGATCGAGTCCTTCATCGACCCCTCCAGATATGCCGCAGGCTGGGCCAGGGGATGGATATTCTGACTGTGTGCCGGTCGGGGGAACACTCCAATCGGATTTCTGTTGTACGGACTTGAAGCAGGACAGCCGGCCGGGATTCCCCGGTCGGCTGTCCTGCTTTTGATGATGTCGGTGTCTAGTTGTTAAGGCTTATCACCTTGCGCTGCATCGGGAGGTAGATGATGCTGGCAAGGACGTTGAGACCGCCTCTTGTGAGCGCCTCCCTGTAGGCTCTCTGCTGGGGAGCGTAGTGCCCGAGGAAACGGTTGTCGGCCGGGTCGAGGATGCCCCTGCCGGCATGTGGCAGGTTCTTGAAGTCGACGAGGACGCAGTCCGTCTCGGAGGTGAACCATACGAGGTCGATGGAGCCGATGGTCATCTGGCCGCCGCGGAGCTCGCGGAACGGGAGTTCGTGCTCTATCCTTACGGCCTTTCCGTAGGTCTTTGCGAGTATGTCGCAGAGTGTCTCCATGGAGGAGATGACTGCATCCGGGCTGGTCAGCACATCCTTGAGGGCGTGCCTTTCGATAGTGGCGGCGGCAAGGGCGACCATGTCGCTTCTCGGCGCCTCCGGGTCGTAGGCAGCGAGGATGTTGTGGATGCACGTACCCACCTCGTCATCCTTTGCGGCCTTCGCCTTGGTGATGTACTGTGCGAACGGCTGACCGTCGTCATTGAGGCAGACGGCTGTCGTGGCCCTCACGAGGTCCTCGTCCGAGAGACCGCTAGGGAAGACTCTCTTGGCCTCCGTGACGTTGCAGACTACTGTCTCGGGGAGACGGCTGTAGGTGGATGCCAGAGGTTCTGCAGGCGGATCCTCCGCCTCTATCTCGCGGTAGAAGAACTTCGGCGTGCCCGGTCCCCAAATCTCCTGCTGCGTATTGTCGGTCCAGCTCTTGTCGGTCTTTGCCTCCCAGCCGGTTCCCGGATAGATGCCCCCGAGGATGTCCGTCAGGAGTTCGCAGCCCTTCCCGTGCTGGCTCACCTCCACGAGGATATCCCTGGCGCGGGTGACGCCGACGTACAGAAGGCGCCTTCCCTCCTTGATGCAGGAGTCGTAGTAGTCATCGAAGCTTCCGATGCCGGAAACCTTGTCGATGCCGCTGCGCATCTCGTCGGGAAGTCCGACGTTGTACTGGTTGGTGAGTTTCGGGGCATAGGTGAGGTAGTAGCCAGGATACAGGTTCGATGCCGTAGGGGTGCCTTTCCTTACAGGAAGGACGTCCCAGAGGAAGTTCTTTGACACCTGCTTGTCCGACAGGAGGTCGTTGGTGAGCGAGAAGAGGATGACCAGAGGCCACTGCAGGCCCTTGGAGCCGTGGTAGGTGAGGACGTTGACGCCTTCGGCGGCATAGCCCTCGACCGCAATCTCGCCGGCCTCAATCTGTGAGATGAAACCTTCGACCGTGGCGCTGGCACCGAGCGTCAGGCAGTTGGCCTCGTAGTCCCTGGCGTTCTGCACGAGTGCCATGAGGTTGTCCCTGCGGCTCTCGGCCTCACCCCACTTGGCGCAGGTGTCGAGGAGGTCCATCCTGATGACAAGTCCTCTAACGACACTGGCGATGCCCTTGTTGGAGAGCTCGTCGCGGAATCTGTCGAGGAAGGCGGTGAGCTTCTCGATGTCTGCGTAGTCCTTGCCGAGGATGTCGGGGAGGGTGAGCCCGCAGCAGAGCTTCGAGAGCTCGGCGGTGAGAAGCTTCGAGTTGCCGAGGATATAGTTAAGCATCAGGAGAACCAGACGGATCTCCAGCCTGGTGGAGTCGGCGGTGCCCTTGATAACCACAGGAATCCTGTATCTGGTCAGCTCGGCGGCTACGCTGTTGATATCAGAGTTGGTGCGGCAGAGGACCGCTATGTCGGACGGCCTTATGTCGCGCAGTTCCCTTGTCTCCTTGTCGAAGACCTGTCTGATGTCGGCGCGCCCGTCAAGGATGCGGCGGATTTCAGACGCGAGGTCCGTGATGGTCTCGGCCTTGTTCGGGCTTACCGGAGCACCGGGAGTGCCGTTCTTCTTCGGCTTGCCCGGCTTGAGGGCTCCGTCCCAGTGCTGAATGTAAGAGATGCCTGCAGGCAGAACCTCCGTACGATGCGTCGGCTGGAGCTCGACGTCCTTTCTGTCCAGCTCAGGGAACACGTTCACAAAGACCTTGTTGGTGAAGTCAACAAGCGGCTTGAGGGAACGTCTGGAGACGTCCAGCGTATCTGTCTCGAAGCCGGGCTCTCCTGCGCTCTCGCGGCCACGGATGTTGTCCGTGAGGGCCTGGACGAGGGCGGTGTCGCAAGCACGGAACCCGTAGATTGCCTGCTTGGGGTCACCCACCCAGTAGCTCTTCTCGACAAGGTCGCTCAGACGGTCGAATATCTCCAGCTGCTTGGGGTTGGAGTCCTGGAACTCGTCGACGAAGACATACTTGATGCTCTGGCTTATCTCGTCGCGGACAACCTTGTACTTGTCCTCCTTGAGCATGGAGAGGAAGTAGTTCTCCATGTCGTTGTACTCGATGATGGAGTTGTCCTTCTTGTACTGCTCGAAGTTCTTTCTCCACCTGGCCGCAATCTTGAAGGTGCGGTCAGCGCAGTCGCGAATTATGCTGTAGTTGGCGTTGCCGCTGCAGGCCGTGTCAATGAGGTCGAGGGACTTCCTGTGGCTTTCGGTGAGGTCGGCGATGCCCATGCTGTCGGCCTTGGAGATGATGTCGGACACGGCCTTCTTCCAGAAGTCGTAGTCAATCTTGGACGACATCATCATCTTGAGGTCAACGGCCTCGGCATAGCTGCGGAATGCCGAGATGTCCTCGGCGGTGGTGGCGCTTCCCAGAGTCAGGGCGATGTAAGCCTCCTTGTTGTCGTCGGTCATCACCTCGCACTTGGCGCTGATACCCAGAAGATACCAGTACTTCTTGATGTACTTGTACGCGATGGCATGCACGGTACCGATGTTCGCGGCGTCAAGCTCCGTCGCAGCCTGGAACATCCTCGGGTCCTTTGCGGCCTTCTCGAGGAAGCGGATGCGGGCGTTGCGCTTGATGTCGGCGGCGGCCTTCTCGGAGAAGGTCGTCATGATGACCTCGGCGGGGGTGCACTCGCCGTTCTCGACGTGCTCCGCGAAGGTGTTGGTAAGGAAATATGTCTTGCCGGAACCTGCGCCGGCATTGAGGTATTTGATGTTCTTCATAAGCTTCTATTTCAGTCCTCCCTTGAGTACGATGTTCTTGTCTCCGTAGGCCCTGGCCTTAAGCTCGGGCTTGTCGTAGTCGCCCTCCAGGGCGTAGAGGTCAAGCTGGCTGTTGTAGTCGAGGTCCACCAGAGGGAGGCCTTCGCCTTCCTCAAGGATGCCCTGACGGAGCTGGTCCCAGCGGTAGACGTATCCTCTGGCAGCCATCTCGAAGATGTCCAGCTCGTCCTGGTACACTTCCTCCACGGCTGGGTTGTCCTGGAGTGTGTTCGCAGGGGTGAAGAGGGTCTTGCGGGGGATAGCGTAGTATCCGATGAACTTGACCTCACCGAGTTCCTTCTCGACTACCTTGCGGTAGACGGCCAGCTGGAGCTCGCGGTTGTCCTCTATCTTGCGGTAATAGGTCATTCCGCTGTTGAACTTGAAGTCAAGGATGACGTACTTGCCGTCAGCGGGGTCGCTGAGCAGACAGTCAATCTTCGCGAAGACCGGCCCGATAGGGGCGATGTCCGCGGTCAGCTCGTACTCGAAGCCCTCGATCTTGAGGCCGTTCTCGATGATGATGCCGAGGAGCGTCCCGACGCTCTCCTGGAGGCCGACCTTGAAGCTCTTTTCCTCGAGACCGTTCTCTTCCAGGCAGAGAAGGAGGCCCTTCTCGGATATGACCTGGGTGAGGATGGTGTCATAGTCGCTCTGGTGCATTGCGAGCATCGCTTTCGGGTCGTTGGAGCATTTCTGGCCGAGGGCCTCGATGTAGGCGTGCGCCACGGTTCCCTCGGTGGTCTGGACGTCCGCGACTTCCTCGATGCCGTACTGGCGGTATCCCTTCACGTAATCCAGGAGATAGTCCACCGGACTCATGAGAAGGGTGTTGATGCTGCTGTAGCTCTCGGCCTTGCGCTTGAATCCCTCAAGGATCTTCGGGTCGAAACGGTGCACGATCTTCTTGCCGAGGTCTGTCTCCACGTCTCCGCTAGCGGTCTTGGCAACAGGTGTGCCCGGCGTGGTCGGTATGCAGCCTGATATCTCGGAGAGAAGCGCGCTCTGGACGGTCTCCACGCCGCTGATGCGCCTGCAGGTCACGATGGTGACGCTGGAGCAGCGGCTGAGGCCCTCGAGCTTGTATGCCTTGTCGAGACGGGCCATCTGCTCCTTGTCGGCAAGGAGCGCGCCTGCAGCCCTGAGATCCTCGATCTCGCTTTTGGAGAGGAAGTCATATTCGTACGAGGTGCTGTTGTCAGTGGTGGCGGCGAACCAGACAAGCCTTCCGGCAGGGGAGTAGATGTCGGCGAGTGAGCCCACCACGTTCATGGAGCCCAGACGGGCGTAGTCGCTGCTTATGTTGATGGGGACGCATATGTGGCTGGCCCATCTGCTGAGCTTCTCCACGGGAATGGTGTCTCCGTTCCAGCTGGAAAGAAGCCTGAGCATGGCCCCGCAGTTCCTCTGGAGGGCCTGGAACTGTGCGTTCAGTTCGCCATCCGGCTGGATGCATCCGCCGGCCCAGTTGTTGAGTCCCTTTATGAACTTCGTGACGTCGGCAACGCGCGCTTCGCCATCGGGGAGGTCCTTGCTCTTCTCCCACATGCCGATGAACTCAAGGGCTTCGCTGCGGGTCTCGTCGTCGAGCGGTGTGCCGTCCCAGGCGTACTTCGCACCTTCCAGAATCTCGTCCCATCCCTTCCCGAAGCCTCCTTCGGAGCAGATATGGTCGAAGAGCTGGCGTACGGCTCCCGGATGGAAGGTCTGTTCGTCCCTGACCACTTCGGTATGAAGCTTCCCGAGAGGTGTCCTCGGGGACTGGAGGTATGACTGCAGGCAGTTGATGTCAGCTGGATATCTGAACAGTGCCAGACCGAGCGGGAGAAGGCGCATCACAGCTCCGATGCCCTCGTCGGCGGCTCCGATGCCCGGCTTGCCGAGGGTGTGGAGGATGTCTCCAAGAAGCGCCTCGTCGGCTTCGGCCACGACGTCGTCCTGACCGAGGTCCTGCGAGGCTATCCACTCGTGGGCCGTGTACTCATTGTCGAACTCGAGGATGCGGCACTTTGCCTTGAATGCCTGGTCATCCTTCGAGACAGGACGGGCCTGGCTGTGGTATTCGACCACGGGCACGGCATACTGAGCGTTGATTGAGTCGAAGAGCTTCTTCAACCCCGGTTCAAGGTTATCCTCGCTGCACTGGACCATGATGCGGTCGGTGGGTCTGAGGATAGGACGCCTGGCGGCTTCCGCGAGGATGGTTCTCCACCTGTCGGCGGAGCCTGGGCGGTTGAACGATGCCTCTATCTGGGAAAGGACGTCTATCTTCTCGCTCTCTCCGACGGGATTTCCGTTCCAGCCCGCCCTAACGAGGGAATCCCTCCAGCCAAGCATCAGTTCGGCTGTGCCGAAGTCGTCGCGCTCGAAGGAGCCTTCATAGAAAAGCTCGCGCCCTTCGGCCTTTGCATTGTCGAGTGCTGCTTTCATCGCCTCCATGTACGCGATGACGCGGTCAGCATGGTCGGCTTCCGCACAGGTGAGACCCGCACGGAGCTCAAGCTCGCTCAGGAGCGCCTCCTTGCCGGAATAGGTCTTGCCGAGGCCGCAGTCCTGCGCCGTCAAGAAGACCGAAGAATCATAACGGGGGTTGAAGTATATGGTCATATGCTATCGTTTATATTATGTATTACTCCGGAAGGGAATGGATATTTCCAAAGAATGACTGTAATTCCGCATTTTCTTTCCGAGAGGCCGTTTCAAAGGCCTCTCAAGAAGCACCCGGCCTCTTTTCCTGGAGGTCTGGACAAGAAGCAGTATGCCCCTTGTCTGTTCCAGGTCCGCCTGAAGGAATTATTACCAAATATCAGTCAAGTTGCCACCCGTCTCTGAGAAGTTCTTCTGCAGAAGCATATGAAGCGACAATCTTGTCGTCATCATCATGGTAATTCTTGTATTCCCCTTCGCGAATGCAATATTGATAGGCGTACATGTCAGAGAATCCGATGTAATAGACCTTTTCCGGATCCATTGGATATTTCGGGTTGGGTTTGAAATGCAGTCGGTAAGCACCTATCGAAAAAGCTTCTTCTAAAGTATTTTTGTAGCGGGCAACATTTTCGTCAATATCCTCTTTGTTTTTGGACTTGGATGAAACGGAGAACGGATCTGAGATCAACTTCTCTATGCATGCAGTGCAGATATCCTTGGTCAAAACATAATCTTTCAGTGCATTGTACATCTGTTCAGTTACTGACTGCCCTTTCTCACAAAAACCTTCCTGACAGGAAACTTTGACAGCATATTTATTATCGATGCTGAGCACAAAGCGGGGGTTGCCAAAGATATCGCTGAAAGTCCTGATTTTGAAAATAGCCAGAGATTGCTCAAAATCCTCGTCGCTTATGTACTGCATGTTTTGCAAAGTTGCCGAAAGCTGTTCAGGAGAGTTGTCGCTTCGAGAAAAATAGAGGACAAAATCAATCAGAGGTTGTACCGTGACGGCATAATTACAATCGCGGAAGATATAATCGAATTCATTCTTCCCTTTGAGTGCATTCCTTAGACATGTATCGATGAATGGATTCCCATGAGAAACAAAACTAGTTGTGGAATTCTTGCTAGATGGTTCTGTTGTCAGACGTTCGGTAATATATTGTATCGAATAATCAAAATACTCGTTTGTTAGAAGAGTCGTGAACTGTATGGAACCAAGGATAGATAAATCTTTTGGAAAGTCTGCAGGCCATGACCAGTCTCCCTGATTTACTTTCACAGGGATAATCTTGCAACCTGATGTGATAGCCGTCCTTATTTCTCTTGCTACCCAGTCGTTCTCATTAGAACACCTGTCCATAGCGCCATCGGAAAGGACCAAAATAAAATCCTTGCAGTTTTGGATAGCCGCAATGATAGCCTCATTAAAAACACCATCGCGGAGCGAGTTGTAGTCAAAGAATATATTAGAATATCCACGGGCTTCCAGAGCAAGTTTTATCGTCCTGGCAATTTCTCGGCCCCCTTCGCGCCGATAACTGATGAAGATGTCGTAATTGGTCATATGTTGATGTTTTGTTATTTGTACTTTTCACTATAAGCCAAATCCTCGGCTGACGGTTTCTCTATCATGAACCTGAAACGCCCCTTGTCAAGATTTGTATATGGACCTACCGGAGGAAGATTCAAATATAGCTGGCCAGCCAGTGCAATATCTCCGTTATCTTTCCGAGAATCATCATTTGTGCTGATAAGGAAGGCAGTACGCGTCATCCCCGCACTTTTATACAGGAAACTATCTTGCTCATACTTCTCAGAAAGAAGGTAGAGTTTTGTAAAGAACTCACGGGCGTTATGTTTTCCATCATCGTACACGAAGAAACTGCTCTCGTGAGAGGCTTTCTCTTGACGAGCTTCACGGAAGCAACCGTCAACAGGGATAATCCCAAATCCGCTTTCTGTCAGTTCTGATTTTAGTTTGGCGTTGTTTGCGGTGTTATCCTCTTCGCTACGAGTACTACCGTCCTGGTTTTTGGACCTACAAGCAGACAATATTGCACAGTTGCGCTGGAGAAAACCTGATTCGGCAACCTGTGCATCAAAAGTGCTTCCTTCATTAGGAGGAAACATTACTTTTGGCCGCTCGATATTGATATTGTTATTCCAAATATCATCAAGGAGTGGCTTGCTGATAATAGCATATTGCTGCTTTAGATTGATATAGATTGCCTGTATCTGTTGTTTACCTGTAGCCATCTTTTTCTATGTATGGAATTGTGGCGATGTGTGAGTCAATCCCTGTAGAGAATATGCACCCAATTCATCAAACAGTCGTTTGGTGAACTCATGCTCGCATTCTGTACTTCTGATTTTCATGTTAAGCTACTCCGAAATCAAACTGGCATATTCCTCCTTGCTCATACGAAAATCAGGATCAATCGTTAACACATCAGCGAAATCAAATTTATAGGCAAGGTATATCTGGAGATTGATGGATTCTTCTATTGAGGTTATATCAGAATCAAAATCATCTTTCCTAGCATCTAATGCTGATTGCACTAATTGTTCAATTATGTCATGCCTTTCTTTCAAGAGAACAGGAATAGGTAGTTGTTCATACAGGTATGCCTGGATTTCAGGGAAGGCATCTTCCTTTTTGGTTGAGAACTTCTTTTTGTAGTAGAAATCAACAGCTTTGGAATTCAGCCAACCGAGGACTACGTTTTTAGAGAACCCCTTGGATTCGTTGACTTTTATTCCGTACACGTTTTTGTTGAAAGCAAAAACACCGCTCTGAGAAATCGTCGCGTCTAGACATTTGTCAACTCGCCTGAGTAATATGAGGTCCGTAGAGAAGAAGTCGTGTAGGCGACGATACTCTTTGTTTCCAGCATCCAGATAAGTTTCGTTCCACATAATCGTATAGCGCTTCATGTCACCTCCGATTAAGGCTTTCATGCCGGATGTCTTGCTCCTGAGATAATTCTTAGAGACCTCAGCGCCACGTTTTGAAGAACTGATATCCTTGAGGAATAAACAATTTGAAACATATTTCTGGAGCAGATTCTGAATGGACGAATCGTTGCCTAAGATTATTTCATGATAACCATTGTTGTAGCAGTCACTCTTTAAAACAAGAGGTTTGCTTTCAAATAATCCCTTTTTAGAACTATACTTATAGTTTTCAATAGAGTCAGAAGAAGCAGCTGTATTCTTGGCAATCGTAATTACGTTTTCGGTCACAGCTTCGAACGGATTACAAAGGGCGAGTAATACGATATCTGCTTTTTCCATCAGGTAATCCCTGATGTTCTTATCTTCTTTGTTTAGAAGGTAAAACTTTGGCGTTATAAAACTAAGAATGCCTTCTTTCTTTATGAATCTTTTGAAGGATGCCTCAAGGAACATTTTATATAGGTCTGTATCCCAATTATATCCCTTGATGGAGCCTTTCTCCGTTACGACATATGGCGGATTTCCGATGACAATATCGAATCCTTCCTGAATTCCGAACATCCATTCGGAATCGAAGAATGAAGCATGAGAATTCTGGTTGAACATGTCCCAGCTGGCAATTTGACTACCTGCTAAGGAATCTACATACTCTTCTTCCACAAGCATATCTGCCATTTTTTGGCGACGAACTTTGAGGTTCTTCTTCCATGCAGCTTTTTGCTGAGGACTCTTGGCCGTGAAAATTCGATGATTGGCTTCCTGAAGCCTCTTTTCCAGTTCTACGTATTTAGGCGTGGATGTAAATAGATTCGAGCTTTTATTCAAAGGAATCAAAGAGTTCGCTGCAACAAATTTAGCTTCGAGGTTTGGTAATGGCCGAATGCCGAAATTCTTAAGTGGATCTGTATTCTCTTTCTGATCCACAATAAGTGAGATAAAGAATCTAAGATGTGAAATTTGGATAGCGATAGGCTGGATGTCGACACCGTGAATGCAGTTCTCGATTATGTATAGTTTCCTGGCATAGTCAGGGAAGTTCAGTTCTTCATCGAATGTTGAATAGATATCGGCGAGCTTCTCTTCTCTTTCTTGCTTGGACTCTGTCATGAAAGCTTCACGGCTTGCAGCTGTGGCCGAATCAATAATGAGCTCTTCCCATTTCTTGTTATTAGGGTCTATCCTTGAAAGTATATGAACCATTTGCTGTAGCATTCCGACAGGGAATGCCCCAGAACCGCAGGCGGGGTCCAGAATTTTACAATTATAGATAGACTTCATAATTGAGTTCTTCTCTTCCTCGGAAATTTCTAAATCTCCAGTAGAATAGCTGACCAAGTCTCGGAATAGTTGCTCCTTCGTGGAATCAACAGTCCTTTTCAAATGCTCAACAATGGATTCATCGACCATATACTGGACGATATCTCTTGGGGTATAGAATGAACCGGTCTGCTTTCTTGCAGTTGTCTTTGTCTCAGGGTTGTAAGAAGCAAGGAGGTTTTCGAAGACCTTTCCAAGAAGTTCAGGATCAAGAGAGACTTCCTGGTCGAAGGGAGTATTCTCTTCAATTGTAAAATTGAAGCGCTTTAAGATATCAATGATACCTCGGGCGGAAACTTTCTTCTTGTTTTTGTCGCCATAAAAGTCAGAAAGATCAATGTTCTTTCCAACCTCTTCACCGAAGAACAAATAGTCTGGAATAACAAGGGCTTTGGAGACTTCCTCTTTCTCAGAGAATCCATCATAATAAAGATGTTTAGGGCTATCGTCTAGGCAATCGAACAATCCGCCGTTAAGGAAAGGAACTTTTGTGTTGACAAGTTCAACGAACAGGTCTGGGTCGGTGAAATATCCCTTGTATTTCATGACCTTGCTATTACTGTCATCAGCACTACTTGTTCCAAAATGACGGTTGTTCGCCTTGCCGGTTTGAGGATCGACAATAGGGCAATTGAGAGTAGCAAAGAACAGGTTCTGCAGAATTGCTTTATAATACTTGCTTTCAGATGACTTATAGAACAAGTCGACAACCTCGTTAGGATTGAAATCCTGAATAAGGTTCTCTCTAATATATGATTCGTCAAAGAACTCCTCCGGAATAAGGTGCTTTTCCTTGAGGAACCATACGAATATCAGTCGAGTAACAAGGCGAATGACGTTCTCATGATTATACTTGTCATCATCATTCGGGTCATCAAGGTCGTTCGGATAACGAACGTTCTTAACTGCCCAGAAAAACCAGTCAGACAATTCTTGATAGAACTTCTTGGTAAGGAGTTCGCTGCTGAAAGTTTTTATCCAATGCTCGTATACAGCATCAAAGGAAGACTCGCAGGAAGAAATATCAAGGGAGCCAAGTATTACAACATGTCCATGGTGGGGATGTGAACAGTCAATATTCCTGAGAATTGTGACTTTACCAACCTTTTCTCCTTCGTGTCCTTTCTGAACATATTCGGATCTCTCACATGTCGCCATTGAAAGAAGGTTGCCGAATCTGATGAACAAAACTACAGGACGGTAATGCATCCTACGGTTGAACGCACGGGTAATGAGTGCAATCTCAGTCCTGGTCAAGGACGCGTTAACGTCAAGGGAGAAGAACGCCATTTCTTTGTAGTGGTCATTCTCCAACTGGGCCTCCATCTCCTCTCTGGAAATTGTTAGGCGTTCATCAACAAGGAAAGTATCCTGAGTCGCGATACCGGCAACAGAAATACTATCAATCTTGTCGATAAGCGCTGTATTCTTATCAACAAATTTCTTGTCGAAGAATGCCTCTGGTGGCAAGGTGGCGGGGGAGATAGCTGTGTATTTTATACCCAGGCAGTCCAGGAGTGCCTGACACGATTCGTGCAAATCCGAATCACCGATAAAACGGCCAAGTATCTTCTCGATCTCTTCCTGGCGTTTGATTTCTGCTCTTTCTTCCTTAGTCATATGGATAGGTGCTTATTTCTTGGTTATATATTCCCAGACAATCAGATCGAAGTTCTCCATCTTGAACTTCTTGTCGAGGTTGGTTGTGAGCGACGGTTTCTCCTTAATGGTCTTTCTGGAGTTGAACAGGTCGTTGAGAAGGTTTGTTCCTTCATCCTTCAACTGGGACTTCATCCAGGTCTGGAGGATTTCAGAAAGCTTGGAGACCTTCTCGGAGTCTGCAGCTTCAATCCATTCCGGAACGAAACGGTCTTTCTTCTTGTTCTGGCGGAGGAATTCCAGAATCTCCGCCTGATTCAGTTCCTGATAGGTAGCTCTCTCCTTTGAATCCACCGGCTGGCATACAAGGTATAGGCTCTTGTAGCTCTTCTTGCTTCCTTCCTCTCTGTGAGGATAACCCATCACGGCAACAATGCTTTCCGGTACATCGGTGAAGAGCTGCGGAGATATTTCAAAGCCGCTGTAGATGCCGCCCGGCATCTGACGGAAGAACTCCTTGTGATTCTCAAGATACTCAAGGAAATCTTGTCTATAGACTTCAAGAGAGAAATCCTTAAGAGAAAGGGTCCTGTCGCTTTCGATATCGGAGATGCTGTTTTCAGTGAGCTCCTTGAGAAGCCTGTTCGCGTTCTTGTCTTGCAGGGTGTTGTCCGCAACCATCTGGAGATATCTTTCATTGACATCGATAGTCTCGGCTCCGGCGACATTCATGATGGCCATACGGTTCATGATGCGGTCTTCAAGGTTGAGATATTCCTCGAATGACTTTGCAGGCCAGAAGTTAACGCTCCTGATAGTCTCGCAAGGAGAACCGATACGGTCGATACGGCCGAAGCGCTGAATGAGGCGCACCGGGTTCCAGTGGATATCATAGTTGACCTGCATGTCGGCATCCTGGAGGTTCTGGCCTTCGGACAGACAGTCAGTGGCAATGAGGATGTTGATCTCGTCGTTAATGAGGCGCAGGTCGCGCTCGTTGTAATCGCGCATGAGGTCCTGCCACATTTCATATGGAACTTCCCACCTGTCCTTGTCCTCATTGTAGAAGTCAGCCTTCGAAAGGTTGGCCTTCTTGTACAGTGCGGACCAGTCCTTCTCCTTGTAGAGCTTGCTGTAAGGTGCGAAGCTCTGGAGAATCTCGTTGAAACGGGTGGTATCATGAGATCCGGTGGTGTAACAGCCCTGACCGCTGACCATAGCCATCTTGCGGAATCCACGCTTGTAGAGTTCGTCGTAAATGAACTTTGCCGTATCGGCATAGACGGTGAAGATGACCACCTTCTTGTTCGCGGCCTGCTTCTTCTCTTCAAGAATCTTGACGAGCTCGTCCAGCTTGAGGTCCTTCTCAATCTTGCGCTCATAGTCCCTCTGATAAGACTGGAGGTTCGCGTAGATGATGCGGAGCTTTTCAATGTCCTTGCGCAGGCCGTTCTCGAAGCCGTCAAGGTTCTTCATGTCAGAAAGACGGACTGTGTCCTTCTTCCTGTGCATCGTGAACAGCTCTTCCAGTTCCTCGTCATCGAAATTGTCACCGATCACGGTACTCACCGTTCCGTTAAGACGCTTTTCCTTGAGGTCGACAACCTTTGCAAGGAGGTCTTCGTGAACGTTAAGGACTTTCTCCACTGTGAGCATGCAGGAGTACCAACTGCTCTCCAGACGCTTCATGAAGAGGATCCCCATCATCTTGACGAGGAACTGTTCACGATAGACGTCGTCCTGCCAGTTGCCGGCCTTCTCCATGTCAGCGATGCTGATCTTCTCGGGAAGATACTTTGAAGGCTGGTATGCCGTGAGGTTCAGAGCGTCAAAGGCGTCATATATCTCCTTGGTGGACTTGAACGTGCCGAAGTGGTCGACTCCCTGATAGACGTTCTTCGGCTTCTCCTTGTGAGGGAAATGAAGATCCTCGCCGAGGGTCGTCTCTATCATCTTGCGGGTCCTTGCGACAATGAGCCTGTCCGTAAGGTTGAAGAACTTCGGAGGTAGCTCCTTTATGAACTCACCGATGGTGCGGTCGTCGTTCTTGCACCAGTTGGTGTATTTCTTCTGGCAGTCGGCGAAAAGGTATTTCAGCGACTCGATGTCGAAGTCCTCGGAATCGAAATGGGTGTCCTCACCGCGGGCGATAAGGTTGAACTGGCCCTTGACATCCTTGAGCCCTGTGTTGATAGGCGTAGCCGAGAGCATCAGAATCTTGACGTCGCGGGTGTCTTCCTCGCCCTGCTTCCTGATGATGGACTCCACAAGCTCCTTGTACCTTCCGGAGTTCTCGTTGCGAAGGTTGTGGCTTTCGTCTATGACGATAAGCAGGTTCTCCTGACGCTGCAGGTAGTCAAGTCTTGCTTCCGGATAGTTTTGCAGGCGTTCGTCCTGCAGGTCGGTATGGAAACGTACTATGTAGTCGAAGTTGTCCCTCTCGAACAGGGAGTCGTTGCGCCTGAGATACTGGGTCCAGTTCTGCTCGAGCTTCTTGGGGCAGAGCACGAGGGTGGTATAACCCTGTGTCTGGAAGTACTTGATCACGGCCAGGGCCGAGAAGGTCTTTCCCAGACCGACAGCATCCGCGAGGATTGCTCCGTTGTATTTGCGAAGCATCTTGATAAGGGAGATGACTCCCTTCTGCTGGTAGTTGAAGAGGGTGTTCCAGATGACGCTGGTGCGAAGACGGGACATGTCCCTGTGGTGCTCCAGGCTGTTGTCGAGTTCGATGTCATCGTGGAACATCTCGAAGAGTATCTTGTAGTAGATTTCCTCCGGGGTGTACTTGCGGAAGTAGTCCTCGATCTTCTTGATGAAGTAGTCCTTGACGGATATCTTCTCTCCCTTCGGCTTGTCAGGATTGACCGGAATCTCCTCCTTGGCAACCTTCCAGATATCCTCGAACCAGGAGCAGATCTCCTTGTAGTCCTGATCGGTCCCGTCGCAGCGCTTGCCGGTGTTGAGCTCGACATTGGCCGTCCTCTTGAGACCGAGGCCGGCATCCGTGAGGTTGCTGCTACCGGAAAGGAACGCGCTGTTGGCCGCCTTGTCCTTGTTAGCGAAGATATAGGCCTTTGCATGACAGAAGGCGTCGACTATTGCCCTTACATGGACATTGTTCCTTCTGAGGAACGCCTTCGCGTCCTCAGCGTACTGGTCAAGGGAGACGGCTGTCTCAACATCCAGCTGGCCGTTGAGAAGGTCGATGATGTGGCTTTCCTCTCCGTCCTCCTTCACGAGTTCGGATGATACTATCTTGAATTCGTCAGTCTCGGGTATCTCATGATACAGCTTGCTTAGAGCGCGGATAGTGAAATAGCCGGTGACTATGTCCATCTCGCCTTCCTGTTTGGAGGCGATGCCCGCATACTTCTGCAGGAAATCCCAGACCGTGACAATCCCGAGGCCCGCTCCCGGGTAGCGGTCAATTTTGTTGTCAATCAGCATGAATGTGAATAGCTTGCTATATTAGTCTCAAAGTTAATAAAAGTTTTGCTTCCGTCCCGATTTTTACCCGAAAAATGGATCTCATCGGAGTCGTTTTGTCAAAAAACGACACACAAACGGGACGCCCGTCTGTCTTTATATACCGGAAAAAGGCCGCAGGATTTCTCCCGCAGCCTTAAATCGAACGGTATTGACAGTCTATGCAGGATCGTTGATCTTGCTGAGGCCATTCCCAAGTGGCTCCACGACTATCTGAGGGTGGATTTCCTCCTTGAGCTCCTCCACGTGGCTGATGATGCCGACCTTCTTCCCGACGACCTTCTTGAGGGAAGACAGCGTCTCATAGACGTTTTTCAGGCATGTCGGGCTGAGCGTGCCGAAGCCCTCGTCGATGAAGATGGTGTCGGAACTGAAGTCGCTGCTGTTGAAACTGCTCAGCCCGAGGGCCAGGGCGAGCGAAGCCATGAAGCTCTCGCCACCGCTCAGGGTGTTGGCCGGTCTCGGGGCCTCGTCCTGCTGCTTGTCCTTCATGAGGACGACCAGCGAGCCTTCCTGACGCATCAGCTCGTAGCGGTCCGTGAACTGGCTGAGATAGAAGTTCGCGTTCTCCAGAAGGACGCCGAGAAGGTGGCTCTGGGCAATCTTCTTGAAGAGTGTGCCGCCGCCCTGGCCGAAGAGGCTGTTGAGAGTCTCGTAGTTGGTGAGCGTAGGACGGATCTTCTCGTATTCCTCACGGGTCTTCTTCATGCTGCTAATCTTGGCGTCATCTGCCTTGAGGGCATTCTCAATAGCACCTCTTCTGGTATCGATACCGCTGATAGCTAATTCAAGACCGGAAACGGTCTGCTCGAGCGACTCGGAAGTCTCGCCTTCGGCGAAGACATATCCCTTTGTCCTGATTTCCTCGGCGATAGCCTCTCTTTCAGTCTTGCAGGCTTCCTTCTGAGCGTTGGCAGAGGTGGCCATGTCATCCACGAACTTGACCTTCCTGTCCAATTCCGTGATGTCCTCCATGCTCTTTCCGGAGAGCTTCACGAGATAATCCTCGGTGAATGCCGGATTGGCAGCCAGGAAATCCCCGACGGACTTCTTCGCATTCTTCCAGCTTTCCTCAGCAGTGCTGTACTCGGTGGCGTTCCTCTCGATAGCGGTATTGAGATCGCCCAGCTGTGATTCGAGCTCACTGTTCTCGACCTTTACTGGTGAAGCAGGGTCCTCGACTCCGAGGGCGTTCTTGACCTTGTTCTTCACAGTGGTGATACGTCCGATGGTATCCACAATGGTGGTCTTTGTCGCTGACCTCTGTTGCAGGGTGGAGAGCTGTGTGACGAAGGACATGATCTTCCTGGAAGACTCGGTGACCTCGGTGTTGCGGCCCTGCCATGCAGATATCTGACCGTCCTTGGCTGTGGACGCATTGGTGATGCGGACAATAGCATCATCGCATTCCTTCTTCGCGGCCTCGACAGCTTTCCCGGCTTCCTCGATTCCATCCCTGTAGGGCTTCAATATCCTGGCGATGGTCTCGTCGGTGAGGATCTGCTTGACGACATTGCCGCATACCGGGCAGGTATCACCCTCTTTTAGGGTCGCCCTGACTGCGGCCGCATGGTCCTGGAACCCTGCGAACACATCGTCATATCTGCCCTGAGCCTCGGTCTGCTTGTCCTGGGCAGCCCAGTACTTCCTTGATGCGTTCAGGGATGCGTTGTACAGGGTGCTCTGCTCAGGGGTGAAGGCATCGATGACTCCCTGACCGATGACGGCGCGCCTTCCGGTGAGCCACACCTGGGCCTGCTTGAGGATCTGCTCAAGGACTGTCTTCTCTCCGCTGAGTTTCTTGCCTTCTTCCGCAAGGGCCTCCGGGTTGAGTCTGGCATGGTTCTCCCTTGCCTTCTGGAGGTTCTCATTGGCAACCGCTATCTCCTTGTCAAGGCCGCTGAACTGTCCGAGGGAGTCCTCCAGCCAGACGAGGTTGCCGGCAAGCGAAGCATAGGTCCTTCCCATATCGGCTCTCTTGCCGAGTGCCTTCTCCATGGTTGCCTTCGCTACGTCCCTGGTCTTGAGGGCGGCCCTTGCCTCCAGAGAAGCCTTCCAGTCGGCGGATGTCTTGACGGCATCCTTGTACCCGTCCGTGGCTTTCTGATTGGCGGCGGTCTGGATGCGTTCGTCAGCCTTTGCGTCATTGGCCTCATTGATTGCCTGGCGGTCAAGGATACCCTTTTTTGCGGCGGCGAGCTTCCTCTCGCCGTCAAGAACCTGACGCTTGCCTTCAAGCTCCTTGTCCTCCGTGCCCAGCGCTTGGCGCTCCTCGTCCTTCATCGGCTGCTTCTCCACGTCGTTGATGTCACGGAGCAGGTCCTTGGCCGACTCCTGAATCTCCTTGAACTTCTCGTTGATCAGTGCGCCTATCTTGGAGAACTTTTCCGTACCGGTCACCTTCTCGAGGATGTTCGCCTTCTCCTTGGTGTCGCTGTCAAGGAACTTCGTGAACTCTCCCTGCGCCAGAAGTGTGGTGCGGCAGAACTCGTCGAACTTGAGCCCGACGACACTGGCGGAAGCGATGCACTCGTTGCACTCGGCTTCCTTGTTGATGTCCAGGAATCCGTCGGACGATGTGATCCTGCGGCCGGCTGTGAGTCTGGTGTTGATGTTCTCCTTCTTGCCTCTGGTGGCAATCCACGATGCGGTGTATTCCCTGCCGTCGTTGCCGTCGAAGACGAGAGTGGCGCAGGCGCTGGTTGTGCCTCTGCGGACCAGCTGGCGGGCGTCACATAGGGTGATGCTTCCGTCGGCGGTGCAGTTGAACTCGGGGTCCATGTAGTTCTCCCTGTTGGAGACTTTCTCCAGACGCACGGCCTTGCCATAGAGGGCGAGGCAGATGGAGTCGAGGATGATGCTCTTTCCCGAGCCGGTAGGACCGCTAATAAGGAAGAGCGAGGCACTGCCCAGAGGGTTTGCCGTGAAATCTATCGTCTTGTTCTCGATGGAACCGATATTCTTGATTGTAAGCTGCTTGAATTTCATAATCCCTAGTCCTCCTGATTGTGTTCAACTTCACTGATGATGCTTCTGAGGATGCCCACCAGTTCCTCCGGCAGGCTCTCGCCGTCGTGGCTCGCCTCGTAGTAGTCCTTGGCGATCTGCACCGGGTCAACCTGCTGCTTGAGCTCGTCAGGGGTGAAGGTCCTGAGCGACTTCGTGGAAGACGATCCCTCGTGAACGACATTGATGGTGCAGAGTTTCAGACCCTCGTGCTCCTTCATCAGGGACTCGATCTCTATCTTCTGCTCCATCGGGAGTATGTCCTTCACCATGATGTTCACCCTGGCGTAACCGACGGCCCCAGCAGGAACAGCAGAGATGGCGGCCTTCGCCTCTTCGAAGCTGCCCGCCTTCTTCGGGAGGTTCCAGATTGGCATCACATTCACGACAGGCTCAGTCCTGATCTCGGGGACATCGCCCTTTTTGTCAATGGTCACGATGGAGACTGAATGCTCGTAGTCCTCGTCAAAGCTGACAGGGACAGGGGAGCCGCAGTAGCGTGCGACGGTGTCCTTGAGGGTCTGTGGCTTGTGGATATGTCCGAGGGCAAGGTAGTCGTAACCTGTGCCCAGCACCTCGAGGTCCTCGAAGACGAGTCTGGCCTTGGTGGTGTCGTGGCCGGAGATGTCGCAGCTCGAAACGGCCAGATGGTCCATCATGATGACCGGGAGCCCCGCTTCGTTGCGTTCGGCGACCCTGTCGAGAAGCCTCTGATGGAAGTCCTGGATAGGAGCCACATCCTCTCTTGTGCTCTCGGGGTAGTTCTCTCCGTAGATGTAAGGAACAGCAATGACGAATCCCTTGCCGGGAATCTCGACGATGAACTTGTCAAGGTCGACGGTGCCGTCCTCCAGATAGCCGATCCTTCCGGTGAACTTCACGTTGAACGCCTCGTCCCAGAGCTCGGAGAAGAGCTCCTGGCGGCTTGCTCCGTCATGGTTGCCCGCGGTGACGACGATGGTCGTGTTGGGATTGCTTCTGGCAATCTCTATCATCATGCGGTTGTAAAGGCGCTGTGCCGGAATGGTGGGCTGCGCCGAATCGAATACGTCACCCGACACCAGCAGCGCGTCAGGTTTCTCTTTTGAGACCAGCTCGCAGAGCTGATTCAGGAATGCCTCGTGTTCCTTGTTCCTGTCGAGGTTGTACAGGATGTGGCCCAAATGCCAGTCTGATGTATGTATGAACTTCATAAAACGAATATCTACATATGGTTATACCCCAAATTTACGCATTCTTTCTGTTCGCTGTGGAGAAATTTGCCGTTTCGGGCGATTATTTCTTGAAAGCCTGGATGATCGGCTCCAGTTCCGCGAAATCCTTCACGAGGACCTCTCGGGCCTTTGCGCCGTCCTGACGGGAGACAATACCCGCAGCCTCCAGCTGCTGCATGACGCGTGCGGCCTTCGCGAATCCCATCCCGAGGTTCGTCTGCAGGTAGGACGTCGAAGCCTTCTGGGTCTCAACGACAAACCGTGCGGCCTCCTCGAACTTGCCGTCGAACTTCTTCATGTCTACCATGCCCGAGCCTCCGTCGCCATCTCCCTCGTCATCCTTCACCTCCGGAAGGTAGTAAGGCGTGCTGAACGACTTCTGGAAGCCCTGCTGGCTCTCGACGGCCCTGGTGACGGCAGTGATCTCGTCCGGACCGATGTACCCGCACTGGACGCGTTCGATCTTCGCGCCCTGCGAGTAGAGCATGTCACCGTTGCCCAGAAGCTTCTCGGCACCCGGGGTGTCGATGATGACCCTGGAGTCAATGTTGTTGGAGACCTTGAAGGCGATCTGGGTAGGGAAGTTCGCCTTGATGACTCCGGAGATGACATCCTTTCTCGGGGTCTGGGTCGCGATAATCACATGGATTCCCGCGGCCCTTCCCTTCGACGCAAGAAGAATCAGCGAGGTCATGATGTTCCTCGCGGTGGCGCGGCCCTCGGGGGTGAAGATCCCGGACATGGTCAGGTCTGCGTACTCGTCGATGACGGCGACGATGTACGGCAGGAACCGGTGACCGTTCTTCGGGTTGAGCTTGTGGGCCTTGTATTTCTCGTTGTAGGTCTTGATGTTCGGTGTGCTCCCGGCCTGGCGCATGAGCTCGTAGCGCTCGGTCATCTCCGCACACAGGGAGCGCAAGGCAGTCTCGGCCTCCTTCGGCTTGACGCATACGCTGCCCTCCATCTCTTCCTTCTCTCCGTCTGCTCCCGGGAGCAACGCCAGGTAATGCTTGTACAGGTGCTTGTATGAGTTGAACTCGTTGCCTTTCGGGTCCACGAACACGAACTGCAGCTCGGACGGATGCTTGGCGAAGAGCAGGGACGAGATCATGACGTTCAGCCCCACGGACTTTCCCTGCTGCGTTGCACCCGCTACCAGCAGGTGTGGCGTCTTCGTGAGATCGAAGACCTTCACGTGGTTGTCGACGGTGAGCCCGATAGGGATAGGAAGCTCGGCATCGCTCTGCAGGAACTCCTCAGAGGTGACGAGGCTCTTGATAGGTACCATGGAGGCCCTGTCGTTCGGGACCTCGATGCCCACGGAGTCCTTGAGGATCTCCGTTCTGACGCCGTCAACCTGGAGGGCCACCGACAGATCGTTGGCCTTGCCCATGATGGACCCCACGCTGACGCCCCTGTCGGGGTAGACCTTGTAGAGGGTCACGGTAGGGCCGGGAACGGCCCTGATGTCGGCGACCGTAACATGATGGTCCGCAAGGGTTGTGCGGATGATCTCGATGTTGCGGCTGATCTCGTCCCTGGAGACGTTGTGGACGCTCTCTGAGTGGTCCTTGAGAAGGCTTGCGGAAGGCATCTGGTACTTCGGGAGCTCGTCCTCGTCGAACACGCGGGCGGCAGGCTTCGGTGCTGGCTTGTTCCTTGGCTTCCGCCTGTCTTCGTCATTGTCATCATTCCCTGATACGAATGCCGGTCTGGCGGGAGCCTGCGGCTTCTCTCTGGTATTTATCTTCTCCTTCGGACGTTCGGGCTCCACTTCGACGACAATCTCGCGTATGTACGGCTTGTTGATCATGTACCGTGAAAGGGAGACGATGCCCTTGATGGACGAAAGTACCGCCCATGCGAAGAGTGCTATTGTCACCATTATGTATGCCTGAGTGACCCCTCTGGCGTTCCCGGTCAGCCATCCGGCGGCCTTTACGCCAAGAAACCCGCTCCATTTCGCAGAGGACTCTCCGTGCAGGAGCAGGGTAGAGATCCCGGTCCAAGCACAGACCGTGAGCACACCGGTGACGCTTATGACTGTGGCCTTGAGAATGGAAAGTCGCGATGTCCTCACCATCAGGCGTACCGCTATGCAGACCGGTATCACTGCCAGCAGAAATCCTCCGAGGCCCAGCCCCAAAAGGTTTTCGTCTTTCATTGCACGGCAGATGCCCGCCACCGTGAGGGAGACGAGCATCAGGCCGAGAAGTATGCTCCAGAAGGATGCTCCGGATGCTTTCGGGACCGGCTTCTCCGCCGGTTTCCTCGTTGTTTTCTTGTTGGTCTTCTTTGCCATATTCTATGTCATGGTTTATGGAAAAATGCTCTCGTCATCATCGTATTCGATAAACATGCGACGCTTCTTCTCCCTCGGCTGCCGGTCCATCCTCGCAGGGATGCCGGAGATGACTTCGGCGAGGTCCTTGAACCTTATGGTCTCAAAGATGCTCCGATAGCCCTTCCTGACGAAGGTCACCGTTGCGGCGATGTCGGTGAAGTCGCAGCCAACGTTCCATGTGATGCCGGCCGGCTTGAGATACTGCTCTCCCAGCTGGTCGACGGTCTGGCAGATGATGGAATACTGCATCGCCAGGGCCTTCTCTTCCAGAAGCCGGCTGTCGATCATCCTTGCGATGGAACCGGCGAACGAGTCGAACTCGAACATGAACTCCGCGAAATCCTCGCCCGGGAGCGAAATCCAGCGCATCGGGAGGTTGTTCCAGGTATTGGTGTTGACGCAGGGGACGCAACTGAACCCGAAGCCCTCCTTCGACAGTCTGTATGTGAGTGTACCCAGGGGGACATGTGCCGTGGTGCCCTGCATGGTGATGGAACTGAGGTTCACTCCCTTGCGGATGATGCAGGCTAGGGCTTTCTCGGACTGCGTCAGTGGCTTGTCGCTGCTGAACGCTCCCATGTTGCTCAGAAGCCTGTCCCAGATTTTCAGGATCACCTCTCCGACAAGCTGCTCCCGTTCGTTCTCGAAATCGGCAATCATGGAGCGGGCAAAAGATTTTGTCCGTCCCATGACGTCGCCGATGACCTTCTCGCAGAGTTTCTCCGCGTATCTGATGTCTATCATATTCATCCCTGTCTAGTGAATCTCCATAGTGCACACCCTTCCGAGCTTCTCCATCCAGGCGTGGTGTGCGTCGTAGCACTGCCTGTCCTGGCAGACCCAGATGATCTTGCAGCGCATGCCGTCCGGGAGGGTAGGGGCTGGCGCATATCCGTCGGTGAGAATCAGCAGACCGTCGTAGCCATTCTCGTGGGCATAGTCTATCGGCTCCTGGAAGGACGTGCCTCCGCGGCCAACGGCCTTGACGTCCTTCATTACCTTCTTGAGGTCCTGCACCTGCGTTATCCCGCAGTCGAACTGGGCGACGTCGATCGCCTCGAACCCGTAGCGGAAAGCGCTGTTGATGACCCCGTAGAAGTATGAGAGAGCCGAAGAGGAGATGGAGCCGGAGACGTCCACAGCGACCAGGAGTCTGGTGTTGAACTGACGTGTGGAGCCCATCTGCTCGAAGCCAGAGCGGCGGTTCGGACGCATGCGGGTGAGCTTGCGCTTCGAGCTGAGGACGCTTGCCCTGAATCCGGCGAAGACGGTCTTCCAGTTGATCTTGGCCTTAGTGGAAGCTTTGAGCATTTCGGCGAAGTTGCCGCTGAGCGAACCCCACCTGGTGGTCGACTCGATGATTCCGTTGATTATGGCAACGGCCATGTCGTCCTCCTCCCAGAGTTCGGCGAGGGCCTGGTTGCGGTTGCGTTTCTCCACTGTCCTGTCTGACGCCTCGCTTCCGCCTTTACCAGTGCTCCCTTCGCTGTCTCCCTGCCCATCTCCGGAGCCCGGGGGAAGCAGCTCCTGGATCTTGCGGGCGTACCACTCGAACGGCTGGCCCGGCTGCAGGTCGAAGTCTGAAGGAGTCTCTATCTTGAAGTTGCCGTACTTGTACTGGTCGCCTATGCACACGTTGCTGCCCAGGGCCACGGCCTCGTTGCAGCACTGGTCCGGACGGCGCTCGTAAGGATGCTTGAGAAGGATGCGGATGGCCTCGGTCTTGAGGGCCTCCGAAAGGGCCTCGTCAGACATCTCGTCAATGAAGGCCGGGTTGTACTCAACACGTCTGCGTCCGCAGCGGACCGGGCACTCCATGTCCGGGTTCTCCGCTATCTCGTGGGAGCAGAGAACCTGGAAGAGAGCTGTCTCGTCGAGGTACCAGACCTCGAGTATTCTTGAAATGCGTTCGTTCATCCCTTTCTATATCTTGATGCTCTTGACATAGATGACAAGCGACATAGTGAGAACTCTGCACTCCCTTGCGATGAACTTGACGGCCTCGGGGTAGGTCTTGGACACGTACTGGGTCGCGAAGTGTGCGGCAGCCTCCTTCTTGCTCTTGGCAAGGAAGTCGAAGTATGCCTCAAGGTTCTTGGACACCTTCTCCTTGTCCTTGTCGGCGACCTTCTCCACCTCGAGCGAGCGGTAGATGCCGTCGTTGACGACGGACAGCTCGTGGAGCTGGTATTCCTCGAGGGTCTTGCGGCTCTTCTCGAAATTGTAGAGAACGTCGCGGCCCGAGAGGATCTTGTGCGCCGAGACGCTGGCGAGGAAAGCGCTGGCGGCCTTCGCGCCGACCATGCCGCTTATTGCCTTGGTGTGTGCGGGTGTGAGGTTCGCACAGTCCTTTATGATATCTGACACCCTCTTCCAGGCACGCCTGTCCGGTGTCTTGTCAAGGCCGGTGTCGGCTCCGTTACGGGCGTCGGGGGTCTTGTCAAGCCAGATGGAGTCCTCCTGTATGAAGTCCGTCACACGGTGGTCAACTCCGGCCTTCCTGGCCCAAAGAAGCCACTCCTGCGGGGTCGGGGAGAAGGTGAAGATGTTGAATCTAGACACGAGCGCGGGGTCGAGGTCGGTGAGCTGGTACTGGTCACCCTCGTTGACTGCGGCGATGATGCGGCTGCCTTCGGGGAGAGCCCTTCCGGCAAGCTTGCGGTTCAGCGCCAGGTCCATAATGGTCTGGAGGATTTCCGGACGGGCCCTGTTCAGCTCGTCGAGGAAGAGGACAATGGGCTTGCCGTCAGTAGGGAACCAGTAAGGCGGCATGAAGTCCGTCTTGCCGGTAGCCTCATCCTTGTGGGGGAGACCAATGAGGTCGCCCGGGTCGGACATCTGACCGAGGAAAAGGGCTATGACGGGCATGCCCTTGGCCTTGTAATACTCGGTGAGGATCTCTGACTTGCCGATGCCGTGGTTGCCCACGAGCATGATGTTGTGCTCCGCCGGCGAGATGTCGAGGATCTGCTGGAGCTCGGTTGTATTGACTCGAATATTGCTCATATGCTGAAATGAATCTGAATGTGCTGTTATATACTTCTGTTTTGTCCGGGACTTTCTACCTTCTTCTCCAGTCCCACTTGTGGATTATCTGAAAGCCCCTGCCGTCCTCCTTGATTCGGTCCGGACGCTTGATAAGGTAGGGCACGAATCTGAGGTCCTCCTCGAGGGTCTCAGGGCTCACGGCCTTCTTCATCCAGATCTCGTTGACGATCTGTATCTCGAGGATGTTCTGGTCTCCGGAATGCGTCAGTGTGTACCTTATGTCCCGGGGCTGAAAGTACTGCCCGGCGATCAGATCCACGGAAGGGAGCTCCACCTCGCTTATCATACGGTCCCTGTTGGCCTCGAGCCGACGCTGCTCCAGAAGCTGGCGGGACCTGCAGTCCACCTTGACGGCGGCCTCCATAAGGTCCACGATGTCGGCCTCGCAGGCGGTGCAGTGGAAACGCTGGACCAGGTGTTCCGCACCGTCGTGCCACAGGGCTACATCCAGTCCGGACCTTCTCCTGACGTGGAAGTTGCAGTCTCCGATGTGGGCGATGATCACCTCGTCCGAGGCTCGCTTCCAGCTGAGCCCGCGTGCGTCGAGCTCCGCCTGGATGCCTTCGAGGGTCTTGCGCCTGCGGGTGCCGCAGCTGGAGTTCAGTTCCTCGATGGCCGCCTGGAAGACGGGTTGCATCTGCTTCTGCCGCATTTCCTCGGGCTTGCCGCCGGGTATGTCCGACCAGAGGACGGCGCGGGGGACGCCGCCGGCCACCTTTGCGGCCTCGTTCTCTATTCTGTCAGGGGAGTAAATCATAAGATATGTCTATGTAGTCCGGGGGATAGCTCCAACTGGTCGCCGGTTCGTTTTCCGTCAGGCGCAGGTGAGGCCCGAACACCTGTATATACTCGATAACACCCTTCGTCCTTTCCACCAGATCGTCAACAATTTCACTCTTGCCCATGTCGCTGTACTAGACATAGAACTCGAAATGCCTCTTATACGAGAGCCTGAGCGATATCTTGAGCCTGTATCTCTGGTACTCCATGAGGTACGGATACCCCAGTTCCTGGATCCTCGGCTCGACTACCGCCTCGGCCGTGACGCGCCTGATGCGGTCCACAGACCTGCCATTCTCTATCTGCGGCAGAGCCTTGCGGCAGCTGTCCCGGAGGAATTCCCCGCAGTCTTCCCACCCGTCGAAGGAAAGGTCGTAGGCCTCGCTGTCCGTAAAGGAATCCTGAGACATGGCGAGGGTGCGGACCGTGTCCAGGAAGGTGTTCCTGGCTCCTTTGAACCCGTCCTCAAAATTGAAACTCTCGCAATGTCTGATGGCGAGGTCCGTGAAGTGTTCGAGCGCTTTCCGGCAGGCACTTCTGTATATGTCCTTTCTCTCAGCTCTGTCCATGGGCATCATCGCGGCTGTGCGAGGAATCCTTCCGGATGCCCCTTGACTGAACGTATGCGGTTCAGGAGCCTGAGGTAGAGCGGGTTATCCTCGCCCCGGACCATGCCGACGAAGGCAACCTTGCCCCTGACGCTTCTGTATTGCCGCGGAGTAAACCCTTGCATCTCCATCTGGAACACCTCCGCACGGAGGTTCTTGATGTACTTGCGACATACATTGGTCCTGTCGCTCACCACAAGTCCCGTCACCTCCTGACGCGAGCCTTTCTTCTGCAGGCGGGTCTTCGCCTCGTTGATGGTGAACCCGTAGCTGGAGATGATCTCACGCATCTCGGAAATGAAACTGCTGTTCTTCCCGTAGACGCTGTGCATGCTGCTGAACGTGATGTCGTCGGCGTATCTGGTATATGTGAGCCCGTACTTCCTGGCAAGCCAGTCAAGATGTCTGTCCATCTCTCGGCAGACCATGTTGGAGAGGATCGGGTGGCGGGGGAACCCTGCGGAAGGACGTCCTCCGGAAGGTCGTCTCCGTCAGTCGTGATGGTGCAGACGACAGATATGTATCTCGCCACCTCGGAGTCCACACCGAGGCTCTCCAGCGTGTCCCTGACCATCCTCGCGGTGATGCTGGGGAAGAAGTCCTTGAGGTCCGTGTTGAAGACGTAATTCTTCCCCATATGGGCCTCCGCGTTGGTCTCCACGCTCCGCCCGGCAGTGAACCCGTTCACTATCTCCGGGGCTGAGTATAGGAGGCTGAGAAGGACGGAGATGGCCTTCTGTGCGCCTTTCAGGTAGCCGGCAGGGGCAGTTATAGTACGCTTGCCCCCGGCCTTCTTCGGGATGGAAAACTGTCGGTAGAACCTCTGGCGGTAGTTCCTGCTCTCGGCTCTGGAAAGGAACTCCTGACTATCAGGGTCGACGACGGCCCAGTCGCACGCTTCGACGGCAATGCGGCTGATCTCGTCCTTGAGCCATGGGAGCGTGGATGGGAATCATTCCGGTATGGTTATGATATGTGGCATGTGTTTCGTTAAATAGCAGCGTCAATGAGGCTCCGGAACATTTCTGAGCGCGAGGCATGTGCGACCGTTCATCGAGCACGCGGTTCCGGAGATGTAGCACGCAGTAATTGAGTCTACATTGGAAATGTAGTAACCTGCGTGCTAGGCGGAGGAAGCGCAGGCGCAGATGAACGAACCCCTGAAACATTGCTATCGGGATTACGGTTCCCGACATCTGCCGATTTCAGCAGACAAGTCAAATGGTCATCCGGTATCTCAAAGAACGCTGCAGTATTATATACGCAATCAGAAGCCAATCTTTCGTGCTTCGCCGCCTTTTCCCTCAATAAGTTCCTCCCCGCAGTAGCTCTGTATCTCGGCGAAGTCCGGTTCTGTGCCGTCCAGGATGGCTTTAATCATCTTCTTGCGGGAGATGTTCTCTATCTGGCCACCGCTGAAACTGTACGACTCGGCAAGCTCGCGCGCCTGCTCCTCCGTGAGGTCTGGAATCATGTACCTCCAGATTTTGGTCTTGGGACCTATCTCGGGCTTGTTGAACTTTATCTTGTAGAGGAACCTTCTCTCGAAGGCCTTGTCAAGGTTCTGGGTAAGGTTCGTCGTAGCGATAAGGATGCCGTTCAGGTTCTCCATCTCCTGGAGGATGATGTTCTGGATGGAGTTCTCCATCTTGTCGACAGCCCTCTGGGCTCCCTCCTGACGGATGCCGAAGATTGCGTCCGCCTCGTTGAAGAGAAGGATGGGAGCCACCTCGGACTCCTCCACCAGGGCGCGGTACTTGTCGAACACGCCCTTGACGAGCTTCTCGCTCTCGCCGACCCAACAGGACTTTATCTCGGAGACGTTCACCGGGACAATCCTGCGGCCGGTGGCCTTCGCAATCTGGTAGATACTCTCGGTCTTGCCCGTTCCCGGGGAGCCGTAGAAGAGGCAGGAGAATCCGGTTCTCATACCCGATTTCCTGAGTCTCTCGCATGTGGCCCTGTAGCTCTCCTGTGAGAGAAGATGGGTGAGGCGGGCAATCTGGTCACCTTCGGCATCGTTATAGAACAGCTCCCTGGCCGTGATGTCATCTGGGGACATCACCTTGAGTGCAGTGCGCCTGTTCCTGTTGCGGACACCGCCGACCTCGGCGAAGAGCTTTGCCTTGGCGTCGTCAGAGAGGTGGAACTGGTCGGGAACGGCCATCCCGTCGTCCGTGCATGGCTCGACCACCTTGGACTTCTGGAGCTCGAATCTCTCCATGTTGAAGTCGGAACGGTAGCAGCCGACGTCCGACATGTCCTCGAGGACGTCGTCGAAGTCATCCCACGTGACGTTGTCGTCATCGTTGTAGATGTACCTTCTGACAAGCACGTAGAAAAGGACCCTGTCCCTGAAATTCGAATGCTTGCAGTCGAAGCCCAGCGACTTTGCCGCCTGGACAAGCCCAGCGTCAGTGTTGTTCCCGAAGAGGACGTCAATGTCGTCGACCATGGTGTCGAACTCAATCTGGCCGTTCTCACGGTCCGTGATTATCTCGTCCATTTCCTTGAGAAGCTCGGGGGTGGTAAGCCCCTTGGACTCCGGGATGGTGTAGGGCTTGTTGGACGCGAGGGCGTCGACAGCCTTCTTGCTGATGCTGAGTACATCGTTCTTGACAAGGTTGATAAGCCTCTTCTCGGCGAGACCCCTTATGGGTGCCTCGAAGGAAAGGAGCTTGATGTAGCTCATGCCCAGTGCTCCGGCAAGGTCATGCTTGTCGAAATTGCAGCGGCCACGGTTCTCTAGGATGGTGGACAGTATCACGGCCTGCTCGGGAGAGATCCCGACCATGTCGCACACGTACTGAATCTGGTTCTTGCAGGTAGTATATACCTTCTTGTTGAACTTGGTGTCGTGGAAGTCGTTCCTGACGGTGGTGTTCTCGACAATGTCGCTCATGCAGGATAAGATGCTTAACTCTTCCTCATGAAAGACGGCCACCTTCTTCATAGGCTTCTCCTCATTATCAACGAGGGTGAACTTGTCATCCTCGAGAGTGTACTCGATGCCAACCGAATCGAGCTTGTCGGCGATGTCAGCGGAAGAGTACCCTTCGCTGACAAGCATGTCCAATAAATCCTGAGCTTCTTTCATAAACGTCTGCCTTATTCAAATCCGACTGCAAAGAAAATGACGGCTTCTGCCGTTTTGTGTCAGAGTCGGAAAAACTTTTCACCGCTGCCTTTCTGGTCGGAGTCTACATCTTTATACCTCAAATCGTGCTGTTCTTTCCATAAAATTTCACTCTGCCGAAAATTGGCAATGTTTTTCGCTATATTTGCAGTAGTAACCACCTTAGAATATACCATGGCAAAAGTTTTCGAACGCTACAAATGGCTGGCTGACCTCATTCAAAGGTCTAACGGGATAACACTGGAGGACATCCAGAAGGCCTGGGACCGTTCGCCTCTCAACGATGACGGCAAGCCTCTTTCCGAGCGAACGTTCCATCGTCACAAGGACGAGATAGAGCAGAACTTCAACATCACGATCAAGTGTCACAAGTCTTCGAATACGTACTACGTCGAGAACGAGGACGAGGTGGCGGAGGGCAGCGTGACAGACTGGATGCTCTCCACCATTGCCGTGGACAACATGCTTAACGAGTCAAGGGACCTTCGTGACAGAATCCAGTTCGAGAAGATTCCAGGAGGACGCGAGCATCTTTCGGTAATCATCAACGCGATGCGTGACGGAACCGTTCTGGCAATGAAGTACAGGAACTTCTGGAGGGGGATGGACCAGGACATGACGTTGAAGCCGTATTTCCTCAAGGTGTATGAGCAGAGGTGGTATGTCATAGGACTGGCGAGCACGCACACGAGGGAACTGCGCACCTATGCGCTGGACCGAATAATCGACCTCTCGCCGACCAGGGAGAAGTTCAACTATCCGAAACGTTTCTCGCCGGAGGGGTTCTTCGCGAACTGCTATGGAATCTTCCACACTGATGACAAGCCCACTTTCATCAAGCTGAAAGTTGCCACCTACCAGTCGATATATCTGGACACCCTCCCGCTCCACAGGACTCAGCGCCGAGTGGAGGAGGAGAGCACGGACAAGTACGTGGTATATGAGTATTTCGTGTCGCCGGCGTATGATTTCGTCCAGTACCTGGCATCAAAGGCGGCATCCATCGAGGTGCTTGAATCAAAGGAACTCCGCGAAGAGGTGGCAGAAGAGGTTAAGAGAATGTACAAGACTTATTTTGAATAGCTATGGTTGGAATAATAGACGCAAACGATCCCATATTTCTCAACATGTACAATGAGTATTGTACACCCAAGCCGTTTGAACTGTCCCGCCTAAAGACTGATTTCATTACTGAGATCAAGACCAGGGACGAATATCAGGGACGTGAGATTTATGAATTGATACAAAATGCAGACGATCAGGATGCAACCATCCTCAAGGTTTCTCTGAACACAAAGGATAAATCCCTTACCATTGTCAACAATGGGGATAAGCCGTTCTCAAAAGAAGGCTATTGTTCCATTATGCTTCCTGATTCCAGCCCAAAGGTATTCGAGAAACTCATAGGCCAGAAAGGACTTGGTTTCCGTGCGATTCTGAACTGGGCCGATTCCGTTGAGATTGTCAGCAACGGTGTTCGCTGCTTATTCTCGCCGGAAGTAGCCGCCGAAAACTGGGACAAAATACAGAAAGTGCTGGACCCGGGTGTAGTTGAAAAACTCAACAAGCTTGCAAGGAAGAAAAGGAAGAAATGTCCTGTTCCGATGTTGGCAATACCAAGAGTAACTGCACAAGAAACAGGAGAGGACATCGCAGCAATAATCTCAATCCACTATAAGGATAATGCGGAGGAAGGTATTCGAGAGCAGTTGAAAAAGTTGAGCCCCAAGATTCTGCTTTTTCTTCGCAAATTGGAGAGGATTGAGATTTCCATAGATGGGGAATTGAAGTTTCTGAACAGGGGAGAGACAAAAGTTGACGGTCACGTTTTCCACACCTTCCTCGGTGAAGACGAGCCAACAGAAGAGTGGATATCAATCTCAAAGGAAGGCAGATTGTATGAGGACAATGAGGACTCAAATTATCAGGTTTCGATTGCCTATAAATATGGGGGTATCGGTGAGGATCAGAACTTCCTGTACAGTTTCTTCCCTACGAGAATTCAGAATCCATACAACTGTATCATCCATGCTACATTTGAGCTGAACCAGTCGAGAAAGGAGATATTGGACAATGAAACAAACCATGAACTGTTTGGCATTGTGGCAAACACAATGCTGGAATTGGCAGAACATCTTGCGGAGGGATCCCATTCTATTAATTGGGAGCCATTCTCGGTTGTGTCGCCAAGCAAAGGGAGAGAGCATATTGCAGCTATAGGTGATACAATACAAGACAAGGTTGATTCTTTGGCAATATATCCATCTGTAAAAGGTGAATATATCAACTTGCATGACGCAGATTACATATCCTCGAAGATGTCGCAACTGATTCAGACAGTGCGTGGATTGAAACCCAAAATTGACCTATTTCCGCACCATCTGGTTGAAGTTCCCGAAAATGTTTCATTCGATATAACCGGATGTGATGATTTTTTCAATCAGCTCAACAACCTGTCGGAGAATATTGATGACATCGACTTGAGAACGGACCTTTTATATGAACTCTCGCACAACCAGTTCTGCATCTCGGCAATAAAGGATTCGGGATCATTCCCCCACTTACTAGTGGATGACCAAAATCAAATCATCCTCGATAAGGGTTATTTCAATACTGGTGACAGAATCCCTAACATTCCGGATTTCATCGATTTTCACTATGTCAACGATAATTTGGCTGAACAGATTAAGAACAGATTCGGTGTTAGCAATGTACGCTACCTATGTGATTCAAGTGCACTGAGAAATCTTGTTGACATCAATTATTGTGATAAAAACACCGTAATTGCGAGAGTATTGCCAACAACGGCTGCTGATGTGATTACAGTCAAACAAAGAATAAAATGCTTATACGAGTATTACCAGCAAACCGGCGATGTGGCAAGCAGCACGCAGGCGGACAGGGTAAAGCTTCCTAATGCGGCAAACGAGATGGTCAGTGCGGACGAGCTGGTTTTATGGGAGAATTCCTATCCTGACGGTGTTGAGAAACTCGATATTCAGATCGATGATAAATGGAAACTGGCTGGACCTGAATATTGGGGGCTTGAGATAGATGACTGGCCGCAGTTTGAGAAATTCTGGACCAGTATCGGAGTCAGTATTTACACCCCGAAAGAAAGAAAATGTATTTCGGATGACACTGACTATTTGAGCACCAATGATATCCAATGTAGAGAAATTCAGTACTATCAAAATTGGAGAACAGATCCAAAGAATAATGTTCGCGTTCCAGTGAAGGAATATCTGGACAAACTGTGTTTGGAAGATGTCTTATCTGTCCTGGCATTAGATGTTGACACAAGGGATGCTATTGTTCGAAATGAAGAACATAAGTATTACTATAACAAGAGAGTATTTAGCAAGCTGTTCAAGAGTAGCTATTGCTCCTATTATCTACGACGTGAAACTGAACCTATAAAAGGCCTTGAGGGTTATGTCATATCAGCAGACATGAGCCCAAATGGAATAACTCTGGATTATGATGTTTTCAAAAATCGCAAGTTGACAGCCAGAGAAATCCATACAATGATATCACATCTGGGAGCTGTGGAAAAAGCTGAGGATCTGTCACAAGAACAGCTCTATAACATTCTTTTGGCACAACCAGTGAAAAACCCGGACGGAACTCGCATCGCTAAGATATATAATGCCGTAAAAAAGGCGTTGATATCAAAAGACGAGAATGGGGAGAGTCTATCCATTCCTCCCCATCTTAAGCTATTTGCACGCAGGCTTGGAGAAACAAAGGGAAATTATTATCCTCGAAATCAAGTTTATTACTGGGATAATGACAGCTTCCCGAAACAGTTCTTGAAAGACAAGCCTAAGCTTGAAATTGGCCATCGCGTTGGTGAAGATCAGGTGAAGAAAACTTATGGAATCAAACTGCCCAAAGACAATACTATAGAAATTGTTGAAAATCTATCTGAACGGAACATCTATTTTGAAGGAAGGTTATGCCAGTATATTCAGGATAGAGTTAAGTTCATTTTGGCTTTCCGCGTTGAAGATATAAAAAATGGCGAAGCACTTACAAGTGCCAGAAACGCACTCGAAAAGTTGACCATCCACTGCTACAAATCATGCAAGGTGACATCTAATGATGGGGCTGACCCGGTTGAAATCGGAGATTATGAAATGATTGTCACAAAGGATGACAAGAAGAAGATGGTCTTCAATATCCGGTATTCAAAGACTGATGTGGAATCAGCATTCAGAATTCCTGAGTTCTGCGCTGCAATAACAGAGGCTATTGCTATTACCTTAAAGTTGAAGACCGAAAACACAGAATTTATCGATGCGGTAACAACCATCTTAGTTGGAGATGCATCGATGAATGAATATTTTGTCAAAAGAAAACTTGGCGAGGATGCTGACAATATCATAAACAGATTCGGAGAAAAGAAGAGAAAAACAGTCGGCAAAAAATCGGACAGGTACAATGACTTACTGCAGCTCCGAGAAAGGTACATCAACAATTATTCTTCTTATATCTATGAGCAAGTTAAGGGCTCGGTAGAAACACAAAAAACTTTCAAATCAGTTATCCGAAAGTTCTATCTGGAGGATGAATGGATAAAAGAGCTGACAAAGAGAATTTCCCCAAAAGCTGATATTCTAGCAGCATTTGACAATACTCTTCTAGATAATTTCGGTGTTTCATTGCTTGATCTTGATACATACGATGGACAAAAGATAGTACTATGCGAAGAGTATCCGTCAGATATAAGAGAATTGTGCCATCTTTCCGATGAAGAAGTCAGCATAATGTTTTTCCATGGGAATGACGAATTGGTCGCCCAGATAAGGGAGAAATATCTTCCAAAAGAAAACCAGGATGAAGATGAAGAACTTGAGGTTAAAGAGGCCGCACAGAAAGATTTGAAAGTCGAGAATATGCATGGTGCTTCTTGGGCTGACAATCCACATGAAAGAATTTACTCAACCTCACCGTCCGACTTTAGTCATAAGCCAAAGCACAGGAAACATTTGACATCTAGGCAAGCCAAACAGATTGGAGATGAAGCAACGGATATTGTAATTGAATCAATGCGTTCACAACCGGAACTGTATGGGACTGTCCGCCGAATTGATGAAAATGGGGATAAACTCCTTGGCACTGATTCTCTCCATTATGATGTCGAGTATGTTGATATGCTTACAAACACGAAAAGATTTTTGGAGGTCAAGTCTATTGAAGGTAATGAGTGCCAACTGACTCCAATGGAGTATAAGACAGGCAAAGATAATCCAGAGGAATACGATATCGCCTTCGTACGAGATGGGAAACCATATTTGTTTAAAAAACCATTTACAGATAAACGTTTTCAAGAATGCATTTGGCCAACAGAGTATACCATAAATTTGGTTAACCTGAAATTGGATGACAAATAATCTTCGGGAAATAGAAATAGGAACCATAGGTCTGAGTATATAATCATATCAAGCGCAATTGAATATGAGAAATATAGAGACCAGCCGCATCACAGATGCATACAGGCAGAAAGCCAAAGAGACTGTCCTGAAAGCAGTTGAAAAGCACAGAGGTTACTTCCGGGTGCTCGTTCAGAACAACATGGAGCAGGAAGATGATTATTTCGTAGCCAAGGCTAAGCAGAAGATCAAGTCTTCGGCAGTCCATCAGCTGTTTTACTATGCCCGCCGTAACAGGATGATCAAAGTGATATCCCGGGTGCCTCACCCGGCTTGTCCGGACGTCATGAGAAGGACATTCCGTGAGCCTGAACTTTGCGACATGCCGAAGGCCTAGACCAATCTTGAAGCGCTCGTCCCGGATTACAACGAAATCATCTCGGCTCTCATTGCAGAGTGCCGGATTCCGGTTCCGGAAACTGAGCCTGGAACAGTGAATATTCCCGCGGATGCAAGTGAACTGTAAGAATTCCACCAAGCGGCGTATATGATATCGAAGCAGGGGCTCTGACCCCATCCTTCATAAATAACGTATTTCGGCAGAAGCCTGCGGGGGTTTCTGCCTTTTTTGTAAGAATGGGCTAAAGTCAGGTATATACTTCTGTAATACGCCTCAACAAAACGTTGGTTCTCCTCTTTCTGCATTTCTTTGCCTTTGTCGTATATCGTCATTCGTTTCTTCATTTTCCTGGTGACAACATTCTTCTCCACCACCAAATTGTTGTTTCTTAACTTGCGGCATATATATTTCTGATAGTTGCTGATATGCTGGCGTACATAGTTCGTCAGTTTGGGGACATCATCAGAATGAATGTCTTTCGTAACATCGCATTTCACCACGTCCGCATCCATCATTACCTCAACATCAAGTGTGACTATACCAATGGAATTGATGGCTTGGAAACATTGGCGGATTGTGTTCATTGAAATCAGTTTCGGATAGTCAGAACCCAAAATTTTACCTGTGAATTCGATTACCACTTCTTTCTCTGGAAAGTCAATTTTTATGGCTAAAAGATAGGGCACATCTTGGTAGTATTTATATGTACAACTACCATTCTTCTCGGTCTTTTCAAATTGGCTATCATCAAATTCAATTACTGCGGTTATGTCTGCAAAAAGTTTTAGTTTGTCGAAGGTTATCACTTATTCTCATAGTTTGTCTGCATTATTTTTAATGAATTCTTCCCCTTGATAAGAGGTGTTTTTTGACGATTTCATCTGTTGTCGTTTCATCATTTGGGCGGTTGGGTACTGTCTGCCAATAGTCAATCATTGCTTGGCTGATGTGCTGCTTGTGTTGTTTACTCTTGGGCTTTTTACGGCTTGTTAAACTTATCTTCATTTTGGTTTCATCGTCTATCTGACGGTATTGTCTTTTGTAGTTGTTCATCATCTTATCAGGCGTTTCCGTGCCTGCTCCATCAATAAATAGTAGGATAAGTAGAAACAGTAAGAGTAGTAAAAATTTTTTGTGCTGAAAAACTGGTTAAATCATTCGTTTCGGACAAAGGGTACGCCTACTACGGTTACTATTTTGAGAACAAAGGAGGGGGATTACAGTTCAAGAAAACCCCCATAGGCAGTGGTGGGTTGAGTACATGGGGTGCTATCCATCATAAGAATTACAACGGCAGTCTCAACACGTTCAATGTAGTTTTTTCCTATTGAAATGTGCGTTTCGGAGCCCTATTATAGATGTACCGTTCAGGCAAATTTAAACTCGCAAACAAGGCGATAATCATCTATAAAGGAGTTCGAAATTTCGATTGCCTGTTCTACTAAAGAGAGGATGACCGGTCGTCCTTTTTATTTTGCCAGCGCATTGCGCAGGCTGTCGATATTTGCCTTCGACACCGGAATGCACTTCTGTATGCTCATCATCTGGATCTGGCAGCCTGCGGCGTTACCCTCGATATGGGTGATGTAGTTTATGTTCACCACAAATGCCCTGTGGCAATGCACGAAATAACTGTACTCCGCCAAACTCTGCTCCATCGCCTTCAGAGTGCTGCGCATACGCTTCTGCCTCAGCTCCCCGTCCTCGAAGTACCAGATTTCCACATAGTTGGCAACTGATTCTATGAACAGTATCTCGCCCGGGTTCAGCTCCAGCGTGTCCTTCCCCTCTCCGCGCAGGGTCACGCGCCTGCTCTGCCCTTCTTCCTCGGGCCGGGCTTCATCCCGCGCCTGCTCGAGCATCGAATTCATAGCCTCCAGCTCCCGTATGCGATGCTCCTTCATTCGTTTGTTGGTGAGTATCAGCATATAAGCGAACACGAGTACGCATACGTACGCGTTCTCCATCAACTGGTGCAAGAACCATTTCAGCGTAAACTTGCCCTGGTCTTCTATCCAGAAGTAGTCCAGGTGTTTCCATCCGTAACGTATGAGGCACCAGAACTCCCCGATAAACACGGTGAGTATGGGCAGGAGTATGAGGAAGAAAAGCAGAAGCCTCTTTCTCTGGTATCTGATGTCCCTGGAGTAATCGTTCGGCATCTTGAAACAAACATTCACCACCAGTTCCGTGATCAGTTGGCAGAAGAAGATGACCACGCACTCCAGAAAGAGGTAGAGATAGGTCAGGGCTTCGTCGCTTCCCGAATCAAAGTTGAACGGCTTGAACACAACCACAAAGAAAAAGAGGGCAGCCGATATGAGTCCGAATTCCAGGACGGAACGTGCTTTCAATGATTTCATAAGTTCAAAATTATGCATTCCAGACAAATTTAGCAAGTATTTGGGACAGTTGGAAACAGTTTGGGATGAATGGAAACCTTGCCAAATATACCGTAGCGTTTTCCGAATATCCCGGCATATTGCAAGTGGTGGGGGAAGCAGATACCTTTGCTGCCGGATTAATTTTTGAACAATGAAAAAAACATTTGCTTACTTGGGCGCGATGCTCATCATTCTTATTTCAGTGGGACTCAAGGCTGAAGCAAGGCAGGATTCGGAAATCAAGGGGAAGGTCATCGACAAGACCACGGGGGAGGCGGTGGAATACGCAACCGTTGCCCTCTTCGCGGCAGACAATACCCTGATTGCGGGCACCTCTACCGGCAGTGACGGCAGCTTCTCGTTCAGGCTTGGTACCGGTACATACAGGCTCACGGCTACGATGCTGGGGTATCTTGACCTGCAGCGCGAGCTCGAACTGCTGCCTGCGGGCACCAGCCTGGAACTTATGCTCGAACCGGACAGCCGTATGCTCACGGGCGCATCCGTGACGAGCAAGGTGCCGCTGCTCAAGATAAAGATGGACCGTATGGTGGTAAACGTGGCGCAGAGTGCGTTCGCGGCCAGTTCCGACGGGCTGGAGCTGTTGCGCAAGTCTCCGGGGGTGGTGATCGACTCCGACGGCAACGTTACCCTCAACGGCAAGAAGGTCAGCATCTGGCTGGACGGAAGACCGTCCTACCTCGACGGCAAGGCGCTCGAGACCCTGCTCAAAAGCACTAGCGGCACCAGTATAGACAGGATTGAGCTCATAGAGCACCCCGGTGCGAAGTACGATGCGCAGGGAGAGGGCGGCATCATCAATATCAAGACGCGCAAAGGCGCAATGCAGGGACTCAGTGGCACGCTGGGCGCAAACGGAGGCGGAATGATCTTCAAATCGCTGAATTACAATCCTTTGGATGCGAATGCTCACTTCAATCTCGCGTATCGTACAGACAAGTCCTACACTTCTGTGAACAGTTATCTGAGCCGTGCGGACTATGCCGAATCGCTGCTTCTGGATACTTTTCACGATCAAGAGGATGGGAGCGGATTCCGTCAGCTTTCCGACGACTTCACGGGCATGAGCGCGAAGAGCTACCAGCTGAAGATAGGCCACGACAGGTTCCTGGACCCGCGCAATACTCTGGGATTCATAATTACCGTGCCGGGATCCATCGACCGCACTCCAAAGGACAGCCCGCTCAACCGCACTGCCACATATCTTGACGGGCAGCTAACGGCGATGAACGTCTCCGAGGTCTACAAATCACACCGTAATCCCCAGGCGGGAGCGAACCTCAACTATACTCACGTGTTCGCGCCTGAAAGGAATGCAGAGCTCACCCTCAATGCCGACTATTTCTTCAACCGGCTGAATACGTATGCGAAGACCGATGTATGGGACGCATATCCCGGGAATGAAGGGGAGCACCTCCTGCTCAGGAACATAGAATCGCTCAACGACATCGACATAGTCTCAGCAAAGGCGGATTACCAGACCGTGCTTTTCGGGAACGGTATCCTTGAGGCAGGTGCCAAGTGGGCCCTTTCCCGCACGTCAAACGGCACATCCCGGACAGAGAGCGGAGCAATGGCTTCATCCGAAGAGACCGCCTTCGGCTACAGGGAGCACGTTGCGGCAGCCTATGTCAGTTACTCCGGCCGTCTATTTGGGGGTCTGAACCTTATGGCAGGTCTCAGGGCGGAGTATACAAACTCCTTCGGGGACTGGAAGAGCGCCGGAAGCACCAGCAGCGACAGCTACGTGGACTTCTTCCCTTCGCTGCACCTTGGATGGTCCTCAGGTGAAAGGGTAAGGCACGGCCTCAGCTACACCAGGCGCATCAACCGTCCCCACTACAGGCACCTGAACCCGATAGAGGAGTATGTGGATGCGCACACCTACACTGTCGGCAATCCGCGGCTTAAACCGGAGTACATCGACAACCTCGGTTTCATGACTTCGTTCGGGGAGCACTTTGCCCTGATGGCCGAGTATCAGCATACCGCCAATCTGATAGTGCAGGTGCCGTACATCAGTGCCGGTGCAGAGCGCAAGTGCTTGAAAATGGAGAATATGAGCAGCAACAACAGGGTGGCGGCTGTGCTGAACATATCAGCTCTTCCTCTGACAAAATGGCTGCAATTCTCCGGCAACATAGGCGAAATATGGATGGCGAACAGAATGATTGACCGCTCCTTCGACGAAGGCGGTTTCTTTACCCAGGCATACGCAAATTTCACTTTCGTGCTGCCGGCAGGATTGACTATGGAGCTGGAAGGGAACTATCAGGGCAGCCTGACCTGGGGCTACTTCCGCATCCATCCGAAGTACCGGGCGGATTTCGGGGCTAAGAAGAGCTTCCTGGACGGCAGGCTGAATGCCAGCATTAAGTTTACAGACCTTTTCAGAACTTCGTCGGAAGACCTCGACATCTATGACCCCTTCAGCTCAGAAATCATCAGCACGATGAAACAGAAGCTTCATGACCAGCGTATTATGGTCGGGCTGAGCTGGTCCTTCGGGTCGGGGTCCAAGTCCAGGCAGCGCAAGGTCGGCAATCTCGACGAGACTTCCCGCATCTCCACCCAGGGCGCGGGCTTCTAGACCAGGAGAGTATATAGAAAAAAAGAGAGCGATTCGAAAAATCGCTCTCTTGCCCATTTGGGGTGCGATGTGGGGCTCGAACCCACGACACCCAGAACCACAATCTGGTGCTCTACCAACTGAACTAATCGCACCGTGTCAGTTTGGATGACAAAGGTAAGCATTTTTTTTATGATTGCAAGTGCAGTGATGAAATTTTTCTTTATCTTTGTATGATTCTTACAGAATCTCCGGAATTGAAATAGACAATTTGAAAACGAATATGGCAAAAGAAATCAAATTTTCGCTTGTTTATCGAGATATGTGGCAGTCCTCAGGCAAGTTTCAGCCGAGGGTGGACCAGCTCGTAAGAGTGGCTCCTGCCATCATCGAAATGGGATGCTTTGATCGCGTCGAGACGAACGGCGGTGCATTCGAACAGGTAAACCTCCTTTACGGAGAGAACCCTAACGTATCTGTCCGCAAATGGACAGCGCCTTTCCACAAGGCCGGTATCCAGACCCATATGCTGGAGAGAGGTCTCAATGCATTGAGAATGTATCCTGTGCCTGCTGACGTGCGTGAACTTATGTTCAAGGTCAAGAAGGCTCAGGGAACCGACATTTCACGTTCCTTCTGCGGACTCAACGACCACCGCAACCTAAAGCTTTCCGTCGAGTATGCGAAGAAAGCCGGGATGATTTCCCAGGCTGCGCTCTCCATCACCAACTCACCTATACATACTGTCGACTACTATATGGGTGTTGTTGACCACCTGGTGGAGTATGGTGCCGATGAAATCTGTCTCAAGGATATGGCAGGCGTAGGACGTCCGACCTTTCTTGCCGAACTCACCGGCCGCATCAAGGCAAAATATCCGAAGATCAAAATCCAGTATCACGGCCACAGCGGTCCGGGCTTCGCTCCGGCATCCATGCTCGAAGTTGCCCGTGCCGGCGTAGACTATATTGATGTTGCAGTGGAGCCTCTCTCCTGGGGCAAGGTTCACCCTGACGTGATTACCATCCAGCAGATGCTCAAGGCTGACGGCTTCCTGGTGAAGGATATCAATATGGATGCCTATATGGAAGTTCGAAGCCTCACCCAGGAGTTCATCGATGACTTCCTCGGCTATTGGATCAACCCTAGCAACGCCAAGATGACTTCGCTTCTCGTGGGCTGCGGACTCCCTGGCGGTATGATGGGCTCAATGATGGCCGACCTCAAGGGATTCAAGGCGGCAATCAACGCATCCGAGCGCGCGAACGGCAAGCCGGAGAGCAACCTCGACACCCTTATGGTCAAGCTCTTCAACGAAGTCGAGTATGTATGGCCTCGCCTGGGTTACCCTCCTCTCGTGACTCCGTTCAGCCAGTACGTGAAGAACACGGCTCTTATGAACCTGCTCGCTCTCAGCCAGAACAAGCCTCGTTTCAGCAGCATAGACAAGGATACCTGGGGAATGATACTCGGCAAGATGGGTACGCTCCCGGGACCGCTCGCTCCGGAAATTATCGAACTTGCAAAGGCCCAGGGCAAGGAATTCTATACCGGAAACCCTCAGGACGAATATCCTGACGAACTCCCTAAGTTCCGTCAGATGATGAAGGATGAGGGCTGGGATTGCGGCCAGGACGACGAAGAGCTCTTCGAACTCGCCATGCATGAGAGGCAGTATCGCGACTACCGCAGCGGCATAGCCAAGGAAAGGTTCAACAAGGAACTTGAGGACTTCAAAGCCAAGGCCGGCGCTCCGATTGTCGTAACCCGTCCTGTAGTTGAGATGCCGGAGTTCGACATTGACAAATATGTGGAGAAATATCCTAAGGCAAGACCTGTGCAGGCTCCTGCCAAGGGTCAGATGCTCTGGCAGATAGATGTCATCGATGACTCCAAGGCTCCTGTAGCCGGAACTCCGGTGAAAGCCGGCGTGGCCTGCGGCCATGTCCAGACCTACTATGGCATTGAAGATGTCATCCCTGCGGTGGACGGAAGAATAGTAGCCGTGACCGCTCCTCAGGGAAAGGAAGTAGTAAAGGGAGAGATTGTCGCATTTGTCGAGTAAGTCTCCGGCATTTGCAAAGATACATCGACACCTATGCAATTACGGAATCTGATATTATTCATTTTGGCTCTGCCTCTATTGTCCGCTTGCGGCAATGGGGCGGAGTCGCCTTATACGGTGTTCCGCATCGACAAAGGCGTGTACCGTATCGAGGACAGCAATTCCCAAAATCCGGCTGGCGAGCAGTTCGATGGGGAAGGCAAACTGGTGAGCAGCAACAACTGCTCCGACATGTACCTCTTTACCGGAAAGAATCGCGCCCTGCTCGTGGATCTGTCCAACAAGCTTGACTGGGCTGACAATGCGGCTGAAGCCCTCGTGTCCGAGGTAAAGAGACTCTGTGGCAAAAAACCTTTGACCATCAGTTTTACCCACAACCACAATGACCACATGGGAATGCTCTACGCATTTCAGAATCAGGCGGATGTCACTTTTGCTCTTCCGCGTACCGATTTCTCGTCCATGCTGGATCTTTTCCCTGAAGACAGGTCATATATTTATGATGAGGGGCACTGCTTCGACCTGGGTGACCTTGAAGTAGAAACGCTTAAAGTGTCGGGCCACACTCCAGGGTCAGTAGTCTATTTCGTGAAGGATAGGAATCTCGCAATCACGGGAGACGCAATAGGCAGCGGCCACGGAGTCTGGATTTTCAGCAAGCCTGCTTTCGAGCAGTACATCGACGGATTTACGGCTCTGCTCACCTATCTCGATGAGAGCGGAATCGACAAGGACAAACTGCGTCTCTTCGGCGGTCACTATTGGCAGCGCGACTGGTGTAAGGAATTGGGAAGCAGGGAGTTGGGCATAGATTACGTTCGAGATATGCAGGAACTCATCGGCCTCATATGCAGAGGTGAAGCTGATTTCGTCCCGTCCAATCTCAACTTCGGTCTTGTGGATACCTACTATTGTTACGGTTCTGCAATCGTGGCTTCCAATCAGTCTTTGAAAGAATATTACAAATAGCCCTTGAAAGTCAGGCGACTCATATCCCTTTTGCTCCTGTTGTGTCCTCTGACACTTCAGGCGAAGATCAATGCGGGAATTGACGAGATTTCCGTGGATACGCGAATGACCTTCCATCAGCAGACGGAAAAAGGGGTGTACAGCTCCCATTTCCAGGGAGATTACTTCAATCTTCACGTGAAGGGGGAAATCACCGAGGGGCTCAGTTTCCGCATACGCCAGCGTTTCAACAAAGGCATAGACCAGGCCAATCCTTTCAATGCCACCGACTTCCTATACCTGAAGTGGGATGCCCTTCCGAAACTGTCCTTCATGGCCGGGAAACAGGCAATACTCGTTGGAGGCTATGAAATCGACTCTCCGCCTATCGACGTTTACTATTACGGTGCTTTCAGCAACAGGCTATATCAGTACTACGCCTTCGGTGTGTCTGCAAGCTACTCTCCTCTGCCCGGCCAGGATCTGGTCTTTCAGTTCGTGCCTTCGCCCATCTCCCCGAGCGACCAGAACAGGTATTCCTACAACCTTTACTGGAACGGCTCGTTCAATTCCTGGTGGCAGACAATATGGAGCATCAATTACGTCGAAGACGAACTCGGACGGAAGATGAACTTTATAGCTTTGGGCAATAAGTTCAACACTGACAATTTCTTCGTGGATGTCGATTTCATCAACCGCGCCTCCTTCAGGCAGGAACATTTCTTCCTCACAGACTGGAGCCTGATAGTAAAGGCAATATGGACTGTAGGAAAGTGGAATCTCTGCACCAAGGTTGGATACGAGACTAATAAGAGTTCAAATGTGGCGCCGGACGGGACTTCCTGGGACCTGGTACTGCCTGCTGGCCATAACTACCTCTACGGCGGAGCGGGAGTGGAATACTTCCCTTTGGGCAATGACAGACTCAGACTGCACGCGGTCTTTTTCCGCGACAATCACGACAAGGTCAATAATTTCGATATGGGAATGACCTGGAGATTCAATATCTATAAGAGGCGCTAGGCAAGGAATTCAAGCATCCCTTCCAAGTCATCCCTTCTGAAGGACTTCTGCTCGCCTGAGCGGAGGTCCTTCAGGTTTATTGTGCCTGCTTCCGCTTCGGTGGATCCATTGATGGAGATGAAAGGAATGGACTTGCGCTCCGCGTAGTCGAACTGCTTCTTGAGCTTGGTGGAGTCAGGATAGATTTCCACGCTTACGCCCCTGTCCCTGAGTTCCCCGGCTAAGCTGAACAGACCCGAGAGTTCTTCTCCTCCCATATTCGCGAAGAGCAGGCGGGTGGAAGTCTTCAGCGTTCCCGGGAATTTGTCCAGGCCTTTGAGTACGTCGTAGATACGGTCGGCACCGAAACTGATGCCCACTCCGGACATATCTGGAAGGCCGAAGATGCCGGTGAGGTTGTCGTAGCGGCCGCCTCCGCAGATGCTTCCGATCTGGAAGTCAAGAGCCTTCACTTCGAATATTGCTCCGGTATAGTAGTTCAGTCCGCGCGCGAGGGAAAGGTCCATCTCCACCGGAATCTTCACTCCGGCGGCACTGATGTATCCGAACAGCTCCTCGAGTTCATCCAGGCCCTTGAGTCCGGTCTCGGATTCCGCCATCAGTGAACGCATGGTCTCCAGTTTCTCCGCTGTGGTGCCGCTCAGGCCGAGCACCGGCTCCAGTATGCACAGCGCCTTCTCGTCCAAGCCTTTGGACCTGAGTTCCTCCTTTACGGCATCCAGACCTATCTTGTCGAGCTTGTCGATAGCTACGGTGATGTCCACTACCTTGTCCGGGCATCCGCAAATCTCTGCGAGTCCGGTGAGTACCTTGCGGTTGTTAATCTTCAGCAGCACCCGTATCCCGAAATTCTCGAACACCTTGTCCACTATCTGCACCAGTTCCAACTCGCAGAGCTGGCTCTTGCTGCCGATCGCGTCCACGTCGCACTGGTAGAACTCGCGGTAGCGGCCTTTCTGAGGACGGTCAGCCCTCCAGACCGGTTGGATCTGGTAGCGCTTGAACGGGAAGGACAATTCGTTCTGGTGCTGCACGACATATCTTGCGAAAGGAACCGTGAGGTCGTACCTCAGACCCTTTTCGCATACCTGTGGAGTGAGCGGCCTGTCCATGTCCACATTGGCGAACGCGTCGCCGGAATTGAGTATGCGGAACAGGAGCTTGTCGCCCTCCTCGCCGTATTTGCCCATCAGAGTGGAGAGGTTTTCCATCGCTGGGGTATCTATCTGCGAATAGCCGTATGTGCGGAATACTGAACGCACGGTGTCGAATATGTAGTTCCTTTCAGCCATTTCCTGCGGGCCGAAATCTCTGGTTCCTTTCGGGATTGAAGGTCTTTGTGCCATTTGAATTTGATTTGATGCGCAAAGTTACTACATTTGTCCAATTAAATCATACATATAAATGAAAGAATTTCTTAAAACGACCCTTGCCGTGATTTGCGGCATTCTTGTTACGACCGTAGTGTTATTCTTCATAATGGCCGGAATATTCGGTTCGATGCTCACTCTCGGCAGTTCCACCCCTTCAATTCCAAAGCAGGGAGTGCTCAAGATAGATATGTCCAGGATAGTGCTGGGCGAGCAGACTGCCGAGTCCGATCCCCTTACTTCCCTGACCGGAAGCGGCAGCTCCACCATAGGAATACTCGATGCCGTTCGTGCGGTGAAACTTGCCTCTGACGACCCTGCAGTGCAGTACATCTATCTCAAGACAGATATGAATCTCTCTGAGATCAGTTATCTCGAAGAATTCAGGGCGGCGCTCAGCGAGTTCAGAGCCAGCAGCGGCAAGCCTATTGTGTCATACATTGAAGCTCCGGGAACCGGAAGCTATTACCTGTCTTCCGTTGCCGACAAGATATATATGACCCCATACCTGGGTGCAACCACTACGCTTAGCGGTGTGAGCTCACAGATGATATTCCTCGGAGACCTTCTCGACCGTCTGGGCGTCAAGGTGCAGCTCATCAGGCACGGCAAATACAAGTCGGCAGGTGAGATGTACACCAGAAGCAGTTCCAGTGCGGAGAACAGGGAGCAGAACCAGCGTATGGTGGATGCTCTCTGGGAAACGATGCGCGCGGAGATTGCAAAAGGACGCGACCTGAGCCCGGAAGCGGTCGATGCAGCGATCAACGGCCTGGAACTCAACAGCCCGGAGGACTTCCTGCGCTGCGGTTTCGTGGACGAACTCCTCAGCATCGAGCAGTTGAAGGATAAACTTGCAGCGCTCGCAGTAAAGGAGAATTTCAAGGATGTCAGTATGATTCCGTTCGAGGATTACGTGAGCGTGAAGACTCCGCTCAACGTGTCGAAGAAGAAGATTGCAGTCATTTACGCCAACGGCGATATCGTTGACCTCAGCGATCCGGCAAACGTGGACGGGGACAGGTTCGCTTCCCTTATCTCACAGGTCAGGGCTGATTCCACAATCAAGGCCGTGGTGCTCAGGGTGAACTCCCCGGGCGGAAGCGTGCTCGCAGCCGAGAAGATCAAGGGTGAACTTGACCTGCTCAAGGCAGAAAAGCCTGTAATCGCATCCTACGGTTCCTATGCCGCTTCGGGAGGATACTGGATATCTGCCAACTGCGACCGGATCTACTCCGATGCCACCACCCTGACGGGATCCATAGGCGTGTTCGGTATGATTCCCGACTTCTCTTCCGCAACCAGGGACAAACTTCACGTAGGAGTCGAGAGCGTGAGCTCCAACAGACACGGCGATATGTACAGCCTGATGCGACCTTTTGACAGTGCGGAGACCGCATATATGCAGAAATCCATAGAATCGATCTATGAGCGCTTCACCACCCTCGTCTCTGACGGCCGCTCCCTTCCTGTGGAGACCGTGGATGCTATAGGACAGGGCAGGGTATGGACCGGAAGCGATGCGCTTGCAATCGGGCTCGTGGATGAGATCGGCAGCCTTGAGGATGCTCTTTACTATGCTGCATCCTGCGCAGGTGATCCTAACCTGGATGCATGGGGAATAAGTGCATATCCGCGTGCCCAGGGGACTCTTGAGATGCTTCTTGAGCGGCTTGGAGGCGGTAGCGATTCCGTTTCCCTGACCGGGAATATGGAGTCCCTCTTCTCCAGCCTTGACGGACCAAAGGTGCTTGCGCGTATGGATACTTGCTTCGAGATCAAGTGAAGTAGGAATTAAAAACTTATATAATAATCAGTTATGAAAATCGGCATTTGCAGCGACCACGCCGGCCTGGAATACAAAACCAAGCTCATTTCTTACCTGCTCAAGGCAGGCCATGAAGTCGTTAATTTCGGAACCGACAGCCCCGACAGCTGCGATTACTCGGATTTTGCCCATCCTATGGCCTTTGCAATAGAGAATGGAGAAATCGACAGGGGTATAGCCATCTGCGGCACAGGCAACGGAATGGCAATGACCCTCAATCACCATCAGGGCATCAGGGCCGGGCTCGCCTGGAATGTGGCAGTGGCCAAACTCGTCAAAGAGCACAACAATGCCAACGTGCTTGTGATGCCTGCAAGGTTCGTTTCATATCGTATGGCGGTAATGATGGTTTCAGCCTGGCTGAAGACCGAATTCGCCGGCGGCAGACACCAGAGAAGAATTGACAAGATCCCTGTTAAGTAGCGGTATCTCAAGGAATATTGAGGACTACCCGGAGGGAATAATCCTCCCTATAGACAAGCCATACCGCTGGACCTCCGCGGACGTGATCCGCAAGGTCAAGTATATGGCAATAAAACATTTCAACAAGAAAAACCTGAAAGTCGGTCACGCGGGGACCCTGGATCCTCTCGCGACCGGCATTCTCCTGGTGTGCATAGGACCTGCAACCCGCAGGGCTGAGGAGCTCCAGGCATCGGCGAAGGAATACATTGCCGGCGTAAGTTTCGGGGCTACGACGGCATCCTACGACCTGGAGAAAGACATAGACCGGGAGTACCCCGGCTGCTCTCCGGGGGAAGAGGAAATCAGGGCAGTGCTGCCGCGTTTCGTGGGTGAGCAGATGCAGGTTGCACCCCTTTTCAGCGCCAAATCGGTGGACGGAGTCCGTGCCTACGAGACTGCAAGGAAACTCTATCGCCAGGGGCGCCTGGAGGAGGGGAGCGGTCTCCTGCAGGCAAACAGGATTAACATTTACTCCCTTGAGTTGGAGTCCTTCGAACTCAGGCATTTTGAGGCAGTGGAGCAGCCCGAAGGCCGTAGTGCCAGGATTAACGTTGCAGACCTTTCCGGCCGCAGCCTTCCTACGGCAATGCTGAGGGTGGAGTGCAGCAAGGGCACATATATACGCGCTCTTGCCAGGGACCTGGGCGAAGCCCTGGGAGGAGGAGCTTTCCTGAGCTCGCTGCGCAGGACGAAAAATGGCGGCTTCGGTATCGAAGACGCCATCTCTATGGATGAGGCCGTAGCCCTTCTGGATTTCTAGGACCTAGCCCAGCCTCTGCTTTGCAAATCTCATTCTTTCAAGAGCTTCCTCCTTTCCCACGAAGGAGATGATGTCGGCTATTCCAAGGCCGCTGGAAGCCCCTGTCAGCGCCAGTCGTATGCAGTTCATCACTTTGCCCAAAGGAAGACCTTTCTCCCTTATATAATCCTCCAGGGTGTCGGCTTCTGAATGTTCCATAGCGTCAAGCGCTTCCCGGTAAAACTCATCTTTCCAGAACTTGTCCACATCCTTTGCCAGGAAAGGCTCCGTGAGTGAGTCGTCATATACCTTCGCCCTCGGGTCAGGAGCCCTGTTGGGGTCTGCCGCTTTGGCTGAAGCGGCTCCTGCCTTGACTCCATATGCGGCGAAATCGCGAGGAGCTATGAAAAGATAGGAGGCTATGGTCCAGAAGTCTTCCACGAAGCTTGCCCTTTCCTTGATGAGAGCAACCACCCGGGTCACGTAGTCCGGATCGCTCTTTATTCCCTTGGCTTCGAGCATAGGCAGGAAGAGGGCTGCAAGTTCGCTGTCCGACTTCATTCTCAGGTACTCCTTGTTGAACCACTTTGCTTTCTCCGGGTTGAACTTTGCGCCGGACTTGCCTACCTTCTCGAGCGAGAATGCCTCTATGAGTTCCTGCATGGAGAACAGTTCCTGCTCAGTTCCAGGATTCCATCCGAGCATGGCGAGCAGGTTCACGAAGGCTTCAGGGAAGTATCCGTCCTCCCTGTATCCGCGTGAGCTCTCGCCCTGGGCATTTGTCCAGCGGAGAGGAAAGACAGGGAAGCCCATCTTGTCACCGTCGCGCTTGCTGAGTTTGCCGTTGCCTACAGGCTTGAGCAGCAGCGGAAGGTGGGCGAAACGGGGCATGGTATCTTCCCAGCCGAAAGCCCTGTAAAGCAGGTAGTGAAGCGGGAGGGACGGCAGCCACTCCTCGCCTCTGATCACTTCGGTGATTTCCATCAGGTGGTCGTCCACAATGTTTGCAAGGTGGTAGGTCGGAAGCTCGTCGGCTCGTTTCCAAAGCACCTTGTCGTCGAGGGTGGAGCTGTTGACCTCGATGTGTCCTCGGATGAGGTCATCCATCTTCACTATGCAGTCTTCCGGCATCTTGAAGCGTACGGTCCAGTCATCCCTGGTCTCCAGCAGAGTCCTGACTTCCTCTTCAGGAAGGCTGAGGGAGTTTTTCAGGGAAGCCCTGGTGGAGTGGTTGTAGATGAAGGTCTGGCCTGCGGCCTCAGCCTCGGCACGGGCCTTCTCCAGCTCCTCGGCTGTGTCGAAGGCATAGTAGGCGTTGCCCGAAGCCACCAGCTGCTCGGCATACCTGCGGTATATGTTCCTGCGCTGGCTCTGCCTGTACGGAGCGTGCGGGTGCTCTTCGGACGGGGTCTCCACCACCTTTCCGTTTTCGTCCACGCCCTCGTCAGGAATGATGCCGCACCACTTCAGGGACTCGATGATATATTCCTCCGCTCCCGGGACGAAGCGATTGGAGTCGGTGTCTTCGATGCGTATGATGAAGTCTCCACCTCTCTGCTTTGCGAAGAGGTAGTTGTAAAGTGCCGTCCTGACTCCTCCCATATGCAGAGGTCCCGTAGGTGACGGCGCGAATCTTACTCTTGTTTTTCTCATTGCTGTATTCTTCTGATTGCAGGGATGTTTTCCAGTTCGGAAAGAGCTTCCCCCTGGGCGACGACAAGGGCAGGCTTGTCTTCAGGGTCGAACTTGAAAGTCCTCACGTTGTTCTTGGTGTTGAATCCTATCTGCTGGGAGCCGCTGTCGGCCACCAGGCTGATGCCCTCATTCTGGGAGACCTCGTTTTTGTCATAGACGAAATCCTTGCTTATCATTATGTAGTTGCCCATATCGCGGGTAGGTCCGATGACATCGGAGAAACGCAGGCCCGTGACTATGGATGTGATGCGCACGGTATCTCCGATTTCCGGATCGTCATCCCAGATAAGACCGCGCTTGAAGTTGTTGGCGCGTCCCGTGTACTCGTCAATCTTGACGTTGATGTCGTTGAGGTCGTCCATGGTAAGGCCCTGGTCGTTGTGACCGCAGGTGATGTTGATGAGCACCTTCTTAGCGGTCTTGAGGTCGAAATCATTGAGCAGAGGGGACTCGAAGGCGGCTTTTACCGCATCTTCTATACGATTCGCCCCCTTGCCGACACCGCAACCCATAAGAGCCATTCCGCTGTTGCGCATCATAGTCTCCACGTCCTTGAAGTCGATGTTGATGTACCCCGGCTTCTTGATGATTTCGACAATGCCCCTGACCGCAGTGGCAAGCACCTCGTCAGCCTGAGGGAAGGCATCCTGAATCAGCTGGTTGCCGAAATATTCATGGAGTTTCTCGTTGTTGATGATCAGGAGGCTGTCCACGTTCTTCTCCAGCTCGTGTATGCCGTCGATGGCCCTGGAAAGGGCCTCGTTGCCTTCGTTGAGGAAAGGCAGGGTCACTACTGCCACGGTAAGTATGCCCTTGTCCTTGGACATCTTGGCTATGACAGGAGCCGCACCAGTGCCGGTGCCTCCGCCCATTCCGGCTGTGATGAAGAGCATCTTGGTGTGCGTATCAAGCACTATCTTCTCTATCTGGTCCTGACTCTCGAGTGCGGCGTTGCGCCCGTTGATGGGATTGGTACCTGCACCGAGACCCCGTCCCATCTGTATCTGCACAGGGACATTGCAGCACCTGAGCGCCTGGGAATCGGTGTTGCAGACCACAAAACTGCAGCCCTTGATGCCCTTGTTGAACATGTAGTTCACGGCGTTGCAACCGCCTCCGCCCACGCCGAGCACCTTGATTATCTCGTCTGAGCTCACCCAATCGCTGGGAGCGATGGTATCTATCATTGTATCGTTTATCATATTCTCTCAGCTTTATTATTTCATTTCGTCGAACAGTTCTCCAACGGTGCCCTCAAACACCTGCTCCAGGCCGTTGATGACATTTTTCTTGATATTCTTTCCGAATCTCTTCGTCCAGGTGATCCCCTTGCTTTCCTTCTTTTTCTTCTTGGAAGGGGTCAGCACTTCTCCTTCGGCGTGTTCCTTGAAGAGCTCGCCGTTGCAGTTCTCGTCAATTGCCGGCTGCTCATCCGTTTCAGGGTTCTCTGTTTCCTGCACTACTGGGGCTTCCTCTATGCAGTTGAGCCTGAAGTCCTTGCGAGCCTCGATAATCATACCCACGGAGGCTGCCGCCGAGGTCTCGCATACTCCCGGACAACCTCCGGAGCTGAATACCTGCGAACGCGGATAGCCTATGCGTACCGTGTACCCGGACATCTCCTTGAGCATGTTTGCGAGGTTCACGAGATTGGCGCATCCTCCGGTGAGCACTACTCCGTTGCGCAGGGAGTCGGCAAGGCCGCTTTCCTGGATCTGGTAGAGTATGGCGTTTATTATCTCACGCGCCCTGCTGGTAATGATTTCGGAGAGGTATTTTACCGGAAGCTGTTCGTATGTGCCGTTCTCGTTGTCGTTGATCTGGATGACCTTCTCGTTCATGGACTGGAGCTTGTCGGGCATACAGGCTCCGAAGGCGAGCTTGATGTTCTCTGCAAGCGCCTCGGTGAATCCGCACTCGTACTTGATGTCGGAAGTGATGCTCTTGCCGCCGAAAGGTATGGATTTGTAATGCCTCATCAGCCTGCCCTTGTATATGGTTACCGAGCTCACGCCTGCGCCTATCTCCACAAGCGCGACTCCATTCTCCTTTTCTGCTTCTGTAAGTACGGCGGAGGCTGTGGCTGTAGGGACGAATACCTTCTTTGCCGGGGCTACCCCGACATTGTTCATCATCCTGTCAAGGTTGTTGACGGCCTTGCTGCTGCCTATGAAGATCTTGAAATTGCCTTCAATTGCCTCGGCAGCCACTCCGACTACATCTCCCTCGCTTCCGTTGACCACATCGTCGTCGGCTGAGAAGGACTGGGCTATGGCTCCGTAAATCTCTTCCCTGACCTCGTCTTCCATAGGATATGAATCCACTGCAATGTTCTTCAAGGCGTTTACCTCCTCCTTGGTGATGCAGCTGTCAGGGTCACTCCTCTCCATCTTGGCGCTGGCGAACTCCTGGCGTACGTTGTATCGCGGGAGTCCGATAACAAGCTGGAGTATCTTGATGTTAAGCTCGTTCTCGGCATCCTCGATCACTGCCTTGAGAGGTGCGGATGCCTTGGAAGGATTGAAGACACAACTGTAGCGCATACCGTCGGACGGGACCTCCTTGTAGTAGATGATCTGGATGTCATCCCCCTCGACTTTTGCCACGGTCAAGGCTATCTTTGACGAGCCAAGGTCTGCCGCCGCTATATATCTTTCTGTCTGCATATTATTTGTTTTTTATATTTTAATATCACCACTTTGTATTCAGTATCAGGCTTTTGGGGCTTAATATAAGCATAAAAATCGTCAATTCTGGCAAATTTTTCGCCGAAATCATCCAAGTCGCCGAAATCGAACTTCTCCGGCTTTCCCTCAAGCGTAAACATCAGGTCCCCCTTGCCTGTCACCCAAATGCTGTCCAGCTGGAAACCGCCTCTTCTGCGCCTGCCTGCGTAATCCTTGAAGGCAAGCATGTCCATTAACCACTCCCTGTCAAGTTCGTCAGGCGCCGGTCCCTTGTAGCTTTTCGTCGGCATCTTCGGCACATTGCCGTAGATTACGGGCACATCGGCGGTGTAGCTCTTGTGCAGAGGGAAGACGTAGCCGTTCCTGTCTATGTAGTAGCCGCCTTCGGCGTGGCTGAAGCGCAGCTCCGGGGCCCTTTGCGACAGCTTTATGTGAAGGATGCCGTCCTCTCCTGTCCAGGCCTGGCTGTCCAGGATTGCGCTCTTGCCTTCGAGAAGCTTTTCAATCCTGTCCAGCTTCACGCTATCCAGCCTCTGTCCTGTTACTGCTCCGTAATTGTTTAATATATAGCTCTTTACATCTTCCTGGCTCACGAATTTCAAGCTGTCGCTGAACTCTATGCTTATTCCCGTGCAGACTTTGGCTGCCCTCTCCTCTGAACTGAGGCGCAGGACGAACCCTACCCCGACGAAGAATATCAGGGCAAGCAGCAGGCGGATTATGTGAAGGGCTCTAACTTTCATATTACTGTGACAGAAGTTCGCTTATGGGATTGATGAAACGGTCTATGTCTCCGGCACCCAAGGTGATAAGCACGTCGATGCGTTCCTTTGCAAGGTAATCCATAAGTTCCTCCTTGTGCAGGAGAATCTTTTCCGGGCAACGCACATCCTTGAAAATGAGCTCGGAACTGACGCCCTGTATTGGCTCTTCCCTTGCCGGGTAAATATCCAGGAGTATGAGCTTGTCCAGCAGGCTCAGAGCTTCGGCGAACTCGGGAGCGAAGTCCCTGGTGCGGGTATACAGGTGCGGCTGGAATATGCCGGTGATCTTTCTTCCCGGGAACACTTCCCGAACGGAGCTGATCGCGCTGCGCAGTTCTGCGGGATGGTGGGCGTAGTCATCGATATAGCATACGCCTTCCCGGTTTACGTGTACGTCAAGACGGCGCACCGCACCCTGGAAGCTGCCGATTGCGTGGCGAACCTTCTGTCCGTCAATGCCGTAGCACAGGCATATCGCCGCTGCAGCAATGCTGTTCTCCACGTTTACCCAACCTATGGTGCCCACGCGTATGTCGCGCAGGACACCGCCCGGGTACACGAGGTCATAGGTGTAGCAACCCTTAGCGTCGAGGCGGAAGTTGCTTCCGTGGAAGTCTGCCAGAGCATTGTCATAATGGTAGGAGTAGATTCTGGCCCCGGTGACGCTGCTGCTGATCGGAAGCCCGTGCTTCAGAATCAGGGTTTCGCTGACCTGGGATGCGAACTCGCGGAAGGCGTCGCGCACGTGCTCCAGGTCTCCGTATATGTCCAGATGGTCGGCGTCCATAGATGTTATTGCGGCAATTGCCGGATGCAGCTGGAGGAAGGAACGGTCGAATTCGTCGGCTTCGGCTACCACTGTCCTGGTTTCGCTCACAAGCATATTGGTGCCGTAGTTCTTCGAGATGCCTCCGAGGAAAGCGGAGCAACCGTGGCCGCTCTCGGTGAGTATGTGGGCTACCAGCGTGGAGGTGGTGGTCTTACCGTGCGTGCCGGCTACAGCGAGGCAGGTTTCCCCTTCGCAGAGTTCTCCGAGCATACGGGAGCGCTTGATCACCCTGTAGCCTTTTTCACGTGCGTACGCAAGTTCCCCGAAACTGTCGGGAACGGCGGGGGTGTAAACCACAAGCGTATCCCCGACATCAGAGGGAAGGCGTGAAGGATCGTCCACGTAATGCACCGATATACCCTCGGCCTCGAGGGTTTCAGTCAGGGGAGAGGGGGTACGGTCGTAACCGCTCACCTCAAGTCCCTTGAATTTGCAGAAACGGGCGATGGCGCTCATACCTATGCCGCCAATGCCTATGAAATATATTTTGCCGTATCTCATTTCTTTACCAGTTTGTAAACTTCGTCGATTATGGTTTGCGCTGCGTCCATCTTGGCCATCTTCAGGGCGTTGGCGCTGAGTTTCCCGATTTTTACGCTGTCGTGGAGCAGTTCCATTGCCACCGGAAGCAACTGCTCCTGTGCGTCCGCATCCCTGACCATAAGTGCTGCATCCTTGCGCACCAGCGCCATAGCGTTGTGGGTCTGGTGGTCCTCGGCAACGTTAGGGGAGGGAACGAACACCGCCGCCTTGCCGCAGGCGGTGATTTCCGAAATCGAGGAGGCTCCGGAACGGCTTATGACCACGTCAGCCATTGCGTAGGCGAGGTCCATCCTGGCAATAAAGTCGCTGTGCTGCACTCCGGGAAGAACCCGTCCCTGCATAAAACTGTCAACCCCGCTTTTGTAATACTTGCCGCACTGCCAGAGTACCTCCGTGTCTTCTCCGCCCGGGCACCCCGCCTCAATCCATCCCTTCATCGCCCTGTTCAGCGTAGCGCTTCCCAGGCTTCCTCCTACCACGAGCAACTGCCTCTTGTCTGCGTGGTGACCGTAGAATTCCAGTCCTTGCATGCGCTCTTCCTCCGAGTAAGGGTGTATCTCTGCGCGAATGGGATTGCCGCTGAAACATATTCTGTCGGCAGGGAAAAATTTCTCCATGCCCTCGTATGCCACGCAAATGCTCCCGGCCTTCTTTGCCAGAATCTTGTTGGTCAGCCCGGCAAATCCGTTCTGCTCCTGGAGCAGGGTGGGAATCTTCTTCCTGCCAGCCTGCCAGAGCAGGGGAGCGCTCGCATATCCGCCCACCCCTATTGCTATATCCGGCTTGAAATCGTCGATTATGTGTCCGGCCTTGCGTATGCTTGCCAGCAGTTTGAACGGCACTTTCAAGTCATTGATTATGTTTTGGAATGTGAGCTTGCGCTGCAGCCCCGCCATTGGCAGACCTATGATTCTGTAGCCTGCCGCAGGTACTTTCTCCATCTCCATCCTGCCCTCCGCTCCCACGAAGAGTATCTCTGTCTCAGGATTGACTTCCTTGAGCTTGTTCGCTATGGACACGGCAGGGAAGATGTGGCCTCCCGTGCCGCCTCCGCTGATGATTACTCTGAGTTTTCTGTACTTGCCGTCCATATTTCTCTATATTTCTTCTTCCGGCATTTCTCCGGATTCGTATGCGTCAAGGTCGTCCAGGGACGCCCTCATATTGTCCTTTATCTCCATAAGAGGCTCGGCATCGCGGGTCTCCCTGTCAATTCTCCTGCCTGCGATGCGGCTCAGCGAGAGTATGATGCCGAAAGCCACGCAGAAGCAGATGAAGGCACTCGTTCCGTGGCTTATCAGCGGTAAGGTCTGGCCGGTCATAGGACCTATGTCCACGTTCACGAATATGTGCAGGAAGGCCTGGCTGCTGATGAGCAGGCAAAGTCCTGCCACCGCCACCTTGGCGAAGATGTCGTTGCCGCAGTTCCTGACTATGATGGAGCCCCTGGCCAGCAGGGACAGATACAGGATGATTATGGTCAATGCACCCCAAAGGCCGAATTCTTCGATTATGAAGCTGAACATATAGTCCTCGGAGTAGTCAGGGACCTTGTATTTCTGGGTGCTCTCTCCCGGACCCTTGCCCAGGAGTCCGCCTTCTTTGATAGCAATCCTGGCTCCGTATGGCTGTCTGAGCTTGTCCAGGGCTTCCACGTAGGCGAGGCTGCCTTTCTTGGATTCATCGAACTGCTTTTCCCAGTCGGTGCTCTCGAAGACGCGGGAGATTCCGGTGCCGATGCGCCCGAGAACCTTTCCGTCGGAGATGTGGTATATCCCCAGGCATATGCCGATGGTGGCTATTCCGCAGAGGGCGAGCAGGAGTAAATCCTTGACATTACCTCCTCCAAGAAGTATCACGATATACATTATCCCACCAATGAAAAGGGCACTGGAGTTGCTTCCGGGGATGATCATTACCAGAATGACTATGAAAGGGACATAAAGGTAGATGATTTTTTTCCACTTTTGCGACAGATTGTTTCCGGGCATCAGCCTGCATCCGTTCCTGATGGCATCCACCGCCCAGGCGAGGTACATGACCATAGCTACCTTGACAATCTCGAAGACATGTATCTGGAAACCGTTCACGCTCAGGATGCGGTATGCGTTGTTGGTCTCGATGGCTCGGATGAAAGGAGTGTTGATGCGTATGTCCAGCAGAAACAGGAACACGAAGGACACGAGCAATCCCAGGCTGCTGGCAATACGGAAGGCCTTGATATTCCTGATATTGTATATGATTACAACCAGCGCGAGCCCCAGGAGCACGGTGATAAGCTGCTCGCTAAGGAGGTCCACTCGGCTCATATCGTCCTTGAGAAGGCGGGAAGTGGAGGAGAACATGCAGACTATGGAGCAGAGGAAAAGCATCAGCACAATGATCCAGACCACCTTGTCTCCCTGAAGGCGGTCTGCAAAGGTCCATATCGATACTCTCTTCCTGCCCATACTAAAGATGTCTTACTGCTTCCTTGAATTGACGGCCCCTGTCCTCGTAGTTTTTGAAGAGGTCGAAGCTGGCGCAGCAAGGGCTGAGCAGCACCACGTCTCCGTCTGTTGCAAATGCTGCAGCCTGCCTTACGGCTTCCTCAGCTGAGGAGGCGTCGCTCATCTTCTCTTTTCCCACGATGCCCTCGAAGGCCGCGTGAATCTTGCTGTTGTCAACTCCGAGGCAGACAATAGCCTTGACCTTGTCCCTCACGAGTTCGTCCAGTACGCTGTAGTCGTTGCCCTTGTCCTTGCCTCCTACAATCCATACTACCGGACTTGTCTGGCACTCGAGTGCATACCACGCCGAATCCACATTCGTTGCCTTGGAGTCGTTGATGTATTTCACTCCACCCACGCTCAGTACCGGCTCCAGCCTGTGCTCGATAGGGGAGAAGGTCTTGAGACTGTGGCGTATCACCTCATCGCTGATACCTGTTGCCTTCGCTGCCAGTGCCGCAGCCATAGAATTGTATATATTGTGCCTGCCTCCGAGCGCGAGCTCGTTGAGGTAGATCTCACTGCTGCTGTCCTCGTAGCGCATTATGATCCTGTCGCCGTCAAGGTATGCACCCTGCTCCAGCTCTTTCTGCTGGGAGAAAGGAAGCATCTTTGCCTTCAGGACTATGTTGCTCAGGTGTCCTATGGTGATGGCATCATCTGAGTCGAAGATGAAGCAATCCTCAGGACGCAGGTTGCGTGTGATGCGGAATTTCGCCTTGACATAGTTCTCCATCTTGTGGTCGTAACGGTCAAGGTGGTCCGGGGTTATGTTCGTGATGATGGCGATGTCCGGTCTGAAATCGTAGGTGTCGTCGAGCTGGAAACTGCTGATTTCCAGTACATAATAATCGAATTTGCAGGTTGCGACCTGGTATGCGTAGCTCTGGCCTATGTTCCCTCCCAGGCCTACGTTCAGCCCCGCTTCCCTGAGTAGGTAGTAAATCAGCGAGGTAGTCGTGGTCTTGCCGTTGGATCCGGTGATGCAGATCTTCTTCGCGCTGTCATATCTGGACGCGAATTCGATCTCGGACACAATATGGGTGCCCTGGGCTCTGAGGCTCTGTATCATAGGGGCCGTCTCCGGAATGCCCGGGCTCTTCACGACTTCGTCTGCGTTGAGTATGAGCTCAGGGCTGTGCCTGCCCTGCTCGTAAGGGATGCCCCATTCCTCCAGCGTACGGATATATTCCTCCTTGATCTGACCGCAATCGGAAAGGAAGACGTCGAATCCCTTTACCTTGGCGAGGACTGCGGCACCTACTCCGCTTTCTGCTCCGCCAAGCACTGCTATTCTTGCTTTTATTCCAGTATTGTCCATAATTCACTAACGGATTTTGAGAAGGGCCAGTGTGCTGACCGCCAGTATTATACCTATTATCCAGAACCTTGTGACTATCCTTGCCTCAGGTATGCCCTGCTTCTGGTAGTGGTGGTGAAGCGGGGCCATCAGAAACACTCTTCTGCCTTCTCCGTATTTCTTTTTGGTATATTTGAACCATCCTCTCTGGATAATCACGGAAAGACTCTCCATGAAGAATACGCCGCAAAGTATTGGCAGCAGCAGTTCCTTGCGTATGAGCACTGCGCTTACGCCTATGATGCCGCCTATGGTCAGGCTGCCGGTGTCTCCCATGAACACCTGCGCAGGGAAGGTGTTGAACCAGAGGAATCCCAGGAGCGAGCCCACGAAGGCAGCCATGTATATGGCGACCTCACCGGAGCCCGGTATGTGCATGATGTTCAGGTAACGCGCATCCAGGACATCACCGCTGAGCCAGGCCATAACGCCTAAAGCCACTCCCACGATTGCAGAGGTGCCGGTTGCCAGACCGTCCATGCCGTCGGTGAGGTTGGTGCCGTTGGAGCAGGCAAGAATCACAATGATTATCATACACATATATATTGCCCAGGAGCAATAGACCCCTGCCTGTCCTTTGAAAATGGAAAGCCAGGAATAGTCGAACTCGTGGGCCTTCACGAAAGGTATGGTGGTGATGAGTGTGTCGCTGTGTATGTCGGGGCTGATGCACACGGTGAGGGCAATCACCAGTCCGAGCCCGAACTGGAGCAGAAGTTTTGTCCTTGCGCTCATACCTTCCTTGTTGTGTTTGAACACCTTGATATAATCGTCGGCAAAGCCTATGGCTCCACACCATACAGTGGTCAGGATGAGCAGCCAGGTGTAGATATTGTCGAGCCTGCATACCAGCAGGGCGGAGCTCAGCAGGGCTATGATGATTATGATTCCTCCCATGGTAGGAGTGCCCTTCTTCTGCATCTGACCTTCCAGTCCGAGGTCCCTGATGGTTTCGCCTATCTGTTTGAGCTGAAGTTTCCTGATGATTGACTTCCCGGCAAAATAAGCCACAAGCATACTCACGATTGCCGCGAGCATCGCTCTGAATGACAGGTAATTGAACAGACCTGCTCCCGGGACGTCAAAGCCCAGGTCCGTAAGCCAATGTATAAGATGATAAAGCATTATGCCAAAGTTTTGAATGTTTCTTCAACTATTTCCCTTTCGTCAAAATGACTCTTGCAATTCACCATTATCTGGTAGGTCTCGTGGCCCTTGCCGGCGAGGAGTATGGCGCTGCCCTGAGGGGCAAGCATAATGGCAGTCCTGATGGCTTCCCTGCGGTCCTCTATGCAGAGGGATTTTGCAAGACCGGCCGGGCTCATTCCCGCCTTGATTTCGTTTATGATCTCTGTCGTGCTCTCACTGCGGCTGTTGTCGGAAGTGAGTATGATTCTGTCGGCGTACTTCTCGGCAACCGCGCCCATCTCGGGACGCTTGGTCCTGTCCCTGTCGCCCCCGCAACCGAAGAGGCAGAAAAGACTGGCCTGCGGACATACGTCTCGCAGGGTCCTGAGCACGTTCTCCAGAGCATCGGGGGTGTGGGCATAGTCTATGACAACGTTCAGGCCCTTAGGTCCGTGGATGGTTTCCAGCCTTCCGGGTGCGGATTCCAGAGCGGAGATTGCGAGCAGTGCTTCTTCGCTGTCCACTCCAAGAGCCAGAGCAGCGCAGTAGATTGCGAGTATGTTATATGCGTTGTGCGCACCTATGAGTCTGGTCCACACTTCCTTGCCGTCTATGTTCAGCTGCATTCCCTCGAAACTCTCCTCTACTATGCGGCACTTGTGGTCGGCGGCGCTGCGGCAGCCATAAGTCATAAGCTCAGCCTTGCAGTTCTGGACCATAACCGATCCGTTCCTGTCGTCGGCATTGATTATGGCGACCGCTCCTGCAGGCAGTCTGTCGAAGAACTCCTTCTTGCAGCGGAGGTACTCGGCAAAAGTCCCGTGGTAATCCAGGTGGTCGTGGGTGAGATTGGAGAAGATGCCGAGCTTGAACTCCAGACCCTCGATGCGCTTCTGCTCCACTCCTATCGAGCTGACTTCCATAAAGCAATACTCGCAGCCCCGGCGGCACATTTCGTCCATCAGGGAATTGATCGTCACCGGGTCGGAGGTGGTGTTGCTTGTCTCTATGCGCCTGTCTCCCACGTAGTTTGCGATGGTGGAGAGCAGGCCGCACTCGTATCCCAGGCTGCGGAACAGCCTGTAGAGCAAGGTGACAGTCGTGGTCTTGCCGTTCGTGCCGGTAATTCCCACGAGTTTGAGCTTGCCGCTCGGGTGGCCGTAGAACGCGTCTGCGGCCATTGCAACTGCGTGGCGGCTGTCACTCACCGTGACTACGCATACGTTTTCGGGTATGTCATATCCTGCATCCTCTTCCATCATCACAGCTGCCGCGCCTGCCTGCACCGCTGCGGGTATATATGCCCTGCCGTCGTTGCCGCATCCGTTCACTGCAATGAAAAGGCTTCCGGGACCTGCTTTCCTGGAATCGTTGACAAGGGAGCTTATCTGCACCTTGCCGTTGCCTTTGAGCGAAATAACGCCACAGTTCTTTATTATCTCAGCGAGTGTCATTTTCCTTTCCTCCTTATCGTTTCCTGGAAACAAGGGTCTATGTCGTAAATGGTGTCTATCACGGTCCTGATTGCTCTTGCCGGGATACCTCCGCCCTGGAAGCTCTTGCTCGTCGGCTTGGAGTAAACCATGCAAATGATGGAGTACTTCGGCTCTTCGGCGGGGAAGAAGCCTACAAAGGTTCCCTGGTACTTTCGCCTGCCGAACTCGTCCTGGTACTTGCCGTTGGCATAGGTTCCGAAGGAGGTTCCCGTCTTGCCCGCAACGCTGCACTTCGCCCCCTTGAGCCTCTTGGCGGTACCGTCTTCGGTTACGGCTTTCAATGCCCTGGTGAGTGTGTCTGCCACAGCCCTGGAACATATTGCCGAATTGAGGACTGAAGGCCCTTCCACGAGGTAAGGTTTCATCATCTTGCCCTTGTTTGCGATGGCATTGTAGAAGGTGAGAATGTGCAGAGGAGTTTCCTCGGTGCT
>CAMEWE010000006.1:0-109171 GCA_945939695.1 uncultured Bacteroidales bacterium
ACGGCGAGGGTGGCGAATACGTAGTTGGATGATATCTTGAAGCCGTCGAGCACGGATATGCGTCTGGTGTTGTGCTGGCGTTCGAAGTCCGGTATGTGAGAATCCCTGATTGACGTGCCTTCCACCTTGCCGCCGTTGGTAGGCATAGTCTCATCCAGGCTTTTGATGTACCCGTCGTTGAGCACGGACATCAAGGTCACGGTCTTGAATACCGAGCCCGGCTCCTGCTTGCGACCTATCGCTATGTTCTGCCCTTCGGAGAAGCCTCCGTCACCGTCGCGCACCAGGTTGACCATTGCCCTGATTGCGCCTGTGGATGTCTCCATCATCACCAGGCACGCGCCCTCGAGGTCGTCTTCCGACTCTATCTGCTCTCTGAGAGCGTTCTCCGCGATTTCCTGGTAATCTATGTTGAGGGTGATGCTGATGTCCTTGCCGTTCACGGCCTGCACCGTGCTGCTGTCGCTGTTGCGCACCATTCCGTAGTCGGTGAGACGCTGGAATTCCTTGCCTTCGGTGCCGTGAAGTATGTAGTCGTACTTGCCTTCAATGCCTATGTGGGTCCTCTTGACCGTCGACTTGTTGTCGCGGACGAAGCCTATGGTCCTGTATCCCAGCTTCCCGTATGGGTAGCGGCGCACGTTCTCCCTCTCTACAATCACGCCGCCCTTGTACCTCCCCTCGTTGAAGAGCGGAAGCTCGAGCATGCGCTGGTAGCTGTTGTAGTCCACGGGCTGACCTATGCGCAGATACTTCTTCTTCGCATCCCATCCGTTGCACAGGGTCTTGTAGTATTTGTCCCCGTTCCTGTCCCCGAACTCTGCTGCAAGTCCGTCGGCGAGGGCTCTGGCTTTCTGGTGCCATTCCTTCTCCTTGATCTTGTCGGTCCCGTCCTGTCTTGCCTTCCTGCTGGTGTCGCGGGCTACGGTGCAGTCGAGGTAGAACTGGTATTCCGGGCAGGAGATGGCAAGAGTCCTGCCTTGGCAGTCATAGATGCAACCTCTTTCCGGCTCTATGCTCTTGACCACCGAGGCCGGGGTGAGCTCCTTCACCAACTTCGGGTTGAGCTTCTCAAAGAGCTGGATGTAGAGTATCTTGCCTACAACCAGCACTGAGCCTGCGAGCAGCACGAGGTAAGCCACATAGAGCACCATTGCTATGTGATCCCTGTTCTTTATGCTTTTACCCGTGTCCGCCATTACTTCAGTACAGTTGCAGGCTTTTCAGCCGGTTTGACTTGCGAACCCATTTCTTCGAGCCGCTTTTCCACCCCGCTGCGCTTTTGGGCGGCAGTGAGGTCATAAACCATCTGCGAACGGTATATCTCCAGCTCCCTGATGGCTTTCTTGTTCTGTTCCACCTTCGCCATTGTCGCCTCGGTTCTGAGGCTGATCCAGATGGCGAGGACAAAAAGGAAGAAGAGATAGAGCACGTGAATCAGGTACTTGTCAACCTTGGTGCGCATCAACAGCTCGGCCTTGAGGACAGCTACGAAGCTGTTCTTGAAAAAGGTGCGTATGTCGGCAAGTTTCCAGACTGGCATTGCTCTACCGTATCTTTTCCGCAACCCTCAGCTTTGCGCTGCGGGCTCGGGTGTTGTTTGCTATTTCTTCGTCCTCCGGGAGTATGGGCTTGCGGTTCACGGCCTTGAGGGGAGACAGGCTCACCCCAAAACTGTCCTTCTGCTCCACTCCGTCAATGTTTCCGCTGCGTATGAAATTCTTCACCATTCTGTCCTCAAGAGAGTGATAGGTGATGACTACGAGCCTGCCGCCCTTTTTCAGGGAGTTTGAGGCACCTTTGAGGAACTTCTCCAGCGAGCGCATCTCGTCGTTCACTTCTATGCGGAAGGCCTGGTAAATGCGGGCGAGATGCTTGTGTTCAGCGAAAGAAGGCAGGGCGGGGGCGATGGCCTTGGCGAGGTCGTCAGTCGTGAGTACAGGCGCCACGCTGCGGGCCTCAACTATGAGTTGGGCCACCCTGCGGGCATTGTCCACTTCTCCGAAGAGTCTGAGGATTCTTTCCAATTCCTGTTGCGTATAAGAATTGATTACGTCGGCGGCTGTCTTGCCGCCCTGCGCATTCATTCGCATGTCGAGTTCAGCGCTGTAGCGGAATGAAAATCCGCGGTCAGCCGTATCAAATTGGTGGGAGCTTACTCCCAGGTCTGCCAGAACTCCGTCCAGCAGGGCATTATCGTCGTCAACTTCTTCGCCTTTGTCCCAGGCATTAAGGCGGACATAGTTGCTGATGAATCTGAAATTGTTGTGGATGAGGGTCAAACGCTCGTCTTCAGGAGCGTTGGCAAGGGCATCGGAGTCTCTGTCGAAAGCCATAAGAGATCCTTTGGCGGAAAGTCGGGAAAGGATTTCCCTGCTGTGACTGCCTCCGCCGAAGGTGGCATCCGCATAGCGCCCGTCAGGATTGGTGACAAGGGCGTCGATGCTTGGTTTTAGGAGAACTGGAATATGGTACTCTGACATAGACGGCCTCTACTGCTTTTGCGAGAGGCTTTCTGCTATGGCAATGAATTCGTCGTTGGAAAGTCTGGATGCCTCGAAGGTCTCCTTTGCCCAGATCTCTATCTTGAAATCATTGCCGGAGAAAACCACTTCTTTATCCACTGAAATTGAATCAAGGAGCTTGCGGCTGATGGAGATGCGGCCGAGCCTTGCATCAGGCTCCACCAAATCCCTGTCGCGCATATATTCTCTCCAGAAAGTCGCGTGAGTCTTGTTGAAGGTCAGATCCAGCGAGTCCTTGACTCTGTTTGACTGTTTCTCCCACTCCTCGAAGCTGTACATCTCCAGGCAAGGGGAGAAGAGGTCCTTTTTGACTATGAACCTCATATCACTTCCCGGCGCCATGGCAGCCCTGAAGGCGGCTGGAAATACCAGTCGTCCCTTGTCGTCAACCCTTGACGTGTATTCTCCGATGAAAGTGACCATTGTTTGACCTTAATCAATCTTATACGCAAGGCCAAAGATAGCGAAATTTTTTGAATCTTTTCCACTTTATTACAATTTCTTCCAAAATTTTCCACTTTCCTGCATTTTCCGCGCCTTTGCCCTTCTCCTTGCCCTTCTCCTCTGCTTTCCCCCTTTGCCTCGGCTCCCTCCTGGCTTTGGCTCCCTCCTTGGACTCCCGCCCGGACGCAGGCCAAGCCTTCCCGGTGCGCAAAGCGCAGGGTTTGCAGGTCCGGGCAGCTATCCATACTGGGGTTCCACCCCAAACCCTGGCGCTGCGCGAAGCCATCGCACAAAATCCAACCCTGCTTTCGCTCCGCGACCGCCTGATGGCGGGCGAAGTGCCAGGGTAAGGCGTGGCAAAGAGGTGCCGCAAGGGACGGCGTAGCCGGACCTTGTGGAGGGACAAGCGGAGCCGAAGGGCTGGAGTGGCAGCGGTTTGCCGCTGTCCGCGACAGTCCTGAGAGCTACGCGCTCCTGCTCCGGACCTGCAACCCGAGCATGCGCTGCCGGGATTGGATGATGACAGGGCTGATGGGATTCGCTGCCGGGAATGGCTGCCGGTTTGGATGATGATTTGGCTGCGGACAGGACTGCCGGGACTGAAAATTGCGATTTTCAATCCCGGGGAGGGCAGTCCGTGCATCCCTGGCAGTCCGTGCAGCTCGGGAGGGCACCTCGAACTGCCTTCGTAGCTTCAAACCGGGTACGAAAAAGAGCCCGGCAAAGTGCTGGGCTCTACGATTTGAATAGACTTGTCGGGATGATCCGACTCGAACGGACGACCCCCACGTCCCGAACGTGGTGCGCTAGCCAACTGCGCTACATCCCGAGGCTATTCTGCCAAAAAAATAAACTTGCGCTTAAGCAAGTTTATTGATGTATACTGCTATGCCGCTCTTGAGGTTGGAAGCCTTATTCTTGTGGATCAGGCCTATCTTTGCAAGTTTGTCAATCATTGCATATACCTTTGGAGCGTTCTTCTCTGCGGTAGCCTTATCTGTGGTATTGCGGATATCGCGGATAGCATTTCTCGTCGTCTTTGCATAATACCTGTTATGCAGTCTGTGCCTTTCGTTCTGACGATCGGCCTTCTTTGCTGAAGCTGTGTTTGCCATTATTATACTTTTTTTAATTTTTTGGTAGTGGGTAGGAGAATCGAACTCCTATTGCAAGAATGAAAATCTTGAGTACTAGCCGTTATACGAACCCACCGAACTCATTCCCTTTCGGGCCTATGCACTAAAGGGAATGCAAAGATATAAATAATTCCGTAAATGACAAATTATTTTTTCTCGTTTTCTGCTGATTCTTCATCTTCAGCCCATTCCCAGGAATACAATATGGACTCTACCTGTCTAAGGTACTGGCGTTTGTCATACCTTGGGGCATATACGAAAGCTTCCACTACAATAATGTCCTGACCATCCCTTGAGTAGAAGGAATGGGACACGAAAGGTCCTCCCATAAAGTCGTTCTTGACATCCCACATTCCGCGGGTCTGGACGAAATGCCTTCCGCGATATCTCATATACTCGATCTGCGGGGTGAAGTAGTCGCTGGTGGTCATATAGGTATTGTCGAACATTCCCGGAACGTTTGCCTGAAGAGCCTCGTTGCGATGACGTATGATGTTGTCAGAGGTGAAAGGATGGTCCTTCTCCGCAGGGTAACGGTAGATCAGCACGTCCTGATAGACATACTGCTTCTCGTCGGCAATCCACATAAAGTCGGAGCTCACCTTGCGTATCTTGTAGCCGGAAGGGAAGTGCAGACAGCCCCCGAACACCTCGGCAACCTTAGGGGCAATGCCCTTCTCTTCAAACTTGAGGTTGTTGCCTATGATCCTGTCCCTTTCAGCCTGTTCAATGGCGTTTACTATGACCTTGCCGTTCTCGTCAAGCAGTTTCATCGCTCCCTCGGAATCGTAGGCGTTCACTTGAAGCACGACCTGGGTATTGGCCCAGACATTGCGCTTGTGCACCAGTCCGGTCGTGTCATTCTGGGGATTGATGTTGAAGATGACGATATTGCGGTGAATCTTGAAAAGATCCGCAAAACCCGTAGGAGCCACATTCACCAGATTGAAGAGAGGCTCTCTCTGCACCAGGAAAGGGCATTCGTCAGCGAGCAGGGCTCTGGTGGAATTGCCGAGAGCACCCTCCCAGTTCTCCCTGTCCATTACCACGATCACCTCTCCGGCCTTTCCGCTGACATTTGGCAGAAGTGTTTCGGTGTTCTTGCAGGATACGAATGCCAGCGCACCCGCCAGAATAAGTGTCAAAAAATTCTTCATATATACAAATTACTTTAAATATCACCTCAGCAGCCTTCCTATGTCGTTGCCTACAGCGAGGAACATCAGGGCAAAAAGCAGGACCATACCTATCATCTGGGCCACCATAAGGAATTTGTCGCTTGGCTTGCGTCCGCTTATCATCTCATACAGGACGAAAAGTATGTGGCCTCCGTCAAGCCCGGGGATGGGTATGAGGTTCATCACCGCCAGCATAATGGAAAGCAGTGCGATTATATTGAGGAACTGGTACCAGTTCCAGGTGGAAGGGAAGACCTCGCCTATGGCGATGAAACTTCCTACGGACTTGTAGGCCCCGGTGGAAGGGGTGACCAGAAGCTTGAGGTCACGCAGGTAACCGGCTATGGTGCTGCCGGCAAGTTTTAATCCGGCAGGTATGGCGCTGAAGGCACTGTACTTTCTGGTCTGCACTTCCGGCATGGCAAGGCTGACACCCAGTTTGCCCAGGCTGTCCACTTTGACGGCAACTTCCAGGGAATCATTCCCCCTTATAAGCGATGCGGTGATTTCCCGGCCCGAAAACGATTCGAGCACGGGACGCGAGTCCTGCAGATAATTGATTTCCTGGCCGTCAAGGGCATATATCCTGTCCCCGTGGCGCAGCATTCCACCTGCGTTCGGACCGCCCGCAACCACGGAATCGATCACGAAAGGCACGGCAAGGTCGAACATCAGTGATGAGTTCAGCACGTCTCCTATCATCGATCTGTCGATGTACAATTGCACCGTATCCCCGTCGCGAAGCAGGGTTGCGGACCTCACGTCCCTGCGGGCAAGGTCGGCCTGGAGCATGCCGAAGTTCTCCGGGACATAGTCGTCGAAGCTCAGGATGCGGTCCCCGTTGCGGAAGCCCATCTCATACGCGAGCTCGTTGACATATATGCTGTTGCTTCTGTTGTCTATGTATGCCTGGCCCCATATTGCCAGAATGCAGCTGTATGCAAGTATTGCGAAGATGAAATTGTTCAGCACGCCACCCGCCATCACCAGCAGTCTCTGCCAGGCAGGATGGGTACGGAACTCCCACTTCTGCGGCTCCTGCGCAAGCTGGGCGCTGTCCATGGATTCGTCCACCATCCCTGAAATCTTGCAATAGCCTCCGAAAGGCAGCCAACCTATGCCGAACTCGGTTTCTCCCCATTTCCAGCGTGCTATGGCCTTGCCTCCAGCATCGAAGAAAAGGTAAAACTTTTCAACCCTTATCCTGAAAATCTTTGCCCACATGAAATGCCCCAGCTCATGTATGAAGATGAGCAGAGAAAGGGCAAGTATCACTTGCAGGGCTTTAATTAATATAACCATCGGCAATTGAAGCTATTTCCTGATTAGTTCCGAATATATCTTCCAGGCTTGGTTCGGCTACAAAATTCAGACCATTGAGACAGCGCTCGTTGATGCGTGCAATGTCGTAGAAACCTATGAGTCCCTTGAGGTAGGCGGCCACGGCAACCTCATTCGCGGCATTGAGTGCGCAAGGGGCGTTGCCTCCGCGGCGTATGGCTTCGTACGCGAGTTCCAGGCAAGGAAAACGTTTCAGGTCCGGGGCTTCGAAGGAAATCTGCCCGAGGGTGGCGAAATCCAGCTTGCGGTTGCCTACGCTCACCCTTTCAGGGAAGCTGAGAGCGAAACCTATGGGCTCACGCATATCCGGGCAGCCCATCTGGGCAATGACGGCGCCGTCGGTGAACTCCACCATGGAGTGTATGATGGATTCGGGATGCACGACAACGTTTATCTTGTCAGGATCCATATCGAAGAGCCACTTGGCCTCGATGACTTCGAAGCCCTTGTTCATCATTGTCGCGGAATCTATGGTGACCTTGGCACCCATATCCCAGTTCGGGTGCTTGAGCGCCTCACAGGCAGTGGCTGCCGCAATCTTTGCCCTTTCCCAGGTGCGGAACGGACCTCCGGATGCGGTGAGGTGTATCTTCTCCACCTTGTTGCCCTGGGCTGCCAGCAGACACTGGAAAATGGCCGAGTGCTCCGAGTCAACCGGGAGTATCACTGCATTGTGCTCGCGCATGGTCCTGATTACGATGGGTCCGGCGGCGACCAGGGTCTCCTTGTTCGCAAGTGCGACGATTTTCCCGGCTTCCAGCGCCGCCAGGGTAGGCCTCAGGCCGCTGAATCCCACCATCGCGCCGACCACGATGTCCACGCTCTGGAGCTTCACCAGCTCGCACAGGCTGTCCACGCCCGACCATACCTTGCAGTCGCTTCCCTCAAGGGCTCCGGACAACTCTGAGTACTTCGAATCTTCGCATATCACCACATTCGCGGCATCGAACTCCCGTGCCTGCGCACTGAGCAGTGCCACGTTCCTCCTGGCCGAAATCAGTTCGACTTCGAAAAGCTCGCGGTGCTGGCGTATCACATCCAGGGTCTGGGTGCCGATCGACCCCGTGGAACCAAGTATGGCAATTCTCCTTTTTCTCATAAACTCAAGTATTTGGCCGGGTCTATCGGGACTCCGTCCAACCACATTTCCAGATGCAGCACTCCGTTCTTGCCGTCGTGCACTTCGCTGCCGCTCATCGCTACCGGGGTGCCGGCCTTGACTTCGTCTCCCGTGCGCACCAGTGCCTTGCTGCAGAAGCTGTAGCTGCTGAGCAGATTTTCCTTATGCTGGATTATGATCACATACATCTGGTCTTCGTTCCAGGCCGAGTGCACCACGGTGCCTTCGAGTATGGAACTGACTATGGATGAGGCGGAAGTGCTGATGTCGATTCCCGGATGCTCAACCCTGTCGAACTCCTTGGAAACCACGCCCTTGACAGGATTGAAGAAGTGCTTGCCCTCGATTGGAAGTGTTTGGATGGCCTTGGCGCTTACGCCGAAGCGCTCTGCGCTCTGTACCGATTCTCTGAGAAGTGAATCCTGCCTGAGCAGTTCCTCCTCCGATTTGGAAGAGAGGTATTGCAGGGCGCTTCTTCTCACTATGCTGTCGAAGTTGACTGTCGCTTCGCCTGCCAGCACACGGCTGAGGTTCTCGGCGTAGAGGTTCCACTTCGTGATGACGCTTTCCAAAGAGTCGATTTTGATTGCATTTGCCAGAGCAACCTTCTTCACCTGCACGTCCGGATATCCCGGAATTGTGTTGCGCAGGGGCGTGAAGGCAATCAGACAGTATAACAGAAGCACCGACATTACCACCACCGTAACAGCGGCGATGATGAAGCGCAATTTCGAGAAACGGATCGTCTTGATGTTGTTGTGCGTTTCGTTGTCCACAAGGGACAGCCTGTAAATCTTGTTTTGATTCTTCATAAAGCAAAGTTTTGCGAAAACAGTAGTTTTTGACTAATTTCGCAGGATGAACAGAATCATTGGCATAGATTACGGAAGCGCCAGGACGGGTCTGGCTGTGAGCGACCCTCTCGGCATCTTCGCGTCCCCTATGGAGACTGTTACATCTGCAAAGATAATAGAATATCTCCAAAATTACGCCCGAACTGAGACCATAGTTGGATTTGTTGTCGGATATCCGCTGAATCTTGATGGCCGTCCGGCCCAGGCGGCTCCTGAAGTGGACCGTTTTCTGGAAATATTGAAGAAGGCTTTCCCGGATATTCCGGTGAGTCTCGAGGATGAACGCTTTACCTCCGTTCTTGCCCACAGGGCGATGATAGACGGGGGAATGAAAAAGAGCGTGCGTCGCGACAAAAAACAGGTCGACAGAATCAGTGCGGCAATAATTTTGCAGAGTTACTTGGACAAATTGGAAAAAAAGAAATGATCAGACCCATTTTTTTATATGGATCCGAGGTGCTTCGCCAGGTGGCGGCGCCTGTGGACATCGAAAACGGCCGGGAAGAAATCTCGGCTCTGGTAAATGACCTTTGGGAAACCTTGAAGGCTTCCGACGGTTGTGGTCTTGCAGCTCCTCAGATAGGTGTCAGCCAGAGGGTTGCAGTCGTGGATGGAGACGTTATGGCGGATGCGTTCCCGTACCTGAAGGGTTTCAAGCGCACCTTCATCAATCCCGTGGTGCTGTCGGTTTCGGACAGCCAGTGCGAATATGAGGAGGGCTGTCTGAGCGTCCCGGGCATCTACGCAAGCGTAAGAAGGCCGGAATCGATCGAAGTTGAATACTATGACGAGAACTTCACGCTGAAAAAGGAAACTTTCGACAAGTTCGCCTGCAGGATGATACAGCACGAATTCTCCCATCTGGACGGAGTGCTGTTTACGGACATCGTAGCCCCGATAAGGCGTAAGATGATAGTGAAAAAACTGCTGAACATTGCTCAGGGCAAGGTTCGCACTGCATATAAAACAAAAATCAAATAGTATGGGAGCATTTCACGCTTATGATATCCGCGGAATCTACGGAGTGGATTTCGATAAAGACACTGCCTACAAAGTGGGCTATTTCATCCCTGAACTCCTCGGAGCGAAGGAAGTCCTCGTCGGACGCGACTGCAGGGTTTCTTCTGAAGAGATTCACGACAGTCTTCTGAAAGGAATATGCGATGCCGGCGCCGACGTCTTTGACATAGGCCTGAGCAGCACGCCAATGGTATATTTCGCTACTGCCAACTACGGTTTCAAGGCCTCCGTGCAAATCACTGCCAGCCATAATCCTGCCGAATACAACGGTATGAAGGTCAGCCGCGAAAATGCCCTTCCCGTAGGCCTGGACACCGGGCTAGGCCAGATCAAGGCCTGGATTGACGAAGGCCGTCCGACCCCTGTGGCGGAGAAGAGGGGAGAGGTGCATCAGAAAGACATCCACAAGGACTACATCGATTTCATGATGAAGTACAAGGGCGACTACAGCAATCTCAACATAGCCTTTGATCTCTCCAACGGAATGTCCTGCCTTTTTGCCAGGGAAGTCTTCGGCGACGTTCCGTCCTACATTTTCGACACCATCGACGGGCGTTTTCCAAACCACGAGCCCAACCCTCTCGTGGCAAAGAATGTTGCTCCGCTGAAGCAGCTCGTCGCCGAGAAAAAGGCTGACATCGGAGTCATCTATGACGGTGATGCCGATCGCGTGATGTTCGTTGACGACAAGGCCCGTTTCGTGGCTCCTGACCTTATCATCGCATTGATGGCCAGCTACTTCTGCGACTATCGCGGGGCCCGTAACCCTCGCGTGCTCCAGGAAATTCGCAGTTCCAAGTCAGTGGGCGAGTACCTCGAAGCCTACGGTGCCGAACTGTACACCTGGCGTGTGGGCCGTGCCTTCGCCGCCCCTAAGCTGAGGGAAATCGACGGACTCTGGGGCGGAGAGCTCGCCGGCCACTACTATTTCAAGGATTTCTTCTATTCCGACAGCGGGCTTCTTGCGTCCATAATCGTTCTCAGAATCGTTTCCGAGCTCAAGAAGCAGGGAGTGAAATTGAGCGACAAGCTGGATTCGATGACAGGATACTGCAATTCCGGAGAAATCAACTTCAAGCTTGAGGACAAGAAAGCCGCGATGGATGCCGTACGCGATTTCTTCACGTCCCGTGAGGAGGCGCAGAAGATAATGGATTTCGACGGCTACAGGGTGGAGTTCAAGGACTGGTGGTTCAATATCCGTCCTTCCAATACCGAGCCTTACCTGCGTTTTATCTGCGAGGCCAGAAACGAGGAACTTCTCAAGGAAAAAATAGCTCAGACTCAGGAACTGCTCGAGTCCGGATTCGGAGCACTGAGGTCGTAGGATGAGACTTAGGTTGTTGACAATGGCGCTATTGCTGGGCGTGTACGGCCTGGCTGACGCGCAGGAGAATGCGGCTTTGCTTTCAGACCCGGACAAGGATAAGGCGAGGCTCGAGGGCGGCGTCCCTCCTCCATCCGTAACCTGGGTGCCGGAGGATTACATTACCCTGCCGGGCTCGTTCCGCAAGGGGGCGGGTGTGCCCATAGATACTCTGGACGTGGGCGACAGCAACCTCCAGATCATACTCCGGGACGACTTCACCTGGAGCTATGTGAAGAATATGAAGAAGGTGGCTGAGTCCGATGTATTCCGCGAGTGCTGGGTGGAAAACATACTCAATCCGTATGCAAACGTGCAGCTCTCGGACCTGGGGTACCGCAATACAATATGCCTCATCGACTCGGTCAGCACCTTCGTATGCCCTTATGTGGGGAAGGTGTACTCCCGTTTCGGTTACAGGCGCGGCCGCAGACACCAGGGTACCGACGTTCCCCTTGTCACCGGCACCCCGGTCAAGTCCGCGTTCGACGGGCGCGTGCGCTACGCTCACCGTACCTCAGGATACGGTAATCTTGTAATCATACGCCACGAGAACGGGCTGGAGACCTACTACGGACACCTCTCGAAGATCAATGTGGAGCCCGGGCAGTGGGTGCGTGCAGGCGAGGTGATAGGTCTGGGCGGCTCCACCGGACGTTCATCCGGACCGCATCTTCATTTCGAAACCCGCTACAAAGGCTATGCCTTCGATCCGGAGTGGATAGTGGATTTCGAGAACGGAGTGCTGCGCAAGAATGTGTTTGTGCTGCGCCGGAGTTACCTCAGCGCATCCTCGCGCTACATCCCGGAGAGCATAGATGAGGAGGAGGACATTTACGCTACCGACGAGAAAATCATCGAGGAAGAGAAGCGCATTGAGGCGGAGAAGGCTGCGATGAAATGGCATACCGTGAAATCGGGCGACACCGTGTCCGCGATAGCCCGAAAGTACGGCAAGACTCAGGCGCAGATAGTCAAGCTCAACCCGGGTCTCAAGGTGGATAAGATAAGTATAGGTCAGAAAATCAGGGTGAATTAGGAATTATGCTGGTAGTATTGGAAGGGCTCGATGGCGCCGGCAAATCGACGCAGGTCCGAATGTTCAGGGAATACCTTGAAAGCCGGTGCAAGGCGCTGGAATACATACATTTCCCGCGCTATGACGCGCCGGTGTACGGGGATTTGATAAGCCGTTTCCTGAGAGGTGATTTCGGTACCGTGGAGTCTGTGCACCCCCAGCTCGTGGCTCTGCTCTTCGCGGAGGACAGGCACGGTGCCGCCCCGGGAATGCGTGCTGCGCTCGAAGCCGGGAAGACGGTGCTGCTCGACAGGTATGTGTACTCCAATATCGCCTACCAGTGCGCGAAGCTGTCAAGTCAGGATGAAGCCGAACAGCTGCGCGAATGGATATTCAACACCGAATACTCTTCATTCGAACTTCCGCGTCCGGATTTGAACATATTCCTGGACGTGCCCATATCTTTCGTGGAAAGCAGTCTGTCCAGGTCCCGAGACGGGGAAGACAGGGATTACCTCCAGGGAGGCAGCGATATCCACGAGGCTGACATCGCATTCCAGCGCAAGGTAAGGGATATGTACCGTCGTCAGGCGGCACTCGATCCGTCCTTCATCTGCGTGGACTGTTCCGACTCCGAGGGCAAGATGCTCCCTCCTGATGCTATTTTCAACAAAATCAAGAAGGTATATGAAGACCATACGAAGGCTTAGCGCCGTGCTTCTGGGGATGGTATTCTTCGTCTCCGGAATATTGAAGCTCATGGACCCGGTCGGGACCTCGCTCATAGTGGGAGAGTATTTCAACTTCTTTCACCTTGCCTTCATGCGTCCCCTTTCCTATTTCACGGGTGTAATGATAGGTCTGGTAGAGACCAGCACGGGAGTTGCCCTGATTACCGGCGTTATGCGCAGGCTGGTAGGGTTCATTTGTCTGATTCTGCTAGCTTCCTTCACCTTGGTTACCCTGGTTCTGCTCATTGCCAATCCGGAGATGGATTGCGGCTGCTTCGGGGAAGCGGTACACCTTACCCACCTCCAGAGTTTCATCAAGAACATCGTTCTACTGCTTCTGTGGGTCCTCGCCTTCGTGCCTTTCGGAACTGTGGGCGAGTCCAGAAAGATCAAGTGGGTGAGCTTCTCCATAGCAGAGATCTCCATTCTCCTTTTCTTCCTCTACTCTTCCCTGTCCATCCCTTTGATGGATTTCACGGAGTTCAGGCCGGGAGCGGAAATATCCACTTATGAGGATTACGACTTTACCAGCGATGAAAAGCCTTTAGTGCTGAGTTTCAGCGATTTCAATGGAGAGTATGCTGATTCCCTGCTGCTGAATGGAAGTGTTCTTGCAGCTTCTGTGAACAATCCTGCAAAGCTGTCCGATGCAAAGTGGAAGAAGTTGTCCGCGGAATTGACCCTGGCTGAATCCAGGGGATATACCGCCCTGGTGCTTGCCGCCTCCTCTCCTTCCCTCATTTCGGCAGAGGTCTCCGATCCCGACATACTCTCAAGAATGTATTTCGCGGACAGGAAGCAGTTGCTGAGTCTGAACCGTTCCAATGGAGGAATTGTGTATGTCCATGATGGTCAGATAATTGCAAAATGGTCATCCAACCGGATGCCGGATGCGGAGAAACTCTCCTCCATGATGGAATCCGACATAGCCGAAGTATTCAGCAATGAAGGCGGAAGGTCATCCTTCAAATTCCAGGCCTTTATGCTTTATGTCTTTGCCGTAATGCTGCTCCTGTGATATGCTGAAGATAATGGGAATAGTCAATCTCACCCCGGATTCCTTCTGGGCTTCCAGTAGGGTGGGCGCAGCGGATGCCCTTCCGCGCATAGCCGGGATGGTGAACGACGGTGCAGACATCATAGACCTTGGCGCCGTTTCTACCAGACCCGGAGCCGCTGACGTGGACGTTGAGGAGGAATGGCGCAGGTTGGAACCGGTCCTGCGCAGCCTTGCTTCGGACAGGGTGCGTGCAGAGTACGGCCTTCAAACCACTGAGTTTTCCATTGACACCACCAGCTCGGAGATAGTGCGGCGCGCGTATGATCTCATAGGCTCATTCATAGTAAACGATATTTCTGCCGGGGAGGACGACCCTGAGATGCTCTCTACTGTAGCCAAACTGAAACTCGCTTACATAGCTATGCACAAGAGGGGCAATCCGCGCACTATGGACAGCTGCTGCGAATACCGGGATGGAGTAGTAGCTGCCCTGGACTCCTATTTCGAGGCTTTTTCAGCCAAAGCTGAGGAACTGGGAATAGAGGACTGGATTCTGGATCCCGGCCTTGGATTCGCAAAGACGCCCGAGCAGAATTGGGATCTGATCGGGCATCTTGAAAGTTTCAGGCATTTCGGAAAGCCTATATTGATAGGTGCGGCTGACAAGCGCTTTACCCGTGGCGATACGGAGAAGGCTCATCGCCTTGCCGTGGCCCACGGAGCTGACATCCTACGCGTCCACGACGTCAGGCTCGCAGCTCTCCTCAAATGAAGGCGCGTTGATTTTTGACAACTGTTTGACAATCAATATGAGAAGAAGCAGACAGATAGCCATGCAAAGCCAGTAGGACTCGGCGCTCATCACGTCGCTCCAATTCTCCATCTCTTTAAAAGCATCGATGTTGGAAAGCAGCAGCGAAAAACTGTTGTTCGTAAAGTGCATAAGCATCGTGAGTTTCAGGGATCCTGTCTTATAATACACGTAACCCATCAGGCAGCCCAGGATGAAGGCCGGAAGAGCCTGCCATGGATTGAGGTGGATGAAGGCGAAGAAGAGAGCCGAAAGCACTATCGCCCAAAGCGGCTTTACCTTGTGGGACAGCAGCCCGCGGAGCACCATGCCCCTGCAAAGCCACTCTTCAAACAGAGGTGCGAAAATGCTGACACTGATGAAGTTGATAATGATATTGCCTTCAGTTACCAAGGACATTGCTTCCTCAAACCACTTCGGCGTGTCCGGAAGTATGAAACTGCACAGGTCGCATACGAAGGCCAATGCCAGGGTTGCAATGGCCGCGAGCACTCCGCACGGAAGTGCGCCCAACGGAGAGCAGTTGCACCTGTCCAGTTTTACTCCTCCGCAGTCGAAGCGTCGCATCTTGCTCTTGAAACCGGCGAAGACCATCGCCGGAATGAACATCAACGGGTAGGCGACCAGCATCAGTGCGCTCTGGTCGAAATTGGGGTATGCCAGAAGTATGAGGCTCGGCAGTTGTGCAATCACTGCGCCCAACAGGAGCAGGGCCAGCAAAATGAAGATATCCGGCGCTCCCGGGATGTAGTAATCGTAGTTCCCGAAGAACTTGTAATTCTTGACTTTTCTGCGCATCGGCTATTTTCTGTAAAGCGGGTTCGGGTAGACGCCTTCCTCCGCAAGTTGCGCAAACTTGGCAACCACTGCCGGACGGTCCTCCTTGAAGGTGACTCCGAACCAGCGTGAAGGGGTAGGCACAACTTCGCACCTGGCTTCGCCGTTCTTGATCATAACGTCAACCGCATAAGGGATATAGAACTCTTTCTTGAGTTCGCTGATGTTCTTCTCGAGGAAAGAGATGAAAATCTCTCCGCTCCTGCTGAAATAGTCCGGGGTGAAACCCCACATATTCATCGAACAGAGGTCCTTGCCTTTGAGCTCGACCTTTGCTCCTGTAATGGAATTCTCGCCGTAGATGTGGCCGTCTGCCTCCATCTTGATTTCGTGGTGCTCAACCACGTCCACAAGGTTCCTGTCCCCGTCGTAGCTGCATATTCCCCTCGATACGCCGCCTGACTCGCTGAGCGTGTTGTCAAGCTCGAATCCTATGATTGCGTATTCTCCCTTGCTGGATTCGTGGGCGCGGCACCAGTCTGCGGCAATGCGGAACGAGTCCCTGCCATAGAAGTCGTCGCCGTTGATTACCACGAAAGGTTCGTTGATCACGTCCTTTGCCATCAGAACTGCGTGGGCTGTGCCCCAAGGCTTCTGCCTTTCAGGGTTGAGTTCGAATCCTTCCGGAATCTTGTTGAGTTCCTGGGTGACGAATACAAACTCGAGAGGGCTGCCGTCAATGCATTTCACCTTGCTGTATTTCTCCTTTACCGTCTGGCGGAACTGCTCGAGGAAATACTCTCTGACAATATAGACCACTTTGCCGAAGCCCGCCTGGACTGCGTCATAAATCGAGTAGTCGATGATAGTCTCCCCGGCAGGGCCGAGTCCGTCCATTTGTTTGAGGCCGCCGTAACGGCTGCCCATACCGGCCGCAAGGACCAAAAGTGTAGGTTTCATTATTATCGAATTAATTACATTTCTTTGGCAAAAATAACTAAATTTGCGAAAATATCATCGGAGATGGGAAAATTCAGGGACTTCTGGGACAAGAGCAAAGACGGTAGCAGGCACGGGCAGCGTTCGTTCCTGCGTTTTGCCATTGTGCTTACCCTGTTATTCATCCTGTTCCTGCTGATAAAGCACGACAACCTCTTCGTCTGGGTCAAGTCGGCCTTCACCCTGAGACGCCAGGAAAGACAAATAGAGCAGTTGCGCCGGGAGAACGACGAACTCCGGAAGACTGCCTCTGAACTCTTGTACGACAGGGACAGCCTGGAAACCTTCGCGAGGGAGGAATACTTCTTCTGTGAGCCTGGAGAGGACGTCTATATCATCCCATAATATTTTCCGTCCTATGAAACACGAGTGGAAATTATCCTCATTTGACCTGTTTACCCTGAGTATGACGATTAAAGGTGCGTGGGTGTATTCTGCCACACCTGACGCTGACTTGATGCGCAGCTGCCTGCGCCGACTCCTGGCCTCGTATCCCCAGCTCGGAGGATTTTACTGTGAGGAGAAGAAAGCTGTCGTCTGGGATGATGCCGTCGCTGTTGAGCCGCTTTTTTCGGTTCAGGAGAATACCCGCTTCAGCGTTACTCAGCTCATAGCTGCGCCGGGCAAAATCTGGAAACTCGTCCGCCCTTACGATATCAACGGTTTCAAGAAGGGAAAGGTCCTTCCATTCAGCGCAACTTTGCTTAAACTCAGGGATGGTGCGGTACTCTATGTGCAGTGTGCGCACGCGACCATGGATGGAAACAGCTTCTACGGTCTGATAAACCGCTGGGCTTCACTCTGCCGCGGGGAATCCGTAAGCCCTATGCTCGTGGACCAGTCCTTGCTGCCTGCCCCCGACGCTTTGAGCAGGGAACAGACTGTAAATGCGGTGCAGGAAAAGTCCTGGGTGCGGATGGACGGAAAGAAGATGCTCGGTATGCTGCTGAACCTCGTCCGCACCAATGCCATAAAATATACCGTTGCCAAGGAAGTTGCCCAGGAGGAGATTTCTGCCCTCAAAAAGGCCTCGGGTGCGGGGACCAATGCCGTCCTGAGTGCCATTGCCGCAAAGAACTTGTTCGCCTCCCTCCCGGAAAGGACCTGCTTCAAGGCCATATTCGTGGCTGACTTGCGCGGGCACTTCCCAGGAATAGGCCCTGATTTCTTCGGCAACTTTTCCCAGGCCCTGCCTTTGGGCATTGACTTTGACCTTTCGGCAAGTGTGGAGGAACTTGCCTCCGCTATGGATTCCAAGCTCAAGGCCGTCCTGAATTCGGACAAGCCGGAAGAGAATGTGAGGCTTTCTTTCTGCGCCACCAATTACAATCTGCCGTATTTCTTCTTTGACGCATCCGATATGAACTGTCCGAAGCCGGGGACCATCTATATCAACAACCAGCTGAAGTTCCGCGCTTGCGAACTTGACTGGGGCAAGGGCCTTCCGCTCTATGTCTATCCTAATGAACTCACTGATATGGTCAAGCTCTGGCAGCCTGTCGCAGGTGGTCCCGTGCAGATCATCTACGGAGGCCTTGCGGCCAAACTCATGCGCAAGTCCTGATTACATAAGGAACTCCGACATATCTATTCCAAGAGCCTGTTTCTCGCGTATTTCAGTTGATGAGATGTCCACGATGGGGGCATCGATGATGCTTATGCGGTACATGCGGTGCAATTCCTCCAGGCTCACTGTGCCGGGGAGGGAATGGGTCAGGGATGCGTCCAGGGCCTCAGGCACAGGGAAGCGGCTGCATTCTTCTAGCAGCTTTGCCCTTATCATCTCCAGGTCATATCCCTTGCGTGGATAGACTATCACCCCGTATTCGCTCAGCAACCTCGGAGCATTGCGCCAGTGTTGTATGTTCTGAAGGTTGTCCGCGCCCATCACCAGGGTGAACTCGTTCTCGGGCTCCCTTTTCTTGAGCGCGTCAAGGGTGCGTATGGTATAGTGGGGTGCTGGCATCTCCAGCTCGATATTGTCCACCCATACGTGGAGTGAGGGGTGGCGCAGCACCGCTTCGACGGCGGCGTGGTAGCGCTGCTCGGCATTCAGGGCCTTGGAAGGGTCTTTCATAGGGTTCTGAGGGGAAATCACCAGATACACCCAGTCGAACTTCTGCTCTCTGGTCAGGTATTCCATAATTGCCTTGTGCCCTATGTGGAGCGGGTCGAAGGACCCGGAATATACCGCTATGCGCATAATGAGAATCGGTATCAGTCAGTGTGCCTGGATCTCAGCGTGCAAGGAAGCTGTCCACCATTTCCTCGGCCTGCGCAAAGGTGTTCTCCAGCACATCGTTCACCAGTTCCCTGTCGAACTTCCCGCGCGCGAAATCGATTTCGGACTCTGCCTTGCCTATACGTTCCCTTATTGCTTCCTCGCTGTCGGTTCCGCGTCCGCGAAGCCTCTTCTCCAGCACTTCGAGGCTCGGCGGAAGTATGAGCACCGACAAGGCGGCGCTGCCGAAATACTTTTTAAGGTTCACTCCGCCCTTTACGTCCACGTCAAAGACAATCACATTCCCCTTGGCCCAGATTCTCTCCACTTCGCTTTTCAGAGTCCCGTAGAAGCGGTCCCGGTAAACCTCTTCGTGCTCCACGAAGGCATCCTGGGCAATGAGATCGCGGAAACGGTCTGCACTGATGAAGTAGTACTCCACCCCGTCCTTCTCGGAGCCCCTCGGAAGTCGGGAAGTCGCAGAAATGGAAAACTCGAATTCCGGATGCAGCTTGAGCAGGTGGGAGACCACCGTGCTTTTGCCCGCACCTGAGGGTGCTGAAAATATGATTACTTTACCTGACATTTTTTATGATTATTTCTGCAAAAATAGTTAAATTTGCCTGATTTTTAATAATTATCCGAATTATGAAGGTTTCTTTTAAAGAACTTGGCCTTGTGAACACCCGCGAGATGTTCGCCAAGGCAGTAAAGGGTGGCTATGCCATTCCTGCATTCAACTTCAACAATATGGAGCAGCTCCAGGCCATTATTCAGGCTGCTGCCGAGACCAAATCACCGGTTATTCTTCAGGTGTCCAAGGGTGCCCGCGCATACGCCAACCAGACCCTCCTCCGCTACATGGCCCAGGGTGCTGTAGAGTATGCCAAGGAGCTCGGCTGGAAGAAGCCTCAGATTGTGCTTCACCTCGACCACGGCGACAGCTACGAGACCTGCAAGAGCTGCGTTGACTTCGGTTTCTCTTCAGTGATGATCGACGGTTCCGCTCTTCCTTACGAGGAGAACGTCGCCCTCACCAGGAAGGTCGTGAAGTACGCCCACAAGTATGATGTTACCGTTGAGGCTGAGCTCGGAGTTCTTGCCGGCGTTGAGGATGAGGTTTCTCACGAGGCGTCTCATTACACCAAGCCTGAGGAAGTTATCGACTTCGTGAAGAAGACCGGTTGCGACTCCCTCGCCATTTCCATCGGTACCTCCCACGGCGCTTACAAGTTCAAGCCTGAGCAGTGCACCCGCGACGAGAAGACCGGACGTCTCGTTCCACCTCCACTCGCATTCGATGTTCTCAAGGCTATCGAGAAGAAGCTCCCTGGATTCCCAATCGTTCTCCACGGATCATCTTCAGTTCCACAGGAATATGTCGATATGTGCAACAAGTACGGCGGCAATCTTCCTAACGCAGTAGGTATCCCTGAGGAGCAGCTCCGCAAGGCAGCCAAGAGCGCGGTATGCAAGATCAACATCGACTCTGACTCCCGTCTCGCAATGACCGCCGCCATCCGCAGGCATCTCGCAGAGAACCCGAGCCACTTCGACCCACGCCAGTACCTCAAGCCTGCACGTGAGGAGATGAAGAAGATGTACATCGAGAAGATCAAGAACGTTCTCGGTTCAAACGGCAAAGCAAGATAATTTTGAAGGATAGCAATTATCCATCACAACTGCTGAAAGACGCTGTGGAAGCCATCAGCTCCCTTCCGGGAGTTGGCTCCCGCAGCGCCTTGCGTTTGGCTTTGCACCTGCTTAAACAACCTAAGGAAAACATCCATCATTTTGCCCGTTCCATCGACCGTCTCGCGGACGAGGTGAAATACTGTCGCATCTGCTCGATGATTTCCGACTCCGAGGAGTGTGCGATCTGCTCCGATGCCCGCAGGGACCACAATACCGTCTGCGTGGTGGAAAGCGTACGCGACGTGATGAGCATAGAGGCGACAGGACAGTACAAGGGCGTGTATCATGTGCTCGGAGGCATCATCTCCCCGATAAACGGTATCGCGCCGTCGGACCTCAGCATACGCCAGCTTATGGAGAGGATGCGCGCATACGGGGATTCACCGGTAGAGGTGATACTCGCGCTGAGCGGCGACGTGGAGGGTGAAACCACCTCCTTCTACATATACAGGCAACTCTCAGCCCTGGGCCTTAAAGAACTCAAGGTCACCACACTCGCCCGTGGACTGGGCTTCGGTGATGACCTCGAATATGCTGATTCCCTGACCCTCGGGCGCTCCATTCTCGCCCGACAGCCTTTCAAGGCTTAATCCTTGCTGCTGTCGGTGTTCTCGCTGTTGTTCTCCGATTATCCTGAAATAACCATAGCCACTCCCATTCCGAGCAGCACCGCTCCTCCGATAATCTCTGCCCATTTCCCTATCCTCCTGCCGAGGGCGTTGCCGAAGCATATTCCGGCGATGACGCTGAGCAGGGTTACCAGGAATACGGCTGCGGCGAGAGGAAGCATTTCCGTTAAGCCGCTGCCATCCATGGATTTGGAGCCGCCCACGGCAAGAGCGTCTATGCTCGTGGCTATTCCGCCAAGAATGATGTTCTTCCATCCGTTGAGGTCGTGAGCCTCAGTCTTGCCGGAAAGTCCTTCGAAAAGCATGGAGCCGCCAACGTAGACCAGAAGTATTCCGCCGATGACGTGTGCCCAGGTGTTGACTACACCGAAAAGCAGCTTGCCGGCAGCCCAGCCGATTACCAGGAGAGCAGTCTGGATGATGCCGAATGAAATCGCGACCCTGCCGATGAGCGCAGAGCCGGGTTTTGTCTTGAGCGTAGTGCTGGAACAGGTGCTGACAGCAAAGCAATCAGCGCAGAGACAGACGGCAGTGACAATGGATTCCAGAATATTCATACACTACTTTCGCAAGTTTATAATTTTGCTTCGCAAATATAATAATATTTCCTATATTTGCGAGTTCGGACTAACGGAAAGGAGCTGGGAAATGATCAAGTATTTTTACAGAAGCGGATCTGAGATCCTGTTGGGACAGTCAGAAAGCGATTTCACTGCCATCAATAAGGAAAGTCTTCTCTGGATAGACCTGTTGCAACCGACAGGAGACCAGAAGAGGGCGGTGGAGGCGTTCCTGGGCACCGAAATACAGAGCCGTGCTGAAGCGGCGGAAATCGAAAGCTCATCCCGTTTCTATGAGGAAGGCAATGCCATATTCGCGAATACCAACTTCCTTTCCCCGGCAGACGACGAGATGCTCGCGGACCCCGTTTCCTTCATCCTTGTGAACGGTATCCTTACCACCATCCGCGAGATTCCGCTCCGTTCCCTTGACACCCTCCAGCTCAAGATTCAGGCCCTTCCGGAACAGTTCCAGGACGGCTTTACCGTTTTTGTAGCGATCATGGACAGGCGTGTTGACCTTGATGCCGACCTCGTGGAGCTCATAAGCAAGGACGTGAGCAAGTTCAGCCGCCGCATCAATCAGCAGGAAGACATCAATGAAGAGTTCCTCCTCGACATAAACCAGCTGCAGCAGAATGCCATAGACCTGCGTGAGAATATAGTCGACAAGCAGAGGCTGGTGTCCAACATTCTCAAGAGCAAGCTCTGCCCTAGGGATCCGGAGCTCCGCGACGACCTCTCCATCATCAATCAGGATATCGCTTCACTTATCAACCACATAAACTTCGCTTTCGAAAGGATGGAGTACATCCAGGACACCGTAGTGGGTATCATCAACCTCGATCAGAACAAGATAATGAAGATTTTCACCTTCGTTTCCCTGCTCCTGATGCCTGCCACTCTGGTGGCGAGTTTCTACGGAATGAACGTTACCCTGCCGCTTTCCGACAAGTGGTGGGCATGGCTGGCGATAGTTCTTCTGATGGTTCTCATCATCGTAGCCTGCTGGATTTTCTTCAAGAAGAAGAAAATGCTTTGATTATCAGATTTTTTTGCTATATTTGCGCGCTCGTTTCGGCAAGTGCGCCGCAACGTCGTAACATAAAGTAAAACAACTAATTTGTATTAAAATCACAAATGGGTAAATTCGTTATCAAACAGGCAAAGGACGGACAGTTCTTCTTCAGCCTTAAGGCCACCAACGGCCAGGTGATTCTCTCTTCCGAGATGTACACCACCCTCAAGGCTTGCGAGAACGGTATCGCATCCGTCAAGAAAAATGCTCCGGAGGAGGCTCGCTATGAGCTCAAGCAGTCCGAGAGCGGAAAATTCCACTTCAATCTCAAGGCCGCCAACCATCAGGTTATCGGTTCCAGCCAGATGTATCAGTCCGAGGAAAGCGCAAAGAACGGCATCGCTTCCGTCATGAACAACGCTCCTGAGGCTGAGGTAGTAAATGAAATCGAAGGCAAGGAGGACGACGAGCCACAGACTGTCGAGCCTGCTGCCGAGGCTGCTCCTGCAGTTGAGGAAACCCCTGCAGTAGAGGCTGCTCCGGCAGTGGAGGAGGCTCCTAAGGCAGAAGCTCCAAAGGCTGCAAAGAAGAGCACTCTCAACGCATCCGTTGCTCCTGAGGATTTCGACTGGGACGCTTTCGAAGGCTCAGACGTTTACGGTGGCGTTGACAAGGCTGCCATCGAGGCAGCTTACGACAAGACTCTCTCCAAGATTGTCGAGAACGACGTTGTAGAGGGTGTCGTGACAGCAATGAACAAGCGCGAAGTTGTCGTTGCCATCGGCGGCAAGAGCGAGGGTGTCATCCCGGTATCCGAGTTCCGCTATGATTCAGAGCTCAAGGTCGGTGACAAGGTTGAGGTTTACGTGGAGTCCGCTGAGGACAGGAAGGGCCAGCTCGTGCTCTCTCACCGCAAGGCCCGCACTCTCAAGTCTTGGGACAGAGTCAACGAGGCTTTCGAGAAGGACGAGGTTGTAAAGGGCTTCGTAAAGACCCGCACCAAGGGCGGTATGATCGTGGACGTATTCGGTATCGAGGCTTTCCTCCCGGGTTCACAGATCGACATCAAGCCTATCCGCGACTACGACCAGTTTGTTAACCAGAACATAGATTGCAAGATTGTAAAGATCAATCAGGAGTTCCGCAATGTAGTTGTGTCCCACAAGGCTCTTCTCGAGGCAGAGCAGGAGCAGAAGAGGGCAGAGCTCATCGGCAAGCTTGAGAAGGGTCAGGTCCTCGAGGGCGTTGTCAAGAATATCACCAACTACGGCGTATTCGTTGACCTCGGCGGTGTTGACGGTCTCATCCACATCACCGACCTCTCCTGGGGCCGCATCAACCACCCTGAGGAAGTCGTTTCACTCGACGAGAAGATCAAGGTCGTTGTCCTCGACTTCAACGAGCAGCAGAAGCGCATCGCTCTCGGTCTCAAGCAGCTCACTCCACATCCTTGGGAGAACCTCAATCCTGACCTCAAGGTCGGCGACAAGGTTAAGGGCAAGGTTATCCTCATCGCTGACTACGGCGCATTCGTAGAGATCGAGCCGGGCGTAGAGGGACTTGTACACGTATCAGAGATGTCCTGGTCTCCAAGGCTCCACTCCGCACAGGAATTCCTGAAGGTAGGAGACGAGGTTGAGGCTCAGGTACTTTCCATCGACCGTGAGGCCCGCAAGATTTCCCTCGGACTCAAGCAGCTCTCCGAGAACCCTTGGGAGAACATCCGCGAGAAATATCCTGTAGGCAGCAAGCATAAGGCAAGCGTACGCAATATCACCAACTTCGGTGTGTTCGCAGAGCTTGAGGACGGTGTTGAGGGACTTATCCACATCAGCGACCTCAGCTGGAACAAGATCAAGCATCCTTCAGAGCTCGTTGCTCCTGGTGATGTCATCGATGTACAGATCCTTGACTTCGATGAGGCAAACCACAAGCTCAGCCTCGGACTCAAGCAGCTCACTCCTAATCCTTGGGATGAGATTGAGGCCAAGTATCCTGTAGGCTCAGTTGTTGAGGGAACAATCACCTCATTCACAGACAAGGGTGCCAACATCTCCCTCGAAGGCAACGCTGAAGGCTTCGCTTTCACCCGCGAGCTCGTCAAGGAAGACGGCAAGCAGGCTGTAGCAGGCGAGACCCTCCAGTTCAAGGTGATCGAGCTCCGTCGCTCTACCCGCCGCATCCTCCTCTCTCACCTCCGCACCTACGCTGAGGTCAAGGAAAGGGCTGCAGCTGCAGAGGCAGAGAACACCAAGAAGGCCGTAAAGAGAGTAAATGCCAACGTTGAGAAGACCACTCTCGGCGACATTGACGCTCTTGCAGCTCTCAAGGAGAAACTCGAAAAAGGCGAGTAATGAACTTCACTCTCAAGATAATGGGCACAGCCTCGGCTATGCCCATTTCTGATAGAAATCCAAGCGCTCAGGTACTTTCGGTGCACGGGCGCTTGTTTCTTATCGATTGCGGTGAGGGCACTCAGCAGCAACTCAGGCGTGCCCACGTGTCTTTCCTGAAAATCGAAGCCATTTTCATCACCCATATCCACGGAGACCACCTATTCGGCCTCTTCGGCCTGCTCAGCTCTATGGCAATGTACGGCCGTACAGGCGATCTCGACATTTATGGTCCCAAGGCCCTCGGCTCCGTTCTGAAGTTCTATGAATCCTTCTTTGGCGAAGGGATGAACTACAATATCGTATTCCATCCTGTAGAATGTGATGCCCCACAGCTCATCCACGAGTCCAAAAATGTCAGGGTCAGCGCCTTCCCTCTCCGCCACAAAATCGAATGCTATGGCTACCGTTTCGACGGAATTGCCTCCGAGCGTCATCCCGAGGTGCCTTCATACGCATATTGCTCTGATACGGCTGCTTTCCCGGAACTGGCCGCATGGGTGAAGGGCGTGAAACTCCTGTATCACGAAGCTACTTATACCAGGGATATGGCAGACAAGGCTGCGTTCCGTTGGCATTCCACTACCGAGGATGCCGCCCGCTGCGCAAAGGAAGCCGATGTCGGGAAACTGCTTGTAGGCCACTATTCCTCAAGGATTGTGGATTTTGAAGCCTATCTGCAGGAGTGCAAGGAGATTTTTCCCGAATCTGTAGCCGTGCAGGATGGTGATGTCTTCGATTTTTAGTATATTAGCATCGATGAAAAAGTTACTTTTGATATTGTGTGCGGCCCTGCTCTCCATAGGGGCGAGCAACAACCCCAGGATAGACTACATCAACAAATACTCTTCCCTGGCAATAAAGGAAATGAAGCGCACCGGAGTTCCTGCAAGCATTACCCTTGCCCAGGGACTTCTGGAGTCGAATGCCGGTCAGTCCGCCCTTGCAAGGAAGGGCAACAACCACTTCGGCATCAAATGCCACAATGACTGGGACGGCAAGACTATGAAGGTGGACGACAATGCTCCGAAGGAATGCTTCAGGGTATATCCCAATGTGGAAGCCTCTTACCGCGACCATTCAGACTTCCTGCGCGGCCGCGACCGTTACAAGCCGCTCTTCGAATTGAAACAGGGTGACTACAAGGCATGGGCGCACGGACTCAAGAAGGCCGGTTATGCTACAGATCCTTCTTACGCCACAAAGCTCATAGAGCTCATAGAGGACTATGATCTGGCACGTTTCGACAAAGGCGTGAAGGTGGAGGTGAAGCCGCCGCTGGAAATCGAGACCCCTAAAGTCGTGGCAGAGCCTCAATATCAGAAGCCTGAATATAACGAATCAATACGCTTCTCTACCGTCCGACCGACCTACTCCCAGAACGGAGTGAAGTTCATATATGCGGCAGCAGGGGACACTTTTGCTTCCATCGCCGTATCCAATAACCTGTTCCTCAAGGAGTTGCTGTCTTTCAACGATTTGGAGAAGGAACGCCCTCTCGTGGAAGGAGAAATGGTTTACATCGAAAAGAAGAAGGCCCAGGGACCGGTAAGCAAATATGTAGTTGAAGGAGAGGGTGAGAACCTCTACCAAATTGCCCAGCGTTTCGGAATACGCCTTGCTGCCCTGCAAAAGCTCAACATCCTCCTCTATGGCAAGACGCTTGAGGAAGGAGATACGATAAAACTCCGCAAGTAATATGAAATCCGGGTCCAGAGCTGTTTTCATTCTGCTTGCCCTTCTGACTTTGGCGGTGACTATCTTCGGCGGAACCGTCCTGCTGAGGCGTTGGCAAGATTCCAGGCAGGCCAACATAAGCAGGGAGCTGGAGCTTTATGTATATCCTTCGATGGGGGCGGATGAGGTTTTGGCTGAACTGGTGGCAAGTTCTGCTGTCCGAAATCCCAGAAGTCTGGCCCGTTCTTTCAAGGACAAGCAGGTGGACGAATTCCTGCAGCCGGGACACTATCTTATACCTGCATCCAGTCCGAGCGTCTATGTGGCCAGGATGCTTAACAACGGCTGGCAGACTCCCGTCAGGCTGACCCTTTCGGGCAACCTCCGCATCAAGTCCAACATAGCGGCGAAGATTGCCTCCCAACTTCTTCTGGACTCAACTGAAGTTTACAGCGCCTTGAATGACGATGCCCTGCTCTCCGAGTACGGCACGAATTCCCGTGACGTGTTTTCCCTGCTCATTCCCGATACCTACGAAATCTACTGGACTGCGTCGATGAGGGATTTCCTCGCCGCCCAGAAATCGGCAAACGATGCCTTCTGGACTGAGGAACGCAAGTCAAAGGCTTCCAGGCTGGGTCTCAGCCGTCAGGAGGTCTCCATCCTTGCCTCCATAGTCAAGGGAGAAACCAACTATGAGCCCGAAATGCCTAAGATAGCCGGTGTATATCTCAACCGACTCAAGGCGGGCTGGCCCCTCCAGGCAGATCCTACAGTGGCATTCTGCTTCGGATACAGCCTCACCAGAGTGCTCAACAAACATCTCGAGGTAGATTCCCCATACAACACCTACAAGCATCAGGGTCTGCCCCCAGGCCCCATCTGCGTCCCTACTAAGGCAGCGCTCGACGCTGTCCTGAACCCTGATTTCGGAGGGGAATGGGGAAAGGGGAACTTCTATTTCTGCGCCAATGCTGATTTCTCCGGCACCCACAGTTTCGCCCGCACCCTGGCCGAGCACAATCGCAATGCGGATGCGTTCAGGCGTGAGCTGAGCCGCCGCCAGAAACAGAAATAATCAGAACTGGAAATAGATGAAGGCCTGGAGGTCGGCCGTAATGAACTGGTATGCGAGCAGCACTGCCAGGACTACCAGCAGTCCCATCAGCGGCAGCGGCAGCAGGGCGAAGTGCACTCTGTACCACTGTTTCCATTTGGCAGGAAACCAGTGGATCACAAGGCCAAGAATCACAAGCGCGAAGACCTTCCAGTAACTTGCGCATATATCGGGAATCATGCCAAGATCCCAGGAGGAGCCTATCTGGTTCACCATATTGCGTGCGGTGCGCCAGGCGGTCTCGTTCGCTGTTGCAGGGTCCAGGTTGCTGCCGCTGCGGAAAAAGAGCCGGGTGAAAGTTATGAAGGTGAAGGTTTGTGCCACGCCCCAGACATATCCCAGCTTCTCGCAACCCTTGCCTCCGCAAATCCTGTATATGCTGCGAACCAGGGTCCCGAGGAACACGGCAGCAGCCCAGGCGGCGAGCAGATTCCATACCGGGGCGGGGGAGAGACGGGTAAGCGCGAATAGCAGCAGGCTCACCAATGCCGTGAGCAGCAATCGCCAGTAATGTTTCATCCCCTTCCACAACTGATATGCGATGAGTCCCAGGCCATTGAGCCCTCCCCAGATAATGAAGTTCCACGAAGCTCCGTGCCAGAGTCCACCGAGCAGCATGGTCACGAAGCGGTTGGTATTGGCAACTATGCTCTTGCGTGCAGCCGGTCTGAAACGGGCGAGCGCAAGCATGGCAAGCGCCAGGCAGGCGAATAACGCCGGCACAAGCCAACCCCCGCTGAGCATGGCTGCGATCAGGGCAAAGAGCGCAATCCAGAACCAGGTGCCGAAGCTGGCATTTCTGTTGCCGCCCAGGGGGATGTAGAGATATGACCTGAGCCAGCGACTCAGAGACATATGCCAGCGCCTCCAGAAGTCCTGGGGATTGGAAGCCTTGTACGGGGAATTGAAGTTCTGAGGCAGGTAGAAACCCATCATCATCGCTACTCCTATGGCTATGTCCGTATATCCGGAGAAGTCCGCATACACCTGAAGGGAGTAGCCGAAAAGGGCGGCAAGGTTCTCGAAACCTGTGAACAGCAGCGGATTGTCAAAGACCCTGTCTATGAAGTTTACTGCAATGTAGTCGCTGAGTATGATCTTTTTCAGGAGTCCGTTCACCACCCAGAACACCGCTGTTCCGAACTGTCGGCGGCTGAGGGAAAAGTTCCTGTAGAGCTGGGGTATGAATTCGCTTGCCCTCACTATTGGACCTGCCACGAGTTGGGGAAAGAAACTGACATAGAAGCCGAAATCCAGAATGTTGCCCACTGGCTTCACGTCTTTCCGGTACACATCCACTGCGTAGCTTATCACCTGGAAGATGTAGAAGGATATGCCTACCGGCAGAACTATGTTGTCCACGTGCAGCAGGTCCTTGCCGCTCAGCTCGTTGATTACATCGCTGAAGAAGTAGGCATATTTGAACCAGCACAGCAGACCCAGGTCGATGCACAGGCTCATGCATAGCCAGAACTTTCGCTTCCAGCCCTCCTGCCCGGACATCCGCCTGGCAATCAGAAAGTCTGATACTGTGACGAATATAAGTATCAGCACCGACAGCCCGCTGGTCTTGAAATAGAAGAAGAGGCTCACGAAGAAGAGGAAGCTGTTCCTCAGCAGACGCCTGTCCCCGATCAGGGCAAAGACGGCATATACCAGGGCGAAGAACGCCCAGAAGTAAAACTGGGTGAACAGAAGCGGAGAATTTGGGTCGAATGAGAAAATTCTTTCCATCATCTGCGCTTCCTGAGTTTGTAGTGATCGTAGTAGAGGAGTAAGGCGTCGCTGAACATTTCTCCAACCTTCTCGGATCCCCTGCGGGTGAAGTGCACGTGATCGGAACCGGCCAGAGGAGGGGTGGCGTTCACCCAGTCCACCATTGAGTTCCAGCCGCCCATAGCACCGTAAAGATCCCAGTATGCAGCCCCGGCGGCATTGGTATTGGCGCGCAGGGAGTCGATATATTCCGGCAGTATGGGATAAGTCTGGCGCTTGCCCTTCACTAGCGTGGACATGTCCGAAGGCCCTATGAGCACTATACTGGCCTCGGGTGCCATTTTCTGGAGGTAGGCAATCTGCTTGCGCATAGCCTGGGCGTAGTTGGACACGGCCTTGGTGCTGGTGGTGTAAGGCACGCTGTTACCGCCGTATTGCAGGATTATGAGACGTACATTTTCGTCCCGGTAGAAGCGCCGCAACTGCTCGGAGGAAATGGATGTGAACACCAGGCCTGCACAACCGCGCATCGCCACGTTGTCCAGGTGCACACCCTCGCGTGAGTCCAGCAGTACTCCGTAGATGTCGGCTTTCCCGGAAAGGACAAGGCTGGTCCTGAGACTGCTGTCCGGGAGCTCGAAGTCATAGCGGGACAGGGAAGGGTCTCCAGTCGCCACCAGGGTTTTTCCGGCGCAGCGCATTCGGAGCTCCCCGTCCACGTTCCCTACAAGCACGCTCAGGCGGTCGAAGGGCATAACGCCCTTGTCCTTGGAACGCATCTGCCTGAAATTCAATTGTATGGTGCTGTCGATTCGTATGAAATCCCCGTAGGGGCCGTATTTGCTGTTATCCGATTTGTTGCCGAAGACCGAAAACCTATCGCCTTCGCCGGAGGCATCGCAACCCATTCCGAACGTGAAATATTTCATTGCCGGCATCATTCCCTGGCCGTAGCCTCCGAAACGCTCCTGAAGAGCTTCGCGTATTCTTGAACTGATGCGGTCCTCCTCGATCTGGGAGTCCCCGTAATGCACTATCCTCACCCCTTTTTCCGATGCCCCCTCAAGGGCCTTGAACAGGGGATCGAAATATTCCGGATTCCCGTCAGGAAGGTAGAAGCGTGCCGGGTCGGACTCGAAGAACTCCTCGAAACGGTCTTTCTCCGCTTCCTTGACGGCTGCCTTACGCTGCGCTATGAGTTCCTCGGGCGAAAGCCTTATGTCCTCAGTCTCCTCACCCGCAAGCATTTCGTGAAGCGATGGGAAGCGTATGTCCAAGCCTGCAATATGCCTCTCGCCATCGGGAAACAGGGCGCACAGGGCAGCCAATGCGGCGATTACAGAAAAGATGAATAAAACTATCTGTATCCTTCTCATACTTCCTTCCAAACTTTCAAGTATTCTTCCAGCGCCCACATCTCGTCCCTGAACTTCGCTGCCTGGCTGAAATCCAGTTCGGCAGCGGATTTCTTCATCCTGCGCCTGTCTTCATCTATCATTTTCTGCACCTGCTCGCGCGACATTGCCCTGATTACAGGGTCCTGCAGCACTGCGGCCAGGTCGGCGGTCACGAACCCGTCCACGAAGGCCGCACCTTCCTCGCGCCTTGAGGCGTGACCCAGGCCGACGGCTATGCTTCCCCGCCCGAGTTCCGATGGGTTCGGGACATAGAACGGGTCGTCGTAGGAGTTGGCTGCACTTACGCGCCCGCTCGTGGTGCCCACCGCCTTCTTGCCGCCCTTGGAGGTGAGCTCGCTCGCGAGTATGTTCTGCCTGACTTCCACCTGCTTCGGGGTGATATTGTGCAACTTGTTGTATTCCATTTGCTTGGACCGGCGTCGGTTGGTCTCGCGTATGGTCTCCTCCATAGACTTGGTGATGCTGTCGGCATACATGATCACCAGACCGTTGACGTTCCTTGCCGCCCTGCCCGCCATCTGGGTAAGCGCCCTGCCGGTGCGCAGGAAGCCCTCCTTGTCCGCGTCGAGTATTGCCACCAGCGACACCGAAGGAATGTCCAGCCCTTCACGCAGCAGGTTCACTCCGACCAGCACGTCGAAGAGCCCGCCTTTGAAGTCCTCGATAATCTCCACCCTCTCCGCTGTGTCGATATCCGAATGTATGTATCTTACCCTCACGCCTATGCGCCTGAGGTATTCGTCCAATTCCTCCGCCATGCGCTTGGTCAGCGTGGTAACCAGGATGCGTTCGTCCGCCTCCGCCCTCTTCCTGATTTCCTCCACCAGGTCATCGACCTGGTTTTTGGTAGGCCTCACTTCAATCGGCGGGTCCAGCAAGCCTGTCGGCCGTACTACCTGCTCCACCACCAGACCTTCGGACTTTTCCAGCTCGTAGTCTGCAGGGGTGGCGCTGACATACACCTTCTGCCCCGTAATCTGCTCGAATTCCTCGAACTTGAGGGGTCGGTTGTCGGCGGCGGCAGGCAGGCGGAAGCCGTAATCGATCAGCACGGACTTTCGCGAATGGTCGCCTCCGTACATTGCGTGCACCTGAGGAAGTGTGACGTGGCTCTCGTCTATGAAGGTTATGAAATCCTTGGGGAAATAGTCTATCAGGCAGAACGGACGCTGACCTTCCTTGCGCCCGTCGAAGTAGCGCGAATAATTCTCGATACCGGGACAGTAGCCCATCTCCTTTATCATCTCCAGGTCGTATTCTACCCTCTGTTTCAGGCGTTTGGCTTCGAGTCCCCTGTCCGCCTTCTCGAAGAACTCCATCTGCTTCACGAGGTCATCCTGAATCATCGATACGGCCTTGGCGCTGCGTTCCCTCGTGGTGACGAAGTTGTTCGCCGGGTAAATGCTGATTTCATCCAGGCTCTCAAGTTTTCCGCCCGTGAGCGGATCGATGAGGCTGATTTCATCCACTTCATCCCCGAAAAACTCAATCCTCACCGCCTCGTCCGCGCCGCTGAGATATACGTCCACTATGTCTCCCTTCACGCGGAAGCTTCCCCTCTTGAATTCTCCTTCGGTGCGGTTGTAAAGGGCATCCACGAGGCTGTACAGCAGGCCGGTAAGGCTTCGGGTCTCGCCTCTGCGCACCACTACGGTCTGCTCGTGGAAGTCCTCGGGATTGCCTATGCCGTAGAGGCAGGACACCGATGAAATTACGATTACGTCCCTTCTGCCTGAAAGCAGGGCGCTTGCCGTACTAAGCCTGAGTTTCTCGATCTGGTCGTTGATGCTCAGGTCCTTCTCTATATACGTGTCGCTGGACGGTATGTATGCCTCCGGCTGGTAATAATCGTAATAGGACACGAAGTACTCCACCGCGTTGTTGGGGAAGAAGGATTTGAACTCTCCGTAGAGCTGCGCGGCAAGGGTTTTGTTGTGGCTCAGTATCAGGGTAGGGCGCTGAAGCCTCTCGATGACATTCGCCATGGTGAAGGTCTTGCCCGAACCTGTCACTCCCAGAAGGGTGATGTCAGACACCCCTTCCGAAAGCGCCGAGCTCAGCTGCTCTATGGCTTCCGGCTGGTCGCCCGAGGGGCGGTAGTCTGACTGTAATCTGAATTTCATTCTTCGTGAGTAATGTTGAAGACAAAATTAGTAAAAAAATGTATATTTGCAGTACGGAGGACAATGCTATGGACAATCTGATTGAAAAAGCCCGCGCCGTAGCACTTGAGGCGCTGAAAGACGAGACCCGTTATGACGGGCTGCCATTCATAGAACATCCCGACAACGTTGCAAGGATAGTGGAGGACGAAATAGGCCTTCCGGAGTCCTGTGTCGCCGCAGTCTATCTCCACGAAGCCACGCGCGCGCACAAGGACATCGACATCAGTTCCTTCCCTCAGGACGTCCGCACCATAGTTGACGGGCTCAATAAAATCTCCACCATCAAGCCCAAGGACACCCGCCTGGAGGCTGAGAACTACAAGAAGCTCATAGTCCAGTACTCCACCGATCCTCGCGTGGTCGTGCTCAAGATTGCTGACCGCCTTGAGGTGATGCGCTGCCTGAACATATTCCCGAAAAGCTCGCGCGAGCAGAAGCTCCTTGAGACCATGATGCTCTATATGCCCCTGGCCCATCAGCTCGGACTCTACAACATCAATAACGAGCTGGGCAATATCTGCCTGCGCTACAGCGATCCGGAGCAGTACAGGACCATCACCAACAAGCTCAAGGCTACAGAGAAGGACAGGGAACGCCTCACGGCGGAATTCATACGCCCCCTGGAGAAGAAGCTTTCCGATGCGGGCATAAAGTACAAGCTCAAGATACGCACCAAGAGCGCCTATTCCATATACAAGAAAATGCAGGTGCAGAAAGTGCCTTTCGAGAAGGTGTACGATGTCTTCGCGATACGTTTCATCATCGATTGCGACGATGATCCCGTGCTTGAGAAGGATCTTTGCTGGAAGGTTTATTCCTTCGTGACGGAGGAGTACGAACCGGACATAAAGCGCCTGCGCGACTGGCTTACCACCCCTCGTCCCAACGGCTATGAGTCCCTGCACATTACGGTCAAGAACAGGCAGGGCAATGCCCTGGAGGTGCAGATACGCACCAAGCGTATGGATATGGAGGCGGAGAACGGCAACGCGGCGCACTGGGCATACAAAGGCATACGCCACGAAGCTTCCGTGGACCGCTGGCTCCAGTCCGTACGCGATTCCCTGGAGCACCCGCTCAGCAGCAGTCCCGAGGACATGCCTGCGCCGCCGTCCAAGGATATCTTCGTGTTCACGCCGTCCGGGGAGCTGCGCATACTCTCAGCCGGCGCGTCCGTGCTCGACTTTGCATTCAATATCCACACCAACATAGGCTGCCGCTGCACCGGAGGCAAGGTCAACGGCAAACCTGTGCAGATAAGGGAGAAACTCAAGACCGGAGATGTGGTGGAAATCCTCACCGGCAAGAACCAGCGTCCTACCAGGGACTGGCTGGCCTGGGTGAGCACTTCCAAAGCCAGGAGCAAAATCAAGCAGGAACTCGATGCTGAGGAGCGCAAGCTCGCGGCTCAGGGCAGGGAAGTGCTCGAGCGCAGGCTGCGCAACTGGAAGCTCGAACTCCCGGACGAGCTTATGGTGGAGTTCATGAAGAGCCGGAAGTACAGCTCCGTGATGCCTTTCATGGCTGCAATCGCCACCGAAGAGATAGATGTCAACGACATCAAGACTTTCATACAGCAGAAGGCTGCACAGCAGCAGAAACTGTTATCTGAAAGCCCCGAGGAGAGTCAGGGTGAGACCAGGCAATATACCGGCAGCGCTTCGTCGGATGACATACTTGTCATCAACGCGAAGAACGTGAAAGGCTTGGACTACAAGTTGTCCAAGTGCTGCAATCCGGTGTTCGGAGACGACGTCTTCGGCTTTGTGACACGTACGGACGGCATCAAGATTCACAGGATGTCCTGCCCGAACGCGTCCCGACTGCTGGAGAAATACCCTTATCGCATCCAGAAAGTGGTATGGCAGGACAGCACCGCTGCGGGTGACTTCCTATGCACCCTGTCAGTCATTGCGGCCATGGAGCACCCAATACTTGCCAGGATAATGGATACGGTAGGCCAGTTCAAGGTTTCAATGCGTTCCTTCAACATGAAGGAGAACTACAAGAAAGGCGTTTATGAGGTGAGCATAAAGTTGCTCGTGCCTTCAAATACTGAACTTGACAAGGTGGTGTCCCAGATTGCCGCCATCAAGGGAGTAAGCAAAATACACAGACAGTAATGGAGAATAAGGAATTCCTGGACAATTTTGAAAAGACTCTGCAGATGGGCCTGATGAGGGTATGCAGCGGAGCTGGCCTGCTGGGCGACGAATTGCTGTCCTCCGAGGACATAGATTCCAAGTGGGAAGAATATATCAAGGACTATGTCGCCGATGCCGTGGACAACTTCAATGAGTACCCTGAAGCCGCTCTGGCCTGGGCGGGCTTCCTTGGAATGGGAGTCGCCCATAATTGGGACGACAACTGGACTTTCCACCGCCACGACAGCTACAGGTCCTACTATGGCAACAGGGGCTGGGACGATATGGACGAGCACATACTCCACGGAATCCTCGGCCTGGATCTGCAGGGCAAGGAGGCCAAGAAGATTTCAGACACCTTGCAGAACTGTGCCCTCGCCACCCTGGGCCTGATACGGCACGAAGGCATTGAAGCCCAGACAGCCACGGGTTTTTATGCGCTGAGCCGAAGCTACGGGGTCCTGTTCCGCGTAGGTGCGGCTATGGAACTTTTCCGTCTGGGATACAAGAATGTAAAACTCAACTGACACCCGGGATGTACTACGTAAGCAAAAGATTCGAACTTTCAGCGGCTCATTATGTCACTACTGAGCACAGGACCAAGTGTGAAGCCCTTCACGGCCACAATTGGATAGTCATAGTCCATTGCAAATCAGCTGAACTCAACGATGACGGGATGGTGACAGACTTCACATTCATCAAGCAGAACATAATGTCCGTGCTCGACCACAAGAACCTTAACGAACAGCTTCCTTTCAGCCCTACGGCCGAGAACCTTGCCAAATGGATATGCGACCGTACCCCGAACTGTTTCAAGGTCGAAATCTGGGAATCGGAGAACAACAAGGCAATCTACGAGAAAGATTAGCCTAGAAGCGCTCAGCCTTCCGGCAGCAAGCCTCGCATACGGCAGAATTCAACTATGAACTCCGCCGTTTTCTCTATGCCAAGAAGGGAAGAATCCAGGCAGAGGTCATAATTCGATGCGACTCCCCAGTTGCCGAAAGTGAAGAAGTTGTAGTATTCCTCCCTGCTCCTGTCCTTGGTCCTGATCAGTTTCAGCGCCTGGTCTTCGCTGATTCCCATACGCCCGCAGACCCGGGCAAGCCTGGACTCGATCGGGGCACAAACGAATACGTCCACGCAGCAATCCCTGTCCCTGAGCACGTAATCCGATGCCCTGCCCACAAACACCGCGCTGCCGCTATCGGCAATATGGCGTATGGTGTCGCTCTGGATGCGGAACAGGTCCTCATCGGCAATCGCGCTGCCGCGTCTTCCCATTCCGAACAGGAACTTGCGCTCGTCGCTGCGCGTGAAGAGTTCCGGGCTGAATCCGCTGTCTTCAGCCGCTTTGGTAATAAGCTCGTTGTCGTACACAGGAATGTCCAACATCCTTCCCAACTCGGCTGCAACGCTTTTGCCGCCGCTGCCGAACTGTCTTCCGACATTGATGATGATCTTTTTTCCCATATTTTGTGAACCTATTTTATGCTGCTTCCCAGAACTGATGCATCTTCCCCATCCTTGAGTTTGTCGAACTTGCGGAAGAGTCTGACAATGAAGAATGCGCAGGCGACAGTGGAGACGGTGTCCGCGATAGGGAAACTGATCCATACGCCGTGCTCCTGCATAAAGAGAGGCAGGGTATAGATGAGCGGAATCAGGAACAGGAGCTGGCGCGTAAGCGAAAGGAAGATGGAAATTTTCACCATACCCAGACACTGGAAGAGGTTGGAGGCAACGATGCCGAAGCCTACCATAAAGACGCAGGCATTCATCGTGCGCATACCCTTGGATGCCATCTCGATGAGGAGAGGGTCGTTCGTGAAGAATCCGACCACCACACGGGGTATCAGTTCGGACACCAGGAAGCACAGCGTGGTCACGAGCAGCTCCCATTTCACTGTGAGCACGAATACCTCCTTTACCCTATGGTATTGGCGCGCGCCGTAGTTGTATCCCGCAATAGGCTGGAGTCCCTGGTTGAAACCCATGCAAACCATAAGGAAGAGCATTGTGATGCGGTTGATGATGCCGTATGCGCCTATTGCAAGGTCGCCGCCATACTTCCCGAGCTGCTGGTTGATGAGCATTGCAACCATACAGGCGGCCGCATTCATCAGGAAAGGTCCGAGCCCGATCGCAAGCGACTGGCGGGCGATTCTCCAGTCAATCTGAAATACCGGCTTGGAGAAATGCAGCACGCGGCTCTTGTCGCAGAAGAAGTAAATCACGTAGGCAAGCGCCATCAGCTGGCATACCACCGTGGCAATGGCTGCTCCCTTGATCCCGAGCTGGAAACCGAAAATCAGAATCGGGTCCAGGATGGCGTTGGAGATGACGGTGAACAGGGTAAGACCCATTGCGGTTTTCGGGTGACCGGAAGTGCGTATGAGGCCGTTGAAACCGAAATAAAGGTGGGTGAACACATTACCGAAGAGGATGATGGTCATATAATCCTTAGCAAACGGGAGTGTGGCCTCGCTGGCCCCGAAGAATTGCAGTATGGGGGAGAGGAAGGATAGCGTCACCACGGAGAAGAGTATGCCAATTATCACGTTGAGCGTGAGAACGTTGGCGAGAACTTTGCGGGCGGCGTCATAGTTCTTCTGGCCCAGCAGTACCGATACCAGTGTCATTGCACCCACACCCACCAGGGTGCCGGTGGCGGAGGACAGGTTCATCAGGGGAAAGGACACCGCAAGGCCGCTGATCGCTGCCGAGCCCACTCCGGGTATGTGCCCTATGTACACGCTGTCCACGATATTGTATAAAGAAGCCGCAGTCTGGGCTATGATACCCGGGACTGCGTACATCTTCAACAATTTTCCTATTCTTTCTGTTCCGAGCTCTGTAGGAGCTGTAGTGGATTGTGCCATTTCCTGTCTCCTTCTCAGTCTTCGCCTTCAACAATCTCGATATCGAAACGCAGAGGTGCGTAAGGGGCTATGGCATTGCCTGTTCCAGAGGCGCCGTAGCCAAGGTTTGCTATGAATATTCCACTGCCTTTTTCGAGATTCTTCATCTGGGAAATGGTGTAGGAGAAACCGTCTATCATATTGCTTCCGGAGGAGGTGAAGGTGGTCTGGGTATAGTCCTCCACGTTCACGGAAACGGAAACCGGCTCGTAGGTTTTGCCGGAAGAGTATATGCCGTAGCGGACTGCCGTATCCTTGATGGTGGTATCGAATACCTTGCCGTTGAGGAGACGGCCCGTATAATTGATATACAAGGTCGTGTCGCTTTCGAAGGCGGTGCTTTCCGGCGGCACGCTCTCGCTGATGTAGTAATATCCCAGCTTCACAGAATCTTTGGAGCTGATGCCGCAATGGGATTCCACATATCGGCTCAGGGAATCTATCTGCCACTTGTCTATGTCCCAGACGCCCTCGACGATTTCTATGTCATAAATGGTATTTGTGCCGGTGACGTTCTGGAGATACTCTTCCTCAGTGTCGTAGCGCTCGGCGCTCATAAGCCATCCAGGGACGATGAGTTTCACCCTTCCGCCCACACGCATGTTGCCTACCGTTTCGGCAATGCCGGCATAAAGGGATTCCATGGACCAGAACTGAGGACCGTAGTAATAGCTTTCATTATACTTTCCAAGCTGCTTGGCGAGATCCTCCCTGTTCGTGGCGCTTATGCTGCCGTCCAGGGTGCCGTTCGAATAAAGGACTCTGACGAAGGCGCAGTTCTCGTCTATCATCACACCTTTCCCGGGAGTACTCTCGAGGATATATGCTCCTAGGGGAGTAGGCTGAAGATCGGGATGGTTTACATGCATCCAGGCATCGAACAGCATCTTTGCATCCTCGTTCGGAGAGCTGCTCACCTTTTTTGCGCAAGAGGAAAATACTGCTACCCCTGCCAGCAACAACAATATATACTTTTTCATATTCATACTTTTCAGCTCCTGCTGTCTTGCAGGAATCGTGCCGTTACTTCTTCAACATAACGCTCCGCATCAGCGGCGCAAAGTATTCCGTCGCCCTTGAAAAGCTTTCCGCCGGCTGCGCACTCGTGCCCTCCTCCGTTGAAACAGCTTGCCGCCAGCTTGTTGGCTGACCAGCCTTTCTTCGAGCGTATCGAAACCCTGAACAAGTCCCCTTCCTCCTTGAGGAACAGGCTCATCCCTATATTCTTGATGCCCAGAGGCAGGTTGACGAAGCCTTCAGTCTCCCCGTCCAGCAGGTCGAAGCGTTTGCGCTCTTCCTCGCTGAACACGGCATAGGCGACGCCGTTGCCCGTCAGCTTCATTTTCTCCGACAGGAAATAGCCCTGAGCGCGAAGGCGGTTCTCCCTGTAGCAGTTGTACAGATTTGCGAGTATTGCATCCCTGTCAACTCCGGCCCCAAGAAGCAGCGATGCCATCTGCAGTGTGCTCGGGAAGACTGAATTCGCAAAGTTGTTGGAATCCGTAGTCATTCCTGTCATCAGAGCTGAAGCTGCCCGGCAAGGCAGATTCGAGGCGTCTTTTATGTCCGGCATCTCCATCAGCAGCCAGAACAGCAACTCGCAGGTGGAGGATATCTCCGTCTCGCTGAACACCAGGTCGAAGCTGCTTGTGTCAGGATTCAGGTGGTGGTCAATGAGAAGCTTCCTGCATTTGAGCCCCGAAAGCAGCGGCTCCATCTCGCCGGTACGGTTGAATGCATTGAGATCCAGGCATATAAGCAAATCGCAGGAGTTCAGGATTTCTGAGACTGCGGCAGGCCTGTCAGCATAGACCGCAATCTCGTCTTCGCTGTAGAGGAAGGACAGGGACTTTGGCGGACGGTCTGGGACGATGACTTGGGCTCCGGAGTTCCTGGACTCCCTGAGATATCGCATAAGGGCCAGGGAACTGCCGAGGGCATCCCCGTCAGGATGGGAGTGTACGACTATGGCCGCTCCGGTGCTGCCGGAGAGCATTTCGTCAAGAATGGCCAGGCGGGAATGTTCAAAAGCCTTCATAAATACAATTTTCAGCTGCAAATTTAATAAGATTATTGCATATCAAAAATCATTTTCCTAACTTTGTACGACTTTGAATACAAATTCGAATATTAAAATAAACACAAGATAAAATGAAAAAATCAGTAAAGATTATCATTGAGATCGTGCTCCTCGCAGTGATCGCGTTCCTCGTTTACACGATTTACAGCAGCATCATGGAGCCGGTGAACTTCGACAAGCAGACCGCTTATCGCAAGAGCGTTGCAGTTCAGAGACTTAAGGACATCCGTACCCTTCAGACGGCCTACAAGTCAGTGAACGGCAGGTTCGTGTCCACCGTAGATTCCCTCAAGGCCTTCTACGAGACCGGAGAAATGTCAGTAGTTCTCCAGGTGGGTTCAAATGACGACTCCCTCGCAGTTCTCCACACCGCAAACGTCAAGAAGGCAAACCGCAAGATCACCAACGAGCAGCTCTATCAGATGTACCTCGCAGGTGACAAGAACCTCGTCTTCTCCATTGAAAACAAGATTCCTGTAAAGGATACTCTCTTCAATGACCGCGAGGATTTCTGCATCGATTCTCTTGCATTCATTCCATTCTCAAGCCGTGAGCCGGTGCAGATGGAGGCTACCGTGAAGATGGTTTCAGGTGTGCCTGTCCCTCTCTTCGAGGCAAGGATGCCATACAAGCTCCTCCTTAAGGGCCTTGACAACCAGCTCCGCATCAACCTTGACGACGAGTGCCGCAGCCAGAACAGGTACGAAGGTCTTCAGGTTGGTTCCATCAACGCACCTAACAACAACGCCGGTAACTGGGAGTAGCAGTGTTTACGCTTGTACCTTCCGCTTTCTACGATCCGGCCTCGGAGCGCCAGACGCTCGCCGAGATAGCTGATATTGAGGAAGGTTGCAGGGTAGAGCACGTTGATATACCGCAATATGACGCTGTCCTCATCTTCACAAGAGATGGGGACAGTGATTTTTCTGTTCCGGAAATCGCCAATGTGCTTTCCAAGCTTCCGCAGTGTCCTGAATACAACAAGATACTCTGCAGCATCAAGGACAACGAACTGAGCCTTGCCATAGCCCAGGGCCGTAACCTGCTGCTCGCAAATTCCTGGAAAGTGCAGGATTTCACTACTGCCCTGTATTATATCTTCCTTGCTGTGAAGTCCCTGCAGATCAATCCTGAGATGTCCGGAATCTGCTTTCTGTCCAGTCTCGGAGAGGAAGATGAAATGTCGCTGTACCGCTACTTCAAATCAGTGGTGACATTATGAGAATAATAGGCGGAAAACTCAAGGGGCAGGGCATATTCCCGCCTTCGGGCTATGGGGCAAGACCTACCACCGACTTTGCCAAGGAAGGGCTTTTCAACGTTCTTGACAACGAATACGAGTTTGAGGACCTGAAAGTCCTCGATCTCTTCTCCGGTACAGGAGCAATATCCTATGAGTTTGCCTCAAGGGGTGCAGCCAGGGTTTACAGCATAGAGATGAATCGTGACCACGCCTCCTTCATCAGGCGCGAGGCCTCACGGCTAGGTCTGAAGAACATCAGCTGCGTGCATTCCAACGTCTTCGACTTCCTTCCTATATGCAAGGAAAAGTTCGACATAATCTTCGCCGATCCTCCTTATGCTCTCGAGGGTCTGGAGAATATTCCTGACAAAGTCCTGGAAAGGGATATCCTCCACCCGGGATGCTACTTCATCCTTGAACACGGTGGGGAACATTCTTTCACTTCGCACCCACACTTCGTAAAAGAGAAGTGCTACGGTAGGGTGCACTTCTCTTTCTTCAGCAAATAAGACGTATTTCCGTCAGGCTCTTCTAAATGGAAAAATTGTGGTAATGAGGGCCGAAGCGTTCGAATGCTTCGCGGTCCAGCATTTCCCTGTCGTCAGGGTGGGCTATGCTGATCATGAGTTTTGCCCTCTCCTGGAGGCTTCTGCCGTAGAGGTCCACGGCGCCGTACTCGGTCACAATCCAGTGTGCGTCCGCCCTCGGGGTCACCACTCCTGCTCCCGGCTTGAGCATCGGTACGATCTTGGCGGCTCCCTTGTTGGTGCGGGATGCGAATGCGGTGATGCTCTTGCCTCCCTGAGACATGCTTGCTCCCTTTACGAACTCCAGCTGTCCGCCGGTGCCGCTGAAGATGCGTGTGCCTATGGAATCGGCGCTGATCTGGCCTGTAAGGTCAACTTCCGTAGCCGAGTTTATCGCTTTCATGTGAGGGTTTTGGGAAATTACCCAAGGATCATTGGTGTACTTGATATCCCTCATCAGCACGTCAGGATTATGGTCTATGAAGGAATAGACTTCGTTTGACCCGAGCAGGAAGGAAGCTACCACCTTGCCGTTGTCGATTTTCTTGTTCTTTCCGTTTATGACTCCGGACTTGATCAGGCGAAGCAGTCCGTCGGCGAACATTTCCGTGTGCAGACCGAGGTTCTTGTGGCCTCCGAGCTGGGCTGCGAGTGCGTTCGGGAGTGCTCCTATTCCCATCTGTATGCAGTCTCCGTCCTCCACCAGCGCTGCGCAGTTCTTGCCTATGAGCACTTCGGTAGGGGTGGGTTCTGCAAACTTGGCTGTGACAAGTGGAGTGTCGTCCTGCACCAGATAGTCGAACTTGTCCAGGCTCACCAGGTCTCCGTACGCATAAGGAACGTTGGGGTTTACAACACCTATCACCAGCTCTGCGCTCTCTATTGCCGCTACCGAGCAGTCCACTGAGGTGCCGAGGCTGACCATTCCGTTCTCATCCGGAAGGGACACGTTCACGAGGGCGGCGCCAAGCTTGATGAAACCGCAGCGGTAGAGCTTCTGGCTTTCTCCCAGATGCACCGGAAGGTAGTCGGCATAGCCGGAGTTGACGTTAGGCCTCACATTCGGTCCCACGAAGAAGCCCTGCTCGAAGAAGATGCCTTCATAGCGCGGCTCGCTGTATGGTGCCGGACCTTCTGTATGGAAGTGGTGGAAGTGCAGGTCGGTGACATCGCCTGCATCAGCACGTCTGCACAAGGCCTTGATAAGACAGTGGGGAACGCTGGCCACGCTGCTCAGGTGGATATGGGAGTGCGAAGGGATGTGGCTGACCGCTTCGTCCGGGGATACATATTGTATCTTCTTCATAAAATTTTTATTTGTAGATTTGCAGACGCAAAAATAGTAAAATAATCGATGCACACAAAAGAAGAAAAGCTGCAGGCCTTCTCCAGACTGCTTGACGTTATGGACAGTCTGAGGGAAAAGTGCCCCTGGAACGCAGCGCAGACTATGGATACCATACGTCCTATGACTGAGGAGGAAGTCTATGAGCTCAGCGATGCCATAATGAGAAAGGATATGCCGGATGTGGCCAAGGAAATCGGGGACCTGCTCTACCACCTTGTCTTCTATGCTCGCATAGCCCAGGAAAACGGGGACTTCGACATAGGAGACTCCCTCGCCAAAATTTGCGACAAGATGGTCTTCCGTCATCCTCACGTCTTTGGGGACTCTGCAGGCAAACAACTCAGCGCCAAGGAGATAGCTGATACCTGGGAACTCGTGAAGGCAAAAGAAAAGGATGGTAACAAGACCGTGATGTCGGGAATTCCGGATGCGATGCCTGCCCTGCTCAAGGCGCTTTCCATGCAGGAAAAGGCCCGTGGCTGCGGCTTCGACTGGGAACAGCCCTCTGACGTATGGGCAAAGGTATATGAAGAACTCTCCGAGGCGAAGGAAGCTGCGATGTCCTGCAGTGCCGGGGACATCGCCTCTGCATCCTCCAAGTCCTATGAGCACATGGAGGAGGAGTTCGGCGACCTTATGTTCGCCGTGATCAATGCCTCCCGTCTATATGGCGTGGACCCCGAAAAGGCACTTTCCCGCAGCTGCAGCAAGTTCCGCAGCCGCTTCGGGTACATAGAGGAGAATACGCTCAAAAAGGGGCTGAAATTCTCCGACCTCAGCCTGGAGCAGATGGATGCCCTTTGGAATGAAGCCAAAGCACTGGAGCGGCGCTAAGCTCTTTTTGTGATATCCGACAAAATGCTTAACTTTGCCGGGTTATACAGAAAATCGAAACACAGGATATGGCAGATACAAATCTTTTGGAAAAAGTTTTGTCCCTTCAGGACAAGTTTCAATCCCTTCAGGACCAGCTTTCGAGCCCGGAGGTAATGGCGGATATGAAGAAGTTCGTGCAGCTCAACAAAGATTACAAGGAGCTCGAACCAATCATAGCCGCCGGCAAGGAATATGAGCGTATGCTCAAGGACCTCGCGGCTGCAAAAGATATCCTGGTGAATGAGAAAGACGAAGAGCTCAGGGAGATGGCGCGTGAGGAAGTGAACGAGATTGAGCCGAAGCTTCCCGAAATGGAGCAGAATATCAAGCTCCTGCTCATCCCTGCCGATCCTGACGATTCCAAGAACGCCATAGTCGAAATCCGTGGCGGCACCGGCGGCGACGAGGCGGCCATTTTTGCTGGCGACCTCTTCAGGATGTATCAGCACTTTGCCGAGTCCCGCGGTTGGAAACTGGAAGTCACAGACCAGACTCCGGGCACGTCCGGCGGCTTCAAGCAGGTGGTATTCAAGCTCTCCGGAAGCGACGGCGTGTACGGTGTGATGAAATACGAGTCCGGCGTACACCGCGTGCAGCGTGTGCCTCAGACCGAGACTCAGGGCCGCATCCAGACTTCTGCCGCTTCCGTGGCGGTATTCCCTGAGGCCGGTGAGTTCGACGTGGACCTCAGCTGGGATGACATACGCCTCGACCTCTTCTGCTCTTCAGGACCTGGAGGTCAGGGTGTGAACACAACCTACTCCGCAGTGCGCCTCACCCACATCCCATCCGGACTCGTGGTCCAGTGCCAGGAGGAACGCTCCCAGCTCAAGAACAAGGATCGCGCGTTCGAGGAACTCCGTACGCGTCTGTACAACCTCGAGCACCAGAAGTACCTGGACGGCATTGCCGCAAAGCGCAAGACCATGGTGTCCACAGGTGACCGTTCTGCCAAGATCCGCACCTACAACTACCCTCAGGGCCGAGTTACCGACCACCGCATCAACTGGTCCATGTACAATCTCCCCGCCTTTATGGACGGGGACATCCAGGACTGCATAGATCAGCTTCAGATTGCTGAGAACGCCGAGCGTCTGAAGGAAGCCGGAGAATAGGCCTCAGCAGAAAGCATTAAAGATATTACGCTTTGCGGAAAGCGATGCAGGCATTGTGCCCGGCAAAGCCGAATGAGTCGCTCAGACCCAGGGTCAGGTCGGCCTTCACGGCATTGTTCGGAGTGTAGTCCAGATCGCATTCCGGATCCACCTTGTCCAGATTGATGGTTGGAGGCACCATTGCTTCCTGCAGGGCGAGTATCGTGGCGATTGCTTCCGTGGCGCCCGTGGCTCCGAACATGTGTCCGTGCATTGACTTGGTGCTGCTGATGTGGCACTTGTACGCGAAATCTCCCAGCGCCAGTTTGTATGCCCTGGTCTCGGCAATGTCGTTGAGCTGGGTGCCCGTGCCGTGAGCATTGATGTACACCTCGTCGCTCTTGCTGTCGAATCCGGCCTGGTCCAGGGCGATTCTGATGCACTCGGCCTGGGTGCTGGCATCCGGACGCGGAGCTGTGGCGTGGTAGGCGTCACAGGTGCTGCCATATCCGACCATCTCCGCATATATCCTCGCTCCGCGCGCAAGGGCGTGCTCGTACTCCTCAAGTATGAGTATCGCGGCGCCGTCCGCCATTACGAAGCCGCTGCGGTTAGCGTTGAACGGGAGGGATGAGTATTTCGGATCCTCAGCCCTGGTAAGCGCCCTGGCATTGGAGAACCCGGCAATTCCGATAGGGATGGTACAGTGGTCTGTGCCGCCGGCGATTATGGCATCGGCATACCCGTGCCTGATGGCGCGGAAGGCCTCTCCGAGGCAGTGGGTTGAGGTGGCGCAGGCCGTGACTATGTCTATGCACGAGCCCTTGGCTCCGTATTTTATCGCTATCTGGCCTCCAGCGATGTCACTGATCATCGTAGGTACGAAGTTCGGGGATACCCACTTGCCGGACTTGTCCTCGTTGAATTTCTCCAATTCGCGCTGTATGGTCTGGAATCCTCCTATGCCTGAGCCGACGTAAGTCGCAAGCCGGAAAGGATCGATGTTTTCACCCGCAACAAGACCGGAATCCTGCATGGCCTGGAAGGCTGCAGCCATACCGAAAATCGTGAAAGGGTCCTGCTTGCGTATGAAAGGCTTGTCCATCCCATAGTCTTCAGGGTTGAAGTCCTTGAGTTTGCCGCCTATCTTGACGGCAAGGTCGGCTGTAGGGAACTCGCTGATATAGTCGATTCCGCAGACACCGTCAAAAAGATTCCGCTTGAAAGTTGCAATATCATTGCCTATGCAGGACACAACGCCCAAGCCTGTAACTGCTACTCTTCTTTCCATAATTTCATCTTAGAGACTCCAAAGGTACGAATTTTTCCCTATATTTGTAAATTGTGACCGATATTAGATTATGATTTCGTTCCGCGAACCGACGCCCAAGTACTTGCTAAGCAAGCACCAACTCACCTGGACCGTGACTTTCTCGGCCCTGTTCGCAATCGTTACCATACTGCTCAGTTTCCCTTTCGACCGCCATATGTGGTTCACCCTCTCCAACCGTAGCGTCTTTGTGTCATCGGTCATTTTCGTGATAAGCACTGCCCTGGCGATATGTTTCAGCCGTGTGCTTATGTACCGCAAGGGGAAGAAGGGTGAGCTTGCCATAGGCTGGTATGTGATCTGGAACCTTGCGGAAATCCTGCTGGTGAGCATTTGGTACACCGCCTTCACCCGCATCAGCGAAGCTGCCGGGGTGTTCGAGGTGCTCGAACTTTCCACAGGACTCCTGCTTCTGCGCTCCTTCATTTTCTGTCTGCTTGCGCTCGGGGTGCCGTATCTGGTGGCTTCCCTCTACCTCGCCCTGGAGAACAAGAACAACATCATTCGTCTGATGAACTTCTCCAACGTGGTCAGCGACACTCCCGAAAAGCCATACGAGGAGAAGAGAATCACCCTCTTCGATTCTGCCGGAGTGCTGAAGTTCTCCATAGAGGCTGACAATCTATATTACATAGAGTCGGATGATAATTATATAAAAGTCTGGTATACAGATAGTTCCGCTGAGATTAAACAATATATGCTCCGCTGCCCTCTCAAAACGGTCGAAGAAAGCTTCGCCGGAAGTGAGCTCGTGCGCTGCCACAGGAAGTTCATCGTCAACATCACCAAGGTGCGCATACTAAAATCCGGAAAGGAAGGTTACAAGATAGATTTGGGACTTGACGGCGTGGAATTCATCCCTATTTCAAAAACATACGAGCAGAATGTGCTCGCCCGTTTCAATTCAAGATAATTATGTGGCAAAGAATCCAAACACTCTATTTGTTCATCTCAACTGTCCTCATAGGACTGCTCTTTTTCTGCAGCAAGGCTGAAACCCTTGGAGCTGACGGTTCGCAGCAGGTGATGTTCACCGTGTACCTGCCCTATACCGTGCTCCTGGTGATCATAAGCCTGCTCAATGTACTCGCCCTGACCTGCTACAAGTTCAGGATATTCCAGATGCGTACCGCCGTGCTCGATGCCATCATTACCCTGGCTCTGCAGGTATGGTTCGCAGTGGATTATTTCACCGCAGCCGAAGGACTGCGTTTCCATCTTACGGTGCTCTTCCCTCTGGCCGCCATCGTCTGCGACCTGCTTGCGGCGAAGAACATCTTCTCCGACGAGCTGATGGTACGCAGCGCGTCCCGACTAAGATCATCCAAAAAACACTGATTGATAACATTATGAGAATACCGGAATCAGAACTCATCATCAATTCGGACGGCTCAGTTTTCCACATTCACATACGTCCGGACCAGCTCGGCGACAAGGTAATCCTCGTCGGCGACCCTGGCAGAGTGGAAATGTTCAGACCTTTGTTCAGCGAAATTCAGTGCGAAGGCTCTTCCCGTGAATTCGCTTGGATAACAGGCATTTACAATAACTGCCGTGTGACGGCTCTGTCTACGGGAATAGGCACGGACAACATCGATATCGTGATGACCGAGCTTGATGCCCTGGCAAATATCGACTTTGCGACCCGCGAGGTGAAAGCGGAGCACAAGACCCTGGACATACTGCGAATCGGAACCTGCGGGGCAATTCAGCCCGAGATTCCTCTCGGAGCCTTCATCTTCTCCCATATTTCCGTGGGATGCGACGGCCTGCTCAACTGGTATGACAACAGGGACAGCATTGCCCTGCTCGACTTCGAGGAAGCCTTCAAGGAGCACGTGCATTGGGACAGGCACCTCCCCGACCCGTATTTCGTGCGTGCCAGCGACAAGCTCATCAGGCTTTTCGAGGACTGCACAGTAAAGGGAATGACCATCTCCGCTTCGGGCTTCTACGGCCCTCAGGGAAGGGTTGTGCGTCAGGGTCTGGCAATGCCGAATATGCTTGAGGACTTCGAGAGCTTCGAGTTCGGAGGATATAAGATCACCAACTTCGAGATGGAGGGCTCCGCTCTTGCCGGACTTGCAGCCAAGCTCGGCCATAACGCAGGCACGGTATGCTGCGCCATAGCCCACCGCTATCTCAAGGATGCAAATACGGACTACAAGCCAAGGGTAAGGCAACTTGTCGAGCTCGCCCTTGACAGGCTCACGAGTTAGCTCAGCTCAGGTAGCGTACGTTTGAGCCTTCGGTGCTGTACAGTGACAGGAGCCTGTCGCTGACCGCCCCGAAGGTTTTTTCTATCTCGTCCCTTCCTATCTGGGGCATTTCCCGGGATTCCGGGCGGAGAAGGTCGCGGCTTTCGGCTTCGAAACGCAGTATGTCATAGTCAACGCCTTTGGAATAGAGAAGGCAGGAAGTGAAGCAGCTGCTGTCCCTTGCCGCCGCCAGGAGCAGGTGGATGGCTGAAACACAGTCGGTCCCGCAGCGAAGAGCTTCGTAACCGGCCAGGCTCATCATCCTTTCCGTTGAGATGTGGGGAACTACTGAGTCATGGTATTGCAAAGGCGTATCCCGGAAGAGCAGTCGGTCCAGCTCAAGCTTGAACTCGGAAGTATCTATGTTCAAGGCCTTGAGCAGGATACACGCCTTGTTGCCGGCGTGGCGCAGTATTCCGAGCACGACGTGGTCCGCCCCCATTGCCCTGTGGCCGGTGCGGAGCGCTTCCTCCCTGGCATAGGAGAGTATGCGCGTCAGTTCCTCTGAACAGCACAACCTCATACAGTAAATTACAGTTCAAAAATAGCAATTTTCTCGGAATTATTTAGTAAATTTGCATATTTGGAATTAATAGATTCAAGTTTATGGATAGTGAGGTAAAGAATCCCGAAGAAATCAAGGAAGAAGTGACGGGCATTATCGAGCCCGTGGAAATAGACCACGAGATGCGCACCGCGTACATCGACTATTCGATGTCCGTAATCGTTTCCCGTGCCCTTCCTGATGCGAGGGATGGCCTGAAGCCTGTGCAGCGCCGAGTTCTTTTCGGTATGGACGGCCTGGGCCTGAATTATGGCGGACAGACCAAGAAGTCCGCACGTATCGTCGGCGAGGTGCTCGGAAAGTTCCACCCGCACGGCGACTTAAGCGTCTATGACGCGATGGCGCGTCTGGCGCAGAATTGGAATCAGAGATATCCTTTGGTATATGGTCAGGGCAATTTCGGATCAATGGACGGCGACCCGGTTGCGGCAATGCGTTACACCGAGGCTAAGCTGGAGAAGATTTCCGACGAAGTCCTCGCCGATATAGACAAGGATACCGTGGATATGACCCTGAACTTCGACGACTCCCTCGAGGAGCCGACGGTGCTTCCTACCAAGGTCCCTCTCCTCCTGCTCAACGGTTCGTCCGGTATCGCCGTGGGTATGGCGACCAATATGGCTCCGCACAATCTCGGCGAGGTCTGTGATGCCATTTGCGCATACATCGACAATCCCGACATCTCCACCGAAGGACTGATGGAGCACATCAAGGGCCCGGATTTCCCTACAGGAGGCATCATTATGGGCCGCCAGGGCATAATCGACGCATATAACACCGGCCGTGGCCGCGTGGTGCTCAGGGCGAAAGCCGAGATCGAGGAGCACGACAACGGCAGGGAAGCCATAGTCGTGACCGAGGTCCCTTATATGGTCAACAAGGCCGATATGCTTGCGCGCATCAGCGAAATGGTGCGTGACAAGAAGATCGAGGGCATCTCCGAAATCAGGGAGCTCACAAACAGGCAGGGCATACGCATAGAATTCCTTGTGAAGAAGGATGCCAACGCCAGTGTGGTGCTCAATACCCTCTACAAGTACACGGCGCTCCAGAGCAGTTTTTCAATCAATAACGTGGCCCTTGTGGACGGCAGACCTAGAACCTTGACCCTCAAGGATATGCTTGCCACCTTCATCGACTTCCGCCACGAAGTGGTGGTGCGCCGCACCCGCTTCGAGCTCGACAAGGCGAAGAAGAGGGCCCATATACTCGAAGGTCTGCTCAAGGCAATCGATGTCATCGATGAAATCATCGCCATCATAAAGACATCCAGAAGCGTGGATCTCGCCAAGGCTACGCTTTCCGAGCGCTTCGGCTTCGATGACCTCCAGGCTTCCGCAATCGTGGAGATGCGCCTGCGCCAGCTCACCGGACTCGAGAAGGAGAGGCTCCAGGCGGAGTACAGCGAGCTCGAGAAGTTCATCGCCCGCTGCGAGCAGATTCTCGCGAGCGACGAAGAGCAGCTTGCAATCGTAAAGCAGGAGTGTATGGACCTCAAGTCCAAGTTCGGCGACCCTCGCCGCACCGAGATAACAATCTCAGACGAGGAGTTCAATCCTGAGGACTTCTATGCCGATGATGACGTGGTCATCACCATCTCCCACCTCGGATACATCAAGCGCACTCCGCTCACCGAGTTCAAGACCCAGGCGAGGGGTGGAATGGGCAAGAAAGCCAGCGCTACCAGGGACGAGGATTTCATCGAACACATCTACGTGGCCAACATGCACTCCACGATGCTCTTCTTCACCGACAAGGGTATGTGCTACAGACTCAAGGTGTACGAGCTTCCGGAGGGCTCCAGGACCTCGAAGGGAAGGGCGGTGCAGAACCTGCTCTCCATAGATTCAAGCGACAGCATCAGGACCTATCTCAACGCCAAGTCAATAGAGAGTCCGGAGTACACCGAAAGCCATTACGTGACCCTCGTCACCAAGAGGGGAGTGGTCAAGAAGACCACCCTGTCCGAGTACGCCAACAAGCGCAGCCGCAACAAGGGAATAATAGCGATCAACATCAGGGAGGGAGACGAACTCCTGGATGCCATACTCACCGACGGAAGCGAGCAGATACTCCTTGCTGCACGCGCGGGACGCTGCTGCCGCTTCGAGGAGGACGAACTTCGTCCACTCGGACGCAACTCTTCGGGCGTTCGCGGCATCTCCATTGAAGAGGATGACGAAGTGATTGGAGCTATCAGCTACGCCAAGGAAAGCGAGGATGCATCCGCACACAGCATACTGGTAGTCAGTGCAAACGGATTCGGAAAACGTTCCGACTACGAAGAGTATAGAACCACCTCCAGGGGAGCCAAGGGTGTGAAGACCATCAACATCACCGATAAGACTGGCCCGCTTGTTGCAATAAAGGACGTAACTGAGGCCAATGACCTTATGATCATCACCAAGTCCGGTCTTACCATCAGGATGGACGTGTCTGAGATCAGGCTAGCAGGAAGGGCAACCCAGGGTGTAAAGCTCATCAACCTCAAGGAAGGTGATTCGATAGCAGCTGTATCTCCTGTTGCCAAGGAGGAGGATGAGATTCCTGCCGAGACTTCCGGTGAAGTTCCGGCTGAGACTCAGAATGAAGTGGAACAATAATAATTTAAACGATAGAATCGTATGAAAAAAATCTTTTTAGTTCTCGCACTCGCAGCCGCAGTATCGGCTGTAGATATGCAGGCGCAGCCGAAGAACGCAGCAGCTGCCAAGGCAGCCGTAGACAAGGCGGCAGCAGCAACCACCAATCCTAAGCAGAATACCAAGCCTGCTACCTGGATCAAGTACGGCAAGGCTCTTCTCGATGCCTACAACTTCCCGAAGGGCAACGCCTGGATCGGTATGTCAAGGCAGGAATTCTCACTCGTGGCATCATCAGACAAGCCGGTTTCCGAGCAGACCGTAAACGTTGGCGAAAGGACTTTTACCAAGGTATCCTTCACCAACAGGAATTATTATTTCTCAGAGAACGGTCTCCTCGAGATCGTTGAGGTTACTGAGCCAGTGCTTGCGGACCCTCTTGGAGAAGCCCTCAAGGCTTACAAGGAAGCAGCCAGGCTCGATACCGGCTCCAAGTCCAAGAAGGATATCTCAGAGGCTCTCAAGTCTATCTCGGAGAAGTATTCCGAGGATGCATACGCAGCATACAGCCTCGGCGATATGAGCAAGGCATCAGTTCTCTTCGAGAATGCGGCAGAAGCTGCCGGCACCGCTCCATACAGCACTCTCGACACCAATTCAGTGTACAACGCTGCATACACCGCATGGGCCGCCAACGAGCTTGAGCGTGCAGAGAAGCTCTTCAACAAGGGCATCGAACTCGGATATGCAGGAAGCGACGGTGATTCCTACGCCAAGCTTGCCGACATTGCAGAGAAGACAGAACGTCCTGAGGCTCAGAAGTCATATCTCGAGAAGGGATTCTCAAAGTATCCTCAGAGCCAGGCTATCCTCGTGGGACTCATCAACTACTATCTCAAGAGCGGAGACGACACCGACCGTCTTTTCGAGCTTCTCGACGAAGCCAAGAAGAACGAGCCTGACAATGCTTCCCTTTACTATGTCGAGGGCAATATCCACGAGAAGCTCGGACATCTCGATGAGGCAGTTGCCGCATACCGCAAGTGCGCTGATGTGAATCCTGAGTATGAATGGGGCTACATCGGAGAAGGAATCCACTTCTACAACCTCGCAGTTTCTCTCCAGGAGAAGGCATCCAACGAGCTTGACGACGCCAAGTACATGGCGCTTATGGGCGAGTTTGAGAACAGCCTCAAGGCCTGCATCCCTGCTTTCGAGAAGGCTTTCGAGCTGACCAAGGATGAAGAGATCAAGGTGAACGTTGCCGAGTACCTCAAGAACGCTTGCTACCGCTTCATCAGCGAGGGTGACGAGTACAAGGCCAAGTACGACAAGTACAGCGCTATTGTAAACGGCTAATTTTCCATAGGCCAGACAATTGAAGTGGCTTCTGCGACCCTATTCAGGGTGGAGACCATATTCAGATAATCAGAATCAGTGAGCCATTCGCTTCGGCGGGTGGCCCACTTTTTTATATCTATGGTCATATAGTTGTCGGTGAGTGTCCCGGGCAGTGTGCACCAGGTGAAGTTGAGCGAAGGCTCGCGTACCGTGCACTCCCCGCATTCCTTCTTGACGAATGTCAGTTCCACCACCAGACCGAGTCTGGTGTTTTTGGCGCTCATATTTGACACTGCGTTGCCGAGAGAGTAGATTACCGGCCTTCCGTCTATGTGGCAGCTGTCCTGGACCACGTGTGGGTGTGAGCCCACTATAGCGTCCACGCCTTGCTCTACGAGCCATTTTGCCCAGTCTTCCTGCCCGGCATCGTGCCTGAGGGAGTACTCCGTTCCCCAATGCGGCAGCGCGAGTATGAAATCCGCCCCCTTTTCCCTTGCCCTGACTATTGCCTCCGATACGGACTTCCTGTCCATAAGGTTTACGCTCGGGAAAGCTCCGCTGCCGGGATTGTTGGTGCCGTAGGTGAAGTTCAGCAGCGCTATGCTTATGCCTTTGGCTCTCAGTATCAGCGGGTTTCTGGATTTTAGTTCCAAACTGTCCCTCGCGCTTCCGCAATGCATCACTCCCAGGCGGTCGTACACCTCCAGAGTGCGCTCCAGGCCTTTGCGGCCCCGGTCGAGTATGTGGTTGTTGGCTGTGAGGAATACGTCCACTCCAAGCGACTGCACATAGCTTGCGTAGCTGTCCGGTGCGCTGAAGGCAGGGTACCCGCTGTAGGGCTCGCCTCCCAGGGAAAACTCCATATTCGCGAGTGCGAAATCCGCCCCTTCGATTATGGGCTTGAGCTCGGAGAGAAAGGGGCTGCAGTCGTACTCCAGCTGCCTTGAGTGCATCATGACATCTCCCATCACGACAATCTTCACACTGTCGCTTCTTTCCAAGGGGGCAGGGTAGGGAATTTCGTATCTGAAGCCGTTCTGTGCCCCTGCGCTGCAGATTGACAGCAGCAGGGCGGCTATGGTTACAGTCTCGCGCATATAGACTGCAAATATAAAAAGTTTTGCTAAATTTGCAATTTGGGATTATATCGAAGTATGAAACAGTTTCATTCCATATTTCTGCTCGTTCTGTTGAGCCTCAGCCTTAGCTCCTGCGACCTTTTCAGGAAGATTGCAGGGCGTCCGACTTCCGCGGACATAGAGAAGAAGCGCAGCGCCCTGGAGATGGAGCAGAAGGCTCATAATGACAGGCTGGACTCGTTGAAACTCCTGCAGACTCAGATTTCGGATTCGCTTGCGGCTCTGGATTCCATACGCCTGCAGGGCAGTTCCATCGTGGAGGCAAGGCAGCTTACGGACCAGGAAAAATCCAGACTGCCTTACTCCTACTATGTCATAGTAGGAGCCTTTGGAAATCCCGAGAATGCAGGGCGTTTCGCCCAGCAGGCTTCAGAAGCCGGCTATCCTTCCACTCTCATCCGCTACCGCAACGGCTTCACCGCCGTGGGCGTCTGTCCCACTGACAGGATAGTGGATGCTTATGAATCCCTCAAGACCGTCAGACAGAGCGGTTTCTGCCCGGACGCCTGGATACTCAACAACAGATAGTGTATGAAGAGAATAGCGATTTTGCTCCTGCTTTGCCTGGTTCCCATGGCAGTTAAGGCCCAGTTCAGGTCATCCTCCCTGGATGCTCTCAGGGACAGCGAGATTGTCACCGAGATGAAGGAACAGGTCTCCTATCTCGCCTCGGCTATGCTGGAAGGCAGGGCTGCAGGAAGTCAGGGTGAAAAGGAAGCGGCAGAATACATCAGCGGAATACTGGAGTCCTATGGCCTGGACCTCATAGGAGGCAGCGATGTGGAGACCTTCGGCATACTTCGGGAGAACGGGGATACTCTCCGCTCCGGCAATGTGATCGCCGTCATTCCCGGTTACGATCCGGAACTCAAAGACAATTACATAGTTATCGGTGCCCGTCTTGACAACCTTGGATCCTCCCGGGTCAATGTCAACGGGACTGAACGCGAGAAAATCTTTTACGGCGCCAACGGCAATGCTTCCGGTTTGGCTATGCTTATGCAGCTCGCCAAGAAGCTCAGCATCAACAGGGTGCTGCTCAAGCGCACGGTAATCATAGCCGCCTTCGGGTCCTCGCTCAATGCCTCTGCCGGATCGTGGTATTTCCTGAACCGCTCCATAGGTGCGAAACTCCGTATAGATGCGATGGTCAATCTCGACATGCTGGGAACCGCATCAGGCGGCTTCTATGCCTATACCTCATCCAACCCCGACCTGAACACCCGTCTGGACCAGGTATCCGCAAGCCTCCAGCCCATCACTCCACGCATAGTCTCCGAGGAGCCCGTGGCTTCGGACCACAGGTCCTTCTACGAACACGAGATCCCTTCAGTGCTCTTCACGACCGGTATGTATCCTGAATACAACACCGAACGCGACACTCCGTCGATACTCGAATGGGAGGATATGGAGAGGGAACTTGAGTTCATCTACAACTTCTGCCTGAATCTGGCGAACGGCAAGGCTCCTGCATTCCGGGAGGAAGGTATCCCGCAGCTGAGCAACACTTCCGACGAGATTGTATCCTTCGGCGACTGTGACGTGAAACCTGCCTTCCTCGGTTCCCGCGACCCTGCGGATTTTCTGAAGAAGTGGGTATATGTTTACCTGCGCTATCCTGCAGAGGCTGTGGAAAACGGCATACAGGGCAAGGTGCTGGTGGACTTTGTCATCGACGAAAAGGGCAAGGTGCAGGACGTGAGGGTGGTAAAAGGAGTGGATGAACTCCTGGACGCCGAAGCGGTCAGGGTGGTGAGTGCGTCCCCGAACTGGAAGCCTGCGCAGGTAAGAGGCAAGAAGGTGAAGTGTCATATGACGATATACGTTGAGTTTAAACTCGAAAGAAGAAATAAATAGTTATATATACAATGGATTACGATTTCAGGTCAATTGAGTCAAAATGGCAGGCCAAGTGGGCGGCCGAGAAGCGTTACAAGGTGGTTGAGGATAAGTCCAGACCGAAGTTCTATGTTCTGGATATGTTTCCATATCCTTCCGGAGCAGGTCTTCACGTAGGCCATCCTCTCGGTTACATTGCCAGCGATATTTTTGCCAGATACAAGAGGCTCAAAGGCTTCAACGTCCTGCATCCTATGGGCTACGATGCTTTCGGTCTGCCGGCTGAGCAGTATGCCATCCAGACCGGACAGCACCCTGAGAAGACTACCAACGACAATGTGGCCCGTTACCGCCAGCAGCTCGACCGTATAGGTTTCTCATACGATTGGGACAGGGAAGTGCGCACCTGTGACCCGGAGTTCTACAAGTGGACACAGTGGGCTTTCCTGAAAATGTTCGACAGCTGGTACGACCCTCAGCAGAACAAGGCAAGGCCGATTTCCGAGCTCGTGGACAGATTCGCGACCACGGGTTGGGAAGATGTAAGTCCCGAGCAGTGGAAGGCGGCATCCGAAAAGGAGAAGTCAGACATACTGATGCGCTACCGCATCGCATACCAGGGTGAAACGAGCGTGAACTGGTGCGAAGGCCTGGGTACCGTGCTCGCGAATGACGAGGTAAAGGACGGACTAAGCGTCAGGGGCGGTTTCCCGGTGGAACAGAAGAAGATGACCCAGTGGCAGTTGCGTGTCTCAGCGTACGCCGGCAGGCTCCTGGATTCGCTCGACAGGCTCGATTGGTCCGATTCCCTGAAGGAGATGCAGCGCAACTGGATAGGCCGTTCCGAGGGCACGGAGATGATATTCGATACAGTGTGCGGGGACAGGCACATGCCAGTGACCATATTCACTACCCGCGCGGACACGGTATTCGGCGTCACGTTTATGGTGCTCGCCCCTGAGAGTGAACTCGTGCAGCAGCTCACCACCCCTGATCGCAAGGAGGAGGTGGAGGCATACGTGGCTGCGGTCAGAAAGAAGACCGAGCGCGAGCGCATCTCCGAAACAAAGAGCGTAACTGGCGTATTCTCAGGTTCTTATGGCATCAATCCTCTGACCGGGGAGCAGGTGCCTATATGGATTTCCGAGTACGTGCTCGCAGGCTACGGCACCGGTGCCATTATGGCGGTACCGGCCCACGACAGCAGGGACTACGCCTTCGCAAGGAAGTTCAATCTCCCTATTATTCCTCTCATTGAGGGTTGCGATGTCAGTGAGCAGAGCTTCGACGCCAAGGACGGAATAATGTGCAATTCCGGTTTCCTCAACGGAATGAAGGTGAAAGATGCCATCGAGGCAGCCAAGGACTATGTCGAGGCCCACGGCCTGGGCCGCCGCAAGACCAACTACCGTCTGCGCGACGCCATCTTCTCCCGTCAGAGATACTGGGGAGAGCCTTTCCCGATTTATTATAAGGACGGTATTCCTGTTCCCCTCCCAGAGTCGGAGCTTCCTCTCCGTCTTCCTGAAATCAGTTCATACAAGCCTTCGAAGGACGGCGAACCGCCTCTTGCAAGGGCCAAGGACTGGAACTACAAGGGCTATCCTCTCGAGAAGAGCACTATGCCTGGTTTCGCGGGATCCAGTGCCTACTATCTGCGCTATATGGATCCGCACAACGACAAGGCCCTCGTCAGCAGTGAAGCCAACGGGTATTGGAGGAGCGTCGACCTTTATGTCGGCGGCACCGAACATGCTACGGGGCATCTCATCTACTCCCGCTTCTGGAACAAGTTCCTCTATGACCTCGGATACGTCTGCGAGGACGAGCCTTTCCGCAAGCTGGTGAACCAGGGAATGATACAGGGCAGGTCCAACTTCGTCTACAGAATCGTAGGCACCAACAAGTTCGTTTCCAGCGGACTGAAGTCCGCTTACGACACCACTGAAATCCACGTGGACATCAATCTCGTGCATAACGACAAACTTGACCTGGAAGCCTTCAGGAAATGGCGTCCCGAGTTCGAGGATGCGGAGTTCGTCCTTGAAAATGGGGAATACATCTGCGGATGGGCTGTCGAGAAGATGAGCAAGTCAATGTACAACGTTGTCAATCCTGACGACATTTGCAACAGCTACGGAGCCGACACCCTGCGTCTGTATGAGATGTTCCTCGGACCTGTGGAGCAGAGCAAGCCTTGGGATACCAAGGGAATTGACGGAGTCAACAGGTTCCTCAAGAAGTTCTGGAGACTCTTTTACGACAGGGACAACTGGCTCGTGAATGACGATAAGGCCAGTCCTGCCGAGCTTAAGGTGCTCCACAAGCTCATCGCCAAGGAGCAGGAGGATATAGAGAATTTCTCATACAACACCACCATAAGTGCATTTATGATTGCGGTCAACGAGCTTGGCGCCCTTAAGTGCTCCAAAAAGGAAATCCTTGAACCTATGGTAGTGCTGCTCTCTCCGTTTGCGCCGCATATGGCAGAGGAGCTCTGGCAGAATCTCGGCCACGACAGCAGCGTGACGGAAGCCAGCTTCCCTGAATATGTCGCAGCATATGCCGCCGAAGACAATGTGACCTATCCTGTCCAGTTCAACGGCAAGATGCGCTTTACCGTAGAACTTCCGAAGAGTGCATCTCCTGCCGAAGTCGAGGCAGCGGTGCGCTCTATGGAGCAGACCGCAAAGTGGTCTGAAGGCAAGAACATAGTCAAGGTTATCGTAGTACCGGGAAGAATCATCAACATAGTGCTCAAGTAATGGATTTCAAGAAGATCAGCCACACGCTCAGGGACTATCTCATACTCACGATAGCCTCCTTCATATTCGCATTTGCATGGGAGGGATTTATGATTCCCAACGGTATGTCCGCCGGTGGAATGATGGGTCTTTGCACCATCATACAATATGCGACGGGAGGCTTCCTCCAGGCCCAGTACACCTACATAGGCATCAATGCCATCCTCATAGTGATTGCAGTGCTTGCTATGGGTATAGGCTTCGGTTTCAAGACCATATACTGCATCGTGGTTTCCTCCTTCGCTATGGGACTTCTGGGCAGCATCGAGGCGATACACAGCGTTCCTGGTGAGTTCTTCTTCATCCAGGAGAAGGTGCTGATCCCTGTCTTTGCAGGTGCCCTTGAGGCCGTGGGCATAGGTCTGGTCCTGCGCTACGGCGGCAGCACCGGAGGCACCGACATCGTTTCCCTGATGGTCAACAAATACTGGCCGATTTCTCTGAGTATGATATACCTTGTCACGGATCTCGTGATATGTTCCCTGCTTCTTTTCCTGCCAGGAAAGAACTTCTCCGATATGTGTTACGGTCTCGAGGAGCTCGTGGTCTTCTCCCTGATGATCGATATGGTGGTCGGAGGTAAGCGTTCCTCCTACCAACTCCTCGTCTTCTCAGAGAAATTCAATGAAATCGCCGACCATATCATCAACAATATGAACAGGGGAGTCACTGTGCTCCAGGCCCAGGGCTGGTACACGAAGAGTGAGAAGAAAGTGCTCCTGATTCTAATCAACCAGAAGGAACTTCCTGCCCTTACCAAGGTCATCAAGAGCACCGATCCCCGTGCCTTCATGTCCATCTCTCCTACGCACAACGTATATGGGGAGGGCTTCGAGGAAATCAAGGCCGGAGTGGAGATAAAGAAGAAAAAAGATAAAAAACAGTAGATTCAAACAGTAGTGTATTAAATGTTACAGTTCAAGAAAAGCTTTTGGAGAAGTATCAAGGAGTACCTTGTCATCACGATAGGACTTGTGTCCTACGTGCTGGGATGGACGCTCTTCCTGGTGCCTAACAACCTTATCGGTGGCGGTGTCACCGGTATCGCCTCCATAGTCCAGTATGCCACGGGCATAAAAATCGGATATACCTATTTCGTGGTGAATGTAGGTCTGCTTATCGCCGCACTCTTCGTCCTGGGCAAAGGCTTCGGCGGCAAGACCGTTTACGCCATCATACTTGCGTCCTTGGGAATGAACGTGATGCAGGCTGTGATACCGGAAGACATAGTCACGATTCTTGCCACGGACAACGGCAAGCTTATGAGCACCATTATGGGTGGAATACTCGCAGGAGCGGGTATGGGAATGACTATGTCCCAGGGCGGAAGCACCGGAGGTACCGATATCATTGCGCTGATTGTGAACAAGTACCGCAATGTATCTCCGGGCAGGATGATACTCTTTATGGATGTAGCCATCATATTGTCGTCCCTGCTGGTGCCTTCATACACTTCAGACGGTACCCTTATGCCGTGGGCAGACAAGATTACCACCGTCGTATACGGTTTCATCCTGGTAGTTATCGTAAGTACGGTGCTCGACCTCTACCTCTCCGGTTCGCGTCAGTCCGTCCAGCTCTTCATCCTTTCACAGAAATTTGACCAGATTGCCGATGCGATCACCAACGACCTCCACAGGGGAGTGACCGTGCTCGACGGAAAGGGCTGGTACACCAAGAATGACGTTAAAGTGGTGATGGTAATAACCCGTAAGACCGACCTGAATGTGCTTCTGAAATACATAAACGCCATAGACTCCAATGCCTTCGTTTCCGTATCTTCAGTCACCGGCGTCTATGGAAAGGGCTTCGATACCATCAAGACAGCTAAAAAAAAGAAATAAATAGCTAAGTTTCTTCCAAAACTTGCAATCACCCTGTTCAGAACTAAATTTTGAGCGGGGTGTTTTCATATATTTGCTCAAAACCAATTATTGAAAAAATGAGCAATATAACCTGCCCTCTGAATTTTGTTTCAAAACAGATTGCCCGTCTGAGTCTGCTTCTGCCCTGGATGACCCTGCTGCCTTTCGTGAAAGCCTCATTCGGACCGGATCCCTTCCACATAGCGCTGTCAGTCTCATCTATCATTGCCCTCAGTATGCCTATGGGCGAAGAGGACAGCCAGGATACTTTGATTCTTTCTTCAGCCCTGCTGTTGTTGCTCCTGGTTTACCTGTTCACCCATCTGAAGACGGCAAGCGTCATTTTCATGAACATGTGCCTGTGCTGCATCCTGAACCTGTACCGCAGCATTAGACGTACTTGCCGTCTTTCCGCACTTTTTCGCGCAGCGGAGAACTGGATTTCACTTCAACTTACTTTCCGTCTGCTGCTGACCCTTCTGCTCTTCTGTCTTATGTTCGCTTCGGCTCTCTCATCTGATTGCATGAGCCTGAACATATTGCTTTTGCTGCCTGAGACAGCTTTCAGCATCCTGATATGGAGAAGGGTAAAGGCGGGAAGAAGCCTCTTCCTGAACAGGGAGAAGGAGGGGGAATTCCGTCGCCTCGCGGGACTGGCACTTGTCAGGGAAAAGAGAATGGAAGAGCAGCCGGAAACTATCTGCTCCGACAAGGACGCGGAACTGATGGGCAGGGTAAAGGATGTCATGGAAAACAAGAAGCCCTTTCTGGATGAGAAATTCTCCCTTATAAAACTTGCTGCCCTTGTGTATTCCAACAAGACCACGCTTTCAAGGCTGCTCAACAATACGATGAAGACCACTTTCAGAAAGTTTGCCAACGAGTATCGCATAGATTATGCGCTCAAGCTGATGGATGAAAACCCGCACTTGAAGATATGCGAATATTCCGAACGCTCCGGCTTCCACAATACGGTCACCTTCGGCTCGGCTTTCAGGGAAAAAGTAGGCCTCAATCCGGGAGAGTACCTGTTGGAAAGGAAGGTGCAGCTGTCAAATGCACGTCAGTCTTCTTCACCGGATGGATGAAGCTGATTTCGTGGGCGTGGAGGCTGATTCCGCCGTCAGGGTTGGACCTCTTTGCCCCATACTTGAGGTCTCCCTTGATGACGCAGCCTATGCCTGAAAGCTGGCAGCGTATCTGATGGTGGCGTCCGGTGAGGAGCTCGACTTCCACGAGATGATAACGCTCCGTACTGCACAGCCAGCGGTAGTTCAGCTTCGCCAGCTTCGCACCTTTGCGCTTGCCGTCAGCTACGATGTAGCTCTTGTTCTGCTTCTCGTTGCGAATCAGGTAATTCTCCAGATGGCCCTCGGACGGATCGGGCTTCGCGCAGCACAGCGCCCAGTATTTCTTGTGGATTTCCCCATCCCTGAGCATTGCGCTTATTCTCTCCATCGCCTTGGTGGTCTTGGCCAGGATGCATATCCCGCTCACCGGCCTGTCCAGTCTGTGCGGTATGCCCAGGTACACCTTCCCCGGCTTGGAATCGCGCCGGGCTATGAATGCCTTGTATGATTCCGCGAGGCATTCGTCTCCCGTCTTGTCGCCCTGGGTGATTTCCCCGGCCTTCTTGTTGACTATGAGGAGGTGATTGTCCTCGTAAAGAATTCTGGACTCTAAGTCCCTGTATTCGGCTTCGCTTAACTGTCTGTATATCATTGTGCCGCTTGACTAAAGGGAAAGCTGCTGGAGGTCGTAGTCAGCCTTGATCTTGTTGATGATGGCGCAGACGAGCCTGTATGCCCCGGAATCGGGACCGTAGCTCGCCGGGATTGCGAAATCTACGCGTCCCTGGCGCTTGAGTTTGCCGGCGGAGTGCTTCTTGGACTGGTTGCCCGGGTTCCATACGGCTACGGAATGTCCCCCGAACATCTTGACTATCTTCATGCACGGCACGTCGGTATCTCCGTCGCCGAAGTATATCATATGCGTGAACGGCACCCTCTTCTTCTCTTCTGCCACGGACTCGTTCACCTTCTTGTTGTCGCGTGCGCTGAAAATACCCTTGTTGATCTTGAAAAGGAACTGTGTCTTCGCGGTGTAGTCCACCGCCACTCCCGGCCACTGGGCCTCCCCGTCCTCGTCGTAGATGAACGAGCCCGCGAAGATGTGCTTAAACTTGTCCGCAATGGGGCTTCCTTCAATGATTTCCTTGAGCCCGGAGGAGTTGATGTAGTGTTCCACCACTACACCCTGCTGCCTGCCGTAGCGGTTCACGGCGTCGAACCACCAGTCCGCCAGACCTTCGAAAAGCTCTATGTCCCCTCCGAACTTCCTCAGGTCCTCGCGCCTGAGGCTCATGCCGTTGGACTTCGCCTCGTCGAACATCAGCTTCATATATGCCAGCACGTTGGACGCATCCTGTCCTATGGCAATATTGTCACTCATTCTCCAGAACTCCTCCTTGGTTTTGCCGACGGCCTGAATGAAGCCGAATTCCTGCATATTGCCGGGGGAGAGGGTCCCGTCAAAATCGTATATCAACGCTACAATGGGCCTTTTCCTCATATTTTTTCGCCACAAAAATTTCTTATTCGCCACAAATATCGCAATTTATCCCAACTTTTCAACAATTGCTCTTGACTTTCAATATGAATAGGAGTAATTTTGCTATAACCAAAACGGAATACTAATTAAAACGATACTGAATGAAACCCTATCTCTCCACTCTGGAAACAAGTATGAAATCCCTGTGGGAAAAGCCAGCGCTTTGCAACTACAGGGGTGAAACCATTACCAACCGCGAACTTGCCGCCTACATAGTCAAGTTCGGAATGATGTTCGAGGCTGCCGGTGTAAAGCCTGGCGACAAGATTGCCGTGTGCGCAAAGAACACTGCCCATTGGGCCGTCAGCTTCCTTGCATCCAACGCCTACAGGGCAGTCACCGTGACCATACTCTCCGACTTCCATCCCGACAGCGTATCCCATCTCGTCAATCACTCGGAGAGCAGCGTGCTCTTTGTGGACAGGGAAATCTGGGACAAGCTCGAAAAGGGAGCGATGCCTCTGCTCAAACTCGTAGTGAACGTGGATGACTTCGCCCTCATTTATGCCTCAGATGCAAAGGTGAAGGCTGCATTCGAGGGTATGGACAAGGCTTATGCCGAAAAATATCCCCAGGGTGTGGACAAGGACCAGTTCAGCCTGCCTAAGGACAATCTGGACGAACTTGCCGTCATCAACTATACCTCAGGCACCACCAGTGCCCCTAAGGGTGTAATGCTCACCTATGGCAACCTCAGCAGCTCCATACTTTTCGGTCACGAGAACATCCCGGTTATGCCGGATGACAAGATAGTGTCAATGCTCCCTATGGCCCACATCTACGGAATGGTATATGAGTTCCTCTATCCCCTTGCAGGCGGCTGCACCGTTTACTATCTGGGCAAGACTCCTGCACCGTCCCTTCTGCTCAAGGCGATGCACGACGTGCAGCCTTATCTTGTCTGCACCGTGCCTCTGGTGATGGAGAAGGTATACAAGTCCTCCCTCAAGCCAGTGCTCGACAAGTGGTATATGAAGCTCCTGACTTCTATCCCGGGAATCAACTGCATACTCTTCAACAAGATACGCAGCAAGCTCGATGCCGCTTTCGGCGGCAAGGTGCGCAGCTACATTATGGGTGGCGCAGCCCTCAACCCTGAGGTGGAGAAATGCTTCAAGAAGATAGGCCTCCACTATACCGTGGGCTACGGTATGACCGAGGCAGCTCCGTTGCTGGCATACGAGGACTGGCGCAAATACAGGCCGGGCTCCTGCGGAAAGGCAATCAACAGCGTCCAGGCCCGCATTGACTCCGATGACCCTCAGCGCATTGCAGGAGAAATCCAGGCCAAGGGTTCCAACATCACCATAGGCTATTACAAGAACGAGGAAGCCACCAAGGCTGCGTTCACCGAAGACGGATATCTGCGCACCGGTGACCTCGGAATCATGGACGCCGAGGGCAACATCTTCATCAAGGGCCGCTCCAAGAGCATGATACTGTCCGCCAACGGTCAGAACATCTATCCTGAAGAGCTCGAAGCAGTCATCAACAACCAGCCTTTCGTGGCGGAGTCGGTGGTAGTGGACCGCAGCGGCAAGATCGTAGCCCTTGTGTACCTCGACCAGGAAGCCGTCAAGAAGTCCGGTCTCGACGAAGAGGCAGTATCCGACATCCCTGAGAACATCCGTCTCGCATCCAACCGCAAGCTCCCGCAGTACAGCCAGATAGCCAAGGTCGAGCTGGTACAGGTTCCTTTCGAGAAGACTCCTAAGATGAGCATCAAGAGATTCCTCTACAAATAACAACCATCCCTAGCGGGTGGCTAAACAGTCCAGAAGGGGATGAGCAAAAAGCCTTTTGTTCATCCCCTTTTTCTGCAACGGCAAGCCACGACCGCGCATCATTATACAGGTTTATACAGTTCATAATATGAGTAAACACATATTCCCGCTTATTGTCGTGTCCATGCTATGCCTTTCGCTTGCGGACACTTCGGCCAGGAGTCAATCCCGCAGGGTTCATCACTCTCCTGACGGATGGTCAGTGACAGCCTCCCTGAATACTCCTTCCGATATTGGAAGCTCATTGTTTGCCGATGGACACTATCTCATAGGCTGCGTTGATATGTATCCGTCCAATACCAGACTTGAGTATATCTATCAGGATTATCACGACGAAACCCGGAGTACAGGAGGTCTGGGGGTAGGAGCCGAATACAAATTCAATCATTGGATCGGTGTCGGTGTGGACCTTGGAGCCACTTTCTATTACCATAATTCTTATGATGCCATAAACCCGGGTTCTGAGAAGTTTAGGCTTGGTGCAGCAATAAGCCTTATGCCCAAAGTCAAGATGTTCTATATGGACAGGCCAAAGTGCCGCCTCTACACATCGTTATCGCTTGGTATCGCTGCATACCCGGGCTTCTATCTTGCTGAAGAAAAAGTCAGGCCGGCGTATCAGATGACTATGTTCGGAGTCGAGTTCGGCAAGGATCTTTGCGGCTTTGTCGAGACAGGGTTCGGCATACAGTATTCCGGACTAAAGGCCGGTGTGGCATATAAATTCTAAATGATGAGGATATGAAAAGGATATTATTGCTTCTCTCAACCCTTGCCCTTATGACCTCCTGCGTGGTGGATACCGATTCGAATCGGAATAGGACCCCAAGCAATCTTGCATATTTCGTGGCGCATCAGTATCGTGAAACTGTAGGTGCCTGTCTGTCCCTTCTCGCGTCAGATTCGTTCGGCAATACTGCGATAATCGGCAATCAGATAAGTGTCACCATTACCCGCATAACGGACGAGTCCGTACATGTCGAGGGTGAAGGGGCTGATGCCGTCTTTTCCTTCGATGCTCTTCGACTCCCCGGGCAATACGGACGCAGCGCTTTCATACTCAGCGACCTTGCCTACCGTTACGACGAGAAGAACTCTTATGTGATGGAGATGCACTTTGACGGCGATATGCGCTACGACTGGCTTGAGTCCGCTTCCTCAACTTATGTGAGCTACTCTCTGGAACCGAGCGGAGTGCTCAACAGCGAGTTTTATAAGGAAGGCGAGCAGGTGGATTACTGCAAACTTGTCTATGATTGTGGCGAGATACAGTTCTACACGAGCGTAAGTTGGTGACAATTTGTCAATGGAACATATTTTGATTTTATAGGGCCGGTGCTGCAAAGCATCGGCTTTTTGATTGAAACAAAATAAGAAACAATAGAAATGGCTACCAAATCATTAAAAGGTAAAATCGGGGTTACCACGGAAAACATTTTCCCCGTCATCAAGCAGTTCCTTTATTCGGACCACGAGATCTTCCTGCGTGAGCTTGTAGCAAATGCAGTGGACGCCACCCAGAAGATGAAAGCCCTCGCAAGCAGCGGCGATTTCAAGGGTGAGCTCGGTGAACTGAAGGTCAGCGTGGAACTCGATGAGAAGAAAAAAGTCCTCAGGGTCATCGACCGCGGCATAGGTATGACCGAAGAGGAAGTCGACAAATACATCAACCAGATAGCCTTCTCCTCAGCGGGAGAATTCCTCGAGAAGTACAAGGACCAGATCGGTTCCATCATCGGCCACTTCGGTCTGGGCTTCTACTCAGCCTTTATGGTATCCAAGAAGGTTACCATCGAAACTCTCAGCTGGAAGGATGGCGCCAAGGCCGTGAAATGGTCTTGCGACGGCTCTCCTGAGTACTCAATGGGCGAAAGCGACAAGAGCGACAGGGGCACTGTCATCAGCCTCTACCTCGATAACGACGCCGAGGAATTTGCATCCAACGGCCGCATCGGCCAGCTTCTCGGCAAGTACTGCAAGTTTATGCCGGTGCCGGTAGTATTCGGCAAGAAGACCAAGTGGGAGGACGGCAAAAGCGTGGAGACCGACGAGGACAATGTCATCAACAACATAGAACCTATCTGGACCAAGGCTCCTTCAGAGCTCAAGGACGAGGATTATCTCAAGTTCTATCGCGAACTCTATCCTATGGAGGAAGAGCCTATGTTCTGGATACACCTCAACGTGGACTATCCTTTCACCCTCACCGGAGTGCTCTACTTCCCTAAGATCAAGGAAAGGATGGCAATAGACAAGAACAAGATCCAGCTCTACTGCAACCAGATGTTCGTCACGGAGCACGTGGACAACATAGTCCCGGACTTCCTCACCCTTCTGCACGGTGTGATCGATTCCCCGGACATCCCTCTGAACGTCAGCCGCAGCTACCTCCAGAGCGACGCCAACGTCAAGAAAATCAGCACCTACATCACCAAGAAGGTGGCCGACAGGCTCGAGGAAATCTACAAGGAGCAGCGCGAGCAGTACGAGCAGAAGTGGGACAATATCAAGCTTTTCATCGAGTACGGCATGCTCAGCGACGAGAAGTTCTGCGAGAGGGCGATGAAATTCGCGCTCCTCAAGAACACCGACGGCAAGTACTTCGGTCTCGAGGATTACCGCAAGGCGATAGAATCCGAGCAGACGGACAAGGACAAGAACGTGGTTTACCTCTACGCCACCAAGCCTGACGAGCAATACTACTTCATAGAAGGTGCAAAGAACAAGGGCTACGACGTGCTTCTTATGGACTGCGAGCTCGACAGCCACTTCGTGAACCTGCTCGAAAGCAGAATTGAGCACACCCGTTTCGCGAGGGTGGACAGCGACACCATAGACAAACTCATCCAGAAGGAAGAGGAAGTCAAGCTGGAGCTCAGCGAGGATGACAAGAAAGTGCTTGACGACATGTTCAAGGCAGCACTCCCTCAGGGCAACGAGTACAGCATCGAAGCGCGCAACCTTGGCGAGAACTCAGCCCCTGTGGTCATCACCCAGAGCGAGTTCATGCGCCGCTATCGCGAGATGAGCGCAATGGGAGGAGGAATGAACTTCTACGGCTCCATTCCTGAGTCCTACAACATAGTGGTGAATATGGAGAACCCTCTGGTGGCGCGCATCTGGAATGCACGTGGAAGCGAAAATGCCGAGACCGAACTTCTCCAGCAGGTCGTCGACCTCGCTCTTCTGGGCAACGGCATGCTCAAGGGCAAGGCTCTTGCTGACTTTGTTGCACGAAGCGAGAAACTGCTCAACAAGTAAGGTCCTTCATAGAAAACCTGAAGCCCAAACCGCCTCCGGGTACGTTATACGCAGTGATTTCCCCTTTGTGGAAAATCACTGCGTTTTTTATTATTGAAAGTCCCAGACCGGAGCCCTCGCTGAACTTGCTCCTGTCTGCGTCTAGTCTGAAGAAACGCTCGAAAATGCGGTCCAGCATAGCCTCGTCCACTCCGTGGCCGTTGTCCCTGTAGTCGAACAGATGGGTTCCGTCAGAGTCGCGACTGTAACTGATAATGGCCTTGCAGCCCTTGCCGGCATACTTTGCGCTGTTCTCCACCAGGTTGCGAAAAATGGAATAAATCAGATTGTAACTGCCTCTAATGCAGATTGGCGGGAGTCCGTTCTCCACCTCCATCTCCTTTGAGAGAAGAGTGTCGGAAAGCTCTTCGCACACCTCGGAAAACAGCACTTTCAGGTTTACTGCGCTGATGCGGAACTGCTCCGGAGCCTCTTCGAGCTTGGTAATCAGGGATATGTCCCTGATCATATCGGAAAGCCTCAGCGCCTGCAGGTAGCTTCTCTCTATGAATAGGCCCTTCTTTGCCGGGTCCATGTCCGGGTGGTTTACAATTGCCTCCAGGTAGCCCTGTATGCTGCTGACGGGCGTCTTGAGCTCATGGGAGATATTTGCCGTCATCTCGTGTTTCAGCCGCCTTTTCTCTCCTTCGGATGCCTCCCTGTCGCGGCGTGCGTAATTCGAGGTCAGGGCAATCACCGCCACCAGCGCCAGGGTCGTCATCAGCAGCAGGCTGATGATGAGCATCCAGTCGAGACGGAAGAACTTCTCCAGCTCCACCTCGAAGGGTTGAGCGCAGCGGATGATGAGCCCGTCGTATGCCTTGGCGAAATAGAAATACTTCCTGTTGGAGGTTGCGGACCTGCGTATCGCCTCGCCTCGTCCGTCTTTGACACACGCCTCGATTTCAGGGCGCTTCAGATGGTTCTCCAGGCCGTGTGCATCGGTTCTGGTATCGAAGGTGACGGTTCCGTCAGGGCTGATGACGCTTACTCCCAGCTCCTTGGGAAGCAGCTTCACCGCCTCCGAAGGGTCCTCGCTTTCTGCCAGGATGTCGCAGTAAGCCTCGAGCTTGGAAGCCAGAATCGCAGTTTTGTTCCTGTTCTCGTTGAAGAGTATGAGGGTCAGCGAAAGCACGGCCAGTACCAGAAAGATTAAACTGGTGCCAAGCAGGCGTTTAGTCATTGTCTTCATAAGCAGGGTCAATGTAGTAGCCGAAGCCGGTCTTGTTCCTGACCAGGTCGTGCATCTTGCCGAGTTTGGAGCGTATGCGGGCGATGTGTACGTCTATGGTCCTGTCCAGCACATAGGGAGCATCCTTCCACAGTTCCGAGATTATCCTGGAACGGGAGAAGTAGCTGCCGCGGCTGCGTGCCAGCAGCACCAGGAGGTCGAACTCCTTGCGCGAGAACTTGATCAGTTCTCCGTCCATGCTTGCCAATCCGGCCTCCGGGTCAATGAGCAGATGCCCTATGCGTATCTTCTTATTTACAGGAGCCGCCTCTCCGCAGCGCCTTAGCACTGCCTTGATGCGGGCGCTCAACTCATTGTAGGAGAATGGTTTGGATACGTAGTCATCCCCTCCGCTCGAGAAGCCTTCCAGGAGGTCTCCCTCCGTGGACCGGGCAGTTAGGAAAATGATGGGCTGGGTGCAGTGCAGTTCCAGGCGTATCTTGCGGGCGAATTCGTAGCCCGACATCCCCGGAAGCATCACATCCAGCAGAATGAGGTCGATTTCCGGGCCGAGCAGTTTCAAGCCTTCCTCGGCGCTGGCAGCCAGGGCCACTCCGTAGCCCTCGCCCTCAAGGTTGAAGCTCAGAATCTCCCTGAGATCAGCCTCGTCTTCTATAACTAACAGTCTTGTCATCTTCTGCAAAGGTATGATTTCTTCTCCATACCTGAGACATCGGGTGTTAAATAAATGTTAAATCGTTTCCCGACTCTTTGAGGTACCAGGCTTTTTGGTCAATTTTGCAAACGAAAAAGTCAGTATAAAATGGTATTAAGTATCTTTACTCTTATCGGCGCTCTCGGTCTTTTCCTCTACGGAATGAACCTTATGAGCTCCGGATTGCAGAAAGCGGCCGGTTCCGGCCTTCGAAAATTCCTGGCCTCGATTACCTCCAACCCGCTCAAGGGCGTTGTCACAGGACTTGGTGTCACTGCTGTGATCCAGTCGTCCAGTGCGACCACGGTCATGGTGGTGGGCTTCGTCAACGCCGGTCTTCTCACCCTCAAACAGGCCATCAGCGTCATAATGGGTGCCAACATAGGCACCACCTTCACCGCCTGGATCATTGCCCTCTTCGGCTTCAAGGCGGACGTATCCATGTTGGCCGTGCCGCTTATGGCCCTGGGCTTCATCATGAGCATATCCAAGAAAGGAAAGTGGCGCGACATCAGCGAGTTCGTGGTAGGCTTCAGCCTTCTTTTCCTCGGACTCTCCTTTATGAAGAACTCCGTCCCTGACCTCCAGTCCAGCCCTGAGGTGCTGAACTTCCTGCAAAGCTGGTCCGGCCACGGCATCTTCTCCGTCCTCCTCTTCGTGCTCGTAGGTACGGTGCTCACCCTCATCCTGCAGTCCTCAAGCGCCACAGTCGCACTTACGCTCATCTTCCTGAATATGGGCTGGATCCAGTTCGATATGGCAGCCGCGATGGTGCTCGGTGAGAACATAGGCACCACCATCACCGCCAATATCGCCGCCTCCGTGGGTAACCGCAATGCCCGTCGCGCTGCACTCGCCCACACGGTATTCAACCTCTTTGGCGTAATCTGGGCAATCGCCCTCTTCCGGCCTTTCCTTTCCCTGATTCATCTCATCATCTCCGGACTCGGGCTTTCCGGTTCCGCCGAGTCTCCGCTCTACAGCATCTCCATGCTCCACACGGTATTCAACCTCATCAATACCGGCATACTCATCTGGTTCATCCCTGTGATAGAGAAGTTCGTATGCCGCGTGATTAAGGAGAAGCAGGGTGAGAACCAGGATAAGCTCGTATATATCAACGCAGGTCTGATCTCCACTCCAGAACTTGCCCTTTCTGAGGCTGAGAAGGAGGTTGTGCACTTCGGCGAAATAATGAAGAACGGTCTGGGCTACGTGCAGGAAGCGGTGAAGAACTCCGACAAGGAGGCTGATTTCAGGCCTTGGAAGGAAAAGCTCGTCAAGTATGAGGAGATTTCCGACCGCATCGAATACGAAGTGGTCAACTTCCTCAACAAGGTGAGCCGCGAAGCCCTCAGCGACAACTCCCTGCTCAGGATTAAGTCCATATACAGGATAGTAGGGGAGATGGAGTCCCTCGGTGACAGCGGAGAAGCCATCAGCCGCCTCATAGACAGGGCTCTTGAACACAAGCAGAAACTCTCTGACGAGCACCGCAAGGAAGTGGACAGTATGATAGAGCTCGTAGGAAGGGCTTATGACGCAATGGTTTACAACCTTGCACACAGCACCACCATCACCAATATAGACAACGCCATCCAGGCGGAAATCGACATCAACACCAGGCGTGATTCCCTGCGTGATTCTGAGCTTGCGAACGTCGACAACGACGGCGACAAATACTTTGAGGGAGTGTACTATATCGCTCTTATCGAGGAACTTGAGAAGATGGGCGATTTCATCATCAACATCTCCCAGTCCATAATGAGCTGGAGGTCCGGAAAGCCGGACAGCACAAGTTCCTGGGATGACTGAGTAGCCTGAATGGTGCACTTATCGATTAATTTGCTATATTTGTGAGAACTAAAAATACAGTTACCATTATGGCAAAGGAAAACAAAGAATGGATCTGCTCAGTCTGCGGATACAAATATGTAGGCCCGGAGCCTCCTAAGGAGTGCCCGGTATGCCACGCCAAGAAGGAATATTTTGACGAAGCCGGTAAGGAGCCGGAGCCTTGGATGTAATTTTTCAAGCCCGTCAAATATGAAAGGAATAGTCCTCGCAGGTGGTTCGGGTACGAGACTGTACCCGATCACCAAGGGCGTGAGCAAGCAGCTTCTCCCAATCTATGATAAACCGATGATTTACTACCCGGTGTCCGTCCTTATGTTGGCCGGCATCCGGGATATTCTGATTATTTCCACCCCTTATGACCTCCCGGGCTTCAAGCGTCTGCTCGGCGACGGCAGCGACTACGGCGTGCGTTTCAGCTACGCTGAGCAGCCGTCTCCTGACGGACTTGCACAGGCATTCATAATAGGCGAAGAGTTCGTGGGAGACGACTCCGTCTGCCTTGTGCTTGGCGACAACATATTCCACGGAGCAGGACTTACTGATATGCTCCGCAATGCAGTACGCACCGCCGAAGAGGAAAAGAAGGCTACGGTCTTCGGATATTGGGTGAGCGATCCGGAGCGTTACGGCGTGGCGGAATTCGACAAGCAGGGCAACTGTCTCTCCATAGAGGAGAAGCCTGCGCACCCCAAGTCCAACTACGCTGTCGTGGGACTGTATTTCTATCCCAACAAGGTCGTGAACGTGGCAAAGAACATCAAGCCGTCCGCGCGTGGAGAGCTCGAAATCACCACCGTCAACCAGGTCTTCCTTGCCGACGGCGAGCTCAAGGTACAGACGCTCGGACGCGGATTCGCCTGGCTTGACACCGGCACCCACGACTCCCTGGCAGAAGCCACGAGCTACATCGAGACCATAGAGAAGCGTCAGGGTCTGAAGGTCGCCTGTCTGGAAGGCATAGGCCTGCGCAAGGGCTGGATAAGCCCCGAGCAGCTGCGTGAGACCGCGAAACCTATGCTCAAGAATCAGTACGGACAGTATCTCGTGCGCATCGCGGACGAAGTGGAGAAGAAGGGATTGTTGAATATTGACGAGTTCTGATTTAGCTAAACAATGACAATTCTTGTTACCGGTGCCAACGGTCAGCTTGGCAACGAACTGCGCATATGCTCCCTCGCCTCGGGGGACAGGTTTGTATTCACGGACGTGAACGAGGCATCAGCCGAACAGGTCGCGATGCTGCGAAAGCTCGCGGGTGACGCCGTCCCTACGGACACCGTGCGCCTGGATATCACCGACAGTGCCGCAGTGCGCTCGATGGTGGAGAAGGAAAAGGTGGAACTCATCATCAACTGCGCCGCGTTTACGGATGTCGAGGGTGCAGAAGACAGGCAGGCGCTGGCGGAGAAACTGAACGCAGACGCGCCGGAAATCCTGGCGCTGGCGATGAAGGATGCCGGAGGCACCCTGTTCCACGTCAGCACGGACTACGTGTTCGGTGCCGATCCGTACAATGTCCCGTGCCGCGAAGATCAGAAAGGCGGTCCTACCGGGGTGTACGGGCTCACCAAACTCCACGGTGAGGAGAAAATCCTCGCCAGCGGCTGCAACAGCGTAATCATACGCACAGCGTGGCTGTACAGCGAGTTCGGCAAGAATTTTCTCAAAACCATGCTTGCGCTCACCGGCAGCAAGCCGTCCCTGAGGGTGGTGTTCGACCAGACCGGTACCCCGACTTATGCCCGCGACCTCGCGGAGCTGATCTGCGGCATCGTGTCCACGCGCTCGTACAGGGAGCACGGCGGCATATACCATTACTCCAATGAAGGCGTCTGCAGCTGGTATGACTTCACCAAGTTCATCGCTGCCTGCGCCGGCCACACCGACTGCGACGTGCAGCCTTGCCACTCGGACGAATTCCCTTCAAAGGTCGTAAGGCCGGCATACTCCGTGCTCGACAAGACCAAGGTGAAGACCGTGTTCGGAGTGAAAGTGCCGTATTGGATGGACAGTGTAAGAACCTGCCTCGGAAATATATTATGAAATCCCTGAGAGAACTTTACAAAATAGGCCGCGGCCCGTCCAGCAGCCATACCATGGGCCCGCAGAAGGCATCCCAGTTGTTCCTGGCGAAGCACCCCGAAGCGGCATCGTTTCAAGTGACTTTGTACGGCAGTCTCGCAGCAACAGGCAAGGGGCACCTTACCGACGTGGCCGTCAGGGACGCACTTTCGGAAAAGGGAGCGCCGGTGGAGATACTCTGGCGTCCGGACATATTCCTGCCTTACCATCCCAACGGGATGAAGTTCGTGTCCAGGGATGCCGAAGGCAATGAGACTGACGAATGGACCGTGTACAGCGTAGGCGGAGGCACCATATCCGAAGGCCCGGGTTCCCTCATTGGGGAGGGTCCGGACATCTACGCCCTGCACACGATCAAGGACATCATGCAGTGGTGCCGTGACACCGGACGCAGCATCTGGGAATACGTGGACGAGTGCGAGGATTCCAGTATCTGGGATTATCTGATGGAGGTGTGGATGGCGATGAAGGCATGCGTGGAGCGGGGCCTCGACAACGAAGGTGTGCTCCCCGGACCGCTCCATCTCTCGCGCAAGGCGGCTACCTACTACATCAAGGTCTCCGGATACAAGCAGAACCTCCAGACCCGTGGTCTCGTGTTCTCGTACGCCCTCGCCGCGAGTGAGGAAAACGCCTCCGGCGGCACCGTGGTCACCGCACCGACTTGCGGTTCCTGCGGAGTGCTCCCGGCGGTGCTCTACCACATCGCGAAGGGCCACAATTTCTCCGACAAACGCATACTGCACGCGCTGGCGACAGGGGGCATCTTCGGTAACGTGGTCAAGCACAACGCTTCCATTTCCGGCGCCGAGGTGGGATGCCAGGGTGAGGTAGGTGTTGCCTGCGCAATGGCATCTGCCGCCACCTGCCAGCTCTTCGGAGGCACTCCGTCCCAGGTGGAGTACGCCGCGGAAATGGGTCTTGAACACCATCTCGGAATGACCTGCGACCCGGTTTGCGGACTCGTGCAGATCCCTTGCATAGAGCGCAATGCCATGGCGGCAGCCCGTGCCCTGGATGCCAATCTCTATGCCTCTTTCTCCGACGGCTTCCACCGCGTATCCTTCGACGAAGTGGTGCAGGTGATGAAGCAGACCGGCCACGACCTGCCTTCCCTCTACAAGGAAACGGGAGAAGGCGGACTCGCAGGAAGGTACGGGAACGGAGAATTTTAATTTTATCGCCAACCCACTAATTGATAACCGGATATGATTAAACGATTTTTGCTCGCGATGCTTGCGTTTGCAAGTGCCTCCGCATTGTATGCTCAGCCTCAGGGCGAGCCTTCGGCGGATTTCGGGGGTTTCCAGCTCCCTGAAATAAAGATGGAATACTCCAGAAAGTATTCCGATGTGAATTACGCCTTTGACTCTCAAATATACCATAATATGGATATCTACCTCCCTAAGGAGGTGAAGGAATCCTACCCTGTTGTGGTCCATATTTACGGCAGCGCCTGGTTCAGCAACAACTCCAAGGGTGCGGCGGACCTTGGAACCATAGTACAGGCCCTCCTGGATGCAGGTTACGCCGTTGTCACCCCGAATCACAGGTCAAGCACCGACGCCCTCTTCCCGGCCCAGATCAACGACATAAAGGCGGTAGTCAGGTTCATCAGGGGAAATGCTGCCAAATATCGTCTGGACCCTTCTTTCATAGCCGCATCAGGCTTCTCTTCCGGCGGACACCTCGCCTCTCTCGCAGCTACCTCCAATGACGTGGAGGCTCTGGAAGGCTTCGTAGGGGATTGTCTCCAGTTCAGCAGTTCTGTTGACGCAGCCTGCGACTGGTCCGGACCTATTGACCCCTACACCATAGACTCACCTATGAACTTCGGTGCCGACACCACCCCGGAAGAGGTGCTCATAGGAATGAAGAAAACCCCTGAGAATGAGGCGGCATTCCGCAAGGCAAGCGCAACGGATTACGTGGATTCCAGCGATCCTCCTCTCATCGTATTCCACGGCCGCAAGGACAACGTTGTCCCGTTCCAGCAGGGTGAGGAACTCTATGACGCCCTTTCGAAAGCGGGCGTGGTGAGCGAATTCCATCCCGTTGATGAGGGCGGCCACGGAATCAACATGTACTCCAGGGAGAACCTCGACGCCATGGTACATTTCCTCGACAGCGCAAGACAGGCAAAGAACAGCGTGCGTCCAGCAGCTGCGACGAGGGTGGTGAACCCGGACGGCAGTGTGAGCTTCTCCATCAGGGCCAACGGAGCCACCAGGGTTGCAGCCGACATCTGTGGTGTGAAGTACCCTATGAAACAGGGTGCCGACGGGTTGTGGAGAGTCACCACCGAGCCTCTCATGCCGGGATTCCACTACTATTTTCTCGAAGTTGACGGAGCGCGTTTCTCCGACCCGGTGAGCGAATCTTACTATGGGTCAGGCACTGTGGCCAGCGCAGTGGAAATTCCTGAGCCTGGTATGGAACTCTTTGAGATCCAGGATGTTCCCCACGGAGAAATAAGGCTTCTGAACTATAAGTCCAAGCTCACCGGAGAGTGGCGCCCTTTGCAGGTTTATGTGCCTGCAGAATACAATAAGGGCGGTAAGAAATATCCTGTGGTCTATATCCACCACGGAGGCGGAGAGGATCATCGCGGATGGATGCAGCAGGGCAGGGTGGCAAATATTATGGACAACCTCATAGCCAAGGGTGAGGCCGTGCCTATGATAGTCGTATCGGTGAACAGCAATGTCAAGGTGCAGGGTGTTGCACCCGCATACAGCAGGGAAGGCATGGCGCCTTACCGCCAGGAATTGCTTGAGAGCATCATTCCTTTTGTCGAAGAGACTTTCAGGACCAAGAAAGGCGCTTCCAACAGGGCGATGTGCGGACTTTCCATGGGTGGAGGCCAGTCATTCTACATAGGCCTCAACGAGCCTTCCGTATTTGCAAACGTGGGACACTTCTCGTCGGGAATCTTCGGAGGAATCGCCGAGGCGAAGCCTATGGACTTCGAGAAGGAAGTCCCGGGAATGATATCCCGCGTCAGGAGATTCAACAGACATCTCGACGTTTACTATGTAAGCTGCGGTGAGCAGGATTCCCGTATCGTCCCTACCAGGGAGGCCGTGGACAGTATGAAGAAAGCCAAGGTCGATGTCATATTCGAAACCTTCCCGGGCGATCACGAGTGGCAGGTATGGCGCAAGTCCTTCGCGAGCTTCGCCAAAAAGATATTCAAATAGGGCATCTGGTACCCAATTTGCAGTATCAGTTTTGCGTATTGAGCAAAAAATGCTATATTTGTGGTATAGTTTTGAATTATTATAAATTATTTAAATTTTAAAGAGTATGATAAAGAAATTCAGATGCCTCGTATGCGGCTATGTTTATGAAGGAGAGAATCCTCCTGCAGAGTGCCCTCAGTGCCACGCCAAGTCAGATAAGTTCGTGGAAGTCAAGAGCGAAGGTCTCGAATGGGCCTGCGAACATCATCTTGGAGACGGAAAGGTTGAGGATGAGGAGATTATGCAGGGACTTCACGACCACTTCAACGGTGAGTGCACGGAAGTGGGCATGTACCTCGCAATGAGCCGTCAGGCAGAGCGCGAGGGTTATCCTGAGATTGCAGAGGCTTTCAAGCGCTATGCTTTTGAGGAGGCTGAGCATGCTGCAAAGTTCGCAGAACTCCTTGGCGAGGTCGTTTGGGACACCAAGACCAATGTCAAGAAGCGTGCAGAGGCTGAGTGCGGCGCCTGCGAAGGCAAACTCGCCATTGCTTCCCGTGCCAAGAAACTCGGCTACGATGCCATCCACGACACCGTACACGAAATGGCTAAAGACGAAGCCCGCCACGGTGCAGGTTTCCAGGGACTCTACAAGCGCTTCTTCGAGAAGTAGTCTTACGGGACGTTACAGTCTGACCCGCGTCGGCATTCCAATGCCTTCGCGGGTTTTTTATGCAACGAAAGCTCAGTGTACTTCATCTTATCATATAAATAAGGAACATAAAAATGAAAAAGATTATCATTTCCCTGGCAATTGCTATTGCCGCAGCAGTTTCAGCCAACGCTCAGGTAAGCGTAGGCGCAGGTTATCTCAATCAGACCAACAAGACCACTGTTTCCAACAATTCCACAACCCGCGCACTTAACGGCTTTTACGCCGGAGTGGATCTCGGATACGGTCTCGGATACGGTCTTTCAATTGTACCGGGCGTATATTACGGCTACGTTGCAGGTAAGACCACTGCCATCGACGGTTTGGCCGAAGCCAACTACGTACGCCACGATATTGCCATCCCTGTCAATGTCAAGTACGGCATTGAGCTTCTTGATGTCCTCGACGTATTCGCATACGCAGGACCTCAGTTCAACATAGGTCTCGCCTCCACCTCCACCGCAAGCGTGGCCGGTATTTCCAAGAGCGTGAACAACTTTGCTGAAGACGGCTCTGAAAGGCGTTTTGACCTTTCTATAGGCGTTGGTCTGGGCTTCGATGTGGCTGAAATCCTCCGAATCAATCTCGGATACAACTTCGGCCTCCTGAACAGGGCGAATTCCGAGAACATCGTGACCAAGGCCAATACACTCCACGTAGGACTCGCAGTGCTTTTTTAAGCACTATCTGTTGTTACAGGATTTTCCCGGGCTGGCCTTTAAGGTCAGCCCATTTTGGTTGCCACGATGGACTAAGCTATCGAAAAAATTAGTAAATTGGCGGCGAATTACAGATTGGAATAATTTGAAAGAATCATTATGGTTAGAGATATTGCATTAGTAGCTCACGATTCCCGCAAGGCGGAGCTCCTGAGCTGGGTTAAGTTCAATGCCAACGTATTGAAGCATTGTAACTTGTATTGCACTGGCACTACCGGTCGCCTCATAAGCGAGACGCTTGCCAAGACTTTGCCTGAGAACGAGTTGCCTCAGATCAACTGCCTGCTCAGCGGTCCTCTGGGTGGCGACTTCGAAATAGGCGCAATGATTGCCGAAGGGAAGATAGACATGCTGGTCTTTTTCTGCGACAACCTCATCATGCAGGGCCACCAGAACGATGTGATGGGACTTGTCAGACTTGCGTCGCTCTACAATATCCCATTTGCAACCAACAGAAGCACAGCGGATTATATCATCACTTCCCCTCTCTTCTCCAGTGAGGAGTACAAGCGTATGATCCCTGCCTGCATAGACTCATACAAGAATCGCAAACTCAAATAGTCTTTATGCCGAATATCTGGAACGCGATAAAGTCCGAGATCCGCACCATCGCAAATATCTCGGACCATATAGATACTGACAGCGCCACCAAGTCAATACGCAGCAACGTCTCCTTCAGGGGGCCGAACGTATGGATTCTCGCCTTCTCCATCATCATCGCCTCCGTGGGCCTCAACGTCAACTCCACGGCGGTGATTATCGGTGCGATGCTCATTTCCCCTCTGATGGGACCTATCATAGGCATAGGTCTCGGTTTGGGAGTGAACGACACCAAACTGATTAAGGTCGGTCTCAAGAACCTTATTGTGATGGTGAGCATAAGTCTCATAGCATCAACTCTTTACTTCCTGCTGACCCCTTTGAAGCTCGCGAATCCTACAGAGCTTCTCGCCAGAACCAATCCTACGATATACGACGTGATCATCGCCCTTTTCGGCGGTGCCGCAGGACTTCTGGAAATCTCCAGGAAGGACAAGGGCACTGTGCTTTCAGGTGTAGCAATCGCCACTGCCCTTATGCCGCCGCTATGCACGGCAGGCTACGGTCTTGCCTCCGGCACCTTCAAATACTTCCTGGGCGCCCTGATGCTCTTCATCATCAACGGAGTCTTCATCATCATCGCGACCTACGTGATGTCGAAACTCCTCGGCTTCCAGGAATATGAGTTCCAGGACCAGAAGATTGCGAAACGCACCCGTACCCTAGTCACAATCGTGGTGCTTTTGGTTGCGGTGCCGAGCATACTCTCTGCGGTAAAGATGATCCAGAGCAACACATTTCAGCAGAACGCGTCCTCGTTCGTGGCCGACAACCGTATGCTCAGCAGCGGCTATATTTATGACTTTGAGGTGGATACGCATAAGGGAGGAAGGATTTCCCTGTACATAGCCGGGAGTATGCTGGACGATGCTGATAAGGAGAAACTGAAGGCGAGCGCAAAGGAGCACGGCATAGATCCCGACCGCATCTCGTTCTTCGAGCACCAGATAGTCCCGGGTGAGGACCAATCCGCCGACAGGCTGGTGAAGGACATATACGAGCGCACGGATTCCGAAATAAGCAAGCGTGAGGCCGAGATACGCGTGCTCGAAAACGAGCTCACGAAATACCGCCAGCAGGAGATTCCATACCTGCAGATATCCCGCGAGCTCAGTTCGCAGTTCCCTCAGGTCAAGGACCTTTATATCTCCAGAGGGGCCGACATTAATACTGACAGTCTGTCAATGCAGAACTGCATACTCGTCGTGGCAAGGACGGAGCGCGTGCTTGACGACGAGTCAAAGCAGAAGATGACGGATTTCCTCAAGGTCCGTCTCAACGACTCCACCGTCGTGGTGCTCAATGCCTTGAAATAGGGCTGAGACATTCGTCCAGGGCGGCGCAGATGGCATCCTTGTCCATGTGCTGCCCTATGAACACGATCTTGATCATACGGTCTCCGTACAGCTCGTCCCAGTCCTGGGCGAGCTTGGGGTCCTGCAGCATCATTGCGCCAAGCTCGTCAGCCGGCATCGTGGCGTACCACAGGCCTGCGTCCTTGATGCTCTTCTGGAGTCCTGCCTGCTCAAAGAGGTAGCACTTGTCCGGCTCGTCGCTGAAGTAACAGATACCCTTGGAGCGGATTACCGATTTGTCCCATTTCCTGGCGACGTAATGGTCGAATCTGTTGATGTCGAACGGGTCGCGCCGGTAGTACACGAAGGTGCTGATTCCGTATTCCTCAGCCTCTCCTTCATCGTGATGGTGGTGATGGTGCCCGTGCTCCCCGTGCGCGTGGTGCCCATGCTCCTCGTGCTCGTGTTCCTCCTCGTCGTCATCCTCTTCCTCGTGCGCGCCCTCGATCTCGTCTATCCAGGCTGCGGATGTCGCCACCTGGTCGAAGTCGAATCTGCCTGTGTCCAGGATGCTGTCCAGGTCAATGTCGCAGAAGTTGCACTCTATGATTTCCGCTTTCGGCTGGAGCGCCTTGATGATGCTCCTTATCCTTCCCAGCTCCTCAGGGCGCACTTCCGACGCCTTGTTCAGGAGTATGATGTTGCAGAATTCTATCTGCTCTATGATGAGTTTCTCGAGGTCGTCATCGTCGAAATTGCCCAGCGGCAGGGCGTCCCCGCAGCTGAATTCGCTCTGCATCCTCAGGGCGTCTACCACGGTCACGATGCAGTCCAGCTTCACCTCAGGCCCGCCCGTGCGGTCTGAAAGCTCCGGAAGGGAACAGATTGTCTGGGCTATGGGAGCTGGTTCGCATATTCCGCTCGCTTCTATTACGATGTAATCGAACTTGCCTGTCGAGCTGATTTCGTCGATCTGCTCCACAAGGTCCATTTTCAGGGTGCAGCAGATGCATCCGTTCTGCAGGGCGACCAGACTCTCGTCCTTCTTGCCTACCACGCCGCCCTTCTCGATGAGGGAAGCGTCTATGTTCACCTCTCCCAGGTCGTTCACGATGACCGCGAACTTGATTCCCCGCCTGTTTGAGAGTATCCTGTTGACCAGCGTTGTCTTGCCGCTTCCAAGATATCCGGTAAGCAGCAGAACCGGAAGAGTATTTTTGTCGTGTCTCATATGTTCTGAAATTATTGACGCAAAGATACTAAAAGCGTGAGGAATTTTTTGTAAATTCGCACAAATTAATAACCAATTATGACAAAAATAAACCTATCAATAACATTTCTATTCGCATGTTCCGTTTGTCTTGCACAGAGCGTGACATTGTACACATCGCAGAACGGCCTGACGGGCACCTTGGTCAGGGATGTGTTCATAGACAGCAACTCTATGGTGTGGGTATCTACGGAAACCGGCCTCAACAGGTATGACGGCACCCGCTTCATACAGTATTTCCACGACCCGTACGACAACAGTTCCCTTGCCAACAACTTCGTAAATTCCGTGTTCCAGGACAGCGAGGGCGATATTTTTGTATGTACGCACTCCGGAGTCCAGAAATACGACCCGTACACCGATTCATTTTCAAGACTGGCGACGGTGGGTCCCGAATGCCTGGCGTCGGGGCAGATTTCCAGGATTGTGGAACGGGAGGGAGGAGAACTGTGGACGGCGGGAAATATGATATGCAGCTTGGAAAAGACGGATAACGGCATAAAGCTCACCAGTCTGCCTGTGAGCAGACAGATCAATTACGTGGACTATGCAATAGAGGACGGAGACGGCAATTTCTGGGCGGCAAAATACAGACAGGGAGTTTACAGGCTCGACAGGGACGGCAATATCCAGTCATTTTTCGAAGATGGAGGAGTGAGCGTGCTCGGTATGTGCACCGATGCAGCCGGCAACGTTTACCTGGCATCCCTGAGCCACGGCCTGTTGAAATACAACGAAGAGACGGGCAACTTCGAACGTCCGTGTCCGGAGCTGAGCTCGGCAAGTTGTGTCACCGCTGTTTCCCAGCGCAACCTTCTGATAGGAGGGTTCGGGCTTGGTCTCAGCTTGTACAACACTGAGAGCCACAGGCTTGCAGATTATTATTCTACCGACGAGAGTGTGGATCTGAAATCGTGCAAAATCACCAGTCTCGAACTTGACAGCTCAGGAAATCTGTGGCTCGGTGCAAGTATGAAGGGATTGATGATGATACGCAACAACAGAAACAAGTTCGGCTACGTGCAGCACAATACCTCGTCCTCAGACATTCTCGGGACTGCCCCTACCACCTGCCTTTTGCGCTCCAAAGGCGGCGAAATGCTGGTGGCAACGGATGGTGATGGCCTGTATGCCCTGAGTTCTGACTACACATCTTCAAGGCACTATATGTCCAAATCCCTGCCTTCTTCCATACTTTCGCTTTTTGAAGATTCCCGAGGCGTTCTCTGGATAGGTTCATATGGAGGCATCATAACCAGGATAAATCTGAAAACCGGAGAATCTACAAGGTTCAACATTGAGAGTCTGGTGGACAGGGCGCTTAATTCCATAAGCGGTTTTTCTGAGGACTCCAGCGGCAGGGTATGGGTTGCAACTATGGGAGGTGGTCTGGCGTGCTACGATCCGGTCAGCCGGACTTTCAGCGCCATAAAGGCATCCAATATGGAGATACCGCTATATCTCACTTGCGTGAAGTCGGGCTCGGACGGATGCCTGTATTTTGGAAGCTACGACGGCGCCTACAGGCTTGACTTGGAAAACGCATACCGTCTCTCGGCAATAAGTACCACCGATATCGTGTACTGCATAGACGAGAAGCAGAAGGGAGTCATTGCATTCGGTTGCGACAACGGTCTGCTCGTCTGGACCGAGGCGGATGGTTTGAGGAGGTTCAACACCGGTACCGGGCTCCCGGACAATACGGTCTATTCCGTGCTCACTGACCAGGAAGGATACACCTGGATTGCAAGTGTCAGCGGCATTTCGAAGCTTGATGAGAACTACTCCCTGCAGCTCACCTACTGCGCCGAGGACGGCCTTATGTGCGGCGAATTCATACGCAATACTGCTCTGAAGGATGATGACGGCACGCTTTGGTTCGGAGGTGCCAACGGACTCAATTATTTCAACCCTGCCCAACTGGACAGCAGCAACAATAAATGGAACGTGCGTATTTCAGGCCTCTACATAGGAAACGGATTTGTCAAGGGAGGAATGAAATCCGGGAAGTACACCATTCTGGAAAAGCCTGTGTATCTGGCAGACAAGGCAGAGCTGTCCTGGAAGGACAATGCTTTTTCCATTGACCTCGGGACAGAGGAACACGGTGCACCGTCCCGTCTTCAGTTCGAATACAGCCTCGACGGAAGAGACTGGATACTTCTGCCCCAGGGGAGCAGGCGTCTGTCGTTCAGCGGACTGAATGCCGGAAAGCACAGGTTCAGTTTTCGCCTCATCGATAACGGTGTGGCCTCCGAACCGCGCGATTTCAGCGTAATCGTGCATCCTTCTCCTTGGGCGAGTCCGACGGCAAAATTCATCTACATCCTTCTGGCTCTGATGCTTGCAGTGCTTGCTTACCTTTGGGAACGCAAGCATCTCAAGACCAAGCAGCAGATACGCGAGTACCAGCACGCCGAGCAGATAAATGAATCCAAGCTCCAGTTCTTCGCAAACATCTCCCACGAACTCAAGAACCCTCTCTCCCTGATAATAGGTCCTCTCAAGCGTCTTATGAGCAGCGACGAGGACAAGTCGCGGCAAAAGTATTACAAGACCATGCTTCGCAACTGCGAGCGTATCCTGAACCTGATGAATCAGCTTCTCGACATCAGAAAAATCGACAAGGGCGGAATGGAACTCAAGTTCAAATATACCGACATCGTGCCTTATATCCAGGGCGTCGTGGACAGTTATTCGGAGCAATATGCCGTGAAACATATCAATCTCCTGTTCGAGCATCCGGGCATTGACACCTTATATATATGGCTGGATCCTGCGAATTTCGACAAGGTGCTCTACAACCTGCTCTCGAATGCTTACAAGTTCACTCCGGAGAACGGGGAGGTGCGGGTCCATCTGGAACTCAGGGATGGGGAAAGCGCACGCATCACAGTATGCGACAACGGTATAGGAATCTCCGACGCGGAGATGGAAAAGGTGTTCCAGCGTTTCTACCAGGTCAGCGGTGCTCAGAGCGTTTACAAGGGAGGCGCCGGCGTAGGTCTCAACCTCACCCGTTCCCTGGTGGAGCTCCATCACGGTGAGATACACGCAGAGCACAATCCTGTCGGGCAGGGCAGTTGCTTTGTGATCAATCTACCATTGGGACGCGGGCATATCAAGGACGAGGACATACTTCAAGAGGAGATCGTGGGCGAGGGGACCGTGCCTGAGATGCAGAAGGAGGAGGCTCCTTCTCTCAGCATCGAGGAAAGCGGCGAAGAGGGAAGCGGGGAAGGGAAGCCTGGCTCTCCAAAGACCAGGATACGCCTGCTGCTTGTTGACGACGACATAGAGCTTAGGAGCTTCGTGGCGTCAGAACTGTCTTCGGACTTCTATATCAAGCAGTGCGGCAATGGTAAGGAAGCGCTTGAGTCCATCTTCCAGAAAGCTCCGGATATTGTGGTGAGCGATATTATGATGCCTGTTATGGACGGCATCAAGCTCTGCGAGAGAATCAAATCCAACATAAACATCAATTCCATTCCTGTCATCCTCCTTACCGGTAAAACGGAAGAGCAGGACAATATCGAGGGCCTGAAGACAGGCGCGGATGCGTATATCACCAAGCCTTTCTCCATCGATTTGCTAAAGACCCGCATACTCAACCTTGTGGAAAGCCGCAGGCTTCTGCGTAACAGTTATGCCGGAAACCAGAGCCACAACGACAAATTGAGCAAGCTGAGCGTGAACGACCTGGACCAGAAACTTATGGACAGAATAATGAAGGCTCTTGATGCCAACATTTCGAATCCTGACCTGACTATCGAGATGCTTGCCGCAGAGATTGGAATCAGCCGTGTCCACCTCCACCGCAAGCTCAAGGAACTCACCAATCAGACCACCAGCGACTTTATAAGGAATACCCGACTTGCCCAGGCTGCAAAGATACTTTCAGAAGGAAAGTACTCCATAGCTGAAGTGGCGTCCCGTGTGGGATTTGACAGCCAATCCAACTTCTCTACTGCTTTCAAAAAACTTTATGGTGTTACACCAAGGGAGTTTATGAAACAATAATTTTACTCCACGTAACATAGCGGATAATTGTAAAATTATTTGTTCTATCTTCGCACCGGATGGCACGAATGTGATGCTGTCCGGGATGACACTATTTGAGAACCAGAAGACACTGTTTGAGAACCAATATTAAATAACACTATTTAATAACTATTCACATCAAACCAATTAAGTATGATCAAAAAATCTTTGACAAGTGCAATCAGTATCCTGGCGATACTATTTGCAGCATTCCTTGGCTCAGCCAATGCCTATGCACAGAACCGCAGTGTCAGCGGTACTGTCGTTGACGGAGGTGGTGAGCCGGTAATTGGCGCAGGCGTTGTTGTCGTTGGTCAGAGGGCCATAGGTACAACAACTGACATCGACGGCAAGTTCCAGCTTTCCGTTCCTGCCGGCGCATCTCTTGAATTCTCCTGCATCGGATTTGACAACCAGGTGGTTGCTGTCGGCAATCAGGCTGTCATCAATGTAGTGATGGTATCCAACAACGTTCTCGATGAGACGGTGGTGATCGGATACGGTGTGCAGAAGAAGAGCGACCTTACCGGTTCCGTGGCATCCGTCCGCTCTTCTGACCTTCAGAACCGTTCCACATCAGATGCTGCATCCGCACTTCAGGGAAAGGCTGCCGGTGTGCAGATTCTCCAGACATCAGGTGCTCCTGGCAAGGGAGCTGACATCCGTGTCCGCGGTTATTCCTCCAACTCAGGCAACATCGGACCACTTCTCATCGTAGATGGTCTCAAGGTTGACAACATCCAGTACCTCGATCCTGAAATGATCGAATCCATCGAGATTCTCAAGGACGCGGCTTCAGCAGCCATATACGGTGCAGAGGCAGGTAACGGTGTAGTTCTCGTGACCACCAAGACCGGTGCCGCTTCCAAGGGCAACGGAAAGGTGTTCTACAACAACCAGTTCTCCTATTCTTCCCTTTCCCGCAAGCTTGACATCATGAATGCCGAAGAGTACATCGCTCGCGGTCTCGCCAACGGATACCTTACCCAGTCAACCCTCGACAGGGAATATGACGGTAAGACCGACGTCGACTGGGGCAAGGAAGTATTTGTCCCTACCTGGAGCAACCGCCACACTGTAGGTTTCCAGGGCGGAAACGACAAGGGCAACATCTTCGTTTCCATCAACAACGTACACAACAACGGTATCTTCCGTGGCGACAAGGACGTGTATGACCGTCTCACCTTCCAGGTGAATGCCGACTACAAGATCAAGCCTTGGCTCACCATCGGTACCAACAACTCCATTGAGAAGTGGAGCACCAAGGGCGTATCCGAAGGAAATGACAACGGTTCAGCCCTCCTCTCCGTAATCACTTCTTCTCCTCTCTTCCCAATCCGCGGTACCTACGACCAGCTTACCCCCGATATGAAGCAGTACGAGGCTATGGGATACAACATCCTCAAGGACCCTGAGACCGGCCTCTACTGGACAGCTCCACGTATCGGTGCCACCCAGTCAGGACACCCGTTCATCCAGAGGGACAACACTGATTCCTCAAGCGGCGGATTCTCAATCCGTGGTGTCGCTTACGCAAACTTCACCCCAATAAAGGGTCTCGTGTTCACCTCACGTTTCGGCTACAGAATCACCCAGAGCACTTCCCACAGCTATCAGGCTCCTTTCTACAACAACGCAATGGTGAAGGCTGACAACTACACTATCAGTGCCAGCGCCAACACTGGTTTCTACTATCAGTGGGAAAACTTCGTGAACTACAACAAGTCTTTCGGCAAGAATGATATCTCAGTGATGGCCGGTATGTCTTATATCGAGAACAACTGGGACAATGTCAGCGGCAGGGCTACCGGCACAGACATCCTCAAGGGATATGCGCCTAACTTCCGTTATCTTTCTTACCTCCTTTCAGGTAACGATGTTAACGATACCGTCACCAATGCTCCTGGCAAATCAGTCAACCTTTCTTATTTCGCGCGCCTTGGCTATACCTACGGCAACAGGTACAGCGTGCAGGCCAACTTCCGTGCTGATGCATTCGACTCATCTAAACTTCCTTCCAACTCCCGCTGGGGCTTCTTCCCTTCAGTTTCAGCAGGTTGGACCATCAGCAACGAGCCTTTCTTCAAGGATAATGTAAACCGCAGCGCAGTTTCCTTCCTCAAGCTCCGTGCTTCCTGGGGTATCAACGGTAACATCAACGTGCTCAACAACTATCCTTACTCCTCATCCATCCTTTCCAACGTGACCTGGTACCAGTACGACGCTGCTTCCACCACTCCTACCACAGGCTCAATCCCTATGGGACTTGCCAATCCTGATCTGAAGTGGGAAACTTCCAAGCAGCTTGACCTCGGTCTCGACGCACGTCTGTTCGACGACAGGCTCACTATCGGAATGGACTTCTACAACAAGAATACCGATGACCTTCTCGTAGGTGTCAGCCCGTCCAAGACCGTCGGTCTTATCGTGGGTGACCTCGGTACCTCTTCTTCCACCACCGTCAATGCCGGTTCCGTCAACAACCGCGGTTTCGAGCTTGAACTTGGCTGGAGAGACCAGATAGGTGATCTCGGATACTCAATCAATGCCAACGGTTCCTGGCTCCACAATGAGGTGACCTACCTCGAGCCTACCGTAGGCCGTATCACAGGACGTGTCCCTCAGGGAACCAATATGGGTACCTACTTCGAGGAAGGCTACCCGATCTGGTACCTTCGCGGATATGAGGCAATAGGCGTGGATTCTGAGGGTAATGCAATCTACAGCGATGCAGAGGGCAACCCTACTACCTCTCCTACCGATGCGGACAGGAAGTATCTCGGATCTGCCATCCCTAACTTCGTATACGGTATCACCATCAACCTCGATTACAAGGGCTTCGACCTCGTGATTTCAGGCAACGGCGTATCTGGAAACAAGATTTACCCTACTTCCTATCGTGTTGACCGTCCTGACTGCAACACTTATTCTTACTACTGGAAGAATTCCTGGAAGGAACCGGGAGATGAAGCAACTGCCAAGTTCCCTGCATCCAAGTTCTGGACTACTGAGGCATTCTCATCTACCTTCACCCTCTTTGACGGTTCTTACTTCAAGATCAAGCAGATTCAGCTCGGTTATACACTTCCAAGGGAGCTTACCAGGAAGATTGCTGTCGAAAGGCTTCGTCTTTTCCTTTCCTTGGACAACTATATCACCTTCTCCAAGTACATCGGACTCGATCCAGAGACCGCTACCACCGGTGGCAACGCAGCGGGCATCGATATGGGTGTATATCCTACCTCCAAGTCCCTCATCTTCGGTGTAAACCTCGAGTTTTAATTCTAACACGATCAGTAAATGAAAAAGATATATATTGCATTGATGGCGCTCGCAGCCTGCGCCTTCACCGCTTGCCAGGGCAGACTTGACATCCCTCAGAAGGGTGTCGTGCCTATGGAAGAATTCTACCAGACCGATGAGGATGCTCAGAGTGCTCTAACTTCAGCATACTACATCGCAGGCCGTTTCTTTTCCAATACCATGTGGACTACCGCAGGTTGGAATGACTGTCCTTTCCTCTCAATGTGGGAATATGCTTCGGACGATATTTTCGTTGCAGGTCAGAACAAGCAGGACGGTGTCGTTGGAAACGAGATTCAGTCTTTCCGTATGGATATGAACAACGCTGTCGTTCAGGGTACCTGGGAAGCTTACTATATGATTATCAATGCGGCCAACCTCGTCGTTGACAACTTCTCCAAGATTGAGAATCCTACTCCAGTGATGAAGCGCTGCATTGCTGAGGCCCGCGTTCTCCGCGCTCAGGCTCACCTCCTTCTTGGACTCGGTTGGGGTACCGCTCCTATCGTTGACCACGTGATGACCGCAGCTGAAAGACCTGAGAACGCAGAGTCTCAGGAGGCTGTCCTCAAGTGGGTTGCCAACGAGTGCGACCTTGCTATTCCTGACCTTACATCAAAGAGCGGAGTGAACGACAGGAACGGCGCTCTCATCTGCACCAAGGAGTACGCTTACGCCCTCAAGGGAAAGGCTCTCATCAGCGTGAAGGATTACGCCGGTGCCAAGACTGCCCTCAAGAAGGTTATCGATTCCAAGCTCTATGCGCTCGTACCATCAAACCAGATGGAAAGCCTCAACCACAACTCTGGCAGGGCTTCCACCGAGGCTGTGTTCGAACTCAATTTTAAGTTCGATGCTTCCCTCAACAACTACGGCAGAACCCAGCCTAACTTCAGGTGGCTGTGGAGCTGGCGTACCGACAAGATGAATCCTCCTACCGGCGAGGGCAGCGAGCTCGTACCGGGCGGTTGGGGATGGTGCAATCCTTCCAAGAAGTTCGTGGATGCCATTCTTGAATACGACGGATATGATTCTTATCGCCGCAAGGCCTGGATCAAGAGCTATGACGAAGTCCTCTACGAAATGCCTTACACTTCCGACGCGGATTGCCCGACTCTCGATGCCAAGAAGAAGGATGCCAAAAGAGGTATCACCGCAGCAGACGGTCTCTATGGCCACGCAGGATACTTCATGTGGAAGAGGCTCTTCCGCACCGAGGATAAGGTTTCCAACGGAGACGTAGCCAACTGGAACCTCACCATTATGAGGTATGCAGAGGTTCTCCTTCTCTATGCAGAGGCTTGCGCAATGACAAGTGACGACGGCAGCGGACTTGCAGCCCTCAAGCTCGTCAACGAGCGTGCAGGATCCAAGACCCCTGTTACCGCTTGCGATATGAAGACCGTGAAGACCGAGAAGTACCTCGAGTGCTGGCTTGACGGAACCCGCTTCCAGGACCTTGTCCGCTGGGGCGACGCAGCTACCGAACTCAAGAACTCAGGCGCTTACTATCCTAACTGGTGCGACGCAATGTTCACCAAGGGAGAAGCTGAGCACAGAGGATACCTCGACGAGTCCGACTCCGACTGGTGCGACAAGCTCTACGACGTAGGCTTCAAGGCAGGCAAGAACGAAGTCTTCCCTATTCCATTCTGCGAGATTGCAGTCAACCCTAACATCAAGCAGAACCCTGGATATTAATGGCAGTTAATATTTGATTTCAGACCGGTGAGCAGGAAAAGCCTTCTCACCGGTTTATCTGTATCTTATGATAGATACGGAAATATAATTGTTACATCCATTTCGTCTCAGAAGGCTCTTTTTTCCTATTTTTGTAAAAACTAATCCCAAAGCTAATGAAACGCACTGTTCTTTCTTTGCTGGCCCTTTGCCTCCTCGGCTGCGGCCCGAAGACCACCACGTCCGTCAATCCGTTGACCTACACGGACATCCCCGACAATGACGTCATTCGCGTCGGAGACGACTACTATATGGTCAGCACCACCATGTACTTTTGCCCGGGTGCGCCCATAATGCACTCCCGGGACCTGGTGCACTGGAGGCTCGTGAACTATGTCTACGACTGCCTCGAGGATGACGATATCTATAACCTCCGCAATGGCCGCAATGCGTATGGCGCCGGACAGTGGGCGACATCCCTGCGCTACGAGAACGGCGTTTACTATGCCTTCTTCATAGCCAACGACCAGCGTAAGACATATGTCTACACCACCGACGACATAGAGAACGGCAGCTGGAAGCGCAACACCATAGACCTCCCTATGCACGACGCATCCCTGCTCTTTGACGAGGGCAGGCTCTACGCGGTCTGGGGCAACGGCGACCTGCGCATCACCGAGCTGGAACCGGATGCCAGCGCCATCAAAAAAGGGGGAGTGGACACCCTGCTCATCAGCTCTCCGAAGGAGGGCTATATGCTCCGTGCCGAGGGTGCGCATATCTACCACATCGGAGACTACTACTATGTGCTGGAGATAGACTGGCCCGCGGGCGGCATAAGGACCGAGACCTGCTGGCGCAGCAAGGAGCTTCTTGGCGAATACGAGAGCAAGGTCGTGCTCCAGGGTACGCTTGGCGGCAGGGGAGACGGCATCGCACAGGGTGCCCTCATAGACACTCCTGCGGGTGACTGGTACGCCATAATGTTCCAGGACCACGGTGCTGTGGGCCGCATCCCTACCATACAGCCGGTGACCTGGGTGGACGGCTGGCCGATAATGGGCGACAACACCGTGCCTCTGGAGACGGTGGAGGTGAAGCTCGCGCCTTATGGCGAGGACTACACCTGGGACAGCGATGAGTTCGACTCGGACGAGTTGGCGCTCGTGTGGCAGTGGAACCACAAGCCAGTGGATTCACAGTGGTCGCTCAGTGAGCGCCCGGGGTGGATGCGCATCTACGCAGGCGAGCCTGTCGAAGGCATATCCTGGGCGCGTAACACCCTCACCCAGCGCACCGTAGGTCCTAAGAGCAGCGCCGTCGTCAAGCTTGACGCAAGCCGGCTCAAGCCCGGTGACAGGGCGGGCATATGCGCCTTCCAGAGTGCTAAGCTCTGCGTGGGCGTGGAAGCGGGGGAGGATGGACTGCGGCTCGTGGCCAGGGAAGACAGCCGCAGGGTCAGCGACCGCTGCGTGTTCAGCGCTCCGCTCGAATGCGCGGAGGTCTTCCTGCGTCTTGACTACTGCTTCACCCCTACTGCTGACGGCGATCCCGAAGCCGATACCGTACGCGCCAGCTACTCCTGCGACGGCGTGAACTGGATTCCTGCCGGGGACTTCGCCCTCAAGATGCGCTTCTCCCTGGATTATTTTACGGGATACAGGACTGCACTCTACTGCTACACCTCCTCCGAGGATGGCGGGTACGCGGATTTTGACTTCTTCCATCAGGAAGCAATACTATGAGAAGGGGGAGGCAAGGCTTTGAATTTGAGCGGGATACGGGAGTCGGACCCGCCTCCTTGGCTTGGGAAGCCAATGCACTACCGATGTGCTAATCCCGCTTTTGAGATTCTTCTCGTGCAAATCTACGAAATTTTATGTAAATTTGAAAAATAAATAAACCACATACAAAATGTATTCACTCGGAATTGACGTTGGTTCGTCTTCAGTAAAGGTTGCACTGCTCGACATCGAGAGCGGAAAGTGCGTGTGTTCTTCCACGAATCCCAAGGTAGAGGCCCCGATCATTGCAGAACGCAAGGGATGGGCCGAGCAGGACCCTCAGTCCTGGTGGAATTATCTCTGCGAAGGCGTCAAGGATATGGCTCGCGATCACGATATGTCCCAGGTCGCTGCAATAGGAATCTCTTATCAGATGCACGGACTGGTGGCAATCGACAAGGATTGCAAGCCTGTGCGCAACTCCATAATATGGTGCGACTCCCGTGCCGTGGAAATAGGAGCCGCAGCCCTCGAAGGCATAGGCTACGAGAAGTGTATGTCCAGCCTTCTCAATTCTCCGGGCAATTTCACCGCCTCCAAGCTTGCCTGGGTGAAGAAGAACGAGCCTCAGGTATATGAAAGGATATGCAAATTCATGCTTCCGGGCGACTACATTGCCTATCTGCTTACGGGAGAGGTGACCACCACTGCCACGGGGCTCTCCGAAGGTATACTCTGGGATTTCAAGAACAACTCCAGGGCCGATTTCGTCGCAGAATACTACGGCATAGAGAAGGACAAGTTCTCCGATATAGTTCCTGCTGTGGGCATCCAGGCGCGCACTTCAAGGCAGGTCGAGGAGCTCCTCGGCATCCCTGAGGGCACCCCTGTCTCCTACAGGGCCGGCGACCAGCCGAACAATGCCTTCTCCCTGAACGTGCTCCGTCCGGGTGAGATTGCTGCCACCGGCGGCACCAGCGGTGTAGTGTACGGCGTGACCGACCTTCCAAAGGCCGACCCTCAGTCCAGGGTTAACACCTTCCTGCACGTCACCGGTTCCGATGAACCGAGAATGGGTGTGCTCCTGTGCATCAACGGCACCGGTATAATGAACTCCTGGGCTCACAAGAACGTCGCCTTCGATATGAGTTACCCTGAGATGAACGAGCTCGCCGCCACCGCCCCTGTGGGCTCCGACGGATTGCTCGTGCTCCCGTTCGGCAACGGTGCCGAGCGTGTGCTCGCCAACAGGAACGTGGGTGCCAAGCTCGCCGGAATAGACCTCGTGCGCCACTCCAGGGCACATATCCTCCGTGCGGTGCAGGAGGGAATCGCCTTCTCTTTCCGCTACGGCATAGATATAATGAAGGACCTCGGTTTGCGTCCTAACGTCATCCGTGCAGGCAAGGCCAATATGTTCCTCAGCCCTCTCTTCCGCAGCACCCTCGCCACTCTGTGCGATGCCCGCATAGAGCTCTTCGACACTGACGGATCCCTGGGTGCAGCCCGCGGCGCTGCCCTCGGAGCAGGAATTTACAAGAACGCCGACGAGGCCTTCGCCACCCTCGGGAGACTCGACGTCATAGAACCGGCCGCAAGCTGGAAGGATGCCCTCGAAGAGGCATACGCAAACTGGAAGGCCGAGGTTGAAAAATCAATCGCAGAAAAATAACAATCAACAATCACAATTTTCTACAAACTAATATGGCAAACAAAGAGTATTTCCCACAGTTGGGACAGATCAAGTTTGAGGGCGTTGAATCAAAGAACCCTCTTGCATTCCGTTATTACAATCCTGAGCAGGTAGTTGCCGGCAAGAAGATGAAGGACTGGTTCAAGTTCTCAATGGCATGGTGGCACACTCTCTGCGCTGAGGGATCCGACCAGTTCGGCGGCGGCACCAAGACCTTCCCATGGAACCAGGGTGCGACTGCAATCGAAAGGGCAAAGAACAAGATGGATGCAGGCTTCGAGATCATGCAGAAGCTGGGCATAGAGTATTACTGCTTCCACGATGTGGATCTCGTGGACGAGGCACCATGCCCTGAGGAATACGAGGCCAATCTCAAGGAAATCGTTGCATACGCAAAGCAGAAGCAGGCCGAAACCGGCATCAAGCTCCTCTGGGGCACCGCCAACGTATTCGGCAACAAGCGCTATATGAACGGTGCATCCACCAACCCTGATTTCGACGTGGCTGCACGCGCAATGCTGCAGATCAAGAACGCCATCGACGCCACCATCGAGCTCGGCGGTGACTGCTACGTGTTCTGGGGTGGACGTGAGGGCTATATGAGCCTCCTCAACACCGATATGAAGCGCGAGAAGGAGCACATGGCCACCATGCTCAGAATGGCACGCGACTATGCCCGCGCCAAGGGCTTCAATGGCACCTTCCTCATCGAGCCTAAGCCGATGGAGCCTTCAAAGCATCAGTATGACGTTGACACTGAGACCGTTATCGGCTTCCTCCGCGCCAACGGACTCGACAAGGACTTCAAGGTTAACATCGAGGTCAACCACGCCACCCTCGCCGGCCACACCTTCGAGCACGAGCTCCAGTGCGCTACCGACGCCGGAATGCTCGGCTCCATCGATGCCAACCGCGGTGATGCACAGAACGGCTGGGATACCGACCAGTTCCCTATCGACATCTATGAGCTCGCCCAGGCTATGATGGTCATCATCAAGAACGGCGGACTTGTGGGAGGCACCAACTTCGACGCCAAGACCCGCCGCAACTCCACCGACCTCGAGGACATCTTCATCGCTCACGTAAGCGCAATGGACATTATGGCCCGCGCACTCCTCGTAGCCGCTGACCTCCTCGAGAAGTCTCCTATCCCTGCAATGATCAAGGAGCGCTACGCTTCCTATGACAGCGGTCTCGGAAAGGACTTCGAGGACGGCAAGCTCACCCTCGAACAGGTTGCCGACTATGCCCGCAAGAACGGAGAGCCTAAGCTCACCAGCGGCAAGCAGGAGCTCTACGAGGCTATCGTAAATATGTACATCTAGTCTCCGGACCTATGCAGGAAAAAGGTTCCAAAACTTATCTTTTCGGCATAGTTCTGGTGGCCGTGCTCGGCGGTCTGCTCTTCGGATACGACACAGCCGTGATATCAGGTGCTGAGAGAGGTCTTCAGGCATTCTTCATGGGTGCCGAGGACTTCTCCTATACCAGTTTCCTGCACGGCATCACTTCCTCCAGCGCCCTGTTGGGCTGCATCATAGGAAGTGCCATTTCCGGATTCATGGCCGGCAGGTTCGGCCGCAAGAAGAGTCTCTTCGTTGCAGGTATCTGTTTCTTCCTCAGCGCTGCTGGCTCCTATTATCCGGAATTTCTCTTCTTCCCCAAGGGAGAGCCTTCCTTCCAGCTCTGGATCGCCTTCAACCTCTACAGGGTTCTCGGCGGCATAGGCGTGGGTATAGCTTCCGCCATCTGCCCTATGTACATTGCAGAGGTCGCTCCTGCTGACAAGCGCGGTTCCCTGGTATCCTGGAACCAGTTCGCCATCATCTTCGGCCAGCTCGTGGTGTACTTCGTGAACCTCGTGATTCTCGGGGATCACATCGCTCCCAAGATGGAATCCATGGCAGAGGGCATCAACCGCATCATCAATGCGGAGGAGCTGCTTAACGACGGCAACTGGAGCGTAACCACAGGATGGAGACTCATGTTCGGTTCCGAATGCGTGCCTGCAGCCCTCTTCACCCTCCTCATACTGCTCGTGCCTGAGACCCCTCGCTACCTGGCGATGGTGGGCAAGGACGACAAGGCGCTCTCAGTGCTCAGCAAGATCAACGGTGCGGAAGCCGCCAAGGCCACCCTCGCCGAGATCAAGAACACCGTGAGCGAGAAGAAGGAGAAGCTGCTCGCCTATGGAGCGCTGGTGATATTCGTCGGCATCATGCTGAGCGTATTCCAGCAGATCGTGGGCATCAATGCAGTGCTCTACTATGCTCCGCGCATCTTCGAATCCATGGGAATGGGTAACCCTATGACACAGACCGTGCTCATGGGAATCGTGAACATCACCTTCACCCTCGTTGCCATCTTCACCGTGGAGAAACTCGGCCGCAAGCCGCTGCTCATCACTGGCTCGCTCGGCATGGCTCTCGGCGCCCTGGGTGTTGCCCTCGCCGCAGTGCTCCCTGGTCTCCCTGGCATCGTAGGCGTAATCAGCATTATGGTGTACTCGGCTTCCTTTATGTTCAGCTGGGGCCCAATATGCTGGGTGCTCATCTCTGAAATCTTCCCTAACACTATCCGCGGTGCCGCTGTGGCTATTGCAGTGGCTTTCCAGTGGATCTCCAACTTCGTTGTCAGCTCGACCTTCGTGCCTATGTACGACTGGAGCCCTGCATTCACATACGGCCTTTACTGCGTGATGTGCGTGCTCGCCGCTCTCTTCGTCTGGAAGCTCGTGCCTGAGACCAAGGGCAAGACCCTTGAGGATATGACCGCGCTCTGGAGAAACAGGAACAAGAAGTAACTTTTCCCTTAAGTTCCCAACACGAGATAGCGTTAGTTGGTCATAGTATTACCACAAGGTCCCGCAGGCGTTCGCTGGCGGGACCTATTTTTTGCGCCTCCGCCCCAAACCCTTCTGTACTGGGGTTCCACCCCAAGCCCCGGCGCCCCTCAAGCCCTTTCCAACTTTGCTGCGCAAAGTCACGGGCCGGGGCGGTCCGCTGATGCGGACTTCTAGTACCGGGACCCAAGCGTGGTAATACGCGAAGCTATCGCACGGGCCAAACCCTGCTTTCGCTCCGCGGCCGCCTGATGGCGGGTGAGGTGCCGGGTACAAGCGAGGCGATTTGCGGGCGGAGGCGAGGGCCATCGCGCAGGACACCGGGCTCAGGCCTGGGCAAGGGCTCAGGCTAACCCCGAACAGCCCTTCGTGAAATTCACCTGCGCACGACCACTATTGATTATCAAGAAGTTACACCCTCTGAACTGCGCAGGTGAGCACAATTTGCCTCCACCTGCAACACTCTAAAAAGTTAATATATTGATATTTAATTGGTTAGCAAAACGGGATGTTGCAGGTGAATTTCACGAAGCCCAAGCGTGGCGATTCATGGTCAAAGGTGCGAACGACGGCTTAGCAAGGTTGCAAGCAAGGCTGCCCCGGTGCGCTAAGCGCAGGGCTGACAGGTCAGGGCATGCATGGCACCCGCGCCTGAGAGCGGGCCTGCGGGCTCAGAAAGCCGAGATTTGATCCCGGGAGGGCCCTGGAATGTGGTGCAGAAGGGGTGTTTGGGCTCAGGAATGCCAAAATTGATCCCGCGAGGCCGTCAGGAAATGGCTGAGGGCTCAGATTGACTGAATTTGAGCCCGTGAAGGCTGCCCGAGACTGGTTGAGAGGGGCAAACGGGATTGAAATCGCTGATTCTGAGCCAGAGTGCGATGCCTGGAAGGTCCTGCGGGCTCGGAAATGGCGTTTTTGCTCCCAGAATGGCCTAGAAAGGGGCTGCGGAAGGGTAGTTTTGGCTCAGAACCTGCGAAATTGATCCCGAGAGGCCCTCGGAAGGGTCGAATGGGATTGAAAATGCCGATTTTGCTCCCGGAAGGGCCCTGGAATGTGGTACGGAAGGGGTGTTTGGGCTCAGGAATGCCAAAATTGATCCCGTGAGGCCATCTGGAAATGCCTGCGGGCTCAGAATGATTGATTTTGATCCCGGGATGGCCTTAAAATGGGGTGCAGAAGGGGAGTTTGGGCTCAGGAATGCCAAAATTGAGCCCGGGAGGCCACTGGGAAGGGCTTTGAGGATCAGAATGACTGATTTTGATCCCCGAAGGGGCCTGGCGGGGTAGGTGCAGAGGGCTAAATGGGATCAAAAATGCCGAATATGCTCCCGAGCGAGAAGTTCAAGGCAGCGCAGGGGAGGAGTTTGAGCAGGGGAGGAGTTTGAGTACAAGCCGGGACTCAGCGCCCAGGGCCTTCCATATCCTGGAGGTGGAGCTCGAGGGCGCGGGTGGAGATGAGGAGTTCAGCGACCGAGAGGCAGAGCGAGGCAATGAGCAGGAGCAGTGCCACCCCGAAGCAGAGCACGGCTACGGTGCGCAAGTCAATGAAGGTCAAGAACATCGACACCACGCACAGAAGCAGACTGCTGATGCACAGGAGCTGCATCAGACGTGTGAGGTTCAACCTCTTGCGCAGGTTGCTGATCTGCGCCGCCGTGACTTCCGAGCGCCTGGCGACATACTCGTCCTTGAGTTTGCGCACGAGAGTGGCGTAGGAGAGGAAACGGTTGGTGTATGCGAGCATAATGAGCGACACCGCCGAGAACAGCAGGGTAGGGGTGACCAGACTGAACTGGTCCATTATTGCAGTGAGCCTTTCCATATAACACAAGTTTTGCGATTATATAATTCTTTGTTAATTAAGGCCTTGTGCAGGTTTACCAAGCTTTGGCTCACTGCGGCCAAAGTTTAGCCTCTGCGCGGCTCTCATTGTGGCCCATGCTCGGGCTACCGCCCTTCGAAAATCTGCTTCACCTGATGGTAGCTTTCCAGATTGCCAATGTCGTAGCGCGGGCCGGGCATTTCCCATGCGTGGACTGGAGCGTGGGTGCAGAGCCAGGCGATGAGGCTTCCGGGAGCATCAATGCCGCAGCCCTCTTCAATGGCTTTGTCGATAAGTGCGAGGTCCGACCTGGTGAAATAGTAGAACGGAGGGCAGCACCAGTGGCTCTTCGGTTCAGAAGGCTTCTCCACGAGGGAGAGCACGCGGTCGCTCTCATCCACTTCAGCCACGCCGCATTTGCGCAGCCTTGCAGGGTCCGGCTCGCTGTAGCGCATAATGCAGGCGGTGCCCTTCTCCTGCCCGTAGCGAAGGAAGTCTTTCAGGCTGAAAGACAGCAGGTTGTCTCCCGCCATCACAAACAACTCATCGTCGATTCCCCGGGACTTGATGCCAAGGGATATGTCCATCACCGCGCCGAGCCGGGACTCGTTGGTCTCGGAACCGTCGTCCACGAGGGCTATCTTATCGCGCAGAGGGTGAGCCGCGATCCACTCCCCGAATATGGATGCGAACTTGTGGTTGGAGACCACCACGTATCCGTCCACCAGGCCGGAGCCCTCGATGTCCCCGATGAGGTGGTCAAGTATGGCCTTCCCTCCCACCTCGAGAAGGGGCTTCGGGAAGTTTTCGGTCAATGAGCGCCATGCAGCAACCCTTGAACCCCGCGCCGCTGAAACGGCCGCCGTAGATACCGTCCGTGCGCGTCATGATCTCGTAGAGCGCGATCTGCTCCGGTGCACCCGACTCCCAATTGTGGATACTGCTCCACCCCGATTCGAAGGAGAGTTTGCCGTACGCCTCGATGTCCCCGCGGCGCCAGGCTTCGGCACCCTTTTCCACGCGCTCGAACTCGGTGTACCAGTGCTCGCAGCGGCGTGCCCAGTTCACCGGAAGGCGGTCCTTGTACTGCTCGTACACCTCGCGGGGTACGTTTCTCGCCATCGCCTCGTTGAACTTGCCGTACTCCATCCCGGCAAAGGCCTGGAGTGCGTACACTCCCGAACGGAGCTCGTCCACGCGCATATTGTATTTCGAGCCGACCAGGCTGTGCTCGAGCCCGGAGTAGAAGATTGCGATTTTGTACGGTTTCATTTTCCCGCTGCGCGGAATGAGCTCGTAGCTCCCGTCGCGCGTGTCGAGGTAGAGAAGCTGATCCTTGCGGCTCAGCACCTCGCAGCTCTGGTCGAGCTTGCCCACGCTGACCCCGACATAGTTCAGCTCGGCATCGTAGGCAACGTCTATAATCTCCTGAGGCTTAAGCTTCAAGCCGTTTACGGCACAGAGGGCTCCGAGGAAGGAGATGATTACGGCTGCGGATGAGGAAAGGCCTCCGATCGGCAGCGACCCCTCGATGACTCCGCATAGTCCGACCTCAAGCCTGTATTTCCGGCGCAGGGCGATGGTGGCTCCGCGAAGGTAGTCGGCCCAGTCGTTCTGCTTCTGTCCGGGGACTGAGTCGATGTGCCACTGGGCCCTCTTAGGGAACTGGAGGGAGACCATCTCGATGACTCCGTTCTATTTGGGAGCATAGGCTATGTGTATGCCTTTGTCTATGGCAAAACCTGTAATCTTGCCGAGGTTGTGGTCGGAATGTGCGCCGATGGGGCAGATTCTGTATGGGCAGAAGGAAAGCGCTTCGGGCTCCCTTCCGTAAATCTGGCTGAATTTCTGTTCGCAGAGCATAGTCGGGTTATTGATTGCACAAATTTAACAATTATTCCTGAGTTTGCTATTATCCGCAGAATTTCCGCTTTGCCGGCAGGCAGCGTCATCTTTTTGATTATCTGGGCTCGCCTCTGCTTTTCGCCAGCCGTTATCCGCAATCGGGTGATTTTGTCCGCTGGCTGATGTCTATTCCGAACAGGTATGTTCACTTCGGGGATTTTGACCTTGCCGGGATACACATCTATCTGAGCGAGTTCCGTAAGTATCTGAATCCTTCCCGCTGCGAGTATTTCATTCCTGAAAATGATTGAATAGCTTAAAAGCCACCGTTCAGGAATGCTCGGGTCTGGACATAACTAGGCTCGTAGTAGGCACCGGTGTTATAATCATCTATGACATCGCAGACAGGGGAGTAATATACTTTATTGATTGTTGACAGTAAATCGTCCGTGTCGTTGAGAGACTCTATCAATCGGGCATACACCTTGCCCATCTGTGTGGGAGAAGGAAATTTTTCGGTATATTCAGGATTGACTTTTGTCACATCGACATTTCCGCTCTTCATATTGTACCGGTCTATCCACTCGTCCTCAACTTGCTTAGGGTTCAGGCAATGATTCGTTTGGGCCACAGAAAGCTCATGGTAAAGACCATCAATGCCAAGCTGAGCCACAACATATTTGTTCCGCTGCTGAAGCCTTCTGGCCACTCGCTCAATCATATAGCATACAAAATATAAGTCGTTGAAACTTAATTGCTCATCAGGGAAATACTTGTTGCTCATAATTGATAATGTGATTTGTAAGATAAAGTGGCGAGTGCACGGTCGGTGCAAAAAACTATTTGGTGTGTGGGATGCTTGAATTTGGCCAAAGCCCAGAATGCTTCGCGGGAAATACGCCCCATAAGAAAATCCTCTACATAGTCCCATACCTCATCGTCAGCCATAGGACCTTCAATGATATCAAATGAATGAGACTTTCCATGTCGGCATACAGCAACAAAATCCAGCCATTCGTCGCTCATCTCACTAAATGATTTTACATTCAACGATGTGTTAGGTGTGTAATCATACACGCATACTATGTGCGTTCCCCGTTTTGTCAATGCCCATCGTTTGGCCTGCTTCTCATAACGAGTACAATAAAACCCAAACCCGAAGTCCTTATTGTATCCTGATACGCGGACTTCAGGACATCGTACTACCATATTTGTCCCATGATAGAGAATCATAATACTTACACTCTTAATCCTTTTATTGATTACATCCGTAAAAATACAAATTTTTCTTTTTCTCGCCAATGTATTAGTATAAGCACTGTGAATCATTATGAAAATTATGTTAATGAATATATATCAAATGTGATAAATTAATACTATATCTGCAGTGTTAATATATCAAAATTGATATTATGATTAATATTTATATGCTTTCCGATGCGGAGCTGGTCAAGAAAATTTCATCGAGGCTGAAGGAACTGAGGTTGAAGCAGAATATTTCACGTCAGGACCTGTCGGTCAGTTCCGGCGTGTCCACATCTTCCATCGCAAGAATTGAAGACGGGGAAATCAAATCTTTTGATTCCTTCTTGAGAATCTTGCGTACGCTGGGAAAGATTGATATATTTCAGCCGCTTGTTGAAGAGGAAGAGCTCAGCCCGAGAGAATACTACAAGCTGGTGCATTCTCCCCAGACCGGGAAACGCAAGCGGGCAACGAAAAGCAGGAGCAGTAAAGTACAGGAGGAATCAGAATGGTAGATGTGGCTCAGGTAAAGATGTTCGGCAGGACCGTAGGCTATGTCAGCTGGAACAGGCGATATGGTGTTGCACAGTTTGAGTACGATCCGGACTTTGTGAAGAGCGGCATTCAACCGTCACCGATACTTATGCCTGCCAGGGAAGGTTTTGTGTACAGTTTCGGGGAATTGAACCGGGACACATTCAAGGGACTTCCCGGTATGCTTGCCGACTCGTTGCCGGACACCTACGGCCGGGCCTTGTTCGACAAGTGGCTTGCATTGACAGGCCGCACCAGCAGTAATGTGATAGAGTCGCTCTGCTTTATGGGCAAACGCTGCATGGGTGCGCTTGAATTTGAGCCGGCCATAGAAGGTCCTGTTCCAGAAATACAAAATTTTGAAATTGATTCTCTCGTGTCCGTGGCGAGAGAGGCTTTGACGGAGAAGAGCAGTTTCCGTACCGGACTTGGTGGCGACAGTAAAGCCGCAATAGCAGATATCCTGCGCCTGGGAACTTCTGCCGGCGGTCAAAGAGCCAAAGCTATCATAGCATATAACAAAGAAACAGGGGAGGTCCGTTCAGGACAGATTGACGCTCCTGAGGGCTTTGACTACTATCTGATTAAACTGGATGGAGTGTCAGCCGCTGCGGGTTTCAGGGAAACGGAGAACTATGGACGACTCGAATACTCGTTCTCCCGGCTTGTCAGAGCCTGCGGCATAGATATGGCGGAATGTACGCTTATAGAGGAAAACGGCAGAGCGCATTTTATGACAAAGCGCTTTGACCGGATTGCAGGTCAAAAACTGCATATGCAGACTTTGTGCGGCATAGCCCATTACGACTACAGACTCTTGAGATCTTATTCCTACGAACAGGCATTCAATATAATGCGGGGGATGAGACTGTCATATGAGGAAGCACAGGAAATGTTCCGCAGGGTAGTCTTCAATGTGGTTGTGAGAAATCAGGATGACCACACCAAAAATATCTCATTTCTGATGGATAAAACAGGGCGGTGGAAGCTTTCTCCAGCCTATGACATGTCTTATTCGTACAACCCGGAAGGGGCGTGGACTTCGGCGCACCAGATGTCTGTCAACGGTAAATTTGACAACATCAAGCGCAAAGACCTGATGGAGCTTGCAGCACGCAACAATATCCGGGACGCATCACAAATCATTGACGAAATATGTGAGGTGTGTGCCGGCTGGAAAAAGATTGCCAAGGAATGTGATGTTCCGCAAGCAATGATAAATACAATAGAACCGAATATGCAGTTGTCATTATGACAAGTTGCATAAGGCGGTCATGGGCAATTCGCACAACGGTATTGGGCTCCAAATAGCGCTTCACGCAACACGAAGCCCTATAATGTTAGGAAATCATGTCCAGGAGGTCCTGGGCGGTGAGTTTGTGGCTCGTGTCGCTGCCCTGGAGGAGGGAGTCGGCGAGGGATCGCTTGGTCTGGTGCAGGCGGAGTATCTTCTCTTCGATGGTGTGCTCCGAAATCAGGTGATATACGGTCACCTTCTGCTTCTGGCCTATGCGGTAGGCCCTGTCGGTGGCCTGCTGCTCAATGGACGGGTTCCACCACGGGTCGAGGTGGATGACGTAGTTGGCACCGGTCAGGTTGAGGCCCAGGCCTCCCGCCTTGAGGGAAATCAGGAATACCCGCTTCTCCCCGGTTTGGAAAGCCTCCACCATTTTCTGGCGCTCGCGAACCGGGGTGGAGCCGTTGAGGTAGAAGTAATCCGTGATTCCGGCATCTTCCATCTCCTTGCGTGCCATCTCAAGGAAAGAAGTGAACTGACTGAACACCAGCACTTTGTTGCCCTGTTCCACGATCTGCTGCAACTTGTCTGCCATAAGGGTAAGTTTGCTGGACGGAATCTTGAGCCCTTTCTCGACCAGCGATGCTGAGCAAGCCGCCTCCCGGAGTTTGGTGATCATTGCCAAGGTGTTGACATTCACTACTGAGGATGACTCAAGTTCGGACTTGGCTTCGCGTCGTATGACTTCGTAAACTGACAATTCCTCTTCGGAGAGGCATACAGGGAGCGTAATGTCTTCCTTGTCAGGGAGTTCGCGTGCAACTTCCTGCTTGGTCCTGCGCAGCAGGAAGGGCGCAATCAGGCGCTTCAGCTGCGAGCTTGCCTCCTGCTGACCTGCGTTGATCGGGGCGATGAAGCGCTCGTTGAAATGCTCATAGGACCCGAGCAGCCCGGGATTGATGAACTGCATCAGGTTCCATAACTCGCCCAGGTGGTTCTGGATTGGTGTACCGGTCAATATTATCCTGCAATCGGACTTCAGGCGCATTGCGGCGGCTGAGGACTTGGTGTCGCGGTTCTTGATTGTGTGCGCCTCGTCCAGGCATACGCTCACCCATTCCCTCGCGGCCAGGGCTTCGCACTCGCTGACAAGCAGTCCGTAGGTCAGCACCAGCAGGTCGCCGGAGCCCAGGGAGGCAATCGTGTTGTCTCGTGCATCCATTGACAACTCGTTCAGCATTACCACGTTAATCGACGGCGCGAAACGGTTGGACTCGCGCCTCCAGTTGCCCACTACGGATGCGGGGGCCACTACCATCTGCGCTCCCTTGTCCTTGCGGCTGAGTAAGCACGCCAGGGTCTGCAGGGTCTTGCCCAGCCCCATGTCGTCGGCCAGACATACGCCCGCGCCCCAGTTCGCCATCCTCAGCATCCATCGTACCCCGTCCTCCTGGTAGTCACGCAGGGTTGCGTTGAGTTCCTGCGGGATTTCAATGTTCATTTTTTCGCTCTCGCGGATTCGCTTACGCATCTGTATAAGTGATTCGGGTTCAAGTATTTCCAACTCTCCCTGCAAATCGCTTCCGCTGACTGCCATCGCGATTCCGTTCACCCGTACCTTGTTGCCCTGCTTTTGGGAAAGCGCGTCGATGCGCTTCAACTGCCTGCGCAGTGAATCGCTCAAGCGGAGGTACTCGCCTTCGCTGAGGCGTATGTAGCCGCTGCTGCTTTCCCTGACCATAGCCAGGAGCTGCGACATGCTTACTATGTGATTGTCTGTCAGAGGAATATCGCCTTCCAACTCGAACCAGCCGCCTACCGGGTTCGCGGAAATCTCCCACTTCGAGGTATCGCTTTCCAGCAGCTTGAACGGCTGCCCCTCGGGCCACTCGATGGCGAAAAGTTCCTCATTGCTGCGCCTGAGTTCCAGCACTTCGAGCAGTTCGGTGAGGCTCAACAACATCTCGGGTGCGCCGGAGCTGAATCCGGATTCCGGGATAAGGTCCGAGAACAGTTGGTTGAGCATTTTCAATGTCGCTATTTCCTGCTTCAGATTCCTCGTGATTTCGTAGCGCTTGCCGTCGCGGGAGTCGTAAAGCAACTCGCTGCCACTTCCCGGGAATACGCTTCTGGAACCGCCTTCCAATGGGTTGAGGTGCAATTCTGCGCGGAATGCCGAGCCTTCGGGCGTGATTCTCAGGCCCATACACAACTGTCCCTGGATTTTCTCCATTTCAACTGCACCCTCAATTTCGGAATGGACCTCCAGCTTGCCTTTCAATGCCTTGAACAGGCGTTCGAGCATAGGCTCGGCTGAAACCGGTACCATATTGATTCCAAGCAGGCGCTTGAGTATTTCTTTAGCCTCCTGGCTGATCGGGTAGTATACCCATTCCCCTTTGTTGCCCGTGTCCAGGACCCCGTTGTCCAGCTGTACTGCATCATTCGGTACATTGGTCCCGAACTTTATTATCCCGTCCTTGCGGGTGGTGGTGAGGAAAGGCAGCTCTTCCCTCACGCTCAGGGCTTTTGCGCCGCGGGTGGTGTCCAGCAGCATCTTGTCGGTGCCGATTAGGTAGGGGAGTATCATGGAAAAGGACGGCAACTCGTTGTAATACACCCTGTTGGCTGAATCTTTGAACCACGCGTCGTGTATCTTTCTGTCGATTTCATCCATCTCCACTTCCGAGGCGGAGTAGCGCACAAAGGACAACTTTTTACCCTTGCTCCAGGACCCGCTTTTCAGGCGGTACTGCTCCCGTATTTCTCTGACTTCATAACCATGATAACTGCGGCCGACAAGGTATGAAAGCCGTCCGGAACTCTCCTGCTCCGCGCCGGGCTCTCCTGAGGATTTCGCCACGCTCTGGAGGAGTTCCTGGAGTTCCAGTTTCCAGGGTTCCAAGGATTGATATTGGGCAAGGGCCGCCTCGTACGGCCACGGACCCTTGCCGCACAGGCCGAAGGCGGACATTTCGCGCTGAAAAACGGCAAGTTTCGGAACAGGCCACTCTCCGGAATACAAATTTCCTGATTTGAAAAAGGCGAGGATGAGCGCTGATATGACCTTCGGGCAGGCAGAGCAGGGGGCCTCAGAGTTCAGCCAGCTGATGAGCAATTCTGTCTGAATGATCTGTTTGGTGGACTGGAAATAGTCAGCGAGATTGAAGACAGGCTTGCACCACCTTGTCTCTAAGCTGTCTCTGAACTCCAATATCTTGCGGAGGGCTTCCAGGTCCTTTGCGTTGCGCCTTCGTCCGAGGGCGATGACATAGAGAAGGAATATGGCGGAATCGGAGGGGATATGCTTCCATTCCTTTTTGCCTTTATGTGTGCTTAGACCTTTGCGGAAGGCATCTATTGAGTCATTAAGGCGCTTTTCGTAAAGGGCGATTACGGCATCGGTGTAGAAGGAATATGAGGATGTTTTCGGAGCATCAAAGCGTGGCATCAGCACTCCCGTAGCAAGGAATGCGGCCATACGCAGGTGCTGGTAGCTGACGTGCCACTCGGCATCCCAATGGTCGGGATAGTTGAAGAACTCCACCAGCTTTTCCAGATACTCCGGACGGCCATATTCTATGGCATCGCTTATGATAAAGTGACAAAGCCGATGGAAGATATTGTGTTTGATGACGACAAGCACAGTGTTCCAGTCTTCCAGTATAACGACCTGCTTGAGAGCTGACATTACGTAATAGTTGTTCCCGGAATCGAACTCGTAATACGGCCATTCGTGCTCTACGACAGTCCTTTTCCCAAGGAAGACTTCCGTCACTTCCAGGAGATACTGCTCCCTTCTGTCAATACGGATTGAGGACCTGAAGAATTGCAGCCAGGGATCGTGGTTCGAAACAAGCTCCTTGAGCAGGGGATAGCAGAATTCTACTGTGAGTTCGTAGCTTTTCCCGTTCCAGTATCGATTTTCTGCAATGATTCCTGAAGCGACAAGGCGGGCGAGTATCGAGTTGCGTTCCGCTGCGGTCATTTTGAAATCCCTGCCGACGGAAGCTGGGACATAACTCAATTTCGACAGGGCATTGTTGCCGCCCACTGCAAGGAGGCAGAGCAGGAAAAGTTCCCGTTCGGTGATACTGATGCCGTTAATCGTGAATACGGGCTTGTCGGGGGTCTTGGGAGCCGGTTCTGTCTTTTCGGCCGGGGCGGGGAAAAGCTCAGTGCAGGAACTCAGTTTATCTTTGACTGCGAGCAGGAGGGCAACCTCGTGCTTGCAAAGCGTTCCGGAGTAGGGGCAGTTGCAGTTGTGGCTGACAACGTCATCGCCATCCAGGACCGCCTCCGTTGTGTAGTCCCTTGACCCGTGGACAGTTGCGAGGTATCTGGAGCCGCCAGCTTCCAGTAATTCAACGCAGCCGTTGTTCCAGTACTCAGTGCCCCTGCGGGCTATAACCGGCCCGGCAAGATGAAGGAAATTGGAGAGTTTGATTCTTGACATCAGCAGAAGGTTTGCCCAAAGGTAGTCATTATCCCGTGGACTTGCAATGGTAGGGGATAGGAATCAATTGAACATGCTTGAATAGCTTAAAAGCCACCGTTCAGGAATGCTCGGGTCTGGACATAACTGGGCTCGTAGTAGGCGCCGGTGTTATAATCATTTATGACATCGCAGACAGGGGAGTAATATACTTTATTGATTATTGACAGTAAATCGTCCGTGTCGTTGAGAGACTCTATCAATCGGGCATACACCTTGCCCATCTGTGTGGGAGAAGGAAATTTATCGGTGTATTCAGGATTGACTTTCGTGACATCGACATTTCCACTCTTCATATTGTACCGGTCTATCCACTCGTCCTTAACTTGCTTAGGGTTCAGGCAATGATTCGTTTGGGCCCATATTTCTCTTTTCTTTCTGCCTCTAGCCATAACCTTATACGTATATTTCTGGGACTGCCCCGAACTGACCATTCTTGTATGACTTGCGTATTGACGATAATTTATTCAGTCCTTTAAAGTCTGTCAGAGGATATAATTCAGTATTACCATCTTCCTTCTTCTCCGTA
>CAMEWE010000007.1:0-94165 GCA_945939695.1 uncultured Bacteroidales bacterium
GAGCGCCACACTGATAATGTGGAGGTCCGCGGTTCAACTCCGCGCGGGCCTACGTAACGGGGGTATAGCTCAGTTGGTAGAGCACCTGCTTTGCAAGCAGGGGGTCAAGAGTTCGAATCTCTTTATCTCCACCATAAAGGCATTTACAGAAATGTAAGTGCCTTTTTTTGTATATTTGCCACCAAACATCAATCAATGCTCAGACCGGACCATTCCATAAAGGCATATTACCGCCTGAATTTCTTCGCCCTGCTGCTCAGTATGGCCTTAGGTGCATTGTTGATTTCCAACCCTGTCTATGGCGCTGCGGTTTATCTCCTTGCGGATATTGTCAAGGCTTGCTTCATTTTTCACCTTTCACCCCTGATGTATAAATTCAGGAACAAATTGACGGGTAAGATCTCAATTGTCCTGATTGTTCTGGGAGGTATCGCTCTGGCATTTGTATATCCTTTGTATTCAAAGAATTACTCGGCTTGTTACGTGGCCTTGTCGGCAATCGGGCTCGAGTTGCTCTTCACACTTGGTGACCGTCTTCTCTACGGGCGTCGCCTGCCTCTGAATCTTTCGGAGACTGAGGGGAAATACCAGAGGCTTGCCTCTTACCGGCTGTTCTCGAATATGAGCCTCTATGCCACCATTTCCATCAATCTGAGCGTATTGCTGCTGCTTCTGGTGTCCATAGAAAGGATAGGTTTGGAGTTCAATCTTCGTGCCTATGTTATGCTTATGGTATGGCTGCTTGCGGCCGGTCTGCTGCTTTTGCTCTTCAGTTTCAGAATACGCCATAAGTTTGTCGGTCTCGGCCTCTTCGAATTCATCGCGGGGGCTGTGGTATGGTGTGTAGGTGATGTGATGATGTTCCGCGCGGGCGTCGGTATCCCCGGTGCCCTGTGGTCTCTGCTGTGGGGTCTAGGCCTAGTGCTCATAGCCTCTTCCATCCAGAACTTCCACCGGGACTTTGAGGCTGTGGGAAAGCTTGCCGGTGAGGATTATGACCGCGCTGAGCTGCGTCTGAGCAATACTGTGGTCGCCACGGCGGCATCCCTGGCTTCTTCGGTGATAATGCTGCTTCTGCTTGCTGCCTATGCCTTCCTCCCTCTGCATGCGGACAGCGTGAAACTCGGTACCTGGATAATCCAGTTGCCTCTGATCTTTATGCTTGCCGCGATCTGGTGCGCTCTGCGGCAACCGCTGGACTTTCGCAACCGTGAAAAGCTGCTTCGCTACGTGGACGACCTGGACGCGCGCGAGGAGACCAAGGAGAACCTTAAGAACTTGCTGGTCAAGAAGTACCGTATGCGTTTCGGGATGAAGATAGTATGCACTCTTGCGCGTCCTTTCCTTCGCCTGAAGGTGTCCGGATGCGAGAATCTGCGCAAGGAATGCTATCCTTCGGTGTTCGTGTGCAACCACGGTTTCATCTATGGCCCCGTGTCCGCGATACTCTACCTCCCTACCTATTTCCGCCCGTGGATCCACAATGTGATGCTGGACCCGGACCTGGCTGCCGCCGAACTGGAAAAGTCTCCGCTCCGCATGCTCAAAAAACTGCTGGGCGCGAAGCTTGGCGGCAAGGTGCTGCGCGCCTGCACCAAAGCTCTGCTATGGGTGCTGAATTCATTCAATCCAATTCCTGTGGTGCGTGGCGCTTCCAGGGATGTGATGGCTACGTTCAAACTCAGCCTCCAGGCTCTGCTCGAAGGCGACAACATATTGCTTTTTCCCGAACAAGCACGCTCGAACAAGGGCTCTACGGCGGACGTAATCAAGGCCGCGTCAGAATTGAGGAACTTCTACACCGGATTCGCGCATATAGGAAAGATGTACTACGATGCCACGGGGAAGGAGTTGCTCTTCTATCCGGTGTTCTCCGACCGCGACAGCAAGTCGTTCAAGATAGGGGAGCCTGTGGTGTACGATTCTTCCCTCGAATCGAGAGAGAGCAAGCGGGTTTTGGCGGAAGAGCTGCAGAAACGCGTACAGGATTTGTCAGGAAGCAAATCAGATCAGGCCGAATAGCAGGGTCCAGACCAGGAAGCGCAGGGCTTTTCCTATTAGAAGCAGGATGATTGTGGGAAGCGGCTTGGTGCGGTAGAATCCCAGGGCAATGGCGAATACGTCCCCGATGAAAGGCACCCAGGCTATGAGCGCGAGCCAGACACCCCATTTATCCACCTTTTCCTTTTGTTTCTGCAGGGTTTCAGGTTTCACCTTGAACCATTTTTCCAGCCACTCCCAGCGTCCGAGACGGCCCATGAAGTAGGTTATGACGCTGCCCAGCCAGTTCCCTATGGTGGCTACGATGAAGCAGGGCAATGGCTGACGGGTCGCCGCCAGCACTGCAATGTACAGGGCATCAGAACTGAACGGTATTACGGTCGCTGCCAGCAAATTGCCGATAAACAGTCCGACAAGGCCCAGGCTTTCAAGATCAGGCATTAGCAGTATTTATTATTTATTCGCAAATATGATAAAAATTGTTGAGATTTGCGCTTTGAGGAAATGTAGAGTTCCTTCTTGGCGCATTCTTTTTGACATAGCTTTTGGAGGATAAGCAAATTCTCGCTAAATTGCAAAAGTAGAGAACATACTTACAATGAAAGAATGCGCAGTCCTCAGAAGGGTGCAGAAATCGGGATAGCTACCATGCGACCGCAGCCGAAGCGGACTGACTGATTTCTCCCAGCACTTCCCTGAGACTGCCGTTGCTCCGGTGCACCGTAAGCTCAACTCTGTAAGAATCTTCATTGACCGTTCCAGCGTTGAGGTGTTCGGCAATAACGGTGAAGTCTGTATGACCAGTCTGGTTTTTCCTGCAAGTACATTCGATACAGTTAAACTTGAAAAGACAAAAAGCAAATGAAAACTAATAGAATAGCTTTTCTTTCGATATTGCTGGCCTTTTTCGCAATGGGCTTTGTGGACCTGGTGGGCATTGCCAGCAACTATGTCCAGAAGGATCTGGCACTCAGCGACTCTCAGGCCAACATCATGCCGTCGTTGGTTTTCTTCTGGTTCCTTCTGTTCTCCGTGCCGACAGGAATGCTGATGAACCGCATAGGCAGAAAGAACACAGTCCTGCTTTCGGTCGGTGTGACTGCAGTTTCTCTGATCATTCCAATTTTTGCATCATCCTACCCTGTGATGCTTGTCAGCTTCTCCCTGCTCGGCATAGGAAACGCAATCATGCAAACGTCGCTTAACCCATTGGTTTCCAATGTGGTAAGCGGCGAAAAATATGCCTCTACCCTTACCTTCGGTCAATTCATAAAGGCAATTGCCTCATTTATGGCGCCTTATTTGGCGATGTGGGGCGCATCCAGGGTAATTCCGTCCTTTGGCCTGGATTGGAGGGTGCTGTTTGTGGTTTATGCTGTCGTTGCCATACTGGCAATCATCCTACTCGGTGTCGCAAGAATAGACGAGGAGGCCCCGGAAACAAGGCCGTGCGGCTTCGTTGGCTGCATCAAGCTGCTTGGCAAACCATTCATCCTCCTCTGTTTCCTCGGAATCATGTGTCACGTGGGAATAGACGTGGGAACCAATACCACGGCTCCAAAGATACTGATGGAGCGTCTTGGCTTTACTCTTGACAAGGCTGCTTTCGCTACCTCTCTTTACTTTATTTTCAGGACGATAGGCTGTCTTTTAGGCTCTTATCTGCTGCAGAAGGTAAAAAGCCGCCATTTCTTCGGAATCTCCGCAATCCTGATATTGGTTGCGATGGTGGGACTGGCCCTCAATTCGGTGCATCAGTCCCGGATATTGATTTACGTTTTCATTTCCATGATTGGACTGGGCAATTCCAACATTTTCCCAGTAATCTTCTCCCAGGCCATGGCAGAGGAACCGGAACACCAGAATGAGGTCAGCGGTCTTATGATTATGGGCCTCTTCGGTGGCACCGTGTTCCCTATGCTTATGGGCTTTGCTTCTGATTTTCTCGGCACTTTGGGCGCCGTTCTGGTAATGATGGTATGCTCGGCATATCTTGTATTTTTAACCACTAAAATCAGCAAATAAAATGGAAAACTGCATTGTTGGCCTGGGAGAGATTCTTTTTGATTGCCTCCCGGAAGGAAAGAAACTTGGCGGAGCGCCGGCAAACTTCGCATATCACGTGAGCCGCTTCGGGCTTGAAGGAATAGCTGTGTCAGCCATAGGAAAGGATGAGGACGGCGCAAGCGTGAAGAAACAACTTGAAGACAGGGGCCTGAAATTCCATCTGGCAGAGCTTGATTATCCGACCGGCACCGTAAAGGTTACCCTGTCCGGCAACGGCATACCACAGTATGACATATGTCAGGGCGTGGCATACGACAACATACCTTGGACCCCGGAAATCGAGGCAATAGCCAAAAATGCCAGGGGCGTGTGCTTCGGGTCATTGGCTCAGCGCAACGCGGTGACAAGATCGACGGTACAGAAGTTCCTGGACACGATGTCGCCGATAGGAACCCTGAAGGTCTTCGACATCAACCTTCGCCAGCATTGGTATTCAAAGGAAATCATAGAAGGTTCACTGATACGATGCAACGTATTGAAACTCAATGATGAGGAAATTGTCACGGTGTCAGAGCTCCTGGGACTTGGCCAGGTGTCTAGCCACACTGACGAATCCCCGCTCCAGCTGGTGGATTTTGAGGACCAGTGCCACGAGATCATGCAGAGGTATGAACTCCAGATGCTGATACTAACCTGTGGCATTAACGGTTCGTATGTGTTCTGTTCTGACGGCAGGGTGTCTTTCCAGCCTACTCCGAAGGTCGATGTGGCCGATACGGTAGGGGCGGGGGATTCCTTCACGGGCTCCTTTGTAGCATCCCTGCTCAAGGGCAAGAGCATGGAGGAGGCCCATAGAAGGGCAGTTGAAGTCTCAGCCTATGTGTGCACCCAGAATGGGGCTATGCCTCAAATGCCGGAAAAGTACGTGAAGGACTGAAGGATTGGCAATAATTGTGTGTTTGGCAGGAGACTGCGGAAGATAATCCGCATTTTGAAAACAACGATATCTTATTGTTTTCTCAGGCTGGCCCCATCCTCTTGAACCCTTCTGCGTTATTCCGGAAGCAGCGGAATGTACAGGCGGGAGCCTGTCTCTTCGCCCAGGAACACTTGCTGGTGTGCGATGCGGGTTTCTCCCTGCAGGGCCCAGACGCCGGCGTAATTGCTGTGGACGGCATACTCGGGGAAATTGGAAGACTTGACATCAAGCCGGAGGCTGTTGCCTTTCTTGACGGTCCAGAAGACCGGCAGGGCTTCGATTTCCAGTTCCACCTTCTCGCCGGGGCGATAGGGGACGCGTGGTTTCAGGAGTCCTTCCCGGTAGCCCAGCGTGGCGATGGACGTACGCATATTGTAGGTCTCTCCTGAAGGCGTCACTTCACACAGGGTAAAGGCAAAACTGGTATCGTCCACGTCCGTGCTGACCTGCAGCAGGAGTTTGACAGCGCCGGCGATGGTCATGTCATCTTCCAGCGGCGGCGTAATGAAACTCAGGACATCCGCGCGCTCGCCTGCTGCCGGCTGGAGGTGGCTGCCCCGCCGTCCTGCGGTCGTGAAGATGGTCTCGCCTCCGGTCGCATAGACGGGATCCGTCGGATCATACGCATACGTCAGGCTGTCTTCTCGGGCGGTCCCTTCGCTCAGCATGAACGCTGCCTCTTTCCGTTCTGAAGACAGGTAGAGGATCCGGGAGCCGTTGGAACGGAGCGGCCATTGCGGCAGGTCGATCCATTTGTCTTCCTCGATCACATAGGTCCTGATTTCAGGTTCCGGGAGCTGCTCTTCCACCAGCAGGGTGTAGAACCACCGGAACTGGTCGGCCGTCGTGTTGAAGTCGCGGGCATGTTCCATCGGGACATGGGTCGGCGTCGGCTGGAAACTGTGGTTCCATGAACCGAGGATCAGACGACTGTGCGCCCGGACCTCGGGACGGAGCCGCTCAAATCCAAGCAACGTCCCTTCTTCATGGTGGTCGAACTGGCCGGCGACGATGGTCACGGGGACATTTACCTCATAGGGAATCCGCTTGAGGTCTCCCCAGACGCCCGTATTCCAATAGGGATCCGTGTAGTCGGTGTGCGTAATCCAGTCGCGGTAGTAATCCAGCCGCCTGCCCAGGATAGCGACATCCGCTTCAACTTGGGGACGGTACAGATAGAAGGGATAGTAGTTCTCTCCGACCGGCTGGCCGTCCTGGCGTTCCGGGCGGCGGATGTCTTCTTCTGCATTGTCAATGACCCATCCGCTCATGATATCTTCCCGAAACAGGCCGGAGCGGAAGCAGGAGATGTGCCGGTCGACCCCATAGTGGCTCAGATACAGGCCTTTCAGTTTCGGGACGGAATCGGCGACCAGCCAGCCGGTCAAGGCCGTATAGGATGTCCCGAAGATTCCGATGGACTTGCACCACGGCCGGTCGGCCAGCCACCGGTACAGGGCGATGCCGTCTTCCCGCTCGTAGATGTTCGGGCTGAAGAAACCTTCGGAGCCGCCTTTGCCCCGGCAATCCTGCTGGATATAGCCGATTCCGCGGCGGGCATATTCCCTCCCCAGGGGATTGTTGTCTCCGCGCCCTCCGAATACATACGGGGTACGTGTCACGACCACCGGCCAGGGACCTTCTCCTTCTGGGAGATAGATCCTTGTCAGGAGATGGAGACCATCCCCGCCGGGTACCATTTCCTCCCGATATACATAGGAGTGGGATGCCGGGACGGAAAACAGGGAAGTGTAATCCGGCTGTGCCTGGAGGGAAATGCCGGCGGAGAGGGCCGCCCATGCAACCATTAGTTTGAAGATGATTTTCATCAGAGCAATGCTTTATCGGATCCGCTGCGCTACCATCCGGGGTTCTGCTTCAGGTTCGGGTTGGAGCGAAGTTCGGAACTGCTGTAAGGGATCAGGTAATGTTTTTCTTTGAACCCGTACTCTTCATAGCCAATATCGTGCCAGAAGAACTGCGGGGCGGCAAGGCTCGTATGATAAGGAAGTATGACATGCCTGACGGAGTCTTTTCCATTTCGGAAGGGAAGAATGGAAGGATATGGATGTCGTCTGTCAGGAAGGTCTTCGTCTTCGGCGGTGATGGAAGCGTGAGGACTATGCATCCTTCTGGTGCTCCTGCCTTTTCCATGCTGCTTTCTGACGCCCGTTCCAAGAGGGTGTTCATGTTTACTGTCAGTGACGGACTTTATGAGCTTCACGAGGACGCCTCTGTCACGAAAATCGAAACCGGAGACATCAAGGGTATAAGCTATGTGATGACTGATTCTGAAGGTCTGATGTGGTTGGGCACATATAACGAGGGAGTGCTCTGTCTCGACGAGGGTACAGGTGAAATCATTCAGTTCGGGAAGAATGAAGGTCTGACGGATCTTTCGATAAAGTCAATAGTAGAAGACAGTGACGGCAATATCTGGTTCAGTAACAGGACTAACCTGGTCAGATATGATAAGAGTCAGGGAACCCTTGCGTCAGTTCATGATGATTGGTTCATTGACGGTAGGTCTTATTCTCTTGTCGCATCGGCATCGAATGATGAAGGAGTGGTCTTCTTTGGAGGGAATGCCGGAATAACGAGAGTTGACACCGGGATACCTTTACCGGAGCCACAGGAGAAGTCTCTCAGACTTGAACAGGTCATTATAGGCGGGAAACCGGCCGATCTGGTGGAAGGAAGAGTCGTGCTGAACCATGATGACGGAATGTTGAGTTTAAGAATGGCGGCCATAGATTACGATTCCGGTCCGTACCTTACATATTCTTATAAGTTGGAAGGCAGGGACAGGAACTGGACTTATGTCAGAGGCGAAGGGCTTGCGGTATATAGCCATATCCCGGCAGGGAAATATGTGTTCAAGGCCAGGGTCAGAGGGAATGACGGCGAATGGGGTACCGAGGAACTGGAAATACCAATAGTAGTAAAGCATAATCCTCTTTCGGTATGGATTATTGTCCTGGTTGTCTTCGGAGTCATCGTCTTTATGGGAGTTTCTTATCATATATATGATAGGCGTATCAGAACTAAGGATGAAAATGATGCACAGGAGGAATCGGTCGAAGAAGACTGCTGGTATGACACCTCCGATTTTAACGAGGCGGATAAGGCTTTTGTATCAAAGTTGACATCACTCCTGGAAGAGAGTCTGGACAATGAAAAGTTTACAGTCAATGATATTGCAATGGCTATGGGAATGAGCTACAGCAGTCTTTACGCCAAGGTCAAGTCTCTTACTGGAGGTACGCCTCAGTATTTCGTGACTGCCCATAGGATGAAGAAGGCGGAAGCATTGCTCAAATCCGGATCATTCTCCGTGAGCGAGGTTGCCTACAAAGTCGGTTCGTCTTCGCCGATGACATTCTCCCGCGAATTCAAGAAATTCTTCGGATATCCGCCGAGCCAGCTTCTCAAGGATCATCAGTAAACTTCAAAGGCCGATCTTTGTCAGACCGGCCTTATTCACACCAATATAACCAATATAACAACTTTATCTACTTCGGAAGCCCGAAAGTATCTGTAAGTTCCTTCATCTGCGCATCTGTCATTCCGTCAGGCTCGAAGCCCATATTCTTTGATGCGATGTATATGAGCGCAGCCTTGTTTAGGACGTCAACCTGATCAAAAGCGGACATGATGTCGGTATCTACGGCGAACACTCCGTGCTTCTCCCACATCACCACATCATAGTCATCGTCGATGGCCTTGATGGTGGCTTCAGCGAGTTCTACGCCGCTTGGCATAAGGTAAGGTACCATTCCAAGTCCGCGTGGGCAGAATGCCTTTGTCTCAGGAATCATGGACCAGAGCAACCTGGTAGCCACATCCTTTTCCAGGAAATTCTTATTGTGGGTCATCGCCACAAGTTCAATCGGGTGGGTGTGGAGAGATGCTCTGTAAGGGGATCCCTTTGCAAGCAGATAGTTGTGCACGCTCAGATGTGATGGAAGCTCTGAGGTCGGCATTACAGGCTTGTCAGCCACAATCTCATAGCTTGCGCAGTCATCCAGAATGCGTATGACCGATCCGTTTGCCATAGGGTCGCGTGCAAGGTCGCGCATTCTTTTCTGCGTTCCCTTGCAATAGAACCAGCATCCCTTGAGTTGAGGAAGCACTGTTCCTATCTGCTTCACCTCGCTTATGGCCGGCATGGCACGCATTTCGTCATCGACATGCTCCGTGATGTTTACAGTGATGTTTCCTCCGTTGCGTTCAGCCCATCCTTTTTCCCAAAGATATCCTGCGGTCTCGGCCACCTGCCATACGGCGGCCGAGAGAGCGGGACGGTTTTCCAATATCGATTTTTTCATTTTCTTATTTCAACAATTCAGGCAGGAAGGAGCTGAGGATGAGTACAGCGATTCCTGTCACAAGTACAAAGATGGTTTTTTTTGAGCAGCCCTTCCACTCCTTGAGGATGATTCCCCATACATTGGAGAATGTGACATTCAGTGCCATGAGAATGCAGAATGCGAGCGTGTCCATCGCGCTGCCAGCCTCGAAGAAACTGCGGCCGAGGGAGAGTCCGAAGAACTGGCTGTACCAGAGAAGACCTGCAAGGGCGCAGAACAGGATGTTCGATGCCCAGAGCTTGCCGTCCTTATAGTCGGCAAAAGTCTTGTTGCGGCTGTTCTGGTAGAGGCAGTAAACAGCGTTTGTCACGAATCCTCCTATTGTGACGAGGAGAGTCGCAGGGAGGGTGCGAAACATAGGCTGAGTGAGTTCTCCGAAGTTGATGTCCTTGCCGAACTCAAGTCCTACGTTGAAGCATCCGCTCATGAATCCTGCGAGAAGCGCTATGGCGAGTCCCTTAGGGAAGTTGAAGTCCTTGACGGCATCCTTCTTCTCCGCCTCTGAAAGGCTTGCCGACTTCATCCCTCCTGCGACACCGATGATGGCGATTCCGAGGAGGGTTACGACAACACCGACAATCACTGCTGCAGTGAGTGAAGCAAGAGCATTGAGCTCAGGAAAGAAGAGGTTGAGGAGTACCGGACCCATTATGGTTCCGAGACCGGCGCAAGTTCCGAGTGCTATGGACTGGCCCAGTGCCACACCGAGATAGCGCATCGAGAGTCCGAATGTGAGTCCGCCTACTCCCCAGAGCACACCGAACACCATTGTCAAGAGAGACTCTTTTGGGTAGGCTGCGTAGAGCTCGAAAAGTCCGTGTCCCTGGGGCACGGCCAGAAGTGCGCCGAGGATAGGGAATACGAGCCATGCGAACATGCCTTGGATGAGCCAGTAGCTTTCCCAGCTCCATTTCTTGATCTTGTTGATCGGAACATAACTGCTTGACTGGCAGAATGCTCCGACCGCAATAATCAGAAGTCCTATAAGAATATTCATTGGAATTCGTTCAATACAATTCTGTTCATGACCAAGTCTATTATCTTGCAGCGAGAATTGTTGCTTCGTAATCCTTGATCACTGCAATCACGTCGTTGCCGACAGGAACGTTGTTACGTACGCAGAACTCGTCATAGACTGCATTCCAAGGCATTGTTTTTCCTTCCTCTATGAGCTGGAGAACCTCGAATGTATCACCTGCTAGTTCGTGCTTGCTGATGAGATCCCTTGGCTCGAGAAGGGCCTTGAGCATACACTTCTGTGCAGAGCGTGAACCGATGACGTAAGCACCGATACGGTTGATTGATCCGTCGAAGAAGTCGAGTCCGTAGTGTACCCTGTCAAGTGCGCCTGCGCGTACGATCTCTGAGAAGAGGTCCTGGGTGTTGTCATCCATGATAGTAACGTGGTCTGAGTCCCAGCGTACAGGACGGCTTACATGGAGCATGAGCTCTGGGACGAACTGGAGGACTGCAGATACCTTGTCACCTGGGATTTCTGTAGGGTGATAGTGTCCTGTATCGATGGTGAGCATCATATTGTTTTTGGCTGCGTATGCAGTGTAGAAATCGTGTGAACCTACAGTGAAGCTTTCAAGACCGATTCCGAAGACTTTTCCTTCGATGCAGTCCTTCATCCACTCCTTCTTCTCTGAAAAGATTTCGTCGAGGGATTTCTTGAGAGTCTCGCGATAGAGCATATGGTTTACGGATACGTCTTTGCAGCCGTCATGTACCCACACGTTCATTATACAAGGGTCATTCTGTGCCTTACCCATAGCATCAGCAATGTCGCGGCAGCGCTTTGTATGCTCTACCCAGAAGCTGCGTATGCTCTCGTCAGGATTTGAGAGAGAAAGGTTGCCGCTCTTTGGATGCGAGAATGAAGTCGAATTGAAGTCAAGCTTTGTGTCGTGCTCCTTTGCCCAGTCGATCCAACTCCGGAAATGCTCTACAGTCACTTCATCACGGTCAACCACCTTGCCCTGGAAGTCACCGTAGATCTCGTGGAGGTTGAGTCTGTGTGTGCCTGGGATGAGGCTTTTTGCCTTGAGGATGTCTGCACGGAGTTCGTCAATGTTGCGTGCTGCGCCAGGGTAGTTACCTGTTGACTGGATACCTCCGGTCAGAGCGCCTGCCTGTACTTCGAATCCCTTTACGTCATCAGCCTGCCAGCAGTGCATGCTGAGATGGAAGTTCTGAAGCTGCTCGAGAACTTTTTCTGTGTCAATGCCGAGGGCTGCGTATCGCTCTTTGGCGATCTCGTAAGCCTGATGGATAAGTGCTTCTTTCATAATTGTCTATAGTTTATTGATTGTATTTCTTTTGAATTTCAAGGAATTTTCCGTAAGCTTCTGCCCACTCTGCCGTGTCTTGAGGCATATAAGTCTTGAGCTCTACTGAAGCTGCGGAAATCGCGCGCATCTGAGGAAGAGTCTCTACCTTGCCTGCGGATTTGATTTGCATAAGCACGTTGCCGAGCGCCGTACCTTCAACAGGACCGCAGATAACCGGCATGTCAAGCGAGTTGGCGGTATACTGCATCAGATATCTGTTGAGTGAGCCTCCACCGATGACGTGAAGTTTTTTTATGCTGAACGGAGCCATGCTCTGGAGAATCTCCACCACTTGACGGTATCTTAGTGCGAGACTTCTGAATATGAGTCTGCAATATTCTGCAGGAGTCTGAGGTACGGCCTGACCTGTCTTTGCGCAATAGTCATTGATTGCTGCAGTCATTGAAGCAGGATGGCTGAAGCACGCTGCGTCCGGGTCTATGAGGCTGTTGAAATCGGTAGTATCGCAGAGAGCGACAAGTTCCGCAACTCCTTCCGGTGCATCCTTGAACTCCTTGCGGCACTGCTCGAATATCCAGAGGCCGCAGATGTTCTTGAGGAAGCGTGTGGTGCCCTCGATTCCCCCCTCGTTAGTGAAGTTCTGACGGAAGCTTTCGTCAGTGATGATGGCGTCAGGTGTCTCGATGCCGAGAAGTGACCAGGTGCCGCAGCTGAGATAAGCGTACTCCTCGTTTTCTGCAGGTACGGCTGCAACGGCTGAGCCTGTGTCATGCCCTGCCACAGCCACAACATCGATTGCAGGGAGGCCTGTGAACTCCTGTACCTGTGGGGTAAGCTGGCCTACGACAGTACCAGGCTGTGTGAGCTTTCCGAATCTTTCGCGTGGAAGTCCGAGGGTCTTGAGTATGTCCTCATCAATATCACCTGTGACAGGATTGAGCATCTGGGAAGTTGAGGCAACGGTATATTCACAAACGGCTTTGCCTGTAAGCATATAGATTAGTGCATCCGGAACGAAGAGGACCTTGTCGGCTGCCTCGAGTGCAGAACCTCCGTTGCGCTTGATCGTATCAAGCTGGAATAGCGAATTGAAGTCCATGAACTGGATACCGGTCCGTCTGTAGACTTCTTCTGCAGGCATTCTTTTGAAAAAATACTCCTGCGAGCCTTCTGTATGGCAGTCGCGGTAGCAGTAAGGCAAGCCTAATAGCTGGCCGTCTTTGCCGAAATAAGCGAAATCACATCCCCATGTGTCAATTCCTATAGAGTCGAGATGTATGCCTTCATCGGCCACTTTTCTAAGACCGAGCAATATTTCATTATATAGGCCGGCGATGTTCCAGAACAAGTGTCCTCCCATAGGAATAATCGGGTTTTTGAACCTTGTAAGCTCGCGCATCTCTATTTTCTGGCCATCAAATGTGGCAAGTACGGTCCTGCCGCTCGTTGCACCTAAATCGACTGCTAAATATATTGACTTTTCCATATTTTAGTGATATTGATATATGAGAATGGGCAAATTTATTATGAATTGTATGAGTATATCGTATGTTTTTTGGCATTCGGTATATATAAAATGACTTTTTCTGCGATTACTTCAAAATTTTTAGTTAAACTTGCATAACAAAAGCCTTCATCCACATTACACATTATGGAGCCAATCAAATATATCGCGCAGAATGAACGTGACGAGCAGTGGGGCCTTACCGTCTGTTCAGTGGGCTATCAGAAGATTGCCGCAGGAGAAGACTATCCCCCGCAGAATCATAATCAGGAATATCTCTTCAAGCCCGAGAACGGACGAGTGCTTTCTGAATACCAGCTTCTGTACATTGTAGAAGGTGAAGGTATACTGCAGACCCGTCGGGGAGGACAGCACAATATCAAAGCCGGAGACATGTTCCTTATTTTTCCTGGTGAATGGCACAGTTATCGTCCGGATCCGTCAGTTGGTTGGAAAGAATACTGGATAGGATTCAGCGGCGCCAATATAGATCATCGTGTACAGGCAGGATTTTTTTCGGTTGAGAAACCTACATATAGCATAGGCTATAATGAAACAGTTGTGGAACTGTACAGAGAGGCTATCCGTACAGCCACAAGGCAGGAACCGTATTTCCAGCAGCTTCTTGCCGGAGTTGTGAATCATCTTCTCGGACTTATGTTTATGACAAGCCGCAACAACCGCTTCTCTACCGGAAGCGATTTCCCTAAGATTATCGACAAGGCGAGGGCCTATCTTCAGGAATCGGTTGAGTCGGACATAAGCATGCCGGAAGTTGCCGAATACCTAAATATGAGCTACACGACCTTCCGTCATGCATTCAAGAAATACACAGGTCTTTCTCCCGCACAGTATTTCATCAATCTCAAGCTTCATCGTGCAAAGGAAATGCTTAGAGGCACAGCTGCATCCGTCAAGGAAATATCATACCTCCTTCATTTCGAAAGTCCGGAATATTTCGCAACGGCATTCCGAAAGAAGACGGGGATGTCTCCGAGTGAGTTCAGAAATGTATAAATCACAACAATAACACAATGAAAAAGTATTTCTTATCTGCAATTGCAGTATTCGCAGCCATCGTGGCATTCGCACAGGGTCCTAGACCAGGTTATAAGGAAAAGACAGTCTATAAGGGGGATGACCTTGAGATCCGCCAGATCGACGAGCACACTTGGCACGGCAACGGACATATAATGGCTAATGAGGCTATCTACATCATTGAGGGAGAAGCCAGCGCCTTAGTAATTGATGCAGGTACCGAGATCAAGGATTATGACAAGATCATTGCCCAGATTACTTCAAAGCCTGTCACTCTGGTTGCAACTCATGTTCACCCGGATCATACCGGTTCTGCTGTAAACTATTTTGATGAGATTTTCATTAATGCCGGCGATATGGTGAATGTTGAAGAAATGATGGGTGATTACAAGGGCAAGATTAAGTATCTTGTGGACGGTCAGGTTTTTGATCTTGGAGGCCGCGAGATAGAGGTTGTCTTTACCCCGGGTCACACACCTGGTTCTACCACATTCATGGACAAGGCTGCCGGTTATGGTTTCAGCGGTGATGCATTCGGTTCAGGCAACCTTCTCCTCACTACAAATTGGTCGACTCTCCTTATCACTTGTCAGAGGACTCTCGAGTATATGAAGAAGTATAATATCACGAAGTTATATCCCGGACACTATATGGGAAGCAACTGCGAGACCCAGCAGCGCTTGGCCGATATGCTTCAGATGAGCCGTGACGTGCTCGACGGCAAACTTGCTGGCGAGAAGAACCCTCAGGGTATGTTGGGACTCAACAATGTACTTTCTATGCATGGAGTCCGCATCAACTACGCTGACAGCGCATTGAAGTAAAGCTGATAATGTCGAACGCTAGTAAATGAACAATTACCGAAATAACTTTGGGCTCCGAAAAGCTGTCAGCCCGACAATCCTGCTTCTGATTTTGCTGCTCCTCGTATCTTGCAACGATGTGAAGATACGTAATATGAATGTTGAATACAACAGAGAGCCCATTGGGGTGGATGTGATGCACCCTCGCTTCGGTTGGCAGATGCACAGTAGCAGAAAGGGTGCAGCGCAGATGGACTATCGAATATCGGTGAGTGATGAAAATGGGCGTCTTGTCTGGGATTCGGGCATCGTGAAAGACGGTAATTCCCTGGGGATTCTTTACGAAGGCGATGAATTGCAACCGCGTACGCGCTACAATTGGGGACTTACCATTACGGACGAGAGAGGCAAGACTCATAGCTCTACAAGTTGGTTTGAAACCTCACTAATGAGCAGTTCGGACTCGGATGAAGCATGGCACGGGGCAAAGTGGATAGGCGGAGACGAGACGGCACTTCCTTTTGAAGCACAGTACCTGTCGGTATTCCGCCTTCAATTCTCACTTTCTTCCGATGGCCCTGCAAGCTTTATGTATGGAGCCAATGACGAGAGGCTGGAAGAAGGGTCATACATAGGTCTGGAATTCAAGGAAAGACAATTGATAGTGTCACGTAGGAATTATCCCGGCGAAGACGCGGAGTTCCGTTTCGAACTTCCTGCATCCTCAGGCCTGAGAAATGTGGAGCTGACTTCAGTGAGCGGATTGACAAATATATGGGTGAATGGTGTTCCTGTGGTGCGTGACCTCAATCTTAACCCTGTCGGGCGGGGTGGAGACTATACGGCATATCCCGAACTTTGCGATCTTGGATTCTCCTCGCCAGAGGGCGTAAATGCACATTTTTCCAAGCTCGAGGTGCAGAATTACCGCCTTCCGCGCCACACCCTGGCCAGGGTTGAAGATGTAAGCGTATGCGGCCAGACCCGTATGGTTGAACTGCCCCGTACCGGGCTTACGCAGCTAAGGCGCAGTTTCCGCAGCGACAAAGAGATCAGGAAAGCCCGTATATACGCTACCGCGAGGGGCGTGTATGACCTTTATCTTAACGGGGACAGGGTAAGCGAGGACTACCTTGCCCCAGGGCTCACTCAATACGAAAAGACGCATTTCTATCAGGTATATGACGTAACCGGCTTAATTAAAGCGGGAGATAATGAGTTGGGCGCAGTACTTGCTGAGGGGTGGTGGAGTGGAGCTGTCTCTTTCTCTCCTGACAATTGGAACTATTGGGGAGACCGTCAAGCCCTCCTTGCCCAGCTGGTCCTAACCTATGAAGACGGGACAGAGGAGTTCATTGTGTCAGATAAGGATTGGGAATGGTCCAATAACGGGTCATACCGTTACGGCAGCATTTTCCAGGGAGAGATATACGATGCCAGACTTGAGGGCTCCGGTGACTGGAAAAATGCGAGGGAAGTGCCCCTGGAGGACATTATTTCCCATGAGCGTTCCGGTGGTGGCTTCGTAACCTGGCCTGCTACGGATGATTATTCCTCTTATCGCCTGGTTGCCCAGGAAGGATTGCCAGTGAGAGAGTTCAAGCGTATAAGTGCCATATCTGTGAAGGAGGTGCGCCCGGGAACTTATATCTATGATATGGGACAGAATATGCCAGGAGTAGTGCATCTTACCTTCAGAAACCTCAATCCGGGAACGAGGGTCAAAATCCGCTACGCAGAGGTGCTTTATCCCGAACTCCCGGAATATGGTTACAAGGCCGGTGAAATGATGCTCGAGAATCTTCGCTCGGCAATGGTTCAGGATATCTATATCGCTGCCGGAGGGGTGGAAAGATACCAGCCACGTTTTACTTACCACGGATATCAATATGTTGAGATTGAAGGTGTTGACCATCCTCTCCCGTTGAAGGATGTCGAAGGGGTGGTACTTTCTACAATCGACAGGATCAGCTTCGATTACAAGAGTGACAATGCCTTGCTGAACCGTTTTGTGGAGAATGTGAAGTGGTCCTCCCTTGCCAATATCTTTTCCGTGCCTACGGATTGCCCTCAGCGTAATGAACGTATGGGATGGAGCGGAGACCTTTCGGTATTTTGCCCTGCGATGAGTTACATCTTTGATGGAACTACCTTCCTCCGCAGACACCTGACTGCAATACGGGACAATACTTCCGAAGCCGGAATCTACCCTGCCATCGCTCCAATAGGCGGAGGCTTCGGAGGTCCGCTATGGGAAAGTGTCGGTATTATAATGCCTTGGCAAAATTATCTGCAATATGGCGATGTGGATGCTCTGCGTTCCCATTATCCTTCTATGGTGAAGTATCTGGATCGGGTTCTGGAAAACTATATAGACCCAGTTGACGGTCATTACTGCGGCCAAACAGGCTGGGGTGGACTGGGTGACTGGCTGGGCTTCGAAGTCCAGAAGAATGAAAACAGTCTCATTTTTGACTGCTATCTGGTGTATGAACTTGAACTGATGGGCAAAATGTCCGCAGCCTTGGGAGAAGACAGCAGCAGATGGGAGCGTGCCCGGGAAGTCCGCAAGGCGTATATAGCGGATCATTATTTCAACGAGGATGGCTCATCCCGTCGTCTGGACGGAAGTCTTGTGGATACTCAGACTTCGTATGTGCTTCCGTTGGCGTTTGACGTGTTGGATGATGCGCTCAAATCAAAGGTGCTTCAGCAGCTCGTCCGCGTTGCAGAAAGGCCTGGTGCAAGCGATGATGGCAAATACTATCCGGAATATTCGCTGATGACAGGCTTTATCGGCACACCTTGGATTACTTATGCCCTGTCCGAGAATGGCAGGGCGGATCTTGCATACAAAATGCTGCTGAACAATACCTTCCCGTCCTGGCTGTATCCTGTGACTCAGGGAGCAACAACAATATGGGAGCGCTTGAATTCCCTTACTGCCGAAGACGGCTTTGGCGGCAACAATTCAATGAACTCGTTCAACCATTATGCCTTCGGCTCAGTGCTTGATTGGATGATGGAGCGCTCTCTGGGCATAGATCAGGATGAATCCTCCCCGGGATTCCGCCATTTCTATCTGAGGCCGGTCCCGGATCCGAGCGGTGGCCTGAAGGAGGCATCCGGTTGGTATGATTCCCCTTATGGGCGTATATGCAGCAGCTGGAAGCGCTCCGGAAACAAGCTGCGTTATAAGTTCACCGTGCCTGCGAATACCACGGCAACTCTGATCCTGCCCGGAGAGGATCCACGTGAACTCGTGGCGGGGGAATACGAATTCGGCACGAAATTCTGATTGGGCCCGAATCAGGGGCCTATGAATCCAGCTTGAGGACTGCCATGAATGCGCTTTGAGGCACTTGCACAGTGCCGATCTGGCGCATTCTTTTTTTGCCTTCCTTCTGCTTCTCGAGCAGTTTGCGCTTGCGGGTCACGTCGCCGCCGTAGCACTTGGCCGTCACGTCCTTGCGCACCTGCTTCACGGTCTCGCGGGCGATTATCTTTGCCCCGATTGCCGCCTGCACCGGAATGTCGAACTGCTGCCTCGGGATGAGGTCCTTGAGTTTCACGCACATCTTCCTTCCGAATTCGTAAGCGTTATCCTCGTGGATGAGGGTGGAAAGCGCATCCGCCGGCTCGCCGTTGAGCAGAATGTCGAGGCGCACCAATTTGGAAGGGCGGTAATCCTTGATGTGATAGTCGAACGACGCATAACCCTTGGATATGGTCTTGAGCTTGTCGTAGAAATCGAACACGATCTCGGACAGCGGCATATCGTAGGTGAGCTCCACGCGCTCGGCGGTAATGTAATGCTGCCCTATGAGCGTGCCGCGGCGATCTATGCAGAGTTTCATTATAGGGCCGAAGAACTCCGATTTGGAGATGATCTGAGCGCGTATGTACGGCTCTTCGATGTGGTCGATCAGGGTAGGGGACGGAAGCCCGGAAGGGTTGTGCACGTCGATCACGTCGCCCTGGGTCGTGTACACTTTATAGGAAACGTTTGGCACGGTGGTGATCACGTCCATATCGAATTCGCGGAACAGACGCTCCTGCACAATCTCGAGATGCAGCAATCCCAGGAAACCGCAACGGAACCCTGAACCCAGCGCGAGTGAGCTCTCGGGCTCGTACACGAAGGACGCGTCGTTGAGCTGGAACTTCTCCAGCACGCTGCGCAACTCCTCGAACTTGTCGGCCTGGACAGGGTACATGCCCGCGAATACCATAGGCTTCACCTCCTCGAAGCCGGCAATGGCTTCGGTACAAGGTCTGGCAAGCTGGGTGATGGTGTCACCAACCTTCACCTCGGCGGCACTTTTGATGCCGGTAATCACGTAACCCACATCCCCGCATCCGACCTCCGCCGAAGGCACCAGCTTCATCTTGAGGTGGCCGACCTCCTCGACCTCGTATTCCATACCGGTCGCGAAGAACTTCACCTTGTCGCCCTTGCGTATGGTGCCGTTCTTGATCTTGAAATATGCAATCACGCCTCGGAAAGAGTTGAATACGGAGTCGAAGATCAAAGCCTGCAGCGGTGCTTCCGGGTCACCTTCCGGCGCCGGGATGCGCTCAACGATGGCATCCAGAATAGGTGGCACACCCTCTCCAGTTCGCGCTGACACCTTGAACACGTCTTCGGGCTTGCATCCTATAAGGTCGCATATCTCGTCCGTCACAACTTCCACCTGCGCGGAGTCCATATCTATCTTGTTGAGCACCGGGATGATCTCCAGACCGTGGTCTATCGCCATATAAAGGTTGGAGATGGTCTGGGCCTGCACGCCCTGGGATGCGTCCACTACCAGCAAAGCTCCCTCACAGGATGCTATGGACCTGGATACCTCGTAGGAAAAGTCCACGTGGCCCGGAGTGTCGATGAGGTTGAGTTTGTAGTCCTGACCCTTGTACCTGTGGATCATCTGGATGGCGTGGCTCTTGATGGTGATGCCCTTCTCCTTCTCCAAATCCATATCGTCGAGGACCTGGTTTTCCATATCTCTGGCTCCCAGTGTGCTGGTAAGCTCGATAAGCCTGTCGGCAAGGGTGGACTTGCCGTGGTCTATGTGCGCAATTATGCAAAAATTACGGATGCTGTTCATTTCCATATCGAATGCAAAGATAACTTATTTTTTTGCTATATTTGCACCTCACGTGTGGACATATAAATATAACCAATAAGATATGGCAACAATTGAAGAGCTTAAAAAGATTTCCTCACAGGTACGCAGGGACATCGTCAGGATGGTTACTGCAGCCAAATCAGGTCACCCGGGAGGATCTCTTGGTATCACTGACGTGATGACCGCCCTCTATTTCGATGAGATGAAGCACGATCCGGAAACCTGGGCCCGCAACGGCAAGGGGCAGGACGTTTTCATCATCTCTGCCGGACACCTTGCTCCGGTTTACTACTCAGTCCTTGCACGCTCGGGCTATTTCCCTATAAGTGAGCTTGGTACCCTTCGCAAATTCGGAAGCCGCCTTCAGGGCCACCCTTGCGTGACCGATGGACTTCCGGGAGTCTTCAAGCCTTCGGGATCCCTTGGACAGGGCCTTTCCGTGGCAGCCGGCATAGCTCTCGGCAAGAAGATGGACGGAGACGACACGCGGGTATTCTGCCTCTGCGGAGACGGAGAGAGCGAAGAAGGCCAGATTTGGGAAGCCGGTATGTGGGCAGTTCACCACAAGGTGGACAATCTCGTGGCCTTCACCGACTGGAACGGCCAGCAGATTGACGGTCCTACCACCACCATCACCGGAATTGAAGACCTCAGCGAGAAGTGGGGCGCTTTTGGATGGGATGTCATCATAGCTGACGGCCACGATTTCGAGAGCATACTCGACGCGTTTAAGGTCGCCCGCAAGGCGGACGGCAAGCCGAAGATGATACTCTTCAAGACCGAAATGGGTCACGGAGTGGATTTTATGGCAGGAACCCACGAGTGGCACGGCAAGGCTCCTTCAGCAGAGCAGTGCGAGGCCGCATTGAAGCAGTTACCTGAAACTTTAGGAGATTATTAGTATGAAGAAATATATTGATACTGGCAAAATCGATACCCGCAGCGGTTTCGGTGAAGGTCTTGCGATTGCAGGACGCGAAGACGAAAGGGTGCTTGCTCTCACGGCAGACCTCAAGGGCTCTCTTAAAATGGGTGCTTTTGCAAAGGCATTCCCCGAGAGGTTCATCCAGTGCGGTATCGCTGAGTCCAATATGGTAGGCGTGGCTGCAGGACTTGCAATCACAGGAAAGGTGCCGTTCATCGGCTCTTTCGCCGAGTTTGTTACAGGCCGCGTGTATGACCAGCTCCGTCAGGAGGTCGCTTACGGCCACACAAATGTGAAGATTGCTTCTTCCCACGCTGGCATTACCCTCGGTGAGGATGGCGCCACCCACCAGACTATGGAGGACGTTGCCCTTATGCGCGCGCTCCCGGGAATGGTCGTCCTCGTCCCTTGCGACTACAACCAGACCAAGAACGCCACCATCGCAGCCGCCAGGTATGTGGGACCCGTTTACCTCCGTTTCGGCCGTCCTTCAGTGCCGAACTTCACCCCTGCCGATGAGCCGTTTGAAATCGGCAAGGTTTACAATCTCAACGAAGGCAAGGATGTGACCATCATCACGAACGGCCACCTCGTATGGGAGGCCCTGCTCGCCGCCGAAGCTCTCGAAGCTGAAGGTATCAGCGCCGAGGTGCTCAATGTGGCCACAGTCAAGCCTCTTGACGAGAAGGCTATCATCGATTCAGTCGCCAAGACCGGTTGCGCAGTTGTCGCTGAAGAGCACAATATGGCAGGTGGTCTGGGTGAGGCTGTCGCCGGTGTGCTTGCCGCCAATGCTCCGGCTCCGCTCGTATTCGTGAACGGTGCCGACCGCTTCGGCCAGTCAGGCACTCCTGCTGAGCTGATGAAGGCTTACGGCCTCGACGCCGCCCATCTTGCAGAAGCTGCTAAGAAGGCAATCTCCCGCAAGTAATTCGGGGAACATATAAAAAAGGGCTGGTCAAACGACCGGCCCTTTTCATGTTATGGAGTTGGAATTACTCGCGTATTGCTGCGATGCCAGGAAGCTCCTTGCCTTCAAGGGCCTCAAGCATGGCGCCACCACCGGTGGATACGTAGCTTACCTTGTTAGCGTAGCCCATCTGGGTAACGGCTGCAACTGAGTCGCCGCCTCCGACGAGGGAGTATGCTCCGTTTGCAGTAGCCTCGGCGAGGTCTTCGGCAATCTGAAGGGTACCCTTGGCAAAAGTAGGCATCTCAAATACTCCGACAGGACCGTTCCAGAGTATGGTCTTGGAGCCGAGGATGACCTTCTTCCAGGTTGCGAGGGACTCGCCTGCGGCATCCATACCCTCCCATCCCTCAGGAATGTCGTTGGAAGGAACGCACTTGGTATTGGCATCGTTGCTGAAGCTGTCAGCGACGACGGTCTCGGTGGAGAGGTAGATGTTCACGCCCTTCTCCTTTGCCTTGGCAAGGATTTCCAGAGCCTGAGGCATAAGCTCGTCCTCGTGGAGGGAGTTGCCTATCTTTCCACCCTGGGCCTTGATGAAGGTGTATCCCATTCCGCCGCCGATGATAAGGTTGTCAACCTTGTCGAGCATATTCTCGAGCACTGCAAGCTTTGAGGAAACCTTGGAACCACCGATGATTGCGGTGAAAGGATGCTGGGCATTCTTGAGTACGTTGTCGATGGCCTTGATCTCACCTTCCATCAGGTAGCCGAACATCTTGTCATTAGGGAAGTACTTGGCGATGAGGGCGGTGGAAGCGTGAGCGCGGTGAGCGGTACCGAAAGCGTCGTTGATGTAGCAGTCAGCATAGGATGCGAGGGTCTTCACGAACTCCTTCTGGCTTTCCTTTACGGCTGCCTTGGCTGCCTTCTTCTCCTCGTCACTTGCATCCTCTGCGAGTCCGCGAGGCTTGCCTTCCTCTTCAGCATAGAAGCGGAGGTTCTCCAGAAGCAGAGCCTCGCCCGGCTTGAGTTCGGCAACTTCAGCCTGCGCCTTCTGGCAGTCAGCTGCAAACTTTACAGGAACACCGAGGCACTCGGAAACGTGTGCGACGATGTGCTTGAGAGAGAATTTGTCGGTCACTCCCTTAGGACGTCCGAGGTGGGACATGATGATGAGAGCTCCGCCACCTGCGAGTACCTTCTTCAGGGTAGGGATGGCGGCACGGATACGGGTATCATCCGTAATTTCGAAATTCTCGTTGAGGGGAACGTTGAAGTCTACGCGAACGATGGCTTTCTTGCCCGCGAAATCATAAGAGTCAATGTGTTGCTGCATAATGATATAGAGTATAATTATATTCCAGACTGCAAATTTAGCAATTTTATCAATATCTTTGCATTCTAATCGGAAAATGATATGACAGAATATCCTGGCACTTTTTGGAAAGATTACGAACTCATTGATTCGGGAGAAGGAGAAAAACTTGAGAGGTTCGGCGAGTACCGCATTATCAGGCCTGAGCCTAAGGCTCTGTGGACCAAGTCATTGAGCGCATCGGAATGGAACAGGCTCGCGCACACCCGTTTCCGCCCCGGGGCCGGCTTCGGCAAGGCGGGGAAGGAAGACAGCGGCACCTGGGAAAGGCTCAGGCGCAGCGAGGACCAGTGGTATATACGCTACCCGGGTTCCCCAGGCGGACCGGAATTTACCCTCAGGCTCGGCCTCACCTCCTTCAAGCACGTGGGCGTTTTCCCTGAGCAGGCTCCGAACTGGGAATACATATACTCGAGCACCAGGGCCCTGGCGGCATCCGGACGCAAGCCGAAGGTGCTGAATCTGTTTGCGTACACGGGAGCGGCATCTCTCGCAGCGAAGGCAGCGGGCGCTGACGTCACTCATCTCGACTCCGTAAGGCAGGTGGTTACCTGGGCGCGGGGCAATATGGAAAAATCAGGCCTTGACGGCATACGCTGGATAGTAGAGGATGCAATGAAGTTTGCAAAGCGCGAGGAGCGCAGGGGCAATGTTTACGACGGCATCATTATGGATCCGCCGGCATACGGACACGGCCCCGACGGAGAGAAATGGAAGCTCGACGAATGTCTTTTCGAGATGATGAAATCCATCAATTCCATACTTGCTCCGAAGGACAGTTTCCTGGTGCTCAATCTCTATTCGAACGGCTTTTCGCCTCTGCTCGGAGAGACCGTGGTGAAGCAGGCCTTCTCCCTGGCTCCTGACGGCAATTATGAAATGCAATCGGGAGAACTCGCCCTCCGTGACGGATTCGGCAAAGTCCTCCCGTTGTCCATAGTGATCAGGCTGAAGCGTTAGACGCCTGCTCCCTCGATCATCTCTGAGAATCTGGCGGTGATGCTGGCTGCAAGCTCGGTGTCTCCGCCCTTTTTCAGCTCGTCCGCAAGCATGTAGATATAGTACCCGGCCGTCTCGAATTCCTCTGAAGCCCAGTCGTAGAAATTGAAATAGAAGCTGGCGCTATGCTGGAGCTCCTCGGCGAGCTGAGTTGCAAGCGCCCTGGCCTTCTCCGGCCTGCCAAGCCTGTAATAGTCTGTCACCATATTGATGACCATATAGTCGTTGCCCGGGAAGCCTATAGGTATGGTCTCCATAGGGTAGTCGGCGAGGACCTCGTTGCACTTGTCCAGCATCTCCTCTGCCCACTCCGGCTTGCCTTCACGAAGGAACACGTCGGCAGCACAGACGAAGAGATTCCTGTATGAGAGCACTCCCAGGAAGGTGTAATAGTTCTGATAGTCGATAAAGTAGTCTCCGGCAGCCACGGCATCCCAGCTGAAAGTCTCAGTCATCAGCTTGTAGAGCCTTTCTGCATCCACGAAACCCGCAACGGTGGTCGTGGTCTTGTTCTTGATAGGAACGAGCTTGTAGGAGAAACCCTGGTATTCGAAGTACTCCTTGATGCCGATATTGATGTCCCCGCCCATGCTGAGTATGTTGATTGGCCTATCCCACTGATAGTTGGAAAGGAAGTCGAGCATAAAGAGCTCAGGTTTGGTAAGGAAGCTCTTGTCCTTGGACATGGTCAGTACTATTGAGTCAGGAATCTGGTCGTAATACTTCTCGTCCAGAATGCCGCTGCGGATCACGTTCTCCCTGTTCACAGGCACGGAAATCTTGCGGGATGCGATGTAGTCCACCTTGCGACCGCTGGTCATAGGAGCCTTCACCTGAGGGTGCTTGAACAAGGTCATCACGTCCCGGATGTCCATAACCTGATCCCTGGTGTCATAGATAGGAATCATATCGTTTGTGCCGTAGAGATACTGTTCCGGTCCCACAGTCAGAGGAAGCGGGGCGGACTCGTTTACGGCCCACTTCATCTGGTCTATGTGCCAGTCGGTGCCGAGCAGGGAAGTGTTGCATATACGCACGTCCGGACGCACCTCCTCCACTTCCTGGGCATACCAGGTCGGGAAGGTGTCGTTGTCGCCGTGGGTTATAAGCACTCCGTCAGGACCCACAGATTCGAGGTAGTTGTAAGCCATCTCGACAGCGGTTCTCCTGTTGGAGCGGTCGTGGTCGTCCCAGTTCTGGCAGGCCATGAGCGCAGGCACTCCGAGGCAGAGCAGCGCGGTGACAGAAGCCACGATTACGTCCCTGCGGCCTTTGAACAGGCTGCTGAGCAGGGAGTAAAGTCCTGTCACTCCCAAACCTATCCAAGCGCTGAAGAAGTAGAAGGATCCGGCGTATGCATAGTCCCTTTCACGCACCTGGTAAGGCGGCTGGTTGAGATAGAGCACTATGGCTATGCCTGTCATGAAGAACATCAGGAAGTTCAGCCAGGCTCCGCGCTTGTCCTTGTCGTACTGGAAGAACAGTCCCAACAAGCCCAGGAGCAGAGGCAGGAAGAAATAGTGGTTCTTGCCCTTGTCTTCGGCAAGAACTGCAGGCGCATCGCTCTGGTCGCCCAGACGGAAATTGTCTATGAAGCCTATTCCGCTTTCCCAGTTGCCCAGGAAAATGTTGTCCGGAGTAGGGGAGTAAATCTGGTTCTGACGTCCCACGAAGTTCCACATAAAGTACCTCCAGTACATCCAACCAAGCTGATAATCAAAGAAATACGCCAGGTTTGCGCCCATAGTGGGCTTGCGGTGTGTCGCCCCGGCAACTTTCTTTCCCTTGCCGTTCATATAGGATTCGTAGAACTCCTCGTACCTTCCGTCCGGACTCGTAGCCCACATCCTCGGGAAAATCATCTTGCCCTGAGGAAGGTACTTTGCATCCACCGGAGTCTCGGCTTTGATGTACTTCCCGTTCATAGGGGTCCAGTATTCCTTGGATTCGAGCTCATACGGGGCATCGAAGTACTGGCCGTAAAGCAGAGGCGTGGAACCGTACTGCTCGCGGGAGAGATAGCGTACCAGGGTGAAAGGGTTGTCCGGCTGGTTCTCGTTGGTCGGAGTCTTGGCGCAGGAGCGGATGATGTCGATGCTGAACACCGAGAAACCTATCACTATGGTGGTGAGGCACAGGAGGGAAGTGTTGAGCAGGGCCTTACCCTTCTTCATGCTCACGAACAGCCCCCAGAAGCACAGGCCGAGGAAGAGCAGGATGAAGAATGCGGCGCCGCTGTTGTACGGGAGCCCGAGCACGTTCACGAAGAACAGGTCGACATATGCGGCGAGTTTCGGAAGGTAAGGGATGATCACGAAGAACAGTAGCGCGAGCAGCAGTACCCCAATGGCGAATATTTTACATAATTCCCAGAAAGTGAATGGCTTGTCCTCACGTTTGCGATAGTAGAACATGAATACGAGTGCCGGAATCATAAGCAGGTTGAGCAGGTGTACACCTATGCTCAGACCCATCATGAAGGCGATGAACACAATCCACTTGTCGGCGTGCGGCCGGTCGGCACGGTCGTACCACATTGTCATAGCCCAGAATGCGACGGCGGTGAACAGGGAGGACATGGCATAGACCTCAGCCTCGACCGCGGAGAACCAGAAGGTGTCGGAGAAGCAGTATGCGAGCGCTCCGACAAGGCCGCCGGCAAGTATGGCTATGGTCTGTCCGCCACTGTATGTGCCTTGATCCGATGGTTTGACAAGGCGTTTGGCGAACCAGACTATGGTCAGGTAAAGGAAGAATATGGTCAGCGCGGAGCACAGCGCACTCATCGCGTTGATGAGCATTGCGGCGTGCATATTGTCGCCGAACATTGTGAAAAGCCTTGCAATGAGCTGGAACATGGGGTTTCCAGGAGGGTGTCCGACCTCAAGCTTGTAGGATGATGCTATGAACTCGCCGCAATCCCAGAAGGAGGCGGTCGGCTCGATTGTCAGAAGGTAGGTCAACGCCGACACTGCAAATGCGACAAGGGCGCAGATGCGGTGGTAAAGCGTGAATTTCTTATTGTCCATATAAATGTATTTTCCTAAACAACAAACTACAAAGATACACTCAAAATCCGTATCTTTGCAAAAATAATACTCGTTTCAGATTATGGATTGGAAAAATAGACTCGGGGTGGTATATTCCACCAACCCGGATTTCAAATATGTGACCGACGAACCCGTGGAGGAAGAAACTCTCGAGCCTGCGAAGCAGAAACTGACCGTACGCATAGACCGCAGGCAGAGGGCGGGCAAGCAGGTGACCCTGATCGAAGGATTCAGGGGAAGGAGCGAAGACCTTGCAGCCCTGGCCAAGACCTTGAAGACCAGATGTGGGGTCGGTGGCACCGCCAAGGACGGGGAGATTACCATTCAGGGCGACCTTCGCGACAAGCTTGTCTCCCTTCTCACTTCAATGGGGTACAACGCTAAACGTGGCAACTGATGCTGCTTGAATCATTCATACCGGGAGTGCTTGAAATGTCCTCTGAGCCCCTTTCGGACGTTGCCCTGGCTTTCGACTGGAGCTCTGTGCTCACCAACAGGATACTTGTCACCGCTTCGGTGTTCATCCTGCTGCTGATGCTCGGAGATCTTTTCAAGCTTATGCCTGCGCTGTTCTACAGTGTGGGACGCTCCCGCGGCATTGCGTCCCTGGAGTACAATATCAGCATCTCGCGCATGCGCGACCGTTTCGCGGCTCTGTGCATCCTCCCGTTCTGCCTCATCGTGGACAGGTTCTCCCTGTATGACCCTGCCTTTCTGGCCCCGCTCGCCCCGGAGTGGAAAACCCCGGCAACAATAGGGGTGATGGTGGCATATCTGTGCCTGCGCCTTGTGGGCAGCGCAATTTTCTGCCCGCGCCATCTTGGCCGGGATGCTGTCGTTTCCGCCCGCAAATGTGCCTACACTTTCTTTATCCTGCTATGCTTCCTGATGATTCTGAGCACCGCCCTGCTCTCGGTCTTTTCCGTGCCCGAGCATACGGTACGTATAGTGTTGTACAGCGAAATTGCGCTTTTCTTCCCTTGCTCAATGGTGCGCACGGCCCAGTTTTTGAGTGGGCAATGCTCAAATTTGGCCACTTTTTTGTATCTTTGCGGCCTTGAATTATTGCCGGCCGCGTTATTGTTGCTGAGCACTTTGATATAACAGAAGGTTAAATTAGTAAGATGAAGGTACTCATTTCACAACAGGCTCCTACGAATCTTGCCCCATATGAAACGCTCCAGAGCAAGTTTGGAGCTGATATTGATTTCCATCCTTTCTTCATTATGGAGCCTCTATCCGCCAAAGAATTCAGAGCGGAAAAAATAAACCTCCCGGATTATACGGCAGTCGTGTTCTCCTCCAGGCTCGCCATAGATGCATATTTCAAACTTTGCGAAGAAATGCGTTTCAAGGTGCCTGAGACGATGAAATACTTCTGTTCAACCGAGGCCGTTGCGATGTATCTCCAGAAGCATATAGTTTACCGCAAGCGCAAGATCTTCTATGGCACGGGCACTCCGGAGTCCATCGTGGCTCTGGTCGGCCAGAAGCACAAGGCGGAAAAGTTCCTCATTACCGCTGCGGTAGGGTCAAACGTCGAGGCGATAACATCGCTTTTCGACAAGGCCGGACTGGATTATACGCCGGGCACTTTCGTGAAAGGTGTGTCCCAGGATCTGCACGGAATCGACCTTCACAAATATGATGTGATTGTCCTTTACAATCCTTCGGATGTAGTATCTCTCAAGGAGAATTTCCCTGATTTCAGCCAGGGGGACATAAAATTCGTTTCCTTCGGCAAGTCCGTAGTAAAGGCGATGGAAGATGCCGGGCTGCAGATTTCCGTCAAGGCTCCTACCCCGGAGGCCCCTTCTGCTGCAAAGGCAATCGAACTCTGTTTTCCTCAGAATCAATAGCTTATGACTCCTCCCATCACGGCCGGTTTCCGAAAGGAAGAAAGGTTGTGCGGGAAGACAAGCGTCTCCGCACTGCTCGATTCCGGACGTTGGGGAAGCACGGCTCATTTCAAATACTGCTGGGCTGTGACCAGAGAAGAAGGCCCGGTGAGGCTGCTGATTTCTGTCCCGAAAAAGTTCTTCAAGCGTGCGGTGAAGCGCAATCTCCTCAAAAGAAGGGTGCGCGAAGCCTACCGCACACGCAAAGCCCTGCTCCCTTTTGAAGGAGTTGACCTGCTTCTTTCGTATTCCAGCAAGGAGTGCGCCGACTTTGCTGCCGTCTGCTCCGAAGTGGAATCCATACTCTCGAAGATAGCCAAAAGTCTTGTGAAATGAAGGCGGGAGAATTCATCAAAAGGCTTCTGTCCGCTCCTTTCGTGCTTCTGATAAGATTCTATCAGATATGCATTTCTCCGCTCAAGCCTCCGACTTGCCGCTTCACTCCGACCTGCTCCCAGTATGCCCTCGAAGCCTTCCGCAAATATGGCCCGCTGAAAGGATTCTGGCTCAGCCTAAAGAGAATACTCCGCTGCCATCCGTGGGGAGGCAGCGGCTATGACCCTGTCCCGTGATACTTTGCTGCCGTCATTTTTCCTATTTTCGGCAATAATTGATATATTCGCACGATAAAATGTATTAATATGCTTGACATGCTTTTTGTGCACTGGCACGTGGACCCGGTGCTTTTCCATATCGGAAACCTTCAGATAAGGTGGTACTCCCTGCTTTTTGCATCGGGATTCGTTATTGGCTGGTACCTCTTCAAGTGGTTCTTCACCCGCGAAAAGGCAGACCTCAAGCTTATGGATCCCCTGTTTTGCGTGGTGCTCATCGCTACCATCGTCGGCGCCCGACTTGGCCACTGCCTCTTCTATCAGCCGGATTATTATCTTGGATCCTGGAATGGCTTCCTGGAGATATTCATGCCTTGGAAGGGCGGCCTTGCAAGCCACGGCGGAGCAATAGCCCTGCTGCTGGCTGTGTGGTGGTATGCCCGCAAGTACGGGAAGAAATGCGATATGGATTTCCTCTGGGTCATTGACCGCCTCTGCATCGCAGTCGCGTTCGCCGGATGCATGATCCGACTCGGAAATCTCTTCAACTCTGAGATTTACGGCGATCAGACCTCCCTGCCTTGGGGCTTCATCTTCGAACTCAGGGGTGAGACCGTGCCAAAGCATCCTACCCAGCTCTATGAGGCCTTTTCATATCTCATCCTAGGCTTCCTGCTGCTTGCGCTTTACAGATACAAGGCCGACAAGATTTACAGGGGCTTCTTCTTCGGTGCCTTCCTTGTCGGATGTTTCGGCATGCGCTTCCTGATTGAATTCATAAAGGAGCCTCAGGTCGGTTTCGAGGAGAATATGATTCTCAATATGGGACAAATTCTTTCGCTTCCTTTTATTTTGGCAGGAATCTGCATCCTGATTTTTTCTTTTATCAGGAAGAAGCCGTCACTACTTGTCAAATAAGTAAGTAATTATTGACAATTTTTCACTCTATCTGTAATGTGGCTTGATTTTTGATTTTTGGTCAGTCCGTATTACAGTTAGAGTATGAAAAGAGTTTTTTTGAAAGTATTAGCGGCGTTTGCCTCTGTTGTGCCTATTGCAGCACAGGAAATGGAAACACAGGCCACGCCGAAAGTGATTTCCCTGGACCAGGCCATAGAGATTGCACTGAGCGAAAACGCATCGGTGAAGGTGGCAGATATGGAAATCGAAAGGACGGGATATGCGAGGAAAGGAACCTATGCTTCGCTTTTCCCGCAGATTGACGGAAACGCCAACTACCAGCGTACCATAAAGAAACAGGTGATGTACATGGACTTCGATATGCCGGGCGGAGGCGGGGAGGAATCTCCGATGAGCAACGGTATCGAGGTGGGCCGTTGGAATACCTGGAACGCAGGTGTATCGGCATCTATGCCCCTTGTCAATGCCCAGCTATGGCAGAGTCTGAAAATTTCCGATATGGATGTGGAGCTGGCGGTGGAGAAGGCCCGCAGTTCCCGTCTGGAGATGGTTAACCAGGTCAAGCAGGCTTATTTCGCCTGTCTTCTGGCCAAGGATGTATTCGAGGTTTACAAGTCCGTTTACGAAAACGCTCTGGAGAATCTGGAACAGACTCAGCGCAAATACAACGCCCAGAAGGCATCTGAGCTGGATCTGGCCCGTTCCAAGACCAGTCTTGCCAATGCGATTCCGAATGTCTTTGATGCGGAAAACTCAGTGATTCTCTCCCTGTGGCAGCTCAAGGCCGTGATGGGAGTCGATCTGGACGAGAACATCGATGTCCTCGGACGCCTTTCCGACTATGGAGAGGATATGCTTGGCGCCCTTGTTCCCGAGGGAATGCCTGAGCTTGATGCCAACTCCACCATGCGCCAGCTCTCAATCCAGGCCGATCAGCTTGCCGCCAGCATCAAGGCGCAGCAGTACGCCTCCCTTCCGAGTCTCGCACTCTCCTTCTCCTACAGCATCAATGCAATGGCCAACGACTACAATTTCAGCGAGTACCGCTGGTCACCATCCTCTTATGTGGGTCTCAGTCTCCAGATCCCGATTTTTGCCGGAGGTAAGAGATACAATGCCGTGCGTCAGGCAAGGGTGCAGGCGGCCGAGCTGGACATACAGCGCGAGGAGACCGAGCGCCAGCTCAAGATTGCGGTGCGCCAGTACCTGAATACTATGGATACGGCCACCAAGAGCTATTCATCAGCTGCAAGCGCAGTGGAATCAGCCCAGAAGGCATACGACATAGCGAGCATGTCCTACAATGTGGGCAAGAATACCCTGACGGACCTGAATGACGCCCAGCTTGCTCTCACTCAGGCGCGCCTGTCCGAATCCCAGGCTATACACAGTTATCTTGTGGCCAAGGCAAATCTTGAGAGTACGCTCGGAGCAGATTTTTCAGCAGAACAATAAAAATTATCCTATACAATGAGACAAATCCTTAAAAGTGTAACCGTCCTCGCCGCTGCGGCGCTGGCGGTATCCTGCGGAAACCGCGGTGGAAAAGCAGATGTCAAGCCGCAGGAGGAAACCAAGATTCCCCTTGTGGAAGTATATTCTGCAGCCTATATGACTGTATCCCACGAAACGGTATATTCATCAACTGTACAAGCCAATATCGTCAACAATATCTCTCCTCAGACGGCAGGCCGCATACGCAAGCTCAACGTGGAGGTGGGCGATTTCGTGTCCAAGGGCCAGGTCCTTGCGGAGATAGACAGGATGCAACTGGAACAGGCTGAGCTCAAGCTCAAGAACGACGAGCGCGAGCTGGAAAGGTGCCGTCAGCTCCTCAACGAGGGCGGCCTCTCCCAGTCTGATTTCGACTCTATGGAGCTTGCCTTCAAGGTGTCCAAGACATCTTACGACAATCTCGTGGAGAACACCATACTCCGCTCTCCTGTCAGCGGTGTGATCACTGCCCGCAATTATGACGTGGGCGATATGTATTCTATGTCTTCCCCTGTCTACACCGTGCAGCAGATCACCCCTGTGAAGCTGCTTGTAGCCGTTTCAGAGACCGATTACACCAGAATCTCCAAGGGAGACAAGTGCGTAATCACGGCGGATGCCCTTCCTGGAGAGAGCTTCAGGGGCAGCGTGGTGCGCATCTATCCGGTAATGGATCCGAGCTCCCATACCTTCAATGTGGAGGTGCAGGTGCCTAACGCCAACGCTCGCCTCCGTCCGGGAATGTATGCAAGGGTATCCCTGAATATGGGTGACACCGAGAGCATTGTCATTCCTGATGCGGCAATCGTAAAGCAGCAGGGATCGGGTCAGAGGACGGTTTTCGTGCTCAAGGATGATGACACCGCCGAAGTAAGGCTTGTCACGCTCGGCAAGTTCTTCGACGGACAGTATGAAGTTCTGGAAGGTCTCTCCGAAGGAGACAGGGTCGTATCAAAGGGTCAGGCAAGCCTCAGGGCTGGCGTTAAAGTGGAGGTTGTGAAATGAGTATATACCGTTCAGCCGTCAAGCATCCGGTAACGACTACGCTGATTTTCGTGGCCTGTGCGATTCTGGGCGTCTTCTCGCTCAGCCGCATCTCCATAGCGCAGTTTCCGGAGTTCGACGCAAATACCATTATGGTAATGTCCTCATATCCGGGTGCCAACGCCCGCGATATCGAGACCAACCTCACCAAGGTGCTGGAAAACTCCCTGAACGGTGTCGCCGACCTCAAGGAGCTCAACTCCCAGTCCAAGGAGAACATCTCCCTTCTCACCCTTACCTTCGAATACGGAACCGACATCGATGAAGCCACCAACAATGTCCGCGACAAGCTGGATATGGTGAGCCAGAATCTGCCGGATGGGGCTTCTCTGCCTATGATCTTCAAGTTCAGCGCAGACGATATGCCTATCATGCTCCTCTCCGCAACAGCGGACGAGAGCCTCCAGGGTCTGGACAAAATCCTGGACGACAAGCTGGCGACTCCTCTGGCGCGTGTGAGCGGAGTGGGTACCGTGTCCGTAATCGGAGCCCCGAGCCGTGAGATCAAAGTTTACTGCGACCCGTCCCGGCTTCAGGCCTACGGCCTCACGGTCAGCGGTCTGGCGCAGACCATAGCCGCTGAAAACAAGAACATTCCTTCCGGCAACATTGACATAGGAACCCAGTCCTATACCCTCAGGGTGCAGAAAGAGTTCAATGACCCTTCCGAGCTCCTCGACATAGTTGTGGGCAATTTCAACGGCACCGCCGTGTATCTGCGTGATGTCGCCACTGTGCTCGACGGACCGGAAGAGAGGGAACAAGAAGCATATACCGACGGCATCCGTGCTGCGCGAATCACCATCCAGAAGCAGTCAGGAGCCAATACGGTGAATGTGATCAGGGACGTGAAGAAGCAGCTGAAGAATATCGAAAAGACATTGCCTTCCGATATCTCAATCAGCATTGTCAACGACAGCTCCACCGAAATCATCAACACCATCAACACCCTCGTCGAGACCATTCTCATCACCTTCCTCGTCGTGATGCTCGTGGTGTTCCTCTTCCTGGGCAACTGGACTTCCACAATAATCATCGTCCTTTCCATCCCTATTGCCCTGCTGGCGTCGCTGATATACCTCTTTGCCACAGGCAATACCCTCAACATCATCTCGATGTCGGCGCTTGCCATTGCAATCGGTATGGTTGTGGATGATGCCATCGTGGTGCTGGAAAACGTATCCACGCACCTTGCCAGGGGTGAAAAGCCTCAGGAAGCAGCCGTACACGGCACGGCCGAAGTGGGTATCTCCGTAGTCGCATCCACCCTCACGATGCTCTGCGTGTTCCTTCCTCTGACCATGGTGCCGGGTATGGCCGGAATAATGTTCAGCCAGCTCGGATGGATAGTCAGCATCATTATGATTGTGTCCACTACGGCTGCACTTACCTTCGTGCCTATGCTTTGCTCCCGCTGGCTCAAGGCCGGCAAGGGCCACGGCAAGATCTACCAGCTGCTCTATGTGCCATTCAATAAGTTCATCAACTGGGTATCAAGAGGTTACGCCCACGTTATCCGTTGGGCCGTGAAGCGCCGCATCATAGTTGTTGCCGCTTTCGTGGTGCTCTTTGCAGTGTCCGTGCTCTTCCTTGCTCCGGGCATCAAGACGGAATTCATGCCGCGCGGCGACTCTGAGCGCATTACCGTGAACATCAAGCTCCCTAACGGCACTGCCCAGGACGTGACCCGCGAGTTCTACAACAGGGTTTATGAGGACATTTCCGCTGCCGTACCGGAGATCAAGATCTTCAACGGTTCCTTCGGTCAGGCGGACTCCGACAACGCGTTCGCGAATATGCAGAGCAACGGTACCCACATCATTTCGATGAACATCAACATAGGTACCGGCAGCACCCGCAAGCGTACTTCCGCCGAGATTGCCGACGTGGTGCGCGGAATCGTGTCCGGATACCCTGAGATCAAGACTGCTACCGTAAGTGACGGTGGCGGCGGAATGGGCGGCGCCTCCAGCGTGGACGTTGAAATCTACGGATACAGTTTCGAAGATTCCGACAAACTCGCCAGGGAACTCCAGGCCAAGATGCTCCAGGACCCGTCGTTCGCCCAGGTCACCCTCAGCCGCGACGAGTACACCCCGGAGCTCCAGGTGGATTTCGACAGAACCAAACTCGCCCTCAACGGGCTCAACTCCACCACCGCCGGTGCCGCGTTCAGCGCTGCAATGAGCGGAACCGTGGCCTCGTTCTACCGCGAGGAGGGTGAGGAGTACAACATACGCGTACGTTATGCTCCCGAGTACCGTACCAGCATTGAGGACATAGAAAACATCAACATACCTACCCCATCCGGCAAGCAGGTGAAGCTCAAGGAACTCGGTACCGTGGTCGAGACCCTCGTGCCGCCGACCATCGAGAGGAAGGACCGCGAAAGGGTAATCACCGTAAGCGGTATGGTCGCAACCAACGCCGCCCTCTCCGATGCTGTGCAGTCAGCGAACCGCATTCTTGCGGAAACTGAAATACCTTCCGGGTTGAGTACCGTCGTGGCCGGTGACTACGAGGACCAGCAGGACACCTTCGGGGACCTGTTCATCCTTATGGCACTTATGGTGGTGCTCGTGTATATGGTGATGGCTTCCCAGTTCGAGTCCTATATGGGTCCTCTGGTGATCATGCTCTCCATACCTTTCGCCCTGATCGGTGTATTCTTCGGACTACGCATCACTGGTACCGCGCTCGGCCTGATGTCCCTGATCGGTGTCATCATCCTTATCGGTATTGTGGTGAAGAACGGTATCGTGCTCATTGACTACACCATACTCTGCCGTGAGAGGGGCATGAACATACGCGACGCAGCCACTACTGCCGCCAAGAGCCGTCTGCGCCCTATCCTTATGACCACCCTCACCACTGTGCTCGGTATGCTCCCGATGGCTATAGGCCACGGTGAAGGCTCCGAGATGTGGAACTCCCTGGGTGTGACGGTTTGCTGGGGTCTCACCATTTCAACTCTCGTCACCCTCATACTCATACCTACAGTTTACTGCGCAATTGCGACAAGACAAGAAAGGAGGAAGAAGAAATGAAAGCGATGTTCATAGTATACAACCAGTCCTACAACGAAGAAATTGCCGACCTGCTCCTGAAATACGGACAGAAGGGCTACACCAAGTGGGAGGACATAGAAGGCAAGGGAAGTTTCAACGGTGCTCCCCGTTTCGGGAGCCACGCATGGCCGGAAATGAACCACGCCCTGCTGACTATAGTGAAGGACGAAAAGGTCGAACCTTTGCTGAAGGAACTTAAGGATAAAGACCTGTCAGCTCCGGAACTTGGACTTCGGGCTTTTGTCTGGAATATTGAAACTTTGTATTAATTTACTATCTTTGTATCCGCCACTTGTTTTGTGGCGGATATTTTTTTGACAATTTAACTAATCATTGCAATGGCACAAGTAATAAACGATGCAAATTTCGCTGAGATTCTCGCTTCTCCAAAGCCTGTGGTAATCGATTTCTGGGCTACCTGGTGCGGTCCTTGCCGCGTGCTTGCCCCTACTGTGGAGGAAGTCGCAGAGGAAATGGCAGGCAAGGCTATAGTTGCTAAATGCAACGTTGACGACTGCGAAGACATCTCAATCAAGTACGGAATCAGAAACATCCCTACCCTGATCTTCATCAAGAACGGTGAGGTTGTGGACAGGACCGTAGGTGTGGTATCCAAGCAGGATATTGTCGCCAGGATAGAAAAAATGCTTTAATTTAAAATTACAGAAAAATGAAAAAATTACTTTTGGCAGTTGCTGCATTTGTCGGAATGGCAATCTCAGCAAACGCACAGCTCGGTATCAGCGCTGGACTTACCTCTGCTTCTGCTACTCTTGAGGCTGCAGCTCAGGACGTTACCGGTGGCTCAATCAACCAGTATCACGTAGGCTTGACTTATAAGATTGGCATAGGCAACATCCTTGCCATCCAGCCTTCCATCCTCTACAACGTGAAAGGCTCTACTTTCGATGCCGCCAACATCACCGACACCAAGCTTGACTTCAAGACCGGTTTCGTTGAGGTTCCTGTTCAGCTCCAGCTCGGCTTGGGAATAGGTAATTTCATCAGGGTTTACGGTCTCGCCGAGCCTTTCGTAGGTTATGCGATTACCAATGAAGTGAGCCTCAAAGACGCTCTTGCAAGCGCAGCAGAGCCTGAGAAGACCTGGGACAACGTCAAGAACCGTCTCGAGTACGGTGTGAGCCTCGGTGCAGGTGTGGAACTTCTCAGACACCTTCAGGTGAGCGTCAAGTACTTCTGGACCCTCAGCGACCTCTATGGTCTGCAGGATGCAAATCTCGACAAATTTATTCAGGGTCTGGGCAACATCAACGCCAATAATGTAAACGGCATTGCCGCTACCGTTACCGTACTCTTCTAGTATGTCGGCAAAGAAGGCGCTAATCTTTTGTTCCGCCAGTAACGACATCGATCCGCGATACAACCAAGCTGCACGGCAAATAGTCCGTGCGGCTTGTTTGCGTGGATATGACATAGTGTCCGGAGGCACAATCAAAGGCACTATGAATCACGTCTGCGACGAGGCCGCAGCCTGCGGGGCTCAGGTGATCGGGGTTGTGCCCCGTTTTATGAAAGGTCTGGAGCATCCGGCTCTCACCGAATGCATCTGGACGGACAAGATGTCCCAGAGAAAGGATGCGATGAGGGAGGGAACGGATCTTGCCATTGCCCTTCCGGGAGGAATCGGCACTCTGGACGAGCTCTCGGAGACCTATTGTCTCGCCAAGATGGGACTTTACAAGGGTCGCATACTGGTTTTCAATCCTGACGGATTCTATGATGCCTACGAGCGCCAGCTGGACCGTTTTGTCGAAGCAGGAATGTTGGACAAGGCATCTCGTGAACTCATCTCCTTCCCCGGAAGCGTGGAAGAATTAATTGAACTTTTGTGAGCAGAGAACTGATAATACGCCACCTCGGCTCCGACTGGGCCCGGATGTCGGACTACATCAGGAGAGCTTTGAATTCGGACGTCCCGCTCCTGAACTCCGTCAACGATACTGTGCTTTCCCATTCCGGGAAAATGCTCAGACCGATGGTAACCCTGCTTCTGGCCAGGGCCTGCGGCACTCCGGGAGAGGATACTTTCCGTTATGCCGCCGCCCTTGAACTCCTGCACAATGCGACCCTTATGCACGATGATGTCGCTGACAGCAGTTCGGAGAGGCGTGGACTTCCTACCGTCTCCGCCCTCCTGGGCCCCTCTGGCGCAGTGCTTGTCGGAGATTTCTGGCTCTCTGCCGCAGTGCAGCTCGTATTGGAGTCGGATTCTTTCCAATATGTCGTGAAGTTGTTCTCAAATAGCCTCAAAGACCTTGCTGAAGGTGAGATGGTTCAGATGGAGAAGGCTTCAAAAGCTGACACTGACGAGAAGGATTATCTGAAGATCATCACCTGCAAGACTGCCACACTCTTCAGGACTGCCGGTGAAGTGGCAGCTCATTCCGTGAATGCGCCGGAAGACTATACCGAGGCCGCGAGACGCTACGGACTCTCTCTTGGAATAGCCTTCCAGATCAAGGATGACATCCTGGATTATACCGGTACTGACGAACTGGGAAAGCCGACCGGAGTGGACCTGAAGGAAAAGAAGATAACTCTACCGCTCCTCGGGGCTCTCAAGGAATCCGCGAGAGACGGAGAGATACGCTCGATGATTCTGAATCTGGACGGACATTCGGAATATATTGAGGAAATACGCAATTTTGTCCTCCGCAACAAGGGTATCGAGTACGCCGAGAACATGTTGGATTATTATGTCAATGATGCAATTTCAGCCCTCGACCCTCTACCTGCAAGCCCGGACAAAGATTATCTCGTGCAGATTGCACGTTTCAATGCATTGAGGAATATATGAAATTTTCGCAGATACAAAGCAACGGGAAAGTCATTTCCGCTCTTGCCGGAATGGTTGACAGCGGGAAGGTCCCTCATTCCATACTCTTCCACGAAGAGGATGGAGGGGATGCCTTTGCCATCTGCCTTGCTTTTCTGCAATACCTCTACTGCAAGTCCCATGTTGATTCGGACTCCTGCGGTACCTGTCCCCAATGCAACAAGATAGACAAGCTCATCCATCCGGACGTGCACTTCATCTTTCCTACAACCTCGTCCACGATATCCGAGCAGTATATTAAGCAATTCCGCACTCTTGTCAGCTCCAATCCCCATTTTACCGAAAACGAGCTTGCAGATGCGCTTGGCGTAGAGGGAAAGAAAAGTCTTATCGCGGTAGGGGAAGCAAAGCATCTTCTTGATGTCCTTTCGATGAGCGCCCTGGAAGGGGGCTATCGCAGCGTGGTCATTTATCTGCCTGAACTGATGAATCCCGAAGCCGCAAACCGCTTGCTCAAGATGGTTGAGGAGCCTCCGATGCAGACTCAGTTCCTTTTCATTACCCACCACCCGGAAATAGTCTTGCAGACCATAAGTTCCCGTTGCCAGTTAATACGCGTGCTGCCTACAAGGGACGCCTCCGTAGCCTTCACCGACCCTGAGCTCTTCAACGGGCTTATGGACTCTCTGGCTTCCAGGGACTTTTATGCCTGTCTGGAGGTCGCTGACAAACTTGCCGCCCTCCCTTCGAGGGATATTGCCGGAAGTTTTTGTAAATTTGCCGCATTCAGGATGCGCGGCATCTTCCTCAGCCAGCAGGGGCTTCCTTCTGACGGAGATGCCGATTGCGCACGCTGGGCCTCCGCCCTTCCGAAGAGCTTTCCGCGCAGGGCTCTTGCGGAATTCGATTCGGCTGCAAGAATGATACAGCTGAACGTGAATTTGAGAATCCTGTTCACCGACCTGGTGAGCAAACTATATATATTTTAAAATGCAGAATAAAGAATCCATACAATACGATTGCTCCCGAGGCTGCGTGGTGACTCACGACTCTTCTGGGGAAACCTGCTGCAGCTACAGGCCGGGATGCTGCAAGCTTGGAGATTACAACTGGCTCAAGGATGCGCAGGACGGTTCCTACAAGGGCATCTTTGAGGTCCGTTTCAAGAATACCCGCAAAGGCTTCTATGTCAACGACTCCCCTCAGAATGTGAGGCTCGGGGATATGGTGGTTGTGGAAGCCACAACCGGCCTGGACCTGGGAATTGTCACCCTTGAGGGCCCTATCGTGGGGCGTCAGATGAAGGCCAAAGGCATAGATCCGGAGAACACCGAATTCAAGAAAATCTACCGCAAGGCCCGCCAGACCGACATAGAACGCTGGCAGGAGGCCATAGCCCGTGAGCAGGAAACAATGATCAAGGCCAGGAGCATTGCGGCGGAGATGGGCCTCGAGATGAAGATTGGCGACGTGGAGTTCCAGGGTGACGGATCCAAGGCGATATTCTACTACATCGCCGACGGCCGCGTTGATTTCCGCCAGCTCATCAAGGTTTTCGCCGAGGAATTCCGCATCAGAATCGAGATGAAGCAGATAGGCGCCCGCCAGGAAGCCGGCCTCATAGGAGGTCTGGGAATATGCGGAAGGGAGCTCTGCTGCGCCAACTACATATCATCCTTCCAGAGCATCTCCACCTCAGCTGCCCGCTGCCAGGATCTTTCTCTCAATCCCCAGAAACTCGCAGGCCAGTGCGGCAAGCTTAAGTGCTGTCTCAATTATGAGGTTGCAACCTATATGGATGCACAGTCACGCATCCCGAAAGTCAGCGGTCCGCTCGAGTTCGAGGATGGACTGGCATACCTGCGCAAGACGGACATACTACGCGAGCTGATGTACTTCTCATACGACAAGGGCTCCGATGCCAATCTCTATCCTCTTGATGCTGCGGAAGTTATGGAGATAATCAAGATGAACCGCAACGGCGTGAAGCCGGAGTCCCTGCGCAGCGAGCCGGCTCCTGCAGCTCCGGAGTTCGTGACCGCGGTAGGCGATGACAGCATCACCAGGTTCGACACGCCAAAGCGTAAGAAGTCCCGTTCCCGCAAGGGAGGAAACGGATCCCGACAGGGAGACCGCAGACAACACCCGAAGGGCAATAGGAAAGACGCAGACAAGTGATGAGGAGGGCGGCTCTGATCTGGCTGTTTGCCGCTTTGCTGCCGGCTGCCTGTGCCCGTCCGGACACGCAGGAACTGTTCGTGCGTGCGGACAAGGCTGTGGAAGGAGTGTATATATTTGATTTTGAGCTTGAAGGAAACGGCTCTTCCTATGATTTCAGCATTTGGGGAGTGAGCCTGGACAAGGATATCTACGGAGAAGAACTCCGTGTGCAGTGGCTGTCCCCTTCGGGCTCCGGTTTTTCCGAGACCGTATTCATGAAACGCATCAGTCCTTCAGGCGAAAGGGAGCTCTACCGCAGCTCGGTAGTCCCTGATGCCGAGGGAAAGTGGCGTATCAGCATCAGAGCTGTTCCGGGAGATGAATTGGCGGGGCTCGGAGTTATTTGCAGGAAACGCTGATGGGACACGACAAGCTCAGAAAATTCGCAGAGAATGAAAGTTTTGCCTGTCTGGTGCAGGCAGATTCGCGGGAATTGCTCGCGGATGGATACGCCAATCTGCGCAACCACCCCATAAAGGGACACTGGCGCGAGGAAAAATTTCCCTCGCTCAGGCCTGATGCCCCGCTGGTGCTGGAGCTAGGTTGCGGGAAAGGGGAGTACACCGTGGACCTGTCCCGCCGTCGCCCGGATGAGGCGTTTGTGGGTGTGGATATCAAGGGAGCGCGCCTATGGAAGGGAGCTAAATACGTGGAAACCAACCATATACAAAATGCGGCCTTCCTGCGTGCTAGGGTGGAGTTCATTACAGCATTCTTCGCTCCCGGAGAAGTGTCCGAAATCTGGTTGACCTTCTCCGATCCTCAGTACAAAAGCCCGAATTCCAGACTCAGTTCCCCTGTCTTCCTGGAGAGGTACAGCCGTATGCTCTCACCCGGGGGATTGGTGCACCTGAAGACGGATTCCCGCTTCCTGCACGAATACACCAAAGCCGTGTGCAAGGCCAACAAGCTGAAAATCAAGGTGTGCACAGAAGACCTGTATGGAGAGGTGGAGCAACTGCGCGACAAGCTCGGAAGCGAGGTTTACGAGGTCAGCACTTTCTACGAGTCAATGTTCCGCGAACAGGGCTACAACATCAACTATATATGCTTCGAACTGGATCACGAGGGCGAATTCCTTGCCCCGGAGGATTTTGATTCCGATTACTGGCGCTCCGTCGAGGGCCCGCGTCTGCTCTTCGGCCACGATTCGGCCGAGACACGCCGCCAAAAAATGAAATAGGTTCAGACTTCGGTCCAGTGAATTATGATTCCGGAGCGTTCCATTCCCCGGAACCAGGTCATCTGCCGCTTTGCGAACTGGTGGATGGCAATGGCAAGTTTTTCTCGCATCTCCTCCCGACTCAGTTCCCCGAGCAGATATAGGGTGACGTACCTGTACTCCAGACCGTAGCCCAGCAGGGCTTCCGTGCTTACGCCGGAGTCCATCAAAGCGCGGATTTCGTCAACCATACCCTCCTCCAACCGGGCATCCAGGCGCGCGTCGATGCGTCTGTTGCGCGTGTCCCTGTCCACCAGCGTACCTATGAAATAGGGTGCGCGCGGCAAGCCTTCCACCCCGCTTCGTTCGCGTCGTTCGCTCAGCGGCGTGCGGGTGGTGAAGTCGTAGCCCGAGGTGACGGCGTTGATGTACATCCCTGTGCCCCCGCACAGAATCGGCAGCGCTCCTCGTGAGCTGATGTCCGCCCACGCGCGCCGGAAGTCCTCCGCGAAGCGGTATACGTTGTACTGCTCCCCGGGTTCCGCTATGTCTATGAGATGGTATGGGATGTCGTCATACTCGCACAGGTCCTTGCCCGTGCCTATATCCATACGCCTGTAAACCTGCCTGGAATCCGCCGAGATGATTTCCACGCCGCTGCACGAGTCCGCAAGCAGGCTTCCGAGCTCGTGCGCCAGGCGTACCGCGTATCGTGTTTTCCCCGATGCTGTCGGTCCAAGCACTACGATGAGATCGCAGCCCCCTTCCTTCCAAAGCTGCGCCAACCCGGCCGCAGAAATCTGTTCTGCCTCCGGAAGAGCTGCGGATATGTTCTTGACTTTAGGCATATTACCCGCGTTCGAGCTCCCTGCGTATGTCCTTTTCCTTGATGCTGGCGCGCTTGTCGTACTCCTTCTTTCCCTTTGCCAGGGCTATGTGGAGCTTTGCGTAACCGTTGTCGGCTATGTATGCACGCGTGGCGACTATGGTGAGGCCCTTGGTCTTCACTGCCTGGGCAAGGTGGCGCAGTTCGCGCCTGGTGAGCAGGAGTTTGCGGTCGCGCATAGGCTCGTGACTGCTCCAGGCAGAGGCCCAGAAATAGGTGGCGATATTCATCCCGCGCACATAGAGTTCGCCGCCTGAAAAATAGCAATAGGCATCCTGCAGCGAAGCCTTCCCGGCCCGCAGGGACTTGATTTCCGTCCCGACGAGCACGATGCCAGCGTCGTATTGCTCAAGAAACTCGTATTCGAACGAGGCTTTCTTGTTGTTTATCTGCACTCTGCCTTTTGCTTTTGTTGCCATAGACTATTTCAGACCGAAGGTCTCCTTTATCAGTTCCACGCTGTCGAGTTTCTCCCATCCGAAGAACTGCATTCCGTCCTTGACATAAGGCTCGCGTCCCATGTGACCGTATGCGGCGCACGGTTCATAGATAGGATTCTTGAGGCCGAACCTCTCTATTATTGCCGCCGGACGCAGGTCGAAGAGATCCTGCACCCTGGCTGCGATGTATGCGTCGGCTTCCTGTCCGCTGTAGCCCGGTATCTCGGCGCTGCCGTAGCTGTCCACGTAAACGCTCACCGGCTTCGCGATTCCGATTGCGTATGCAATCTGCACCAGGCACTCCTTCGCAACTCCTGCAGCCACGAGGTTCTTGGCTATGTAGCGCGCCGCGTAGGCTGCGGACCTGTCCACCTTGGAAGGGTCCTTACCTGAAAATGCGCCGCCGCCGTGGGCTCCGCGTCCGCCGTAAGTGTCCACGATGATCTTGCGTCCAGTGAGACCGGTGTCGCCGGCAGGTCCTCCAATCACGAACTTTCCGGTCGGGTTGACGTGGAGTATGTACTTGTCATCGAACAGGGCTGCCGTCCTCTCAGGGAGGGAAGATATCAGGCGTGGGATTACGATGTCCCTGATGTCCTTGCGTATGCGCTTGAGCATCTTCTCGTCCGTGTCGAATTCGTCGTGCTGGGTGCTCACCACTATCGTATGCACGCGCACGGGCTTGTGCTTGCCTGAAAATTCGACGGTGAACTGGGCCTTGGCATCAGGACGCAGATACGGCATGAGCTCAGGCTCGTCGTGGCGTATGTCTGCCAGAATCTTGAGGAGCCTGTGGGACAGCGACAGGGCCAGAGGCATATATTCATCCGTGTCGATGCTGGCGTAGCCGAACATCATTCCCTGGTCGCCGGCACCCTGGTCCTCGGGCTGCTCGCGCACGACGCCGCGGTTGATGTCCGCGCTCTGTTCGTGTATGGTGGATATGATTCCGCAGGAGGAAGCATCAAATCCGTATTCCGCCTTGGTGTAGCCTATCTTCCTTATGACGCGGCGCACCGTATCCTGCACGTCCACATACGCTTTGTCGCTCCGCACTTCGCCGCCGACCACTACGAGTCCGCTGGTGCAGAATGTCTCACAAGCTACTTTTGCCTCCTTGTCCTGGCGGAGGAATTCATCAAGAATGGCATCTGAAATCTGGTCAGCGACTTTGTCGGGATGACCTTCGGAGACTGACTCCGATGTAAAGAGGTAGTTCATATTTTTAGCATTTTTTTTACTCGGGGTTGCAAGCATTCAAATCTTTCCCCTGATGTTAACGGCTGCAAAGATACACTTTTCCTGCGACATTGCGGAGCGTTGTTGCAAATTTTTAACATAAGACAAAAGCCCTTTGTTTTCGTTTTTAGCGGGAAAAATGCTATATTTGCGCCGTGCAATTTTTTATTAATTTCTAAGTTATTATGAACCAACTGTTTAGGTATGTACTCTCCTTTATTGGAGCAGTAATTCTATCTACTCTTTGCGTTTTCGCGCAGGTGACTACCTCTTCACTCAACGGTAAGGTCTCCGATGCCAAAGGAGAGCCTGTTCCGGGCGTTGCGGTAGTTGCAGTCCACACCCCTTCAGGTTCGCAGTATCACGCTGTCACCAACGAGGAGGGTCGTTACTTCATCAACGGTATGCGTGCCGGAGGTCCATACACCGTTGAGGTAGTATGCCTTGGTTACCAGACGGTTACTTATACCGACATAACCCTTCAACTCGCAGAAAGCTACGCTCTTTCAGCAACGCTCAAGGATGATGCCGAGATGCTTTCTGAGGCTATGGTAATCTCAACTGCAGCTTCCAAGTTCGCTGTCGAGAAAACCGGTGCCGCCACCAACATCAACAACAGCCAGATCACAGCTCTTCCTACCGTTAGCAGGAGCATTACCGATGTGACCAGGCTTTCCCCTTACGGAGGAAACGGAATGAGCTTCGCAGGAGCTGACGGACGTACCGCCAACTTCACCGTCGACGGAGCCAACTTCAACAACAACTTCGGCCTTTCTTCCAACCTCCCTGGAGGCGGCAGCCCTATCTCAATAGATGCCATCGAGGAAATGCAGGTTGTGATATCTCCTTATGACGTGCGCCAGACCAACTTCATCGGAGGTGGTGTTAACGCCATCACCAAGTCCGGTACCAACACAGTCAAGGGAAGCGTATATTCTTACCACCGCAATGAGAATATGCGAGGCAATGCAATTGAAGGCGAGGACCTTTCAGGTGCCCGCGACAGGGACCGCAACACCACTTACGGCTTCACCCTTGGCGGACCTATCGTGAAGAACAAGCTCTTCTACTTCATCAATGCAGAGTACTCCAAGACTCCAACCGTCGCAAACCGCTGGAGAGGCTCTGAGGATGGTGTTGCTGATGCAGATGCAAACATTTCCCGTACTACTCTCCAAGACCTCAAGACCGTATCCGACTTTGTCAAGAAAGAGTATGGATACGACACCGGCTCCTGGACTGATTTCCCTGCAGACGAGAGCAATATGAAGATTCTCGGCCGCATAGACTGGAACATCTCCGACAAACACAAACTTGCAGTCCGTTACAACTACACCCTCAACAGGAATTGGAGTGCACCTAACGCCTCCTCAATGGACGGCGGCTCTCGTATGCCAAGTGCACGTACTTCCGTGAACTCAATGTCATACGCCAACTCCATGTACTCCATAGACAACGTCGTAAGTACTGTTTCCTTCGACCTCAACAGCCGACTCAGCGACAATCTGTCCAACCAGTTGCTTGCAACCTATTCGAAGCTTGACGATGTCCGCGGCACCAATTCGGCAGATTTCCCGTTCATCGATATTCTCAAGAAGAAGGATGACGGCAACCAGGACAACTACATCGCCCTCGGTTACGAGCTCTTCACCTGGAACAATGCGGTTCACAACACCGTAGCCAGCATCAAGGATGACCTTACCTGGTATAATGGCGACCACAAGGTTACTGCCGGTGCAAGCTTCGAGTATCAGATGGCCGACAACTCATATATGAGAAACGGTACCGGTTACTACCGCTACGCTTCTCTTGACGACTTCCTCAACAAGAAGGCTCCTGAGGTCGTTGCACTTACCTACGGATATGACGGAGAGACCAACCCGGCAGCCCGCGTCCAGTTCTACAAGGCAGGCATCTATGCCCAGGATGACTGGCAGGTGAACGACAACTTCAAACTCACCGCAGGCATACGTCTTGACGGTCTTTTCTTCAACAACGCAGACCTGATGACCAATGCTGCCATCTACTCATTGGACTGGAACCCTGACAACAACGACAATACCGTTTACAAGAACGGACGTTACGGCCTTGTGGACGGCAACTACGTGCCTGATGTAAAGGGTGACTACATACTTACCGATGACGGCAAATATACCACTATCCCTAACCGCAAGTCAATCGACACCGGAAAGTGGCCTCAGGCAAGCATAAGCGTTTCTCCTCGAGTAGGTTTCACCTGGGATGTATTCGGTGACAAGAGCCTCAAGTTCCGCGGAGGTACCGGTCTTTTCTCCGGCCGTCTCCCACTTGTATTCTTCACCAATATGCCATCCAACTCCGGTATGGTTCAGTATCAGGCCAAGCTCGGTCCTACTGGCGACAGTGTCGATATGAACGAGTTCGCCGGCAATATCCTTACCAGCAAGGAGCTCTACAACAAGCTCGTTGAGCTCGGTTACCCTGAGACAATCGCTCCTGAAGACGGAACAATTTCTGGCAACTTCGCTGCAGTGGACTCCAAGTTCAAGATGCCTCAGGTATGGAAGAGCTCCCTCGCAATTGACTATGCATTCCCTACCTCCTTCCCATTCTCAATCTCCGCTGAGGGTATCTTCAACAAGACCATCAACGGTGTCGTACTACGCGACTGGAGCGTGAAGGATCCTAACGGATTTGCAAGATTCAACGGTGCTGACAACCGTCCTATCTACGAGAACTCAAAACTCAGATACATTACAGGCTATACTCCTGTCAAGGATGCTGCCGACAATGTCGTGGACTATGAGTGGAAATACGATAATATGCCTAACGCGTACGTACTTGAGAACACCAACCAGGGTTATGGCTGGTCTGGTACCTTCACTTTGAATATGGAGCCGGTTGAAGGCCTTGCAATTATGGCTGCATACACCCACACCGTCAGCAAGGAACTCACCGGAATGCCGGGTTCAAACGCTTCTTCTGTGCTTTCTTACATCGGAACCGTTTACGGACCTAACAACCCTGGGCTCCACAACTCACAGTATGTTACCCCTGACCGTGTAGTTGCCTCACTTTCTCACAGTGACCGCAGCGGCAACCATTTCAGCCTTATTTATGAGACCTGGAGGGGCGGATACAACTACTCCTATATGACTTCCAACGACATCAACGGAGACGGCTTCAACTACGATCTCATCTACATCCCGACTGATGAGCAGGTTGCAAAAAATGAGTTCCGTTTCGTGTCAGAGGATGACGCAAAGCGTTTCCTTGATTACGTGCACAACAACGAATATCTCAGTGCCAACCAGGGCAGGTACGCAGAGTCCTACAGCCTGTATTCTCCTTGGGTTCACAGACTTGACTTCAGCTACAAGCACGACTTCTCCATCAAGGCAGGCAAGAATACCAACAAGCTTCAGCTCAGCATCGATATGAAGAACGTTCTCAACCTCTTCAACTCCAGCTGGGGTGTCAGCAAGTATCTCAACCCTGCACTCGGAAGCGACAATCCTCGTATCCTCAAGTATGAGGGTCTTGACGCAGAAGGATATGCTACCTTCTCTACAGCAAAGGCCGTCAACGGAAGTGTTGAGACCTTCGTGCCTCTTCACGCTATCGGCCAGTGCTGGTATGCATCCGTGGGTATCAAGTACATGTTCAACTAATAAAGTTGTATAGTTATGAAACTCAAGAATATTTTTGCAACCCTTCTTGCAGGACTCGCAATATTCAATTCCTGTGTTCAGGAGGAGGAAATGTTCCTTTCCGAGGTTCGTGTGTCCTCTTCATATATCGGACTTCCTGCTACCGGAGGCAGCAAGACCATTACCCTTACCGCAAGCGGTGACTGGGCTATTGATGTCCCTGAAACCGTAGCAAGCTGGCTCACTGTAAACCCTGTATCCGGAAAAGCCGGTACCGTGGAAGTGACTTTCACCGCAGCTGAGACCGCTACCACCAACAATGCTGCTCTCTATGTGATCTGCGCAGGTAAAAGCCAGACCATCAACGTGCTTCAGCAGACTGAAAAAGTTGAACTTCCTATTTCTTCATCCAAGGTGGTGAATGCCGCCGAGGACGGAACAACCTGGCGTGTGAAGGGTGTTGTCAGAGGTATCGAGAATACCACCTACGGCAACTACTATCTCGATGACGCTGACGGCTCTGTATATGTTTACGGTACCCTCAACAACGGTGAGGCAAAGAAATTTGCCGCACTCGGAATCGAGGCAGGTGATATCATCACTGTAGAAGGAAAGCGTGGTAGCTATAATGGCAACCCTCAGCTTGTAAATGTTGATGTTATTGCCATCGAAAAGTCCCTTATCAAGGTTGAGGAAGTGGATCCTGAGAACGCCGAGTTCCCTAAGGAAGGCGGAAGGGTTTCTGTGACCCTGACTGTCAAGGGAGATGGCGTAATGGCTGTTGTGCCTGATGCAGCAAAGAGCTGGCTCAGCGTTGGAGGAATTGCTGTTGATGGAGAATTGGCTGTAGTTCAACTCGTTGCAGCTGCAAACGCCGGCGGAGACCGCAGCGTACAGCTGACCTTTATGACTCCAAAGGGCGGTAAGGAGTACACTGCTGTGCTTGACCTTACCCAGAAGGGTTCCATCATCGATGCAACCGCTGCAGAGATTAACGCTGCCGAAGACGGTTCCACCCAGTATCGTATTACCGGTGTCGTAAGCAAAGTTACCAACACCAAGTATGGCAATCTCTACATCAAGGATGCTACCGGAGAGGTATTGGTTTACGGAACCAACGATTTCGCAACCTCGGGAATTGAGGAAGATGATATCGTTACCGTTGTAGGTCCTAAGACTTCCTATAACGGAGCTCCTCAGATGAAGAACGTCACCGTTGAGAAGAGAGTTCCTGTTCAGGATATCGACCTCGCCTCTTTCCGTGCCCTTAAAAACAATAAGGAAGCTTGGTACAAGATCAGCGGCACGGTCGTTAAGAGCAGCGAGGAGGGTACCAAGTTCGACCTTGAGCAGTATGGCAACTTTGCCCTTTCTGACGGCACCACCGAAGTTTACGTTTATGGCGTAAAGACCGGTTGGGGCGGAGCAAAAGGCCAGTTCGGTACTCTTGGAGTTAAAGAGGGCGACAATCTTACCATCATCTGCTACAAGACCTCATACAATGAACTCGTCGAGGCTGACGGCTGCGTTTACGTATCACACGAGCCAGCTCAGGTTCAATGAGATCAAGGTGACTTACATGCAATAGTAACAGCCGGTATGGGCAGGCACGTCATACGCCTGTTCCGTTCCGCCTGATGATCAGGGGATGGCCATTCGAATGGTCATCCCCTTTTGCATTGTTATTTTTCAAACAATTTTTTGAAGTTTTTCAGATTCCACTATTATGGATTTCATTCTTTGCTTTGAGACAATCTGCGTATCAGTTCTAAAGCCGGCAGAGCCATGCAGATTGTTGGTAAGATTACTTCTGGAATAGAGCACCCCGGAGGGTAGGGAAGTGGTAACCTTCGAAGATTCTTTGCAAATAGGTAAAAATAGTCACCTCTTATGAAGCACTTACATCGGAGAAGAATAAACGCGGTCAAGATGTCATCATCTATACAAAAGAAACTCCTGTAGCCGTTTCCGGCAGCGCATGCTCGGGTTGCAGGTCCGGAGCAGGAGCGCGTAGCTCTCAGGACTGTCGCGGACAGCGGCAAACCGCTGCCACTCCAGCCCTTCGGCTCCGCTTGTCCCTCCACAAGGTCCGGCTACGCCGTCCCTTGCGGCACCTCTTTGCCACGCCTTGCTCTGGCACGTCGCCCGACATCAGGCGGTCGCGGAGCGAAAGCAGGGCTGGCTTTTGTGCGATGGCTTCGCGCAGCGCCAGGGTTTGGGGTGGAACCCCAGTATGAATAGCTGCCCGGACCTGCAAACCCTGCGCTTTGCGCACTGGGAAGGTTCGAACCTGCACTTTGTCCACAAAACACCCCTTTTTTTGGATGAACCTGCCGTTTTCCTCCCGAACTGCCCTGTTCAAGCCTCTGGGGCTTGCTCGTGCAATTCACCTGGCAAGCCATTAATTTGTAACCATCTGATTATCAATATTGTAGCAAAAAGCCACTTGCCAGGTGAAGCCAAATTGGTGTCACCTGGCAGGCCCTGAATTTCTAACGCATTGGTAATAAGCTAGTTATGATTTCTCTTCGTGCCAGGTGAATTGCACGAGCGGGCTTCGGGATCAGACTAGGACCAAATGAATGGATGATGAGACTCTATGAGACGAGTCAGGAGACCATCACCGACAAGGAACGCAGCGATCAGGCAATGTATGCCACAATGCAGCGGCAGATTCCGACAGGTATATTGCGGCGGGAAAACCGTTGAACAACGGACGCATCGAGCTCCTCAAGTACATCAAGGAGTAGAGCATAGCCTTCGAGTACCACCGCTACGGAAGCATAATTGAAAAACCGACAATCAATTGAAACACTGATGATTGTAACTGTCATAGGCGCAGGCAACATGGGAGTTTAACAGTGAAATGTGCGTGTGGAAGAAGTTTCGCAAGCGGCATAACCTTCAAGACCATAATAAGTTATCACTTGCGAAACTTGAATAAAATTAAAAAATGAACTTGACGAAATAGACAATTTGTTATATATTTGAGAAAAGTACAACAAAAATGGAAATCAAATCTGTTCAAACAGCATTCAGGTTCAAGCCTGAGCTGTTGTCGAGAATGAAAGCAAAGGCGAGACTGGAGGGGAAATCCCTCAATGCATACGTGGAGTCAGTTATGGAAGAGTCCTTGAACTGTGAACCGGACAGATATGAAAGGATATACCGTGAGATTCAATCCTTGAAGCCTTCTGCCTCCTGCAAATCGGTCATGCAGGAGTTCAAGTCGATACCGTCTTTTACCGAAGAAGAACTCTCTGTTGACCCAAGACTCGAATACCTCTGCAAAAAGCACCTGCAATGAAAATATTACTGGATACCCATCCAGGGGCTGGTCCGAAAGACCGGCCCCTGTTGCATCCGGCCCACGGGTTATTAAAAAACGATTAAGAAAATCGGCAACGGATGGGAAATAAGTTTTTTATGATTATCTTTACAAACTTAAATAAGAATTTACCAAAAATATTTAATAAATGAAACTGAAACACATATTTTTCGCGATGGCGGCTTCAATCGCCGTTCTCGCAGGATGTCAGAAACCGGTTGAGCTTGGACCGGAAAAGGTGACAATTCTCAGTCCTTCCGAAACCGTTATCGATGTGCCGGTAGAAGGAACGGAATTTACCGTCAGCCTCAAGGCTACTGTTGACTGGGCTCTCCAGGGATATACCGACGAAGTCCGCAGCTGGCTCTCCATCTCTCCTGATTCAGGAAAGGCGGCAAAGGATGCCCAGACCATTACCGTGAAGGTGCTCGCCAACGAAGACGTTGACCGCAAGGCCGACATCGTTTTCTATGGCAATATCATGTGCAAGGCTCCTCTCACCATCAATCAGCCGGGTGCAAAGGGAGTATTCGAGACCATAAGCGTCAAGGAATTCCTTGATCTCAAGGACACAAAGACCGAGTACGCCATTCACGGAAAAATAAGCGATGTCAGCAAGAATGCGTCAGGCACATATTGGGGCCTCACACTTACTGACGAGACCGGTTCAGTCGCCTGTCCTTTCATCGAGAACTGGGATGAGTTCCCTCTCAAGAATGGCGATATCATCACCATCAAGGGTGTGTACAGCTATTATGAGCAAAAGAATCAGGACCAGCTTGCCAACGGCACCATCATCTACTACGAGGCTGTTGAGGCTCCTGTAGGCACTCCAAAGGGCAGCGGTACTGCCGATGACCCATTCAACGCCACCGCAGCCAATGCAAAATGCGTTGAGGTCGGCAGCACGGCCAGCACCGAGGACTACTATGTTAAGGGAAAGATCGTATCCATCTCCAAGCCTGAGGATATGGTCAGCTTCGGCAACGCCACCTTCTACATCTCCGACAACGGAAGTGCCGATGAAGAGCAGTTCTATGTTTACAGATTGTATGATTTCGGTGGAGAAAAGTTCACCACCTCCGACAAGATCAAGGTTGGCGACGAGGTCGTTGTGAAGGGTAAGCTCGTGAACTACGGCGGCAATACCCCTGAAATGACCCAGGGGGGACAGCTCGTAAGCATCAATGGAGAGACCGGCAACGGCGGCGGTGGAGACAATCCTGGCGATGATGATGTTACCAAGCCTGAAAACATCACCCCTGTATCCATCAAGGAGTTCCTTGAGAAGGAAGTCAACACAACCGACTGGTATCAGCTGACAGGTAAAATCATCAGCATTGCAAATGCTACTTACGGCAACCTCACCATTGAGGATGAAAGCGGATCAGTATATGTTTACGGAGTGTGCAAAGATTTTGCTACTTCAAACGATCAGAGCTTCGGCTCCCTCGGACTGAAGGTGGGAGATGTGCTTACTATCGCCACCCTCCGCTCGGAGCACGACGGCGCTGCTCAGGCCGGAGGCACCATCCCTGCATTCTACCTCAGCCACGAGGCAGGAGAAGCTCCAAGCGTACCTGAAGGCAGCGTAGTTCTCACCTTCCCGGATGAGGACAGCGCAAACAATAAGGTCAATGGATATGACAAGCCTTGGGTCGCAAAGACTGGAGCAAACAGTTTCAATATGGATGGATTCAACAACCACAACTGGGACGGTTGGACTTATATCAAGTGCGGACGCAAGGCTTCTGCATCCGTAGCCACCATTACTACCGTAGAGCCTATAGACATAAAGGTATCTGCCGTTGCTCTCGAACTCAGTGCTGTGACCGCCCAGGATGTCAATACCATCAAGCTTTCCGTTTACTCTGATCCGGAGTGCACAAAGCAGGTAGGATCAGACATCAGCGCTGACAAGATTGCGGCAGGTGAGGTCAAGATGACCGTTCCGTCCGAGAATGCTGCTGCCGGTCTTTATTATGTAGTCACCGTTGACTGCAAGCAGTCATCTGCCAACAAGAACGGATTTGTTCAAATCAGTAAAGTATCTTATCTTGCTGCTGAATAAGTTGACAGGGAAGAAATCCCTTAGCATATTATCCTCCCTTCTCATCCTTTGCTCCTGCGGCGGCGCGTCCACGGGAGCAAAGGACGCTGAAGGAGAGTTGCTTCTGTCTGTCCCGAAGATGGAACTCGAGGCCAAGGCATCGCAGCAGTTCATCAAAGTCACTGCCTACGCGTCCTGGACCCTGGATTTTGACTTTGCGGGGGAACAGGCCTGGGCCCGCGTGGATAAGCCTTCGGGCAATGTCTCAGCCTCCGACATTGTCCTCAGCTGGGATGCCTACGATGGAGAAGCCGAAAGCCGCAGTTTCACCCTTGTCCTCAAGTCTGCAGGCAAGGAGGTGAGCTCGGTTGTGACACAGAAAGCCGATGCAAGACCTGCGCCGGGTCCTGGTCCCGTTACGGACATCAAATCTGACCCTGTGGCCAAATGGATGGAACTGCCTGCGATGGGTGAGGAGTCGAACCTCTACTTTATCACCCACGATATGAGCTTGTCGGACGGTACCAGATGCAGGAATTTCTCAATCTACTACGATATAGACGCAAAGATTTCCTCCTGGGCCGCTTATCCCCTGAATTCCAAGCTTATGGGTACCGGAAGCCGCAGCGACGAGTGGGGCTATGACCCTAAGGTCCCTGCCAAATACCAGGCAACGCTTTTCAGCGGATACAAGCCTGATGACAACGGTACGCGATATGATCGCGGACACCAGCTCCCTTCCGCTGACAGACCTCTGTGGGAGCCGAACGTGGCCACCTTCTACTTCACCAATATGACCCCGCAGATAAATGCCCTTAACGGAGGCGCGTGGGCCAATCTGGAAGGCTATGTGAGGACCTGGGCAAATAAGTTCGACACTCTGTATGTAGTCACCGGCGCGGATTACAAGAATTCCGACACTGTCGCATACGACAACAACTACGAACCCGTGACCGTCCCTGTAGGCTATTACAAGGCCCTTCTAGGATACAAGAAGAGCGGCACCATAGGCAACTCCACCGGAGGCTGGCTCGGAATAGCGTTCTATTTCGAGCACCGGTCCTACTCCAAATCGGACGTTATGAGCAAGCAGTCTATGACCATAGACGAGTTGGAGGACAGGCTGGACATTGATTTCTTTGTCAATCTTCCGGACAGGGTAGGTCAGGAAATAGCCAGCAAAATTGAATCCACCAATGACAGCTGGTGGAAAGAAACCATAATGCAATGAAAAAAATACTCATAGCAATTGCCGCCCTGATGCTCTGCGTCCAGGGCTTTGCTCAAAAGCAGAAATACGTCGTGGGATTCTACAATCTCGAGAATCTCTTCGATATCTATGACGATCCTGCCAAGAATGACGAAGAGTTCCTTCCTGACGGAAAGAACAAGTGGACCCAGGCCAAGTATGAGAAGAAGCTCTACAATATGGCCCACGTCATCCGCGCGATGAAGGACGATAATGGAGCATATCATACTATTCTGGGTGTCAGCGAGATAGAAAACCGTCTCGTGCTCGAGGACCTCGTGAGCCAGCCTGAAATCGCAGATGCCAACTTCCAGATTGTCCACTATGACGGACCGGATGCGCGTGGCGTGGACGTAGGCCTTCTCTACCGTCCTGACCAGTTCGAATACCTAGACAGCGAATCCATTCCGTTCAACTTCGAGGACACGAAGGTGGAAATAACCCTCAGCAAGGAGGAGCAGGACAGATTCCTGACCCGTGACATCCTTATGGTGCACGGACTCATCGACGGGGAGCACTTCGCATTCTACGTGGCCCACCTCCCGTCCCGCATTGGCGGCAAGGGAAGCGACCTGCGCTCCCGCGGCGGCGAAATCATCTACAACCACTCTCAGGTGATGGAGCAGAAATATCCAGGCATCAAAATCGTGGTGATGGGGGATATGAACGACAACCCTACCGATGACAGCATGGCTGTGTGGATGAAGGGCAGGGAAAATATCAAGGACGTGAAACCGGGCGAGTTCTTCTCTCCTTTCACCAAGATGCTCGCTGACGGATTCGGTTCCCTGGCATACCAGGGCGAGTGGAACATCTATGATATCATACTCGCAAACTACAATCTGACCCTCGCACCCGAGGGCGGCATCAAGATACTGCCTGTCCACAAGAAGGGCTATTACGGAAGGGTGTTCAAGAAGCCTTTCATGACCCAGCAGAGCGGCCAGTACAAGGGCACTCCTTTCCGCACCTTCTCCAGCGGAGCCTTCATCGGCGGCTATTCCGACCATTATCCAACCTATATCGTAATCGGTAAATGATGAAAAGAACATTACTTATACTTGCGGCCATCCTGACCCTTTGCGCAACCGCATCCGCGTATGACGGCGGCATCAAGGCTTCTGTGGTAAACCGTACCGGAAGAGCTCCGGTTGCGGGTGCGCTCGTCAGCCTCATCCAGGACGGTGAGGTGCTCAGGACTGCCACCACGGCTCCTGACGGAAGCTTCTGCTTCGAAGACCTCCCTGACGGAAAGTACAACCTCTCCGTGGAGGCATCTGAATTTATGGGAACCACCATCAACGTGACGGTAGAAAAAGGTCTGATGCGCGACCTTATGTTTGTGACTATCAGCCGAGTACGCGTGGGTGAGGATATAGACGCCTCCAATTTTGCGGAATTTGACCTGGAGGACAGCGGCTATTCCGATGCTCCTACCATACTGTTCAGCACCAACGACGTATATACCGATGTAGTCGGCTACGGCTTCAGCAACATACGCTTCAAGAACCGCGGCTACAATTCGGAGACCCAGGACGTGTATCTGGCCGGCGTGCCGATGAACGACGCCATCACCGGATATTCACCTTTCTCCCTGTGGAGCGGTTTGAATGAGGCTATGCGCGCCAAGGACTCCACCCTCGGCCTCGAGTCTTCGGACTTCGGCGTGGGAGGGTACAACGGTGCCACCAACATAAGCGCCATTCCTTCCGATGTCCGCACCGGATGGAGGTTCTCCGTGCTCTCCAACTCTGCCCTGTACCGCCTCCGCCTGATGGCAAGCTACTCGTCCGGCGAGTTGGACAACGGCTGGTCCTATGCCTTCAACGCTTCTGCCCGACTCGGCGGCAACGACTGGGTCGAGGGCGTTTACTACCGCAACTTCGCCCTCTACGCCGGTGTAGGCAAAAGGTTCGGTGACGAGCACAAGATTTCCCTCTTTGCCTTCGCTACCCCGGGACAGCGCGGCGCGCAGAATGCATCCACCCAGGAAGTCTATGACCTTATGGGCGACAATATGTACAACTCCAACTGGGGTTACCAGAACGGCAAGGTGCGCAACTCCCGCGTGCGCAATACCTTCGAACCTATCGTTACCCTCAAGTACGAATACACCCCTTCCGACGAGTTCAATGCTTATGCAACTGTCCTGTTCAGAGGTGGTTACAATGGCTACACCGCGCTCGACTGGTACGATGCCCAGGACCCTAGACCGGACTACTACCGCAACCTCCCGTCCTACTTCTTTATGGAGGAGAGCGACTACAACCGCGTCAACTTCGAGAAGGCTGCGTGGGCCGAGTATGCCTGGACCCAGAGGACCCCGGCGTACGCCAACTACCAGCACCTCAACTGGGACCGTCTCTACAACGTGAACTACAACAATCCTGAAAGGCGCAGCAAGTACGCCCTCGAGGAGCGTCGCGTGGACCAGAGGGACCTCAATTTCGCGGCTGCGTTCAACTATCTCGCCACCCCTCGCTTCACTCTCAAGGGCGGTCTGGGTGCGAAGATCAACAGGACCGAGAACTACAAGCTGATGAACGACCTGCTCGGAGGAAACTACTATCTCAACATCGACTCCTTCGCTGAGAGGGACTTCGCTTCCAACGAAGCTCTCGTGCAGAACGACCTCGATTACTTCCTCGCCAACGGCAGCGCCGAAAAGATTATGCAGGGCCGCAAGTACGGCTACGACTACCTTGCCCAGATACGTAGGGCAAATCTCTGGGCCAACGGCATCTATTCAAAGGACGGTTTCACCGCATCCCTTGCCGGAACCCTCGGAGTGGATTCATTCTGGAGGGAAGGTCTGGTGCGCAAGGGCCTCTTCGCCGGTCTCGACGACAACGGCAACGAGATTGTCTATGAAGGACGCACCCTCACTTCCTACGATGACAAGGGCCGAGTGATCAGCTCCAAGGGAAAGTCTGAGGTGAGCACCTTCCTTACCTGGTCCGCCAAGGCCGCGCTTGCATACGAGATGACCGGAGGCCACCGCTTCAGCGTGAACGCAGGCTATTTCAACGATGCTCCGACCTTCAACCAGTCATTCATCTCCGCCCGCACCAGGAACAGCCTCGTGGATAATCTCCAGACCGTGAAGACCCTCTCTGCGGACGTGAACTACCAGTACAACAACAACGGCTACAGCCTCCGTGTGACCGGATTCTACACCGGCATCAAGGACCAGACCGACGTGATGAGCTTCTATGACGACTCCCAGCAGTCCTTCACCAACTTTGCGATGACCGGAATCGACCAGCGCCACCTCGGACTCGAGCTCGGCGTGAAGGTGCCGCTCTTCGTGCAGGGACTCACCGCGAGCGCAGTGCTCAGCTGGGGTGAGTACGTGTACACCAGCAACCCTGAAATGGTGCAGACCGTGGACAACAGTGCCGAGGTCATACGCTCCGAGAGCGTGCCTTACTGGAAGAGCCACCCTGTCTATAAGGTTGCCGCTGTGGTTGACGGAGTCAAGGTCTATGACCAGGATGCGGACGGCAACTACATCGTGGAGGGTGAGGTCAAGCACTATGTGCCTTCCACCCCTCAGCTCGCCACCGCCTTCCAGCTCAACTACCGCACCAATGACTACTGGTTCTTCGAGCTCGGCGCCCAGTACTTCGCCAACTCCTACCTCGATATGAACCCGCTCTACCGCACCCACCTCGCCTGTGGCGGCGGCGACGGCATCGAGACTCCGTCCGAGGTCGAGTATATGGCCGCCCAGGAGAAGTTCGACCCTGCATTCCTCCTCAACGGAAGCATAGGAAAGAGCTGGCAGATTAAGAGAACCTACACCATAGGTTTCTCCCTGGAGGCCAGCAATATGCTCAACAACCGCAACGTCAAGACCGGCGGTTACGAGCAGACCCGCCTCATCAGCAGCTACGGCAAGGACCGCTACTACCGCTTCGATCCTAAGTACTTCTATATGAGCGGCGCAAGTTATATGTTGAACATCTATTTCAGGTTCTAGTATGAAAAAGTATATTTTGGCGGCGTTCCTCGCACTTGCAGCCCTGTCCTGCACCTCGCTCAAGGAGGAGTTCCAGCCTGTGTTCTCAGGCAACAGCGACCCTGAACATCAGCAGCCGGTGCACCTCAATGCCACCCACACCATAGCCCAGCTTGCCTCAATGTACACTTTGAGCAAGCCCTGGACCATTGACCAGAACATCATCATCTCCGGAATAGTCAGCACCACCGACCGTCCGGGCAATTTCTACAAGAGCTTCTACATCCAGGACGAGACCGGAGGAATTGAGATAAAGGTCGGAAAGAACGGCCTCTACAACGACTACCTCCCGGGCCAGAGGATTTACATCGACTGCCGTGACCTCTGCCTCGGAATGTACGGCTACAAGTCCGGTACTGCCTACGGCAACGGAATGATACAGATAGGTTTCAACGACCCTAGCGGGGAGTATGAGACCTCTTACATCGAAGCTCCGCTCCTTATCGACACCCACGTGCTCAAGGGCGAGATGGAGGAAGAGGTGACTCCGGTTGTACTCCGTGACGGCCAGCTCCCTTCAAGCACCGCCACCCAGGCCACAAACCAATACATAGGCAAGATCGTGACCATAGACGACCTCACCTACGGCTGGTATGACACCCGCTACAAGGAGCAGAACGAGGCTTTCGCCCTTCTGTACATTGACTCCAACAAGGACAAGAAGGCTTCCTCCAACCGCATATTCATCTCCGGTGAGAACACCGGCATCACCACCTGGGCAATGTCCAAGGAGAAGATGACCGAGTATCTCTATTCCGGCGTTTGGGACAGTTTCAATATCGGTAATGCCAATGACTACAATTACGGCACCGTGGGCGACTACCGCAAGGAGGAGAACGGAGTGGTCAGCTATCCTGGCATTGACCGTGCTGCCGCTTCCGTAAGCCACTATTTCTCAACCCCTGGCGGCACCTGCATCCAGGTTCGCACCAGCGGCTTCTCCAAGTTTGCCGACACGGAAATCCCTGCCGGAGTCCTCTCCGGAGAGTCGAAGGTCAGCGTCACCGGAGTGCTCACCCTCTATCAGGGCAAGATCCAGATGATGGTAAACAGCATTGATGACATTTCCATTTTCAAGTAATATGAAAAAAATCTTTACTATTCTTGCAATTGCATTAGCTATGACAGCCTGCAACAGGACAAATCCATTCCTTACGGAGTGGGATACCCCTTACGGAATCCCTCCGTTCGACCAGATCCGCACCTCAGACTATATCCCGGCTCTCAAGGCGGGAATCGAGCAGCAGAATGCGGAAATCGAAGCAATCGTTTCAAATCCTGACGCTCCTACCTTTGAGAATACAATCGCTCCTCTGGAGCTTTCCGGAAGCATCATCAGCAAAGTTGCCGGAGTGCTCTACAATGTCAGCGAGACCGACCGCAGCGACGCGCTTGACGCAGTGCTTGACGAAGCCATCCCGATGATGAGCGAGCACAGCGACAACATTTCCTTCAACAAGGCCCTCTACAACCGCATTGCCACCGTTTACCACGGCGACCAGAGCGCCCTCACCCGCGAGCAGCAGATGGTGCTCAAGAAGCATTTCGACAGCTTCGAGCGCGAGGGTATAGGCCTTGACGAAGCAAAGCAGGCAGAACTCCGCGAGATCAACACCCGCACCGCAGAGCTCACCCAGAAGATAGGCAACAACATTCTGGCCGAGTCCAACGCTTTCAGCGAGAAGTTCGGCTTCAGCGTGTCTTCATATCCTGAGAAGATGACCTCCACGGAGGACCGCGAGCTGCGCCGCCAGTACAACGAGGCATACACTATGCGCGGCCACAACGGCAACGAAAACGACAACAGCAAGCTCATCTTCGAGCTTCTCGAGCTCCGCATACGCAAGGCAAACATACTCGGATACGATACTCCGGCTGCATACACCCTCTCCGACAAGATGGCGGCAAATCCTCAGACCGTGGACTCTTTCCTCGACGGAATCATGAAGGCAGCTGTCGCTAAGGCAAAGGTGGAACTTGCGGATATGCAGGAAGTTATGGATCGCGATATCAAGGCGGGCAAACTCCCTGCCGGTTCAAAGATCGAGCCTTGGGACTGGTGGTACTATGCAGAGAAGGTGCGCAAGGAGAAGTACGACCTCGACGAGAATGAGGTGAAGCAGTACTTCAAGGCCGAGAATGTCATCAACGGAATCTTCGCCTGCGCAAAGACCCTTTACGGCGTGAATGCTGAAAAGCTGGAGAACGTGCCGTCATACAACCCCGATTGCGTCACCACCTGGAAGCTTACCAACGACGACGGTTCGCTCATAGGCATCCTGACCACTGACTTCTTCCCGCGCGCGAGCAAGAGGGGAGGTGCGTGGATGAACAACATACGCGAACAGTATGTGGATGCGGACGGCAACGAGGTGCGCCCAATCATCGTGAACGTGGGCAATCTTGCCGAGTATATGAGTATCGATGAGGTTTCAACCGTGTTCCACGAGTTCGGACACGCACTCCACGGACTCCTCTCCAAGTGCACTTATCCTTCCGTGAGCGGCACCTCCGTTACCCGTGACTTCGTGGAGATGTTCTCCCAGTTCAACGAGAACTGGGCCTTCCAGCCTGAGTTGCTTGCCCAGTATGCCAAGAACGACAAGGGTGAGGTGATTCCTGCGGCTCTCGTGGCCAAGATCAACAATGCCCTCAAGTTCAACCAGGGCTTTATGACCACCGAACTCTGCGCTGCTTCCATGCTTGATATGAAGTGGCACGAGCTCAAGAGCCTTGACGGCGTGGATATCGACTCCTTTGAGGCAAAGGTCGCAGAGGAGATCGGCCTTATCCCGGAGATTACCTTCCGTTATCGGAGCACCTACTTCAACCATATCTTCGGAGGCAGCGGCTACAACGCAGGCTACTACGGCTACCTCTGGGCTGAAGTTCTCGACAAGGATGCCTTCAGCATCTTCGAGCAGTCTCCAAATGGAGTATGGGACCTCGAGCTTGCAGCCAAGTTCAAGCATACCTTCCTTGAGAAGGGCGGCAGCGAGGAGCCTATGGTGCTCTACAAGTCCTTTGCCGGACGTGAGCCGGATTCTGCGGCTATGCTTCGCGGCAGAGGTTTGATTGACTAAGTTTTAAGGATTATAAGAAATGAACAGAAAAGTACTTCTGATGATTCTCGACGGCTGGGGAGAAGGCCGTCATGACAGTTCCAATGCGATTTACACCCAGGGCGCTCCGTTTATCGACAGCCTCAGGGCCAAATATCCCATGTCCCATCTTCAGGCCTGCGGCGAGTATGTAGGTCTTCCTGACGGACAGATGGGAAATTCCGAGGTGGGACATATGAACCTCGGAGCAGGCCGCGTGGTATATCAGGATCTCGTAAAGATCAATATGGCTTGCCGCGACCACAAACTGATGGAAAACAAGGAAATCAAGGCTGCCTACGACTACGTGAAGCAATCTGGCAAGAAGCTCCACTTCTTCGGCCTCTGCTCCCACGGCGGCGTGCACTCCAGCCTCAACCACCTTTATGAATTCCTTGCTGAAGCTCAGAAGGCAGGCCTGGACAAGGTTTACGTGCACTGCTTTATGGACGGACGCGACACGGATCCGCGCAGCGGCTACGGTTTCGTGAAGGAGCTCGAGGAGAAAATGGCTCAGACGACTGGAAAGGTGGCAAGCGTCTGCGGACGTTTCTATGCAATGGACCGCGACAAGCGCTGGGGCCGTGTCAAGGAGGCTTACGATATGCTCGTGGATGGCAAGGGTGCTCAGTTCGGCTCAGCTCTTGAGGCTATCCAGGCTTCTTATGATGAAGGCGTCACCGACGAGTTCATCAAACCTGTAGTCATCACCGAAGGCGGTCAGCCTGTCGGCAAGGTGGAAGAGGGCGATGCTGTAATCTTCTACAATTTCCGCAACGACCGTGCGCGCGAGCTTACCAATGTCCTGACACAGAATGATATGCCTGAGGAGGGAATGCATACCCTTCCTCTCTACTACTGCTGTCTCACTCCATACGACGCTTCCTTCACCGGGCTTCACATCCTCTTCGACAAGGAGGAAGTGAAGGATACCCTCGGCGAGACCGTCGCCAAGGCCGGTAAACGCCAGCTCAGAATTGCCGAAACCGAAAAGTATGCCCACGTGACTTTCTTCTTCAATGGCGGTAGGGAAGTGCCATTCGAAAACGAGGACCGCATACTCGTGAACTCCCCTAAGGTCGCTACTTACGACCTCCAGCCGGAGATGAGCGCAATTGAGGTGACAGACAAACTCTGCGATGCCATTCGCAGCGAGAAGGAGGATATGATTATCCTCAATTTCGCGAACGGAGACATGGTCGGCCACACGGGAGTATACAAGGCCATCTGCAACGCCGTGGGATGTATCGACGGTTGCGTGGAGGCTGTAGTGACCTGCGCTCTCGCCCACGATTACGTGGTGCTTCTGACTGCCGATCACGGAAATGCCGACTACGCTGTTAATCCAGACGGTTCCCCTAACACCGCACACTCCCTCAATGAGGTGCAGTTCATCGTAATCGGTGCAGGTGAGGATGTCAAGACAGTAAAGGACGGCGCCCTCTGCAACGTGGCTCCTACCATACTCAAGCTTATGGGTATCCCTCAGCCTGAATCCATGACTGCCGAGCCGCTGATCTAGCCCTTGGCCTGCACACGGGCCGCGGAATTGGCCGCCAGATGTATTAATCCCCCGGGAACTTCACCGTTTCCGGGGGATTTGCGTCATTATGCAATTGGGGAGCCGGCTAGGCTTTCAGCAGAATCTCAAGCATACGGGAGGCGTTCTCCGCGCGGAATTCGGCAGGGATGCCCTGTTGGCCACGGGACCTCCAGTCGGCAAGAAGGAAGGGGATACCGGCGCCGTGGGCGCACTGGTAGTCGTGCATCGTATCCCCCACAAAAATCGCGTCCCGGGCCGAGGCTCCCGCCCTGCGCAGGAACTCGAGTGCCGGCTCGGGATTGGGCTTGTGCAGCTCCGTGTCCTCGGCGCAGATTTCAATGTCGAAATATTTCAGAAGCGGTTTGAGTTCCACGTCCTTCTCGAACTCGTAACGGTTGCGGGAGGTCACGCAGCCCATCCTGCACCCTGCCTGCGCAAGTCTCTCCATCATCTCCTCCACTCCAGGAAAGGCCTTCATCAGGTGCATGAGCCCGATGAAATGCTCCTCCCAGCGCCGCTCGAAAAGCTTTGCGTCGGGATATCCCATCATCGGCGCCACCTTGCCGCTCGGTATGCCGAAATACTTGTACGCCTCATCGTAAGGCATCTCCTTTCCCATCAGTTCCTTGACAGTCTGAATCAAGGAAAGCACCCCTGTCCTCTCGGTGTCTATGAGCGTGCCGTCTATGTCAAAAATTATGTATGGAACCATTGCCTTATATTCTTGCAGCAAAGCTACGATTTTTTTCGCAGTTTTCCCCGTCTTGCCAATCTCCGAAGAAAGTAGTATTTTTGTAAGTTAATATGATTTGTAAACAACATAACAACAATATGACCTCTAAAGAGATAAGGCAGAAGTTCCTCGATTTTTTCGCTTCGAAGGGACATACGGTAGTGCCATCCGCACCGATGGTAGTGAAGAATGACCCCACGCTGATGTTCACCAACGCGGGCATGAACCAGTTCAAAGATATTTTCCTGGGCAACTCGTCCGCCCCTTACAAAAGGGCGACCGATTCGCAGAAGTGTTTGAGAGTCAGTGGAAAGCACAATGACCTCGAAGAGGTGGGCCACGATACCTACCACCACACCATGTTCGAGATGCTCGGCAACTGGAGCTTCGGCGATTATTTCAAGACTGAAGCCATAGACTGGGCCTGGGAGCTTCTGACCGAGGTTTACGGAATAGACAAGAGCCTCCTCTACGCCACCGTTTTCGAAGGTTGCGAGGAAGACGGCACCACCCTCGACACCGAGGCGAGGGAAGCCTGGCTCAAACACCTTCCTGAGGATCACATACTTCTGGGCAACAAGCACGACAACTTCTGGGAGATGGGAGACACAGGCCCTTGCGGTCCTTGCTCCGAGATACACATAGACATACGCAGCGAGGAAGAGAAAAAGCAGAGCGGCCTGGACGGACGCGAGCTTGTCAACAAGTCCGATCCTCACGTCATTGAGATCTGGAACCTGGTATTCATGCAGTACCAGAGAATGGCCGACGGCCATCTCGAGAGCCTCCCGGCCAAGAATATAGACACCGGTATGGGCTTCGAGCGCCTCTGCGCCGTGCTCCAGGGCAAGAACAGCAACTACGACAGCGACGTATTCACCGGAATGCTTGCCGAAATCGGTAAAATTTCCGGCCACGTATACGGTGAATCCGAGAACACCGACGTGGCAATGCGAGTGATTGCCGACCACATACGCGCAATATCCTTCAGCATTGCCGACGGCCAGCTCCCGTCCAACGTCAAGGCGGGTTACGTCATCAGGCGAATACTCCGCCGCGCCGTGCGCTACGGCTACACCTTCCTCGGACTTACCGATCCTTTCCTCTGCAGGCTCGTAGCAAAGCTCGTGGAAGAAATGGGTGAGGCTTATCCGGAAATTGCAAAGCAGCAGAAGTTCATCGAGAACGTTATCCGCGAGGAGGAAATGGCCTTCCTGCGCACCCTTGACAGGGGAATCAAGCTTATGGATGAATGCGTAGAACGCAACAGGGACAGCAAGACCATCCCAGGCGAGGACGCGTTCAAACTCTATGACACCTACGGTTTCCCTATAGACCTCACCGAACTGATTGCCTCCGAGAAGGGTTATACAGTCGACCTCGAGGGCTTCAACGTGGAGCTCCAGAAACAGAAGGACCGTGCCCGCAACGCCACCGCCAACAGCTTCGGTGACTGGACCGTTTACCACGAGGGCGAAGACGTGGAGTTCACGGGTTACGACAGCGTTACCGTGCAGGGCGCAAAGCTTCTCAAGCACAGGACCGTGGTTCAGAAGAACAGGGAAATGCTTCAGCTCGTCTTCGACAGGACTCCGTTCTATGGCGAGATGGGTGGTGAAATTGGAGACACTGGCACCATTGAAAGCGCTGACGGACAAGTGGTCCGGGTGCTCAATACCGTAAAGGAGAACAATCTCACCATACACATAGCCGAGAAGCTGCCGGACAACTGCAGCGGTGAATTCACGCTTCGCGTGGATGAGGGCAGGCGCCGTCGTATCGAGGCGAACCACAGCTGTACCCACCTCCTCGACAGGGCGCTGCGCGAAATCCTCGGCACGCACGTGGAGCAGAAGGGTTCATACGTGAGCGACAAGGGATTCCGTTTCGACTTCTCCCACTTCGAGAAGCTGAGTGACGAGCAGATCGCAGCAGTCGAGCGCAGGGTGAACCAGCTCGTGCGCGAGAACCATCCGCTCGAGGAGAAACGTGACGCCACAATGGCGGAAGCTCAGGAAATGGGTGCCATTGCCCTCTTCGGAGAGAAGTACGGAGACAGGGTGAGGGTGGTGAAGTTCGGCCCGAGCATAGAGCTCTGCGGCGGCTGCCATACCTCCGCCAGCGGCAACATAGGCATGTTCAAGATACTCAGTGAATCCGCAATCGCGGCCGGCATCAGGCGCATCGAGGCCGTGACCGGAGAGGAAGCCGAGAACTACATCTACGGCGTGCAGGATATGCTGAAGACTGCGAAATCATTCTTCAACAACGTGCCTGACCTCAGCGGCGCGATACGCAAGATGATTGAGGAAAACGCCAGCTTCAAGAAGCAGGTGGAAGAGTTTACACGCCAGAAGGCAGCTGAGTTCGCAAAGTTTGTCAGCTCCAAGGCGAGCGAGGTCAACGGAGTGAAACTCATAGCCATAGGCAGCAAGGACGTAAGCGGAAGCGATGCCGATCCTGCGTTCATACGCAATGCGGCTCTCAGCATCCAGAAAGAACTCAGCAACACGGCACTCGTGGCCGCAGTGGCATACGAAGGCAAGCCTCAGCTCCTGCTTATGTATTCCGACGACCTTATCGCCAAGGGAAAGAATGCCGGCAAGGACATACGCGAAGCTGCCAAGCTCATCCTCGGTGGCGGCGGCGGACAGCCCGGACTCGCATCTGCAGGCGGCAAGGACGTGAATGGACTCGAGAATGCCCTTGAACTCCTCAAGAACATAGCGACAAGGTAATTTTCCGGAGCGGGATGAAGAAACTCGACCGTTTCATATTGAAATCGTTTATCGCTCCTTTCGTGGCGATACTTCTCGTCGTGATTTTCATCCTGCTTCTCCAGTTCCTCTGGGTATATATCGATGACCTGGTGGGAAAAGGCCTGGGCCTGGGTGTGGTGATGGAATTCCTGATGTGGGGTGTGTGTACTTTGTTGCCCCTATCCCTGCCTCTCGCCACCCTGCTCGCCTCGATGATGGTCATAGGCCAGATGGCCGAGAACAAGGAACTCCTTGCAGTGAAGGCTTCCGGAGTTTCCTTCTCCCGCGTGATGGCCCCTCTGACCGTGGTCTGCACCATAATCGCAATCGGTGCATTTTTCGTGGGTGACCGGCTGGTGCCTAAGTCCTGGGCGGAAATCTACACCCTGCGCGACGACATACTCAATACCAAGAACGAGATCAAGATACCTTCGGGCATATTCTACGACGGCATAGAAGGATACACGATAAGGGTGGTGAACCAGAACAAGGAGAGCAAGATGCTCTACGGAGTCACCGTTTACGACCATACCGACAACAAGGCCAACACCACGGTCACCTTTGCCGACTCCGCGCTCATTAAGATCTCCAAGGCCAAAGACTATCTGACCTTCACCCTTTTCAATGGGTCCAACTACCAGGAAACCAATACGGTACGCTACTCCGACACGACCCTGGCCCTGCAGCACATCGACTTCAGCCGCCAGGACCTGGTGATTCCTCTGAAAAACTACCGTTTCGAGAAGTCCGACAGCGTGCGTTTCGAGGACCAGGCAAAGTCGATGAGCGTCAGACAGCTCAAGCACGAAAGCGATTCCCTGCACCACAGGCTGGATTCCCTCAATGAGCTCCATTTTGAGAGGGCGAAGAAGAGCGCGACCTTCCTGGAGAACCGCCAGCTCGACACGGCATACAGGGATGCCGGCCGCAGTTATTTTGAGTGCGAAGAGTTCAATGAGTGGAATTCATTGAATGACAAGGCCTTGGCAGTAAGGAGAGCGAGTGAGAATGTGGCTCGCTACAGCACTGAAATCAACAGTTACAAGTTCGATATCTACGAAGAGCAGTACTACATACGCCACGAGGACATAGAGCTTTTCAAGAAGTTTGCCCAGGCCCTGGCCTGTCTGATACTCTTCTTCATCGGAGCTCCTATAGGCTCGCTGGTGCGCAAGGGCGGTCTGGGCACGGGAGCAATAGTCGCAGTACTTTTCTTCGTACTTTATTGGGTAGTAGACATTTCAGGCTCGAAACTTGCTACCAATGGAGCCCTGGATGCCACTACGGGTGCGTTCATATCCTCGTATGTGCTCATCCCGATAGGAATGCTCCTCACCTGGTGTGCAATCAACGATTCGGATTTCTTCAATATGGACCAGCTGAAAACACGTTGGAGGAAGCTCAAGAGTATGGTATACCGCTTCTTCCGCCCTGTGCGTATCGTTTATATGGGTACGCCTGAATTTGCAGTCGAGCCCCTTGACCGCCTCATACGCAACGGGTACAAGGTGGTTGGAGTGGTCACGGTAGCAGACAAGCCTAGCGGACGCGGCCTGAAAGTGAACGAGAGCGCCGTCAAACAATATGCAGTTGCCCACGGTATTCCCGTGCTTCAGCCTGTGAAGCTCAAGGATCCTGAGTTCCTCGATGCCCTGCGCGCCTGGAAGGCGGATATGTTCGTGGTGGTTGCGTTCAGGATGCTGCCGCAGGAGGTATGGTCTATGCCGCGTCTTGGCACCTTCAACCTCCACGCCGCACTGCTCCCGCAGTATCGCGGTGCCGCCCCTATCAACTGGGCAGTAATTAACGGGGAGAAGATGACCGGAGTAACTACCTTTATGATAGACAAGGATATAGATACAGGCGGCATCATATACAGGCAGGAGTGCAAGATAGGGCCGGAAGACACTGCCGGCGACGTGCACGACAAGCTTATGGACATAGGCGCAGACCTTGTGGTCCAGACAGTGGAAGGCTTGATACAGAACAATGTGGAGACGCGCGTGCAGCGTTCATTCATCCAGGGTTCCGAGGTTCTCAAGCCGGCGCCGAAGCTCACGAAGGAGCTGTGCCGCATCAATTGGAATGACAGCAGCAGGCAGGTGTACAACCTGATACGAGGCTTGAGCCCGTATCCGACGGCATATACTGAACTGCTCTCCCCTGAAGGCGAGTGTCTCCAGCTGAAGATTTTTAAGTCCGAGAAAGTGGATCTCAAGGGTAAACCTGGAGAAATCCTCACCGACGGCAAGACTTACTTTGCCATTGCGACCGGGGACGGAGCCATAAGCATCAAAGAGCTTCAGCTCGCCGGCAAAAAGAGAATGGAGGTGAAGGCCTTTCTTCTCGGATTCAGAAATGCGGAAAATTACTCTGTCAAAATATGTTAAGAAAGCTTAGAATCGTCCTCGCCGCACTGTTTCTGGTCGGCATAACGCTTCTTTTCTGCGGAATCGGAGCCCAATGGTGGGGTTGGATGGCCAAACTTCAGTTCCTGCCTTCCTGCCTCGCGCTCAATGTCGGCGCCCTCGCCGCCGTCCTTCTGCTGACTTTCGTTTTCGGAAGACTCTATTGCAGCGTCATCTGCCCTATGGGCGTGTTCCAGGACATCATAATCTGGATCAGACGCGTTTATGGCAAGGCTGTTGACAAGTGCCGTGCCCGCAAACTCCGCAAGCTTAAAGAGAAAGGAATCAAGCCGGCCTCCGTCAAGCCTTCCGCGGCGTCCAGGTTTGCCTTCGTCGAGGAGAACCGCGTGGTGCGCTTCTGCATACTCGGACTCATTGTTGCCGGTAGCCTCATAGGACTTCAGTTCCTGCTAACACTGCTGGCTCCGTACAGCGCTTACGGGCGTATGGTGCGCAGTGTGGTTGGTTTGGCAGAAGGCCAGAGCATTGCTCCGGCACTCCTTGTCACCGCTGCTGCCACCCTCGTGGTGATTGTGCTTTTCGCCTGGACGGGTGGACGCAATTACTGCAACTATATTTGTCCTGTGGGCACTGCGCTCAGTCTCGTGTCCCGTTTCTCACTCTTCAAGCCGGTGATTGACGAGAGCAAGTGCGTATCCTGCGGCCGCTGCGTGAAGAAGTGCAAGGCTTCTTGTATCGACGGTGTCAATCACCGCATAGACGGCAGCCGCTGTGTGGTCTGCTTCGACTGTCTGGACAACTGTAGCGAAGGAGCAATCAAATACAGGTTCCGTTTCTCAAAGGCCTGCAGGCCTGCTTCCAAATCCGAAGCTGCCTCTGCCGACAAATCCCGCAGAAGCTTCCTGGTCACGACTGCCATCGCAGGTACGGCTCTTGCCGCAAAAGCCCAGAACAAACGTCTGGACGGCGGTCTTGCCGATGTAGTGGACAAGACTGTACCGGAGCGTTCCGGGCGTCTTGTGCCCCCGGGAGCGGGAAGTGTGAAGCGTTTCTATGACAGGTGCACCGCCTGCCAGCTCTGCGTGAGCAACTGTCCTAACGGCGTGCTCCGACCTTCCACCGACATAGAGCACTTCCTCCAGCCTGAGATGGGCTACGAAAAAGGCTATTGCAGACCTGAGTGCAACACTTGCGGCACTGTCTGCCCAGCCGGAGCAATACTTCCGATCAAAAAGGAAGAAAAACTACTCGTTCACATAGGCACCGCAAAGGTGAATCCTGATCTCTGCTTTGCTGCATTGGGCAAGGAGTCCTGCGGCAACTGTGCGTATCACTGCCCTTCAGGTGCAATCAGAATGATTACCGATGCTGAGGGTCGCCGTATGCCTGTTGTCAACGAGGAACAGTGCATAGGCTGCGGAGCCTGCGAATATCTCTGCCCTTCCAGGCCTGTCAGCGCCATCACCGTGAACGGATTGTCAACCCATATAGAAAATAACTGATACAGCTATGGATAGAAGAGAGTTTTTGAAGAAAGCCGGCGTGGGCGCCGCGGCTCTTGGAGTCGGAGCCTGCGCTCCCGGAAGCCTTAAGGGAGGCTCGGACAATAAAGAGACCACGTCCCCTTCCGGTACTATGGTCTGCAATTATGAAGGCGTAGGACTCCTCGGCTATGGCTGTATGAGGTGGCCTCAAGTCAAGGGAGACGACGGCAAGAACCATATAGACCAGGATGCGGTGAACTCCCTGGTCGATTATGCCCTTGAACACGGAGTCAACTATTTCGACACCTCTCCTATATATCTTGAGGGCGACAGTGAAAGGGCAACGGCTGAGGCCCTGAACCGCCATCCGCGCGAGAAGTGGCTGCTTGCAACCAAACTTTCCAACTTTGGAGATGCCAGCTATGACAATTCCGTGAAGATGTACCGTAAGTCCCTTGAGATTTTCAAAACTGATTACGTGGACTACTATCTTCTCCATTCAGTAAGCGGCGGCGCAGATTTCAACAACAGATTCGGAGATACGGGAATAATGGACTTCCTCCTTGAGGAGAGGCGTAAAGGCCATATCCGCAATCTGGGATTCTCTTTCCATGGTCCGGATAACGGATTCAGGGAACTTATGTCCCTGCACGAGAAATACCACTGGGATTTCGTCCAGATTCAGATGAACTACATGGACTGGACACATTCAGGGGCCAACAATGCCAGCGCCAAGTTCCTCTACGGGGAGTTGGACTCAAGGGAGATTCCAATCATAATAATGGAGCCTCTTCGTGGAGGCCGTCTGGCGGACCTTCCTGCGGCTCTTGCCGATATGCTGAAGTCAAGGGAACCTCAAAAATCCCTCGCTTCCTGGGCTTTCCGCTTTGCGGGCAGTTTCCCGAGGGTGAAGTGCATACTCAGCGGAATGACATATATGAACCACCTCCAGGATAATCTGGATACCTTCCTGGATTTCAAGCCGCTCACCGACGAAGAAAAGGATCTGCTGGAACTCACTGCCGACCAGATGGAAAAATATCCCCTCGTGCGCTGCACCAGCTGCCAGTACTGTATGCCTTGTCCTTATGGCATCAATATCCCGGCAATCTTCCGTTTCTATAACGACAACGTGAATGCGGGCACCTATGTCGTGAACAAGGAACAGGAAGGCTATGCAAAGGCCCGCAGGCGCTATCTCTTGGCTTATGACAAGGCTATCCCAAGCGTGCGTCAGGCCGACCACTGCATCTCCTGCGGCCGTTGTTCAAAGGCCTGCCCTCAGCACATAGCCATACCCCGGGAACTGAGGCGCATCGATGCCTACATCGAATCCCTTAAGAGGGAGGAACTTTAATTCTGATAATATCCCAACAATAAAGGCCCGGCGTCTCACGACTCCGGGCCTTGGGAAATTAGTATAGCTTGTTAATTAAGTGAAGCCTGACTACGAGGATGCCGATGAACAATTGCTAATCTTGGTGGCAAATCAAAATCCACCGGAAAAATTTATTATAAAAAAATTAGTACCTTTGTCGCCGTATGCCGAAGTACTTCTACAATCCGGAGACTTTGCTCTATGAGGTCAAGAAGGACAACAAATACCTCAAGCATATAAAGGTCGCCCTGTTGATTCTGACAGCGCCGGCCTTGATGTGTTTATATTTCTGGATATATGTGTCCGTGCTTCATCTGGAGCTGCCCAAGACCGCCTGGCTCAAGCGTCAACACGCCAGCTGGGAGGCCAGGATGGACATACTCGACCGCCAGATGGATATCTACGAGCAGACTCTCACCGGCATAGAGCAGCGCGATGATGACGTGTACAGGTCGATTTACGGACTCAGCCCCATACCGGAGGAACTGCGCAACTCGGGACTCGAGGGTGTGAACCGCTACAACGAGCTTGACGCGCTGGGCGCTAATTCCCGGCTCAAGCTGTCCGTGCACCGCCTGGACGCGCTCATGAAAAGGGTGTACCTGCGCAGCCGTGCCCTGGACGAGATGTGGGACATCTCCTCGCGCGAAGGTGACATGATATCCTGCGTGCCCAACGTGCCGCCGCTTATGACCACGCCCGGCAACTTCCGCCTGTCCAGCGGTTTCGGGTACAGGGAAGATCCGGTGTACGGTGGAGCCGAACGCCATGTTGGCCAGGATTTTGCAGCGGACAAGGGCACGCCGGTCTATGTCACGGGAGACGGGGTGGTGGAGAAGACTTCCTTCCAGTTCCGTGGCTACGGCAACGAAATAGTGATTGACCACGGCTACGGGTACAAGACACGGTATGCCCACCTCAATACAATAGAAGTGACGGAGGGTATGAAGCTGAGCCGCGGCGACCGTATAGGCACTGTGGGGAGCACGGGCAAGTCCACGGGCAACCACCTGCATTACGAGGTGATTTATATGGGGGAGAGGAAGAACCCCCGCAACTATATGGATGTGGATATGCCGGCAGACGAATATGCTGCGCTCATCAACAGGCGCGGAGCGGAGAATCCGGTGGGCAAACGTTCCAGCACGATGGAGCTCCTGAGAAGAAGCAATCGGGCTGATGACAATTGATGCGGATGAAGAAGTTTTTCGAATATGACGCCCTCAATTTCTCTTTGGGAAAGGTCAGGCGAAAGCTGGGGAAGCCCTTGTTGTGGGCTGTCCTCTATATCTTCGTAACTCTCACCTTTGCCATACTGGCTTATACCCTTTTCTCTCTCTTTATCAGCACTGACGTGGAGAAACAGCTCAAGGCTGAAATCAAGATGTACGAGGAGTTGTACCCGTCCCTGGTGCCTCAGGAGGGCATAGTGGGTGATGCCATCGCCTCCCTACAGTATAAGGACAACCGCATCTATGAGCAGGTCTTCCACGCAGATGCCCCTGCTGCGGATCCTATGGCCAGACTGGACATATTCTTCGCGGCTGACACCATCCCCGACATCCAGCTCTTCAGCTATACCCGTGACAAGGCGGATAGCCTTATGGAAAGGGCTGCAAAGGTGGACAGGGCGTTTGAAAAAATCTTCCGCACACTTTCCGACAGCGCCTATGTGGCCCCTCCTATGATGCTCCCTGTAGAAGATGTCTCATATTCGCAGATAGGTGCTTCCGTAGGAAAGAAGATGGATCCCTTCTACAAGGCCTACGTCTTCCACGAAGGTCTGGACATACTGGTGCCTCGCGGTACGCCCGTACTTGCTGCAGGGAACGGCGAGGTGCAGAGCGTCAGTACTTCGAAAAAGTTCGGCAAAACGGTGGAAATCAAGCTTGAGGGAGGATATCTCATGAGGTATGCGCATCTTGAGACAGTCTCCGTGAGACAGGGTCAGAAAGTGGGGAGGGGAGAAAGAATAGGAACTGCCGGAGTTACGGGAAAGTCCTTTGCCCCTCATCTTCACTACGAGCTGAGTTTGGACGGCCGGATTCTCGATCCCGTGCACTACCTCTTTGCTTCCGTCAGTGCTGACGAATATGCCAATATGCTCTATATGGCGGTGAATACAATGCAATCAATGGATTGATATGGAAAAGCTATATTATACCATAGGTGAAGTGGCCGGAATTCTGGGTGAACAGGTGTCTCTCGTCCGTTTCTGGAACAACAGTTACCCAGGGCTCTTCTCCGCAAAGCGCAATGCCAAAGGCAACAGATTCTATGTCAAGGAGGATGTGGATACCTTCAAACAGCTGCACTATCTCGTGAAGGAGAAGGGAATGAAACTGGACGGAGCCGTGAAAGTGCTCAAGGAGGAGAAGGCGGAGGTTGAGGCCAAGGTCAAAGTTCTCGACAGCCTCAGGTCCCTCAGGGAGCGTATTGTGGAAATACGAAAGTCGCTGCCTTAATGCCATACGATTAAGCGGAAAAATTCATATCTTTGCATTTTGTACCGGAAAACGGACTATCAGGAAACAAATATATATATTTAGATATGGCCAGCATCAAAAAAACTACAACCGTACCAACTCCTGTCGATGAGCGCGAGACCTTCGTCTCCCTGCGCAAGAACTTTGCGGAGAACGAACAGCTCGCCCAGGAGAAGCTGAAAACCCTTTTCGAACTGCAGAATACCGATATCGAACTGGACAAGTTGCTCCAGCTGCGCGGTGAGCTTCCGGAAGAGGTGGCTTCTCTCGAGAACGAAGTGGAGTCACTCAAAGCCAAGTACGCCCGTATCGAGCAACTCATCAAGGGCTACAATGACGGCATAGAGCAGGATAAGAAGCATATCGAGGAACTTGATTCCGAGATTGAGGAATACCGCAAGAAACTTGAGAACATCTCCAACAGCAGGGAGTATGATTCAGTCAATAAGGAGCTTGAGAATCAGGGTCTTCTTCGCGATATCTCAGAGAAGCACATCCGTGAGGCACGCGAGGCTATCGATGCCCGTCGTTCAGACCTGGAGCGCATCTCTGACAACATCGCTATCCGCGAGGCCGACCTTGAGGCAAAGCGTGAGGAACTTTCCACCATAGTGGATTCCACCTCTGCCCAGGAGAAGGAGCTTGTGAAGAGGCGTGAGGCCTTCACTTCAAAGCTTGACGAAAGGACGCTGAGTGCATACGAGCGCATACGCAAGAGCACCCACAATCACCTTGCAGTGGTTTCCCTCTTCCCTCCAAAGTCCGAGGACGGTACTTTCGGTGACGCTTGCGGAGGCTGTTTCCACACCATCACCCCGCAAAGGCTCATTGATATTGCATCCGGCAAGAAACTCGTCATCTGCGAGCACTGCGGACGCATCGTGGTATCCCCTGAAATCTAAGAGCCATGCCTTCGCCTAAGACGACTCCTTCAAAGAAGAAGCACGAGGCTGTCAACTTCGAGGACCTGGGTCAGGAGATGGGCAACAAGCCCCCTCAGGCCCTGGATGTCGAAGAGGCTGTTCTCGGTGCGATGCTTCTTGAGCCGGAGTGCGTTGATATGGCCATGGAGGAACTGACGCCTTCCTGCTTCTACGATCCCCGCCACAAGATGGTTTTCGAGGCAATGTGCTCCCTTGTGAACGAGCACGTTTCCGTGGATATCATCACCGTGAGCAACAGGCTCAAGGAAAAGGGACAGCTCGAAGATGTGGGCGGCCCCGTGACGCTTGTGAACCTCTCCGAAAAGGTGGGTTCGGCTGCGCATATAGAATATTATACCCGCATCCTCAAGCAGAAGAACATCCAGAGGGATCTCATTACTGCTTCCTACGACATACTCAAGGAGTCGTTTGACGATTCCATCAAGGTGGATGAACTCATCGACCACGCGCAGACAAAGGTCTATAACGCTATCCAGAGCAATGTCCGCAAGGATGTCCAGGATATAGGCAGCCTCATCAACGAGGCAATGACCAGCCTCCAGGCCAAGCAGAGCCAGAACGGGCTCAGCGGAGTGCCTTCAGGCTTCCTGAGCCTTGACACCGTCACCATGGGCTGGCAGCCTTCGGATCTCATCATCCTCGCTGCCCGTCCTTCCGTCGGAAAGACCGCCTTCTCCCTGAACCTTGCCCGCAATGCGGCGGTGGACCACCATATGCCGGTGGCGTTTTTCTCCCTGGAAATGGCCGCAATCCAGCTGACAAACCGTCTCATCACTTCCGAATCGGGTCTGGCCCCGGATAAGATAAAGGGAGGAATAAAGCTGGAGGACTTCGAGTGGCAACAGCTTGAGTATCAGCTGAAGGCGCTTGCCAAGGCTCCTATCTACATTGACGATACCCCTAGCCTTCCTCTTATGGAATTCCGTACCAAGGCAAAGAACCTGGTAAAGAACAAGGGCGTGAGGCTGATAATCATAGACTATCTCCAGCTCATCCAGGGACCGACTGAACTCAAGGGTATGCGAGAACAGGAGGTTGCTGCCATATCCCGTACGCTCAAGGCAACGGCCAAGGAACTGAACGTCCCAATCATTGCCCTCTCGCAGCTCTCCCGTCAGGCGGTAACCAGGCAGGGAGGCGGCGGAAAGCCGCAGCTCTCGGATCTTCGTGAGTCCGGCTCCATTGAGCAGGATGCGGATATGGTAATTTTCATCCACAGACCCGATTATGTGGGCTTGAGCGACAATGAGGGAGACAAGGAGAAAACCCAGATTATCATAGCCAAGCACCGAAACGGCGAGACAAAAGATATTGACATGCTCTTCAAGGGCGAGAAACTGCGCTTTGTTGAGCTTGATGATGCCCTTGACGTCAGGGCTTCCTCAATGCCGGTGGAGTCGGCTTTGAATTCGTCCGAATACAATGAGTTCGAATAAAAAGAGAGAAAACAACATATCCCACCGCGGCAGGGTGGTTGAGATTACTCCGGAGCTGACTTCAGTCGAGATCATTTCCGAAGCGGCTTGTGCTTCGTGCCACGCCAAGGGGCTCTGCGGCCTGGGTGAATCCAAGGCCAAGCTCGTGCAACTGCCTACAAGTCCTTATCTGAACCTCGCTCCGGGAGATGAGGTGGAGGTGCTGCTCAGCGCATCTATGGGCCATAAGGCTGTGTGGATAGCCTATGTCATCCCTTGCTTTCTGCTCATAGCAGTGCTCCTGGTACTCACTTCCACGCCTTTGGGGGAACTTGTCAGCGGGCTTTGCGCAATCGCCTCCGTGCTCTTGTACTATTTCGCGGTCTGGCTTTTCAGAGACAGGCTCAGGAACGAATATATATTTAAGATCAAAAAATAATGACAAACACTGTAATTCTGACTGTCGTGATTCTCACGGTGCTGGGACTTCTCCTTGCCCTGATTCTCTTCTGGGTGGCAAAGAAGTTCAAAGTTGAGGAGGATCCGCGAATTGATGAAGTGGAGAAGGTGATGCCGGGCGCCAATTGCGGCGGCTGCGGTTTTGCCGGTTGCCGCGCTTTTGCCGATGCGGCTGTCAAGGCTCCCAATCTGGACAATCAGTTCTGCCCCGTAGGCGGCAACGAAACAATGAAGAAGGTTGCTGCCATTCTCGGGTATGAGGTGGCTGAAAAAGCTCCTCAGGTGGCCGTGGTGCGTTGCAACGGCAGCTGTGAGAACAGGCCTCGCGTCAATGATTATGACGGCGTGAAATCCTGCAAGGTCAAGGCTGCCCTGTACAGCGGAGACACTCTCTGTTCTTTCGGCTGTGTGGGCTGCGGCGACTGCGTCATGGCCTGCCAGTTCGGTGCCATCTCAATGGATCCCCAGACCGGCCTTCCTGTCGTGGATGAGACCAAGTGTACTGCCTGCGGCGCCTGTGCCAAGGCTTGTCCTAAGTCAGTCATCGAAATCCGCAACGCCGGCACTACCCCTAAGAACAAGCGCAGGGTATATGTGAGTTGCGTCAACAAGGACAAGGGCGGAGTGGCAAGAAAGGCCTGCAAGGCTGCCTGCATAGGTTGTGGCAAGTGCCAGAAGGTCTGCAAGTTCGGTGCTATCACCATCGAGAACAACCTCAGCTACATCGACTACTCCAAGTGCAAAGCCTGCGGCCAGTGCTTCTTCGAGTGCCCTACCGGAGCTATCCACGTGGTGAATTTCACCCCAAAGAAAGTTGAACCGAAGCCGGAAATCAAAAAGGAGGTCACAAATGAGTAAACTGACTTTCTCCATCGGAGGAATACATCCGAATGACAATAAGATATCCAGGAACTGCAAGATAGAAGTGCTGCCTCTTCCGAAGACTATGTATGTCTCTATGACACAGCACCTCGGAGCTCCTGCAAAGCCAATAGTGGCAGTAGGCGACAGTGTAAAGACCGGACAGGTGATCGCTGAGCCGGGCGGATTCATTTCCGCATTCGTCCACTCTCCGGCCAGCGGTACGGTGAAGAGCATAGCTCCCCGCAAAGACCTCGCCGGAAACAACGTGATGCATATAGAAATAGCAGTGGAAGGCGACGAGTGGGCAGAGGGCATAGATCTCTCCGATACCCTTGTGACCGAGATTCCTGAGGACCGCAATGCAATGCTCGAAAGAATCAAGGCATGCGGTGTGGTGGGTCTGGGCGGCGCAACCTTCCCTACCCACGTGAAGCTTAATCCGGCTCCGGGAAGCAAGGCGGAGTGCCTCATACTTAACGGTGCCGAGTGCGAGCCTTTCCTGACCAGCGACTTCCGCATCCTCCTCGAGAGGACAAAGGAAATCGTTGTGGGCGCGGCAATCATGCAGAAGATTCTTGGCGGCTGCCGTACCGTCATCGCAATTGAAGAGAACAAGCCCGAGGCAATCGAAGCCGTAAACAGGGCCATTTCCGAGTTGGCATATCCGGGCATAGAGGTGGCCGTGATGAAGAAGCGCTACCCTCAGGGCGGAGAGAAGCAGCTCATCGATGCTGTGATGAAGCGCCAGGTGAAGTCCGGAGGACTTCCGATCAGCGTCGGCGCAGTGGTGCAGAACGTGGCCACGTCCCTCGCGGTATATGAGGCGGTTCAGAAGAACATCCCGCTGATTACCAACGTGCTTACCATCACTGGAAACTGTCTCCCGGTCGAGAGGCAGCACAATTACAAGTTCCGCATAGGTATGCCTCTGAGCTACATCATCGAGCAGGCGGGTGGCATCCCTGAAGCAGCGGCCAAGCTTGTGAGCGGCGGTCCTATGATGGGTAAGGCAATAGCCAACGTGGAAGCCGCTACCGTGAAGGGATCCTCATCCGTGCTCTACCTCAGCGAAGAGTCCACCAGGAGGAAGCCTCAGAGCAACTGCATACGTTGCGGCAAGTGTGCTGATGCCTGCCCAATGGGTCTGGAACCTTTCCTGCTCTACCGTCTCAACAAGGCCGGCAATACCGATGAGCTTGAGAAGAACGCGGTGCAGGATTGTATCGAGTGCGGGTGCTGTCTTTACAGTTGCCCGGCAAACATCCCTCTGCTTGATATGATACGTCAGGCCAAGGGTCAGGTTATGGGAATAATACGTGCCCGCGCCGCAGCCGCAAAAGCTGCCGCAGAGGCATCCAAAAAGTAGTTGTGACTATGGACAAGTATATAGTATCGCCTAATCCGCATCTTCACTCTCCCCTCAGCACCCAATCGATTATGAGGGACGTGATTATCGCGCTCGCGCCCGCCACACTGGTATCAGTGCTTTTCTATGGCTGGTCCGAACTCCTCGTGCTTGCGGTCAGCATAGCGGCCTGCGTGCTTACGGAGTGGGCCGTAACCAAGTTTATGATGAAGAAGCCGTCCACGATTGCGGACCTTTCCGCCGTGGTGACCGGTCTCCTTCTCGCCCTGAACCTGCCTTCCACCTGCCCTTGGTGGATAGTGCTCATCGGCGCAGTGTTCGCAATCGGAGTTGTCAAACTCACTTTCGGCGGCATAGGCCAGAATGTATTCAACCCTGCCATCGCGGGCCGTGTCTTCCTCTTGATTTCCTTCCCTGCCCAGATGACCGACTGGACCGTGCCTCAGGGCTTCATCCATTCCACTGATGCCGTGTCCGGCGCCACTCTGCTCGGACGCTATGCTGAGGGTGGCGTGGAGGCTGTGAGCGGCACTGACTACCTTAACACGCTCTTCCTCAACATCGGAGGTTCTGCCGGTGAGATTTCAGCATTCGCGCTTCTCCTCGGTTTCGTGTACCTCCTCGTCCGCAGGGTGGTAAAGCCTTGGATTCCGCTCAGCATCTTCCTCACCATATTCGTGATTTCCGGAATTTTCTGGCTTGTGGACCCTTCCACCTACACTGATCCTGTCTTCAACCTCCTCACCGGCGGTGTCATACTCGGAGCCTGCTTTATGGCCACCGATTACGTCACCTCGCCTATGGCTGACTGGGGCGGAGTCATCTACGGTATAGGCATCGGTCTCATCCTTATGATGATACGTTACTTCGGATCATATCCTGAAGGTATGTCCTTTGCGATTCTTATTATGAACTGCGTGGTGCCTCTTCTGAACAACTGGTTCCACGGCAAAAAGTACGGGAGGTCTTAATTATGGCAGCAAAATCAACACTCGTGAATATGGTCGCTTGCCTCTCAGCCGTGTGCCTCGTGTGCTCGGCAGTGCTTGCGGGCACGTATGCAATGACCGTGAATCCGATCGAGAAGGCACAGCAGGCCAAAACCGACGCATCCATTGCTAAGGTCCTTCCGGAATTCGGAACCAGTCCCGTGGAGATGAGCATCTCAGTGGCGGGCACCGACTACAAATACTACAAGGCCGAGGGCTCAGGCTATGCGGTGATTTCCACTGTAATAGGCTTCGGCGGTCCGCTGACCGTAATGGTGGGCATCAGGGAAGACGGCACCATTCACAACACTGCCGTGCTTTCCCACAGCGAGACTCCGGGCCTCGGGGCCAAGTGCGCCACCGATCAGGCCTTCATCAATCAGTTCTGCGGATGGAACCCTGATGAAAAGCAGCTCAAGGTGAGCAAGGACGGAGGCGCGGTAGATGCCATCACGGCTTCCACCATCACCTCCAGGGCCTATTCCCTTGCGCTTGCAAATGCGGTGGAGGTGTATAAAACCATTAAAATGAACGAGAACAATGAGCAATAAGTTATCCCTTATCACTGACGGGCTTGTAAAGAACAACCCTACATTCGTGCTGGTGCTCGGTATGTGTCCTACACTCGCCACCACCACTTCTGCCCTCAATGGTCTCGAGATGGGGCTGGCAACTCTCTTTGTGCTGGTACTAAGCAACATAGTGATTTCGCTCGTGGCGCCGGCCGTGCCTGACAAGGTTAGAATCCCTGTCTATATCGTGATTATCGCCACTTTCGTGACAGTGCTCCAGTTGCTGATGCAGGCCTTCGTGCCTACGGTTTACGATACCCTGGGACTTTTCATCCCTCTAATCGTGGTGAATTGCATAGTTCTCGGACGCGCCGAGGCTTTTGCCAACAAGAATTCAGTCGGTGCCTCCGCCCTTGACGGAATAGGCATAGGTTTGGGCTTCACACTCTCCCTGACCGTCATCGGCATCGTCCGCGAGATTCTGGGAAGCGGCTCCGTGTTCGGATGGAAGTTCATTCCTGGCGACGGTATCCTTGCTTTCGTGATGGCTCCCGGTGCCTTCATCGCCTTGGGTTACCTTATGGTTCTGTTCAATAAGTATCTGGCAAAAAAATAAGCTTGCGTTATGGAATATTTGCTTATCATCATTTCGGCGATATTTGTCAATAATATCCTCCTCGCCCAGTTCCTCGGCGTCTGCCCTTTCCTGGGTGTGTCAAACAAGCTTTCCACAGCCGTGGGCATGTCCGGAGCCGTGTGCTTCGTGATCACCCTCGCCACCGTGGTGACCTACCTTCTCAACCAGTACCTTCTGGTTCCTTTCGGACTTACTTTCCTTCAGACCATCTCCTTCATCCTGGTCATTGCCGCCCTGGTGCAGATGGTTGAGATCATACTAAAGAAGATCAGCCCGTCCCTCTATCAGGCTCTGGGCATCTTCCTTCCTCTCATCACCACCAACTGCGCCGTGCTTGGCGTAGCCATCACCGTGGTGAGCAAGGAATTTACCTTCGGAGGCGAGAGCGCTATGCTCAATCTCGGAGAGGCCACCGTCTATGCCTTTGCAACCGCGCTGGGCTACGGACTTGCAATGTGCCTCTTCGCCGGACTCCGCGAGCATCTCTCGATGAATGATGTGCCGAAGCCTTTCAAAGGCCTGCCTATCGCCCTCATCACTGCGGGTATTATGGCCATGGCTTTCCTGGGCTTCTCAGGTATAGTTTAGAAACACTTTAAAAAATGTTATTATGAAGAAGTTTATTATTGTTGTAATTGCTGCCCTCGGCCTTGCAGCCACTGCAATGGCTCAGCCTCGAGCACTCGGTGTGCGCGTAACCTATGGAGCTGAGATTTCTTATCAGCACAACCTTGGAAGCAACTTCCTTGAGGCTGACCTCGGACTGTTCGGAAACGGATTCTACCTCACCGGAGTGTATGATTTCATTTTCGCAAACGAGGGTGACTTCAACTTCTATGCAGGCCCTGGCGCCCAGCTCGGTTTGGCTTCCTATACAAACGAGGAGGGCAACAAGAGCCTTGCATTTGGCGCTGGCGTAGTTGGACAGGTAGGCGCAGAATACAATTTCGCCTCAATTCCTCTCCAGATGTCCCTGGATTGGAGGCCTTGCTTCAGCATTACCGGCGGCGGTTTCGGCTGGCAGGGATTCGCCCTTGGCATCCGCTACAGATTCTAGTCTGAACTTTGACGCTCCAAAGTGGTCGGAACTTTGTGTTTCGGCCACTTTTTTTGTACCTTTGAGAAATATTGTTTTTCTATGAAGAGGTTTGAGATTCTCACGAAAGAAATGCTGACCCCAACTATCTGCAGAATGTCCGTGTACGCTCCTCTGCTTGCAAAAGCTGCTCAGCCGGGACAGTTCCTGATGGTGAGGACTGACGAAAAAGGCGAACGTATTCCACTGACTGTCAGTGACTACGATCGCGAGATCGGTTCGGTGACCATAGATTCGCTCATGGATGAGATGGGCTTCAAGGCCGTGTTCATAGGAACGGGTGCCGGACTCCCGAAGTTTATGGGCATACCGGGAGAGAACCTTTGCGGCGTATTCTCGGCCAACGAATTCCTCACCCGCAACAATCTTATGCGCGCATACAGGGACGATTACCTGACCCCGATTCACGCGGGGCGCAAGGTGTGCGTGGTAGGAGGTGGCAACGTGGCAATGGATGCGGCCCGCACCGCACTGCGTCTGGGTGCTGAAGTGCACATCGTGTACAGACGTACTGAAGCCGAACTCCCTGCGCGTAAGGAGGAAGTGCACCACGCGAAGCAGGAGGGAATCGTGTTCGACCTGCTCACCAACCCGGTGGAAATACTGGGTGACGAAAAGGGCTGGGTGAAGTCCATCAAGTGCATGCGTATGGAGCTGGGAGAAGCCGACGAGAGCGGCCGCCGCAGCCCTGTACCTGTGCCGGGTTCAGAGTTCGAGATAGATGCCGACACCGTCATTATGGCACTCGGCACCTCTTCCAACCCGCTGATTGCAAAGACCACCGCAGGCCTGGAAACCACCCGCCGCGGCTGTCTCGTTGCGGACGCCGAGGGTGCAACGACCCGCCCGGGAGTGTTTGCCGGAGGCGACGCAGTGACCGGAGCTGCAACCGTCATCCTTGCCATGGGGGCCGGCCGTACCGCCGCCAGGTCAATAGACGCATACATCAAAAATCTATAGTCAACAATGAAAGCAAGTTCAATTGGGAAAACACTCCTTACCTGGAAATTCTGGAAGGAAATGCTCACGATCACTATCGCAATGTCGATTGCGGCTGCAGCTGTGTATTATTTCCTGATGCCAAGCAAACTTGTGGTGGGAAGCATCTCGGGTCTTTCCATCGTCATCAGCGGCATCTTCGAGAAGTTCGGTATGGAGGTGAAGGTCTCCACTGTCGTCTTCATAATCAATGCCATACTCCTTATCCTTGCCTGGTTCCTGATAGGCAAGGAGTTTGGAGTCAAGACAGCCTACGCGGCCCTCGTTCTCGCCCCGCTGATCGATATGTGGGAAATCATCTGCCCATACGAGCGCCTGGTGGAAGCCGGCACCACTTCGGTTATGGGAGACATCTGGTTTGACCTGATATGCTTCATCTTGATACTCAGCGCCTCGCAGGCCATACTCTTCCGTATCAATGCCTCCACCGGCGGTTTGGACATACTTGCCAAAATTGTCAACAAGTACCTTCATTTCGATATAGGAATGTCGGTGACGATAGCTGGCGTTGTCATCTGCTGCACGGCCTTTGCCATCAACCCGTTCCGCCTTGTGGTAATAGGCCTTATCGGCACCTGGATGAACGGTCTCATCGTGGATTACTTCATGATGAGCCTCAACAAGCGCAAGAGGGTATGCATCATTTCGGAAGACTATGAGCGCATACGCGACTACATCATCAACACCATAGTCCGCGGATGTAGCCTTTACGAGGTCACGGGAGGTTTCTCAGGCAACAAGACGATGGAAATCCAGAGCCTTCTGACCCAGGATGAGTTTGCGAAACTTATGACCTGGATTCGTGCCAACGAAATCAAGGCCTTCATCACTGCCGGAAACGTCAGCGAAGTTTACGGGATCTGGACTGAGCACAAGAAGCATCGCCACCCTTAAGTCCCAGACCTGAAAGCCAAAGGCCGAGAGCCGTTATCGCAGCGTTGATGAGCAGAAGCTCGAAGCCTATGCGGTAACCGCCGAACCATTCCGCGCTGTGGGCGGAAAGAATCATACAGATAATCGGCGAGAGTATGCAGATGAAAGGTGCAAAACGGTCCCTGACAGCACGTTTTGTGAAGATGCCGTAGCAGTAAAGACCCAGCAGAGGGCCGTAGGTATAGGATGCGACAGTGTAAACGGCGTTAATCACGCTCTCGTTGCCTATGGCCTTGAATCCCAGAATCACGAAGCCCATCACTATGGCAGCGCAGGTATGCACGCGCTGCCTAGTCTTTTTAAGCGTGGCCTCATCCTGTTTCCTGTCGGCCTTCAGCACATCCACTGTGAAGGAGGTGGTGAGGGCGGTCAGAGCGGAGCCGGCGCTGCTGAAGGCTGCCGACACAAGCCCGAGCACGAAAAGGACCTGCACTGCCGCAGGCATAAAATGCGTCCCCGAGACGTCGCTGCCGCAGGCCACGGTAGGGAAGAGGTCGTCAGGCTTGGCGAAACTGATTCCCTTTTCGGCAGCGAAGGTATACAGCAGCACTCCCAGGCAGAGAAAGAGAAAGTTGACAGGCAGGAAGGCTACTCCGTACGAGAGCACGTTCTTGCGGCTTTCCCTCAGGTTGCGGCAGGAGAGGTTCTTCTGCATCATATCCTGGTCCAGCCCGGTCATTGCTATGGTGGTGAACATGCCTGAGAGGAACTGTTTCCAGAAATATCGGGTGTCCTTGACATCGTCGAAATACCACATCCTGCACATCCCGCTGCCCTCAATGGTCTTGCACAAGCCTCCGAAGTCCAACCCCATCTCCTTGGCAATCACCAATATGCACAGCACGACAGCACCCACGAGGCACAAGGTCTGCACCATATCCGTCCACACCAATGTCCTCACCCCGCCCCTGAAGGTGTAGAGCCACACAATCACCATAGTAATGAGCACATTAAGCCAGAACGGCACTCCCAGCGGACCAAAGAAGACCAGCTGGAGCACGATGGCGGTGAGGTACATCCTAACCCCGCATCCTAGCAGCTTCGACAGCAGGAAAAAGGCGGCTCCGCTGCCGTAACTGAATTTCCCGAAACGTCCCTCGAGGTAGCCGTAGAGGCTGTTGAGGTTCATTCTGTAGTAAAGAGGAAGCAACACGTAGGCAATTGCTACGTAACCCGCAATGAAACCCAGAGCCATCTGGAGGTAAGCGAACTGCGACGCCTGCACCATACCCGGCACGGAAATGAAGGTCACTCCGGAAATTGACGTTCCCACCATCGCTATTGCAACCACGTACCACGGAGACTTGCCACCTCCCTTGAAAAAATCTGCATTCCCACCTCCCTTGCCGGAGGTGTACATACTTATCCCTACGAGAAGGGCAAAGTAGCATATAACGACAGCTGCAATCATAAGCACGCAAAAATACGACAAAAAAACTTATATTTGTAAGTTATTATGGAGCAAATTCTGAAAGAATATACCAATAAGGAATACGACAGCGGTTTCGTCACCGAAGTCGAGCAGGAATATGTGCCGAAAGGTTTGAATGAAGACATCATCAGGCTCATTTCCTCCAAGAAACAGGAACCTCAGTGGCTTCTTGACTTCCGCCTGGACGCATTCCGCAAATGGAAGGAGATGACACCGCCGCACTGGGGACACCTCAGACTGCCGGAAATCGACTTCCAGGACATCATATACTACGCTGCCCCCAAACGCGACGAGGACAGGCCTACGGAAATAGATCCGGCGCTTATGGAGACCTTCGACAAACTGGGCATCCCGCTCAACGAAAGGGAGGCTCTGGCAGGGGTGAAGTCTTCCCGAGATGTGGCTGTCGATGCCGTCTTCGACTCAGTGAGCGTGAAAACCACCTTCAGCAAGACGCTCTCGGAGAAAGGCATCATTTTCTGCTCGTTCTCGGAAGCGGTGCGCGAGCATCCGGACCTGGTGCGCAGGTACCTGGCGAGCGTAGTCCCGGTGGGCGACAATTTCTACGCCGCCCTGAACTCAGCCGTATTCTCCGACGGCTCCTTCTGCTACATCCCAAAGGGCGTCAAGTGCCCTATGGAACTTTCCAGCTACTTCCGCATCAACGCGGGCGGCACCGGCCAGTTCGAGCGTACGCTCATCGTGGCAGACGAGGGCTCGCAGCTGAGCTATATGGAGGGCTGCACGGCACCGATGCGCGATGAGCACCAGCTGCACGCGGCCGTGGTGGAAATCGTGGTGGAGAAGGATGCCGACGTGAAGTACAGCACGGTGCAGAACTGGTACCCCGGCGATGCCAGGGGCAGGGGAGGCATACTCAACCTTGTCACCAAAAGGGGAATATGCAAGGGCAGCGGCTCACACTTGAGCTGGACCCAGGTGGAGACGGGTTCCGCGATTACCTGGAAGTATCCCAGCACTATACTCAAGGGCGACAATTCCTCCTCGGAGTTCTACAGCGTGGCAATGACCAATAACTTCCAGCAGGCGGACACGGGTACCAAGATGATACATTTGGGACGCAATACCCGAAGCCGCATCGTGTCCAAGGGCATATCGGCAGGGTTCAGCGAGAACAGTTACCGAGGCCTGGTGCACATGGCGCCTACAGCGGAGGGCGCCCGAAACTTCTCGCAGTGCGACTCCCTGCTCATCGGGGACAAGTGCGGTGCCCATACCTTCCCGCTGATAAGGAACAGGTGCAGCTCCGCAGTCGTGGAGCATGAAGCCACCACCTCCAAAATCAGCGAGGACCAGCTCTTCTACTGCACCCAGAGGGGTATTTCCTCTGAAGATGCAGTTGGACTTATTGTAGGAGGTTATGCAAAGGAAGTGCTCTCCCGCCTTCCTATGGAATTTGCCGTCGAGGCCGGAAAACTTCTTTCCGTATCCCTCGAAGGCGCAGTAGGTTAGTTGCTTATGGAATGGATCAATTATACTCTCTTCACCCTCGGTAAAGACACTCCGGTGCTGCTGATTGACCTTCTCACTTCGTTGCTCGGGCTCAGTTGCGTGTTCCTCGCAGGACGCAAGTCGAAGTACAACTTCTGGGTGGGCTATCTTTACAATATATGCCTCTTCCTGATGTTCTGGAACAAGTGCCTCTACGCCAGTCTTCTGCTTCAGCCCGTATCGTTGGTAATCAACGTTATCGGACATTACCGCTGGACCCATCCGCGCGAAGGGGAGCAGAGCAGCGGGGATGCAAAGACCCTCAGGGTGACAAAGCTCAGCTGGCCCGGCAGGGCGATTTCAGTGCTTGCCGTGCTCGTGATTGCCGGCCTCTGGGGCTGGGTGCTCAAGTGTCTCTTCCCTTCGGACCCGCATCCTTATCTGGACACCTGCGTGACTGTGCTCATCCTTGTCGCCCAGTTGCTCAGCGCCATGAAGAAATGGGATTGCTGGGTGGCGTGGATACTCGTGAACATTGCGCAACTTGCTCTGCATCTATCTGTGGGACACGTATTTATGCCTATAGTCTGTGCGCTCTACCTCGCCAATGCCATATGGTCGCTGGTGGGCTGGAGCAAATCCATCAAAAAAGGAGAATAGTTTATGAACGAGATATTGCTTGAAATCAAGGACCTGCACGCCAAGGTGGAGGGCAGGGAAATCCTCAAAGGTGTGAATCTTATCATACGCAGGGGAGAAGTACACGCGGTCATGGGACCGAATGGGGCAGGAAAGAGTACCCTGGGTGCAGTTCTGACGGGACGTCCGGGATATGAGGTGACATCCGGTAGCGTGGTTTACGACGGACGCGACCTGCTGTCCATGAGCCCGGAGGAAAGGTCCTGGGCCGGTCTTTTCCTGAGCTTCCAGTATCCGGTCGAGATTCCCGGCGTGAGCATCACCAATTTCATGAAGGCGGCAGTCAACGCACGCCGCAAGGCCCTTGGCCTGGAAGAACTCAAACCTGCAGAATATCTCAAGCTCCTGAAGGAGAAGATGGCCTTCGTGAAGATGAAGGGAGAATTTGCAAAGAGGGAAGTCAATGTAGGCTTCTCGGGAGGGGAGAAGAAGCGCAACGAAATCTTCCAGATGGCTATGCTCGAGCCAGTGCTGAGCATACTCGACGAAACGGATTCCGGACTTGACGTGGATGCACTCAGGATAGTTGCAGAGGGCGTGAATGCCCTGCGTACCCCTCAAACCGCATCTATAGTCATCACCCACTACAAGCGTCTGCTCGATTATATCGTGCCGGATATCGTACACGTGCTCAAGGACGGGCGCATCGTCCGCACAGCCGGCAGGGAACTCGTGGACCTCATCGAAGAAAAGGGTTACGAAAACATAATCTGATGCGTATGGACAAGGTTTTCGTGATAGGCAGGGACCCCGTTCCGCAATTGGTCAGACTCTCCGCATCCGAGGAGTTCAGGGCTGTGTTTGTGGCTCTTCCCGGGGTGAAGGACAAACTCTGTCTCGAACTGGACATTGACGGACCCGGCTGCAAGGTGGACATCGCAGGTCTCTACGTTTGCGATGGTGACGACAGGCTGGAAATGGAAATCACCGTGAAGCACAACAGCGGCGGCAGCGAATCCGTGCAGCAGTTCCTGGGGGTGGCCGGAGGCTCATCAAAGGCAGTGTTCAACGGTCTGGTGTACGTGGCACCGGGTGCCGGCAAGACCAAGGCACGCCAGGAAAGCCGCAGCATACTCCTTGATTCAGGCGCCTTTGTGGAGTCCCGTCCCCAGCTGGAGATTTACGCTGACGACGTGGAGTGCTCCCACGGCTGCACCTCTGGTTTCCTTTCCGAAGAGGAACTCTTCTATATGCGCTCCAGGGGCATTCCGGAGAAGGAGGCCCGCCATCTTCAGAAAATTGCCTTCCTCGCCCCTGTGCTCAGGCGGCTTCCGGAAGACCTGGTCAAAGAAGTATATGACAGTTTATCCTGAGGTAAAGATCAATCTCGGCTTGAGCGTGCTGCGCAGGCGTGATGACGGTTTCCACGACCTGGAGACCCTCTTCCTGCCTTGCGATGCCTTCCACGATGAGCTTAGCATAGAGCCTGCCACGGGCACCGAGGCTTCCTTTGAACTGGTCGGCGGCTCCTGGGCTCCCGAGACCGACCTAAGCTACAAGGCCTGGCTTATGCTCAGGGAGGAGTTCGGGATTCCTCCGGTGAATATGCGTCTTGTCAAGGGAAGTCCTGTTGGAGCAGGTCTCGGGGGCGGTTCCGCAGATGCTGCATACGCCCTTCGCACTTTGTCAGAAATGTTCTCCCTCGGGTTGGATGATGATGCTCTGGCCACCCGTGCAGCGAAACTCGGTTCCGATTGCGCCTTCTTCATTTATGGCCGTCCTATGTTCGGAGAAGGCCGTGGGGAGGTGCTTACGCCTTATGAACTTGACCTTGATGCCTACCGCCTTGAACTGGTCATTCCTGACGGAAGCGCTGTCAGTACCCGCGAAGCCTACGCTTCCGTGCTTACGCGTGACGCCCACCCCGAACTGGGCCGAATGCCTCTGCGTGAAGCACTTGCACTGCCTGTGGAGCAGTGGAAAGATGCTTTGGTAAATGATTTCGAGTACTCCGTGTTCCCGGCTCATCCTGAAATCGCTGCTGCAAAGAGTGAATTCTACGGGCGCGGTGCCATATATGCCTCCATGTCCGGTTCCGGCTCGGCGGTGTTCGGACTTTTCAAGAAATAAACCCTATTGTTTTGAATCCTGACCGGCACACATACGCAAGTCGTCAAGGCTTGTCTGAAGACAGCAAGAGGATTGCCCGCAATACTCTGCTCCTGTATGTGCGTATGTTGCTGCTGCTTTTTATCGGTCTCTTCACTTCCCGCGTGGTGCTGGCTGCATTGGGGGAGACGGATTACGGCGTGTACAACGCTGTCGGCGGTATGGTTACGGTGTTCACCTTCCTGACAGCCAGCATTTCGTCTGCCATCAGCCGCTTCCTTGCCTTTGAACTGGGAAACGGCGGGGACGCCATCCGTATGCGCAAGCTTTTCTCTGCCGGAATTGCTATTCAACTGGTCTTTGCACTCGTGCTGGTGATACTTGCCGAAACTGCGGGTCTGTGGTTCCTCCACCATAGGATGAATATCCCGGACGGGCGTATGGGTGCTGCTGAAATCGTGCTCCAGTGCTCTCTGGTGGCGCTTGTGATTCAACTGCTCGCGATTCCGTACAACGCTGCCATCATTGCCCGCGAGAAGATGTCTGCCTTTGCCTTCATCAGCCTGCTTGAGGCCGGGCTGAAACTTGCGGTCGCCCTGATGGTGAAGTATTGCCTGAACGATCGTCTGGTGCTGTATGCCTTTCTTATGGCTGCTGTCGCTCTGGTGGTCAGGATGAGTTATGGCTATTATTGCCGCCGTCATTTCCCGGAAAGCAGGGGAAAACTGATTGTAGATCGTTCCCTTCTCAGGGAAATCTTTTCCTTTTCCGGCTGGAACTTTTTCGGGTCGAGCTCGTATGTGCTTAACACCCAGGGAGTCACTATCCTGGTTAATATTTTCTTCGGAGTTGCCTTGAATGCTGCGCGAGGGGTCGCCCTGCAGATCGAGAACATTGCCAAGCAGTTCGTAAGCAACTTCCTCACTGCCATCAATCCGCAGATTACCAAGTCCTGGGCCTCGGGAAACAGGGATTACTGCTTCTCGCTGGTAGCAAAGGGTGTGAAGTTTTCCCTCCTGGTGATTCTTGCCTTTTTCCTGCCTCTCTTTTTCGAGGCGGAGTGTGCCCTTGATCTCTGGCTCGCCAAAGTGCCTGCGCATAGTGCTGATTTCGTGAGACTTGCGCTTGTGGGACTGCTGGTAGATATGGTAGGTAACCCGCTTCTTACCCTGATACTCGCCACCGGGAAGGTGCGCAACTATTATCTCCTCACCGGCCTGACTTCCTATCTCTGTCTGCCGCTCGCCTGGCTTGCTTTCAAGCTGGGAGCTCCTGTGGAGTGGTCGTATGTGTCCTTCATACTCATATATCTGATTGTGCTCTTGGAGCGCTTCATCATGGCCCGTCGCATTGCCTCTTTCCCTCTCGGGAAGTTCTTCCGCTCACTTGCTCCTATGCTGCAGGTTTTTGCCCTGGCTTTTGCCCTTGCCTTTCTGGCGCATCTGCTTATGCCTCAAGGAATTCTGCGACTGCTGCTGGTGTGCGCTGTCTCCTGGCTGGCTTTGCTTGGCTTCACTTGTCTTTTAGCTCTCACTCCCGGTGAAAGGGCCTTCCTGACGCGTAAGCTCGGGCGGCATCGCGTGCCGCTGAAATGGGCTCTCGAGGATGGATATTACGAAGTGTTCGGCCGACGTCCGGACCTGAACCGGCCCCGCCGATACACGGAAAAGCTGCAAAAGATGATTCTGCACGACCACAATCCATTGTATCACAGGCTTGTGGATAAGGCGGAGGTGAAGTCATATGTTTCTTCCCTGATAGGGGAGGAGCATATCATCCCGACTCTTGGCGTTTGGTCGAGAGCGGAAGATATAGACTGGGATAGCCTGCCGGACTGCTTTGTGTTGAAATGTACCCACGACAGCGGGAGTGCTTTGATTTGCCGGGACAAGGCCTCCTTTGACAGGGAAGCTGCCAGCGAGAAACTGAGGGCTGCCCTGAGCCGAGATTATTGGAAAGTGTCCCGCGAATGGGCATATAAGGGGGTCAAGCCGAGAATAATTGCCGAAGCATATCTCGGGGATGATGTGGCAGACTACAAGTTTTTCTGTTTCAACGGTAAAGCTGAACTTCTCTTCGTTGCCACCGAGAGGCAGAAGGAGGGAGAGGAGGTGAAGTTCGACTTCTTCGATATGTCCTTCAATCATCTGGACATACGCAACGGCCATCCGAATGCCTCTGTGCCGCCGGCCCGTCCTGAGCATTTTGAGGAGATGAAGGACCTTGCTGCAAGGCTTTCTGCCGGGCTGCCTCAGGTGCGTGTGGACTTTTATGAGTTAGGAGGAAAGGTGTATTTTGGGGAATATACTTTCTATCACTTCCGCGGTCTGGTGCCTTTTGAGCCGGACGGCTGGGATGTAAAAATTGGAAATTTATGGAAAGAGTAGCAATATATACTTGTATAGTAGGGGCTTATGATGAGTTGAAACAGCCTCGGGTGATTACACCCGAGATGGATTACATTTGCTTCGTGGGACCGGGTGAGAAGACTTGCGACAGGATAGGAGTGTGGTGGATAAGGGAGCTCGGAAGCCCAGAAGCCAGTGCGCCGGGTATGCCGCTCAAAGACAAGGCCCTGCTGTCCCGTTTCCCCAAGATGCATCCGCAGCTTTTGCTCGCGGATTATGATGCGAGTCTTTGGATTGACGGGAACATCGAGATTTGTGACGGAACCATATACCGGGCAATCAGGACTAAATTGTGTGCCGGTGTAAAATACAGCGGAGTGTCCCATCCTTCGCGCGACAATGTCTATGACGAGGCGGTGATGTGCAGGAAGATGGGGTACATAGGCTGGTTTGGCTTTCTGAAAGTGCTGCTCTTCCTTGTTCTCCACGGGGAGAAGCGCAAGGGGGCTGCTCTGATGGAGAACAATCTGATTTTCCGTCGCCATAACGATCCGGCCGTCGTAGCCCTGGATGAGCTCTGGTGGAAAAAGGTCAATACTCTTTGCCGTCGCGACCAAATTCCGTTCATGTGGTGTCTGCGCAAGTGCGGCATCTATCGGGACTACCTTCTCCCTCAAGGCCAGAACGTCCGCAACCACCCCGGCTTCCGCTACCTCGGCCACAGGGCCTGA
>CAMEWE010000008.1:0-93825 GCA_945939695.1 uncultured Bacteroidales bacterium
TTGCCCACATCACGGACGTTCCCATGTCCACGGCAGTGGAATAAGGCACCTTGGGGGCATGCTCATCGAGGAAATAGCAATGCCCGGCCTTGGTGGTGATGGGGAAGATGTTCTTGCTGTTGCCGGTTTCAAACTTGTACAACTTCTTGTCTTTCACAAACTTGACGCACACATCCAGCACGCAGCCCGGCTTGAAGAGAAAGCGGAACTCGTCCTTTCCATCGGCCGTTCCCATCAGGTAAGGCGTAAAGTCCTTCCCGCTGAAGCTGTATTCATATTTCACGCTGCCGGAAGGAATGAAATAGCGAAGCAGGGCCATTACGTGGCCGAACTTCAGCGAAACGCTCTTATCGCTGAGCTTCACCTCGCCGAAACTGCAATCCTGCAAATTGCTCGCAATCAGAAGGTCAAGACCGGTGTACTCCGTGCTCTGGTCGGAAGGCAGGCTGGCATAGGCATTGCTGATCATGGATTTCAGCCCGGCAAGATTGCTCACGGTCAGGTTCTTATCGTAAGGATAATAGGCAAAATAACCCTTGCCCTTGGATAGTATGTCCGAGAGCGGGTAATTGGAAGTGTTGTCATCCGAGTTCCCGCTCTTGAAAATGGACCACACGCTGCCACCCTTGTTGTCAAGTCCCGAGCAATAGACTTGCAAGTTGTTGGAAATGATATTGTCAGAGGCATCCAGGACGAAAAGGCCGAACATATCCCCCACTTCAAATTCACTGTGTTCCCCGTAGTCTCCGCCATAGGATACCTTGGTCTGCCCAAGGCCCTGCACATCGAGGATGCTCGCGTTCAGGCGCCAATCCCCGGAAGAGGGAACGGGGGCTTCGGGAGAGCATCCGAAGGCGCAAAGAAGGCTAATGAAGACTATGTAGGCAAATCTTTTCATTGTTCATCAGGACTGTAAACAGGTCGTACAAGCATACCGGTGTAGCGGCTGCCGGTCACCTTGATGTCTTGCTCTTTGTCATTGAAATAAGCATAGGAGATACAGCGCAGTATGCTTGGGGATGCACTGCTGGTCAGGTAATATGCGGTTCCCTGATAGATGATGCCGGAGTTTTTCTTGTCGTCACCCGAGTCGGTCAGATTGCCTTCCGCATCCTTTTCCGGCAGCATGGTGCCGTCAGTGTAGCCTCCGGTGGACATATAGATGAACTTCTCCGGCTTCTTCTTGTTTGTAACCTTGATCACATTGTAAGTCTGCTTCCCCACGGGCTCTCCCATATAGCGCTGTTGAGTTTCGCTGTAAGTGGCAACCACTTCGAAGTCACATCCCGCAAACATGGCACGGAACTCATTCTCCGTAGGGAGCCTCCATTTGCCCCTCCACCATTTGGCGTGAGCCACGTCGTACTCCGTCTCCTTGATGGTGCCTCCCATAGGAGCAATCTTGTACTCTTTGTCGAAATAGTTGTTGTAGCCGTAGCCATGGTAGCCGGTCTTCCCATTGTCGTACTGGGTGAAAGTGGCTCCCCAGCAGTAATAATCTCCTCTGGCAAACGGATCTCTGGTCCCGGACTGACCTCCCCTGTCCAACGAGGCGGGTGCGAAAGGATAAGTTTCCCCCAAAGACTCCCCCAGATTGTACTTGGACCACATCACAGTGTGCCCCAGGGTAACCGTGTTGCCGTCCCTGTCCACAAACTCCACGTTGTTCAGCTCCAGATCCACGCCGTCGGTATATGGCACCAGGGGCTCTCCCTCGAAGGACACGGAGTACAGATGCCCCGCCTCAACAACAAAACTGTGGCTGAACATCCTGACATTGCTCTCCTCTAGGCGTCCCACCAGCTTGACCGTGGTCTGGGGTTTCACAAGATATCTGTGCCTGAGCTCCAGATGTCCCTTTTCTCCCTCTTCGGTACGAGCCCTGTAGCAATGCTCCAAAGTCAGACTCGAAGGGGACGTACCCTCCTGCAGTTTAATCGAATACAGGGGTGTCCCGTCAGGCTTGAACTCGTTGTTGTAGAATATGGACACCGTGGCCATCTTGTGGCTCATCTCGAAACGCAGCACCCCCGCGAGAGGAGCGACGCTGCCTTCGGAAGCGATCAGATCGCAGCTGTCAAACTTCTCCTTGGTGCTCTGGTCCTCGAGCAGGGTGAAATTCTTAAGGATATGATCAAGGGTGCAGCCGTTCCACTTTTCATCGTAAGGATAGTAGGCGAAATATGTCGCACCATCCACCCTTTCCACGAAATTGTAGCCGCGTTCATTTACAAATGAAGACCAGATGGCTCCGTTTTCAACTATATCCTCCTGATACTTGAACCTTACATTATTGCATACAGACAGGATGTTGCCATATTTATCGATTCCTGTAACCCCTATCGCGTCTCCGTTCTCGAAGGTGGTAAGGTAACCGTTGTTCACCGCCTTGGTCTGAGGACGGGAGTCATCGCTGAACGGATGAGTCGCCGCACGGATATAGAGCCTGTCGCTCTGCTCCGGCGCAAGATCCTCCCTGCTGCACGAGAACAACAGCGGCAGCAGTGCAAAAAGTATAGCTGTCTTTCTAAAAGCGGTCATAGTATGGCTCTGACTGTGAAATTATCTGATTTTGGCTTCGCTATAAATTCGTAATAAGCAGTTCCCTCGTTAAGCCCCGGAGTAAATTCGGAAAAACTGCTGACTTCCCCAACGACAGTCTCCACCTGGGAGAAGGCGAAATGCAGGATGTAGCCCTCCGAAGAACTCGCCTCGTCCCTAGTCCAGTAATTGCCGTGGAAAGTGCGGTGTATCACCGTGCTGCCGTCCCCAGGGTGAGTGGTATTCTCCTCCCTATGTCCGGAACAAGGGAGGAATATGGATGCGCCCGCATTGGCTTTGCTCTTGATTCTGAGCCCGAACACTCCCGACTCCACATCCTTGCAAGGTTCTATATCGCAATTATCCGCATTTAAGAGCTGCCTAAAATCGTCGCAAGTCGGCGTCTTCCATTTGAAATCTGTGATATAGTCGTAGTATTTGGCAAGATAATCGCTGTCGGAAGCGCCAGACGGGGTTACCTCTGTCCATTTGAAGAAATACTCGGTCGCGCTGTAAAGGTATTCGCCCAGATTGCATTCCGCCCACATCGGACCGGTCGTGAACATCTTCATAAAGCCGTAGGTGTAGAGATTATGCCTGTCCTGAACCCAGTAACTGATGTTGGCTTTCACATCCGCTGTAATGTCCACAATAGGCAGGTAGAACGAATCCCTGAGCCAATCCGCTATGCTCACTCCCTCGAGTTCCACGGAGCTCTCGCCCAGGCTGAAATTGAAGTTGTAAATCTTGTTGCTGGTAAAGCGCTTGTCGGAAACGCTGCGGAAAAAGGCCGCAGCCGGTATATTGAAAGTATAGGTTTTCTTACTCGTCTCCAGGATGAAAGCCAGGGTTGCGTCCTGCATAGAGGTGTCGCTGTCAAACGGCAGGCAGAGGGCGTAGTAAGTGCCCTTATGGACAGTCTCCCCTGCCTTTGCAGGAATGGTCTCGCCGCGGCCCCAGTTGATGGAGGTCTTTATTGTATTGAAGTAGCCGCTCTTGTCCTCAGGCTCGCGTACGCTCACGCCCTTTCCGTTCGTAGTCCAACGGAGCTTGTCCGGGAAGAGCTTGTCGCAGGTGATTTTCACGGACTCCAGCACCATAACAGAATCAGTGTTGTTGCTCACATTGAAACGGAAGATGGCCGGAATTGCCTTGAAGGTGGTGGAGTTGGCCACAAAGTTCTTGTCCGAATCCGAAGGAACGCTCTTCACGCTCGATTCGCCGCGTATATAGCAATATGGTTCGAATTCCTCCAGCGCCTGAGAAGTGCTCTGTTCGAAGAGCGAAGGCATTGAGAACTTGACCGTCACGCTATCCGCTGAGGCCGCGGTGCTGCATAGGGCGGAGCCGCTCACCGGCGAAAGGAAGAAAAGAGGGTCTCCCGCCTGTGCTGCAGTGCTCTCCAGCGCATCCTCGGAGCAGGCCCTGAGAACTTTGTTCGGACTGGCTGGATCGATCAGGGATATATGCATAGGCGACCAGTACCTGCCGCCTGTCCATTGAACGGGCGCGGCACCATGGCCTACAACGGCTATCATACTGCTGCCCACGTCCCAGACAAATGAGGCGGTGCCGTTCACATCTTCGAAATGCGCCTTGGTCTGCGGCTCTGTCAGGGCCATTTCCACGCGGGAAGACTTCTGGAGCGCAGGCGCTTCCTCCTTCGGACTGCAAGCCGAAAGAAGCTGTAGAAGAAGAAGATATGTAGCCGCACTTCGTTTCATCATTTAACTGAAATTATGGTTTCCGCCCTCCTCGGGCGCTTTGCCTGTAAATAGGGTTTCGTTGCTTCCGAGGAAGACCAGCCTGGCCTCGTTCGTGAACTCGAAGCGGAAGAGATATGACCTGCCCGCTTCCCATCCCTTGGAGATGGTGAAGTACACTTCCCGAGTCAGTCCGTCTATGCTTGCGCTCATCTTCCACTGTCCCTTGGCGGAGTCCTGCGGGATGAGGTACCATGGGCTCTGCGTCTGCACCGCCTGCGTAGTTCCTGTCGGAACCGATACATCAGGGAAGGCAAGAGGGTCGGAGCTCTTCGCATCCTCGCTCAAGGCCTTGACACTCACAGCAGGGCGGTCCCAGTCGTACTGCAGTTCGAGCTGCCCGGAAGTAGCGTAAGCGCTTGGCGGAGTGAGCTTTATCTGAGTAATGCTCACAGCTGCAGAGGATGCGCATTTGAAGGCGAGGTTCAGCTTCGCATTGGCATAGACAAAGGCTAGGTTCACCGTGCTTCCAAAGGCCGGATCGCCGCGTTTTATAAGACAAGGCTCGGTGAAAAGCGAAGTCTCAGATATGGAAGTGGTGGCCTTCACATCCAAAATGAGGGAACTTGGTCCTATTGCCGCGACTTTTGCGAGCGGCGCACCCGCGTGGAAGCGGTACAGGGATGCGGAGTAGCTCCAGAACTGAAGTTCCTGTCCTTCTGTGCCGGTAAGCTCGGTGTAGCACCATCCCAGGGCGGGATCATGGAAGACTTTGTAGCCCGGCATTATGTCGCTTCCGCTTTCCGCCAAACAGTAGCCCCACACCCGAAAGTCCTCGTAGTAGGAGGACAGCCCGACCTTGGTCTGCACGTCGGTGAAGACCAGAGGGGTGTCCGCAGGGACTTCCTTCCGGCAGGCCACAAGGCCCGTCAGAAGTAGTGTCAGGAGTATGAGTCTGTCTCTTTTCATTCTTTGCAGCCGCCAGGCCGGTCAGGCCCGGACAGTTAATATATTAAAGTTCAATTGTGATTACAGTCTCAGGCTCCCAAGTGCTAACATCAGCTTTGAAAGTGATGGCTCCACCGATGATGGACTTACCATTGTCGTCATTAGCATTGCCATTTCCATCAAGATCACCAGGAGTCTCAGGATCTACATTTCCGGCACCGTCGTTCTCGAAGAACTTGACAACGAAAGTGTACTTGTGACCCTGGCTGAATGTCTGAGAAAGCGGAATTGCCATCCAAGCATACTCCTCACCAGTAGCAGGATAAATCCTGAGAGCACCGCCATTAGCGGTAATCTTCACCTTAAGAGCGAGGTATGTTTTCTTTGAGGAATTTGTGGACTCTGTTGCCTTATCCCAAGCGGTAACAGTCTGTGGAACGAGGTACCATTTGTTACCAGTTGAAGCGGTCATAACTTCCTTAGCTTCAGCAGTCAAAGTCTTAGCTGCAAACTCTGATGAATAGGTCTCGTCAAGGGCATCATCTGCCACAACGGCAGTGTTTGAAGAGAAGGTGTACTTAACTTTGTTTTTCATATGAGCAAGCTTGACTCCTGCAACCTCAACACTATATGTAGAGTTTGTGTTCAAAGCCTTTACTGCAATCTGGGTCAGGTAGTGATTGAAAGTAATATCAGTAGCTCCAGAAACAGGCTGAGTCTGATTCTCAGCACAAGCAGCCACGAGGTCTTCCTGATCTGTAAGAACAGTTGAAGGAGTGAAGGTGAGAGTCTGAGATCCTACAGCAATGCTTCTGTCTACAAATCCATTAGCCGGGGTGTTATATGCATAGAAATTCAATGCATATGCAGGCCAGAAATATACAGGAGTACTTGTCCAAACACCTTCACTGTTCTTCCTGAAAGTAACATTGTCAAAGTAAACAGCACCATTACCGATAGCTGTAACCTCAAAAGAGTTGAAGTCTTCGGTCGTAACATCCTTCTGCGCAGCCTTGGTAGGCTTGGCAGTGTAGGCAGAGAAGCCTATGCCCCTCTGGGAACTCTGAACATCGCTACTTACGACCTCAGTCTTGGTGCAGCTTGCCGCAAGCAGGGCAAGAGCAGCGAAAATAACGGATATTTTTTTCATAACTAATTGTATATTAATATATTTAACATTATTATCACATTGGAATATCAACCACCTCATCAACCCAGTCAATGATGTCGGTATCAAATCCTCCACCCTCTTCACCCACCGATTCCGGAAGTTCAATCTCCAGATTCAGATTCAAGCTCAGCTTCATAGAGAGAGCCACATCGACAGAGATCAAGTCGGTCACGTCGAAAGTCAAAGGATAGGATTCTCCGTTAAGCAGCACAAAATTTATATCAAGATAGTACCTGCTGTCCGTGTTTCCATCTCCCACCAGTCCATAGGTAAGGAAACTTGCCTTTATGGTTCCGTCACTGTCGGAACCCGGGTCAAAGGACCTGTTGTTCAGGATGAAGGCTTGAGCGGCCGTCTCCTGTGTATTCTCTTCCATCCCCATCATATGCCCGGCAGCAACTCCCCTCAGATAAGAAAGCGTCGTACCCCTCGCATATTTCAGCCCCTTCACGTGAGCTGTTATTTTCACCTCTGAAATCACCACCTTCGGCGACACTTCCAACTCAATTGCAGTCTCTTCAGACAAATCCGTCTGTGGCTTATCGTAGTAATAGTCAATCTGGTCCGCTGTCACCTTCACTCCCCTGACAACAGCCAGCGCAAGGGTATCCGGCTCCATAATGCAGTAATCTCCCTCTCCGGTCTTGGACTGCAGATGCTCGCTGAGCTTGTTGGTTCTGCTTTCATCCACCACTCCCATGGCCCTGAACGTGATTAGGTTCTCCTCGCCAGTAAACTCCATGCTCCCTGCAAACTCCTCCGGCGTATCGTTCATCACTACAAGGGTAAATTCCCCGGCAGGAAGCTTGACGTAGCAGTCACTCTGCGCGCTCACTGGCGGGAATCGCTTGTACAACGAACCGTCGCTCTCACGGAAAGCATACACGCTCACTCCGTTAGGATGCAAGCCCGACACGCTCCAGTCCGCCTCCACCAGTACAGTAGCCGTGTTGGAGGACGCATAGTAGAGATGGTCCCTCTGACATGAGGCTCCAAGAACGAGCATCAGGAGCAGAAGTATTTTCCTTACGTTCATCGCCCACCTCCTTTCTTTGAGGAAATCATCCATACCAGGGAAACTGACAGCTTTGAAGGCAGCACTCCGCTCATTCTCCTGGTTTCCCAAGGATACTCAATAACCTTGATATCTCCGAACTTGGTGTCCTTGACACTGATATATTCGCGGTACTCAGTTTGGATATATCCAAGGCCAAGGCTGTATTCCAGCCTCAGATTCCTGCCTATGCTGTGGGCATATCCAGCCTGCAGGCCGAGCAGCAGGAAGACGTTGCCCTGCACTCCCCTCCCGTCCGTAAGGCGGCCAAACTGGAAATCGTAGATTCCCGCTCCGGCATTCAGCCCTGCAAAAAGCCCTGTCAGAGGGTCTTTATCCGACCTGTCACCAAACCAGTACCTGGCGCTGAGCTCTCCTGCGAGAAGCTGCAAGGTGACATCCTTTTGAGGAATGTTCCACCAGGGGAACAACACATCTGCGCCGACGCTGATGCGCTCTGCAAGAGGCAGTTCCACTCCGAGATTGGCAACAGTGAGCGCATCTTGGAGCAAATTGGTCTTCAGGGCGAAAAGGGGCTTTGTGGACTGAAGAGGAGAAGTAACGGTTTTCCGCGTCCTCTCCTCCAAAGCGTTACCGAAAGCCGCAGTTTCAAGCCTTGGGGCTGAAATATTTCTGTCCACCTTGGCTATCTGAGGTCCAGTCCTGTAGAAGAACAGGGTCAGAGTTGCCTGTCTGAGAAGAGGATAGACATGACTTTGCGCCCCGCCAAAGGTCGAAGAGCTTACAAGCTTTTTGTAGGAATCCCAGTCCGGTCCTATCGACATTATTTTAAAAGAACTTTCAACGGAATACTTGCTCTCATACAGAGACACAAGACTTTCAGCGCGTTTGAGGCTCAGGAAATCATTTCTTCGTTTACCTCCTTCCGGAGATGAAGATGAACGGACATGGACTTGCCTGACTATTCTGATTTCAGAATTATGTACAAGTGAGTCCAAACTTTCAAAGAAAGCGTCAACACTGTTCCTGTTGCCGCGAAAAGCGGAGTCGTAACTGTATCGTCCACAAGGGAAATACACTTTTAGCGTCAATGAATCCCTGCGTGAAAAGGTCGGGGCACCTTCACTTTCTGATGCGCTTGCAGCAAACGCCGATGCAAGCGCCAAGAGCAAAGAAAAGGTGAAGACAGTAAAGGTCTTATTCATATACTAGCATAAAGCCGCTAAGATAAAGAATATCTGGAACAATTCCAAATTGAACCGTCGCATCAAAGGGAAGAAAGATCCCCGATAAAACAGTCTATCGCCGCTTTGGTGACGTGCTGCATCACGACTATATGCGAGAGTTCGCCCCCGAAGGCAGCGTCGTAGCTGTTTGCGAGCGTGTATTTGTCCACAATTTCCTTTGGAGGACGCTTCAGGAATATGGTATTACTGTAGCGGTTAGCCCAATGTGGCCAAGCTATCCTGCCGAGCTCAGTTTTGAAATACTCGGTGTTTTCAAGTATCTGTTCCGCCTGCTCAGTCCACTTCTCCTCACCCACGGTCTGAATCAGCCACCAGAACTTCAAGGGCTCCATTCCGGCGCGTGAGCAACTTATCATACGCATATCAGCATTAAGGTAAGGGATATCGAAGGAGGCCTGGGTGTCGTAAACCTTGCGCGTAGTGATGAACATCCCGCAAGGGCTGTCTATGCCGAAGAACTTATGGCCGCTGATTGAGATTGAGTCGAATGGAACAACATTGCGATTGACCAGATTCCTGTATCGGCTGAACGGAAGATAGCCTCCGAAAAGTGCAGCGTCCAGGTGTCTGTATACCGCCATATTAGGATACCTTTCGAGTATCCTGTTCAGACTAGGCTGATCGTCTATAGCCCCTTTGAAGGTGGATCCCATAGCATAGACCATAAGGCAGGGGCGGGAGGGCTCCAGCTGCTCGGCAAGGGATGATTCCAGCATACGGCCCATCGCATCGGTCTTGACAAGCCTCACCTCAAGGTTCTGCAGGTGGCAAAGTCTGTAGTTGCTGTAGTGAGCTTCATCGGAGAAATAGAGTATCGGCTCCTTGCCCGTTGTCTTGCGGAGATAGTTCACGCCGAAGTAGATGCCGTGGTTGTTCCCGTCGGTTCCGGACATGGTGACCATACCCCAGAGGTCGCTGGTGGAGAATCCGTATCTCGGAGCGAAATATTCTATCACTTCCCTCTCGAACGAAAGAGTAGAGAGGTTGTTGGGTGCCTCGAAAGGGTCTCCGGCATTGTTGATCAGCTTGGTTCCCAAACCGTTCTCCAGATACCACCTGTAGAATTCAGTAAGATTGATGTTGTAGTTGGCCGGGTAACCGAAGGCATTCGGAAAATCGGTATGACACTCGTCCGCCCACCCATTCAGTATTTTCAAATAATCGTTATTCTTCATCAGCAAAGCGATAGTTTTTAAGCAAAGTCATAAAATTCATTCTTCTACAGGTCTGACCACTATGGCACACAGACTGTCATCCGTGACCGGCGTCAGGATTTCGCTGGCTCGGGAAACGCGTTCCTTCAAGGCTGCCGGAGTCGATTCATATACCGTTTCCATCAGGTATGCCCCATCAGCAAAACGGTCCTTGAAATGCCGGTACACCCTGGATGCCACTATTCCCATAGTCATACGCAGATTGATTTCTACGCACGGCCGCAACATATAGCTCCCGGAATCCGTCTTGAGCACGTAGGTGTCAACTCCCAGATATCCGGAATATTGGCTGAACTCACTCTGTTCAAAGTATTCGGCGATTGATGCGCAGACCTCATCCAAAAGCCCTTCCGGAAGGTAGCGGGCACATTGATGTCTCACAAAGTCATCACTCACGAGCAGATTGTCCTTGTAGGCGCAGCGGCAGGTTTCGAAAATGGAATAATTCTCCAGCTCAGCCTTTCCCTGTTTCATACGCATCTGAATGCCCACATTCAAGACCGGATTCTGCAATTGCTCCACTATCAGACTCCCCTGCTTTTCCATTACCCTCCTGCAGCGTCCCCAATCGTTATCCGTCACCCTTCCCCTGTACAGGCGTCTGAGTCCTTTTCCGCTTGAGGACCAAGGAGCTTTGACTATTACCGTTCCATATTCTTCGATAAATCCGGCCAGGTCTTCCAGGCTACGCGCTTCCAGCTGTGCAGGAAATGACAGGACCGCACTGTCAAGCGAGGATTTGAGATGCCCGGAGAGTTTGAGGGACTCCCGACGGTGAGCCAGTTGCCGAACCATCGCAATATAGTCATCGCCGGGAAGGGATGTTTCGGGAATTCCCTGATTCACAAGCCTGTTCTTGATTACCAGATCCCAGCCCCAGACATTGATTTCTTCTTCTGAAAGCCCAAAACGCATTATCTCCGCGCAATCCTTCGCAAACTTTCGGGAGGACTGATCGGGGCAAAAATTCCTGGTTCCGTTAGACAGACATTGCTCGTGTTCAGGGTTGAAAACTATCATCACCGCTCGTCAATAACTAAATGAATTGCTCGCCTTGACACACATTTGAAATCTGCGCATTTGCATATCAGGCAAAAAATCTGTGCAATATAATGATTATTTCCATCAAATCCCAAAACCCCTCATTTGCTTGACCTTCTCGTTTATATTAAGTAACTTTGCTACAATTGGCACGAATTCAAACAAGATAGTAATCTATAGAAAAATGTACTCATTCTTACTAAGTATCCTGGCGCTTCTGGCCGGATACCTCTTCTACGGGAAACTGGTGGAGAAGGTATTCCGCCCTGAACCTTCACGTGTCACCCCGGCAGTATCCAAGGCCGACGGTGTGGATTTCATCGCAATGCCGAGCTGGAAGGTTTATATGATCCAGTTCCTGAACATTGCCGGCACAGGACCCATATTCGGAGCCATTATGGGCGCTAAGTTCGGACCGTCTTCCTACCTCTGGGTGGTGTTCGGCTGCATATTTGCCGGAGCGGTCCACGACTACCTCAGCGGTATGCTATCGCTCCGCAATGACGGCGCAGGTATTCCCGAGCTCATAGGAAAGTACCTCGGGAAAACCACCAAGACCGTGATGCTCTGCTTCTCGCTGCTGGTACTGGTGCTGGTGGGTGCGGTGTTTGTGTACAGTCCTGCCATCCTGCTTGGAGACATAGCCGGCGACGGATCCACCAATGCCGTGATGTGCTGGGTAGGCGTTATCTTCCTTTATTACATACTCGCTGCGATATTGCCCATAGACAAGCTTGTGGGGAGGATTTATCCTTTCTTTGCCGCCGCCCTGCTGTTTATGGCGATTGCACTGTTGGTATGCCTGCTCGTCAAGTGGCCAAGCCTGCCGGAATTCTGGGACGGGCTCGGCAACCTCGGCCAGGATCAGGGTTTGATTTCCGGCCAATCCATTTTCCCTTGCCTCTTCATCACCATTGCCTGCGGGGCTATAAGCGGCTTCCACGCCACTCAAAGCCCTATGATGGCGCGCTGTATGAAGAACGAACGCCTCGGCCGCCCGGTATTCTACGGTTCGATGATCACCGAAGGCTTGGTCGCCCTCATCTGGGCAGCCATAGGCTCCTACTTTTTCTTTGACGGCGGAGCCGCCGAACTCGGCTCAAGCCTCAGCGCCGCAGCTCCTACCGTAGTATCCAAGGTGTCCGTCGCCTGGCTCGGCGTGGTGGGCGGCATTCTCAGCATCATAGGCGTGGTGGTTGCCCCTATCACCAGCGGCGACACTGCCTTCCGCAGCGCCCGGCTCATCATTGCCGATTTCCTGCACTCCGACCAGAAGCCTATAGGCAGGCGCCTTGTCATCTGCATCCCGCTATTCGCCCTCTCAGCCCTGCTGCTTTGGTTCAACATCGCCAACGAGGACGGTTTCAACATCATCTGGCGCTATTTCGGCTGGGCCAACCAGACCCTCTCCGTGTTCACGCTCTGGATGCTCAGCGTCTTCCTCGTGCGCGAACGCAAGGGCTACGGTTACCTGATGGCCCTCATTCCTGCTGCCTTTATGACATCGGTATGTCTGACCTACATTGCCACGGCAAAGATAGGTTTCAACCTGCCTGCCGCCAGCATACCTTATCTCGGCATAGGTACTTTTATCCTGAGCATTGCAATATTTTTCCTCTGGAAGTCCCGCAGAAAGCCTTCAGCTTGTTGAAAATCTGAAACTTTCGTATATTTGCATATTATGGAGAAGCGCCGCCTCACACAGGAGCCACTGAACTCCTCCAGGATAAAGCTGATACGTTCGCTGCGGGACAAGAAATTCCGTGACGAGTACGGCTTGTTCGTGGTGGAAGGGGAAAAGATGGTGCGCGAGCTCTGCGACTCCGGGTACGAGCTGGAAGCAATCTATCGCGAGGAGGAGATCGGAAGCGCGATGATGGAGCGCATCTCACTCTGTTCCAGCGCCTCTCCGGTGCTTGCCCTGGCCAGGATACCGGAGCGCGACAGCCGCGAATCCAAGCCCGCACCCGGTCTGTGCCTGGCACTGGATTCGGTACGCGACCCGGGCAATGTGGGCACCATCCTTCGCAGCGCAGACTGGTTCGGAATAAGCAGGGTTTACCTGTCCGAAGACTGCGCCGACATCTACAACCCCAAGGTGGTGCAGGCATCGATGGGCTCGCTGTTCAGGGTGAAGATAAGCGTGTGCGACGTGGCGGAGCTCTGCCGCAACTTCCGGTCCGTGGGCAAAGACGTGTTCGGCACCGTTCTGGACGGGGAGGACATCTACCGCTGCGAACTCCCGGACGAGGGTCTGATCGTGATGGGAAACGAATCCCGGGGCATAAGCGAAGCTGTCAGGCGCGAGCTCAGCCGGAGACTACGCATACCGTCCTTCGGGGGCAGCAGGGCCGAGTCCCTGAACGTGGCGATAGCAACAGCAGTGACATTGTCGATTTTTAGAGGTAAATGAAATATAATTCCTTCATAATCATAGCGTTGCTTGCGCTTAGCTCATGTAGCACTACAAGTCTGGTGCCGCCAGGAGAGTATCGCCTCGCATCCAATGACATCGTGATAGAAGGGCATGAGAAAATCAGCACATCCGAACTGTCAGCCTACGTCCGCCAGCAGGGCAACAACTCCTTCCTTGGCCTGAATCCCCTGCTCAGCATCTACAACTGGTCCAACGGCAGCGGCAAGGGCATAAATGCACTCTGGGAGCTCATAGGTACCCCTCCGGTCATCTTTGACCCCGATCTGGTGTCGGTATCAGCCGAGAACATACGCGAGCATCTGCGTTACCTTGGCTACTACGACGCGCAGGTCATCCCCCACGTGAAGACCAGGAACAGGGTAGCAAAAGTGGAATACCGCGTCATCCCTGGCACACGCCTGAGGATTGACGACATCATCTTCGATGTGCCGGCAGGCGATTTCAGCGACGAATTCTACGCCGATCTTGGGAACGTCACCGTACGCGTGGGAGACTATCTCTCCGAACAGAGCCTCGAAAACGAAACTGTGCGAGGAGCGTCTTACTTCAGGAACCTCGGTTACTACAATTTTAACAAAAACCACTATTTCTTCGAAGCGGACACGCTTGGCGAACGCAATATACTGCATTATGGCATAAGGGGTTACACACGCAACGACAGCCCTGAAAGCGACGCTCCGATAGTAAAGTACAACATACGCAGCGTGGACATAAGCCACCCCGCCGACATCAAGTTCAGCGAGAAGTTGCTGCGCCAGTTCAACAGCATCGTCCCGGGCGAATACTACAGCGAGGACGTGGTGAACAAGACCTACTACCGTATGTCGGCGTTGAACCTGTTCAGCGGCGTAAACATTGAGCTCGCCCCATCCGACAGCGCTGCGCTCGACTGTCACATACGCCTCAGCGGTGCTGACCAGCTCGGGTTCAAAGCCAATCTCGAACTCTCTTCAAACTCCTCCGGCCTGCTCGGAGCCTCACCTCAGCTCACAGTCTACCACCGCAACATCTTCGGCGGCGGGGAATGGCTGAACCTTGGTTTCACCGGCAACTGGCAGTTTATGCCCGGTTCGAACGTGCACTCCACAGAATGGAGCGTTTCCGCCAGTCTGAGCTTCCCCAAGGCCCTGGGTTACCCGGTGCGCAAAATCAAGGGCAACTACATTCCACGCACGGAGATAAAGGCTTCGTACAACTACCAGAACCGTCCCGAGTACAGGCGCAGCATCGCCAATATCTCATACGGCTACACGGGACGCATAGGAAACCGTGTCCAGTACCAGTTCTACCCTCTCCAGGCGAGCCTGGTGAAGCTATATTCGATGAGCGACGATTTCTCGCTCACGATGATCGAGAACCCTTACCTCTGGGACACTTTCATGGACAAGTTCGACATAGGTTCCGGAGGCACGCTCTACTACACCACTGACGCGTCTATCGTGCCAAAGGCACCATACAGCTTCGCACGCGTATCCCTGGACCTTGCAGGCAACATACTTTCCCTGTTCAACGATATGCTGCCCGTGGACGAGAACGGACGCCGGCTCGCCCTCGGTCTGCCGTACTCCCAGTACGTGCGCCTGGATCTCCAGATGGGCAAATCATTCGCCCTTGGAAAGAAGCAGAAGGCATCGTTTGCGCTACGCTTCAGCGGAGGCATGGGCATGGGATTCTCGAACTCCTCGGCGCTTCCGTTCGAAAAGCAGTTCTACTGCGGCGGCGCCGGAAGTATGCGCGGCTGGCAGGTGCGTTCCCTCGGCCCGGGTTTCGATCCCCTGGAGGACTTCTTCATCATACCGAGCCAGACCGGCGATATGAAGCTCGAGCTGGATGCAGAGTTGCGCTTCCCGCTCTTCTGGAAACTGGAAGCCGCGATTTTCGCCGAGGCGGGCAATATATGGAGGATGGACGAGTTCAAGGGAGCTTTTCCGGGAAGCATAGCCGCAGACTGGGGCACAGGACTCAGAATAAACCTGGATTTCATACTCTTGCGTCTCGACGCCGGATTCAAGGTGCACGACCCAGCCCGCGAGGCCGGCCAGAGGTGGCTGAATCCTTCCAGCTGGGTGGGACGGGGCAACTACGCCGTACATTTCGGAGTAGGTTATCCATTTTAGTTTTAGCAAGTTAGAATTGGTTAGTTATATTATTACTTTATGAAAACTATTATTTATCAAGCAATATGCAGACTTTGGGGGAAGGGCAAATTTTCCTCCTGGGACAACAGGACATTCAGGTACCTTAAAAACCTGGGCGTTGACTATCTCTGGCTGACAGGGGTTGCCAGGCACTCGAGCGGAGAAGATTACGTCAAGGGAGATCCCGGCTGCCCTTATTCCATAATCGATTGGATGGACGTGAATCCATACCTTGCAAGCGATCCTGAGAGGCGTATGGTGGAATTTGAGAACCTCGTGGAGAGAGCCCACCGCAACGGCCTGAAGATTATGATTGATTTCATTCCCAACCACGTGGCCAAGGGCTACAATGGCCCTATCCCTACCCTGGACTGGCACGACGGTGACTGGACTGATACCAGAAAGGTGGACTGGAACAACCCTGCCACCTTTGACAATATGCTTTCCGTACTCCAGTTCTGGAAAGAGAAAGGCGTGGACGCCTTCCGCTGCGATATGGTGGAACTGGTGCCGCGTGAGCCTCAGATAAGGCTTCTTTCCGCACTGAAGGCAGATTACCCTGAAACTCTTTTCGTGGCTGAGGTCTACAATATGGACAACTATTCTGCCTTCCTGAACGAGGTGGGCTATGACCTGCTCTACGACAAGTCCGGAATGTATGACACCCTTATGTCCGTCTGCTCTGGCAAGGGCAGTGCCCGCGCCCTGAGTTGGAACTGGCAGAAGCTCGGAGCGCTTCAGCCCCGTATGCTCAACTTTCTTGAGAACCACGACGAGTTGCGCCTTGCCTCCCCTCTCTGCCTTGGCAGTCCTTTGAAGGCTATGCCGGCCGCAGCAGTTTCGGCCCTGTTCAACGATTCATCCTTCATGTTGTATTTTGCCCAGGAAATCGGTGACAATGCCTCAGACAGCCAGAACGGAAGGACCTCCATCTATGATATGTACAGGCCTGAAGGAGTATGGCACCTCTATGCCAATATCCACGGGCTTAAGAAGCTCAAACCGTTGGAAACAAAGACTTTGGCTGCATACAAGGAGCTCCTCGCCCTCGCGCGTAAGGATGTGTTCAGGAGCGGTAAGTGCTGGGATCTGTGCTACTGCAATCCGGACCTCGACCAGGACAGACACTTCTGCTTCGTGCGCTACAATGGCTCCGAGGCCTGGCTAGTATGCTGCAACTTCTCCGACAGTCCGTTGCAGTTCGTTCCTCAGCTCCCATCCGAGTTGAAGTCCGCAATGGGATCCGCCTGCCGAAGCAACGATGCCCCTGAAATAAGCGTTTCCGCCTGGGACTACACTGCCATACAGCTATAATGCATAAAAGAACGCAAGTATTTTTGTATATTTGAATCTTGAAAACAAATATTAAATACATATGAGCAGCATTGATACCTTGTTCGGTGGACTTAAACTCAAGTCGCCAGTAATCGTCGGCAGCAACAGCCAAACAGCCTCGATTGACAAAATAGTTGAATTCGAAAAGGCTGGAGCCGGTGCAGTAGTGCTAAAATCATTATTTGAAGAAAGCATTGCGAAGGAAATCGAAGCCAATATGAGCGATGAACACCCTGAGGCCTATGACTACATTTCGAATTACCTGTCAGAGAAGGTTGTCAGCGATTATCTCAGCCTGATAGCTGCAGCCAAGGCAAAGTGCTCAATTCCCGTGATTGCATCCATCGCCTGTCACACGGACGGCAAATGGGAGGAATTCGCAAAGCGCATCGAAGAGGCCGGCGCTGATGCCCTTGAACTCAATGTAATGAGTCTCAGCACTTCCCGCAACTACACCCCGGGTGATTTCGAGAAGCTTCACGAGAACATTGTTTCCAATGTAAGGGCCCTGGTCCGCATTCCTCTGATAGTCAAGCTGGGTGCAAACATCTCCAATCCTGTGGCCCTGTGCAGCAATCTTTACGCAAAGGGAGCCAACGCAGTCGTCCTGTTCAACCGCTTCTACCCGACAGACATCGACATAGACAGACTCTGCTTCACCAGCGGCAATCCGTTCACCAGCTCAGCAGACCTGTCAGGGTCGCTGCGTTGGGCCGGAATAGTCTCTGCGGCGATCAGCCAGTTGCCAGTTGCAGTCAGCGGAGGAGTCGATTCATATCGCGGAGTTGTGAAGTCCCTGCTCAGCGGTGCCTGCGCCGTAGAGGTGGCAAGTGCAATAATCAAGCAGGGTGCATCCTGGATTACAGAGGCCAATTCAGGTGTAAAGGCCTGGATGGAAGGCAAGGGCTACAAATCCCTCGCTGATTTCCGTGGAGCTTTGAATGCCACCGACCCTGACAATGCCGATAAACTCTTCAGGACCCAGTTCCTGCAGTATTTCAGCGAGGTATAATATTGCACACAATAATATAGCACACAAAGAGGAAGGCGAGCACCTTCCTCTTTGTGGAGCATAGGGGGATCGAACCCCTGACCTTCAGATTGCGAACCTGACGCTCTACCAACTGAGCTAATACCCCGTCCGCCCTGGGCCGTATATGGCCCGTTCGGGCGATTTGCTACTAAGTCGAAAGTATCGAAAGGACGTTGATAAGTTCCTTATCTATAGGCTTATCCATCTTGATAGCCCTGGAGATAGGCACATAAACTATCTGATCGTTCTTGATGCCGACCATAATATTGCGCTGACCTTCCATCAGGGCTTCGATACTTGCCACGCCGAGTCGGCTGGCGAGTATGCGGTCCATGGCCGTTGGTGTGCCTCCGCGCTGCAGGTGGCCGAGTATGGACACCCTCACGTCGTACTGAGGATACTCCTTGCGTACGCGCTCTGCATAGTGCATTGCGCCTCCGTCCTTCTCGGATACGAGCACGATGCTGCTGTTCTTGCTCTTGCGTATTCCGCGCCCGATAAAGGTTGCCAGCTGGTCGATGTCGGTCTTGTCCTCCGGAATGATGGCTGCTTCCGCTCCGGCGGCTATTGCACTGTTCTGGGTGAGGAAGCCTGCGTCCCTGCCCATAACCTCGACGAAGAAGATGCGGTCGTGGCTCGTTGCCGTATCCCTGATCTTGTCGACACATTCCATAATGGTATTCAGCGCCGTGTCGTAGCCAATGGTCGAATCGGTGCCATAGAGGTCGTTGTCAATCGTGCCAGGAAGGCCGATTACAGTCACATCATGCTCACTTGCAAGCAATTGGGCTCCTGCCAGCGAACCGTTGCCTCCAATGACCACGAGCGCATCTATGCCGAACTTCTGGATATTGGCATAGGCCTTCGCCCTACCTTCCGGCGTGCGGAATTCCTGGCTCCTTGCGGTCTTGAGTATGGTGCCGCCGCGCTGTACCGTGTTGCTTACGCTCTCAGTCGTAAGTTCCTTTATATCACCGGCGATGAGACCTTCCCATCCCCTGTAGATGCCGTAGACCTTCCAGCCTTCGTAAATCGCTGCCCTGGTGACCGCCCTGATGCAGGCGTTCATTCCAGGCGCGTCTCCGCCGGAGGTCAGCACTCCTATACTGTTTATCTTCATAATGCTGCAAATTTAGAAAATCTTTCAATAAGCATATCACTTTTTTTTCTCTTTTTTCCGGCATCCTAAAGAGGATATATACCGGCTGATGTATATTCGATAAGATCCCGGGGATCCAGCTTCAGCTGGAGGCCTCTCTGGCCTGCGCTGATATATATGAAATCGTAGAGCAGGGCAGATTCGTGAATGAATGTCGGGTAGGCCTTCTTCATCCCTATAGGACTGCAGCCTCCGCGTATGTATCCCGTGAGGGGAAGCAGTTCGCGCACGTGAACCATTTCGCAGGACTTGTTGCCGGAAATTTTTGCCGCCAGTTTCAAATCAAGTTCGAAGTCCCCGGGAATCACGCATACGAAGATTCCGTTCCTGTCCCCTCTGAGCACCAAAGTCTTGAAAACCAAATCTATATCCTCCCCGAGTTCGGCCGCAACACTCTGAGCGCTCAGGTCATCTTCCGAGTACTCATAGGGGATAAGCTCAAATTTTATACCCGCCGCTTCGAGCAATCTTGCGGCATTTGTCTTTTCTGCCATAATATTTTCATAATTCCGTGCCTTTCTCTATATATGGCACGGTAATTGTTAATATTTTTCTTGAATAGATTTTTCATAGGTTAAATTGGTTAGAATCACGGCAAGGACTTCGATGGGAATCGCGGTCCTTGTTTTTTTTGTGGCAAAGATACGAATTTGCAACCCGCTTGCAAGGGAGTATTCTTAGATTTGCATCAGAAAACGAAAAAAAACACAGTATATGTCACACTCCCATAATCACTCCCACGCCGGCGTAGGTGCATCCATAAAGACAATCTGCTTTTGCCTTGCCCTCAACCTGCTCTTCGTTGCCGTAGAGGCTATAATAGGACTGAAAAGCAACTCCACCGGCCTGCTCTCCGATGCCGGACACAATCTCAGCGACGCCCTGGGCCTGCTGCTTTCGCTCATCGCCCTCCATATTGAGAAATCCGGCAGGAAGAACGCCTCCAGGACCTCGCATACAGTCACCTTGGTGAACGGCGTACTGCTCCTTGCAGCCGTTGCGATCATCCTTGTGGAAAGCATAGAGAAAATCGTCCATCCGGTGAACGTTGACGGAAGCATGGTGATATGGACGGCAGCAGCAGCAATTATCATAAACGGCCTTACCGCCTGGCTGCTGATGAGGGGAAGCAACAACTTGAACATCAAGGCAGCCTATCTGCATGCAGCGACCGACACCCTTGTCTCCGTTGGCGTGGTAATCTCAGGAATAATCATCCGTTACACAGGCCTGAACATCGTAGACCCACTCATAAGTCTGGTCATCAGCGCAATAATAACAGTCCCTACGCTCAAACTCATCTTCAGAGCGATAAGTTTTATACGTAAGGACTGAAAACATTGTTAATCAATAGGTATAACAATATTGTTTATACATATAACAAATTTGTTATACCTATTTTTTTCTGATCAGTTCGGCAAGTTCCTTTTCTGAGGTTTTGGCAGCCGCAAAGGAGGGGAAAAACTAGAACAATCTTTCTCATATCATACACTATAACAATTCTTAATTAGCAAAATATCGAAAAAAAATCAAATTGAATTGTTATCTTTGCAACTCTGAAAGCAAGATAGGTGGAGTGATCTGTCGCTCGCTCTGCGAGAGGAAAGTCCGGACAGGACAGGGCATCCCGCTGCGGAAAGCGCAGGTGGAGGTAACTTTACGCCGGCCGTAACAGAAAATTACCGCCCGAAAGGGTAAGGGTGAAAACGCGAGGCAAGAGCTCACGATGTGCGGCAGCGATGTCGCACAGCTACGGCACCGGGACCTGCAAAACCAAATATACTGGCTGATCGGGGCTGCCCGCTCCGCGCCAGGGGGTAGGTTGCGTAGATAAATGACAGAATAAAACAGAAACCGGCTTACTGCTCCACCTTTCTTTTTTTGATTTTGGCCATAGCCTTTTCTCTGAGCTTTTCAGTTCTTTTGCTCAGCTTCTCGACCAGTTCATCCTTCACCTGAGGGAAACGCGCCTTCATCTTTGTCAGCATATGTCTCAGATAAGGCTCGGTGTGACGGTCACGCTTGTCGGCATACATCTCGTTGAAACATACGAGAATACCTGTCTCCTCCACATCCGAGAACTCGTCATTGACGGCTGTTCCGAACATCTTCATGGTCGGGGAACTGTTCATATATGTATTGACAAGCGGAGGTATGGAAGTGCCCAGACGACGCACCGCTTCCTTGAGGTTGCGATAATCCTGCTTGAATTCGTCATCCTTGAGTATGAGGTCAAGAAGGCGTCCGTCCGCACGTGGCATCTCAGGCTTGTATGGGCGCACAAGCTCTTCCTCATCCCCGAAATGCTTCCAAAGGAAGTGAAGTATGAGGTCGCGGCAACTATGGTCGTAGCTTGGATACATAGTCATCTTTCCGAAGAAATACACTATGTTGGGATGCTGCATCATTACGGCTCCTATGCCGTCCCAAAGGTTGTCAAGGGCAAAGATCGCCTTTGCTCCAGCCTTGGAACTCTGGTATGCCGGCGTCACGAACGACCTGCCAAGCTCAATCACGTGCGGAAGATAATCCTTTATGAAGGTCTCGGAGAAATGGAACATATGGGAGGTGGCAAGATGAGGCTGGCCGTCTGGCCTGATCTTCACGTCAGGTCCCAGGATATAGCGGTATCCTCCTATGATTGCCTCGGAATCAGGATCCCAGATGACAATCTGCTTGTATGGGTTCTCCATAGTGTCGAACTCGTCCAAGTCCATACTGAGACCGGAACTTCCTCCGGCTTCCCTGAAGGAGATTTCCCGCAGTCTGCCCACTTCCCTAAGCACATTCGGCGCATCGAAGGCGTCAATTACATAAATTTCATTGCCGGCCTTGTTGGTGTTGCAGAGTTTCTTGTCAGGAGTCAGTTCCGCCTTGAGCAGACTCACGCTTACAGGATCGATGATCTTTTCCATATCTCAAAGTTCATAAACTTGTTTTCTGACTTCTGCAGCCCACTCGAGCCGGGTCCTGGAAGAATCGAAACTCTCTACGGGAATAGGTTTTCCGAATACGATGGAATAGCTTGAACCCCTTGCCCTGAACATTTCATCCGGGAGCATTAACATTGCCAGATTCAGCTTGAGTTTCAGCTTCTTGCAGAGATTTGCAACTCTATAGAAACGATTGGAGTTCTGGCCGATGAAGTGCACCGGCACTATGGCCCTGCGGCTCTCTATGCTCTTGTTGATGAAGGTTTTGGTCCAGGGCAGATCCTCAATTTTGCCATCAATCTTTCTGGAGCAGAGTCCTGCCGGGAAAATCAGCATCTGATCCCCTGATTTGAAAATCTCGTCCAAGAGGCGAGGCAGATCCCTGGACTGGCTTCCCATCTTGTTGACCGGCACGCAACAAGGTGCTATAGGTTTGATGTGCATCAGGAAATCATTCACCGGTATACGCACCCTGCCGAATTTCTTTCCTATTATGGACGCAAGCGAGAAACCGTCCACTCCCCCAAGCGGATGATTGGAGGCAAAGGTATAGAGGGTGCCGTCTGCAGGCACATTTTCCAGTCCCTTAACGTCCAGAGTGATATTCAGTTCCTGAATCAAGCCTGTGCAGAAATCGATTCCGTCACCGTTTTTCTTGATGATGGAGTTCAGAAAATCCTGGTGGACATAGCTTTTGAGGAAGCGCATCACAAATCCGGGAATTTTCTTCCCTTTGAACTTGGTGGCAACGACCTCATCAAGGTCAATCAAACGGCTTTTGTCAGTTTCCGTCATTTGTCTTAGTTTTAGTACACTTGCAAATATAACAAAAAATCACACAATCAGTTCTCCGACCAGGTCATATTCGTCGGCGGCAGTGATTTTTACATCTGCAAAGTCTCCCGGTTTAAGTTTTCCGGAAGGATCCTTCACGAGGATTTCCCCATCCACGTCGGGGCTCTCGAACTCGCTGCGGCACACCAGAGTTCCGTCCACGATGGAATCCACCAGAACCCTCTCCACGCTGCCCACGCGGGAGCTGTTGAAGTCCAGGGATATCTCCCTCTGCAGACTCATCAGGGCATCAAGACGGTCCTGCTTGACTTCCTGCGGCACGTCATCCTTGAAGTTCTCGGCCCCGAAAGTACCTTCTTCCTCGGAATAGGTAAAGGCTCCGAGTCTCTCGAAACGAGCCTCTCGTACAAAGTCCAGCAGCTCCTCGAAATCCTTCTCAGTTTCTCCCGGATGGCCTACTATCATAGTGGTTCTCAGGGCAATACCAGGCACTCGACTGCGCATCTTCGCAATCAGCTCTCGGGTCTGGGCAGAGTTCACGTGGCGGTGCATCCGCGAAAGCACGTTGTCAGAAATATGCTGGAGCGGGATGTCCATATAGCGGCACACTTTGGGATTGGTCGCCATAATGTCTATGACGTCCTCCGGGAAATCAGCCGGGTAGGAGTAGTGAATCCTTATGCGTTCAATCCCGTTCACGGCAGAGAGCGCCTCGAGCAACTTGCCCAGAATGCGCTTGCCGCAAAGGTCCAGACCGTAGTAGGTGGTGTCCTGGGCTATGAGTATGAGCTCACGCACGCCCATCGAGGCGAGCGAAGTCGCTTCCGCCACCAGGGTCTCTACGGGCACGGAACGGTGCGCGCCGCGTATGAACGGAATGGCGCAATAGGAGCAGCGCCTGTCGCATCCTTCCGAAATCTTCAGAAAGGCGTACGGCGCCTGGACGGAGAGACGGCGATGCGAAGAGCCGCAGGACCTCACACCCAGATGATTCAGCACCTCCCCCAGATCCCTGGCGCCATACCAGGCATCAACCTCGGATATCTCTTCTCGAAGCTCCCTGGAATAGCGCTGTGAAAGGCAGCCGAAAACAACGAGTTCTCCCGCCTCCCCGGCCTTCTTCTTCTCCACAGCCTCCAGAATCGCCTGTATGGACTCCTCCTTGGCATCTCCTATGAAGCCACAGGTATTCAGAAGCAGGCAGTCCACAGGAGAGTCGTCCTCCACCAACACGAATTCATCCGCCGGCAGCATTGCCAGCAGATGTTCCGTATCCACGGTATTCTTGGAACAACCCAGGGTTACCGCCTTAATTCTCTTCGGCTTTCTGTTCATCTTCGTTCACGAAATCCAGGGAAGCGTACTTGACGAGCTGGTCATACCAGTCCAGCACCTTGCGCATATGGGAAAGGTAGAACCTGTCGGCATCGTAATCAGGTATCGCCTTTGCAAAAAAATCGAGCACTTCGGCATCAGAGGCCTTGCTGGAAGGGGCCTGCTCCTCTCCGAGAGCCGCCTTGATGGCAAGGAACACGTCGGCGAGTTTCATCTCACCCTCAGAGGTATAGATGGCGATATCGGCGAGGGTGGTGATACGGCTGGAGCCTGAGAACACCGTCCTCTTCTTGTCTGCAAGGCCCTCAGCAACGGCTCCGTTGCGTGCCTGGGCGAGATATCTGTAGAGTCCGTGATGTCCGGACACAGAAAGAATTCTGGCTAAATCTGTCTTCATTTCAATATTTCTTTTAATACTATATCCAATTCATTCCGCAGGGATTCCATATCCCCGTCGTTTTCCACGCTCCAGTCAGCTTTGACGGCGGCAAAGTCCTGCAGGCTGTCCCTTTCAGCCACCTTCGGGTTCCTCCGGCAGCGAAGCTCGTAATCAGCATTCACAACCAACACTTTATCATACAGACCGTTGAATATGCTTTTCTGAAGCATCACTGCAGATTCTATCACAAGCAGAGGCGCATTTTGGGATGCCTTCCAGGCCTTGATATCCTCTGCCACGTAAGGGTAAACCATACTTTCAAGTTTTTCCCTCTTGGCGTCATCGCTGAATATGATTCCTATTCTGTCCCAACTGATTCCCAGAGCCTCCTCTATGTCGCATTTGAGCCCTGGTATTAGGGAATACAGCATCTTGGTACGGGAGTCGCAGTCATATACCGGCACGCCGCGTTCAGCGAAGTACCTGCAGGCTTCGGACTTGCCGCTGCCTATCGGTCCGGTGACAAGAAGACTGATCATCTGGCCTTTAACAAGCAATCCACAAACTCAGGACTTATGCTCCAGTCAATGACACCAGAAGGCATATTGTCGCATTTTGCGACACAGCGGCCGGTGAGGGAGACTGAGAAATCCTTGTAATCTACATAGAAATCGGCGCTTGTCGAAGGGTCGACGCTTACCGGAAATGCGCAGCGGAACACCACCTCTGCGGTAGAAGGAAGCACTGACAGGCTCTGCCCTGAAGGGACATTGCGGGTCTGGAGCTTGACTTCAGAACGCAACTCCACGTAACGGCTCACGTCGATGGAATACTTCACCACTTCGTCCGACAGACGCAAACCACGAGGCACATCGAGTCTCACCGTGCCGTGGACATCAGAATCTATATCATTGAGTTCCACAGGCTTGGTAAGAACCCTGTCTATGCTTTCAAGCCTTGAAGGCTCCCCATAAACATATACAGAGTCGGGTTGCACGCGCATAGGACCTAGGGCCATGTACTGGGACTTGAAACTCAATGCCTGCACCTGCTGCACCGGCACCTTCTTGTGGCTTTCCGGATTGAAGGCGAAGCTGAGATCATCGGAGAGGAAGGACTCAACTGTGGTCCCGTCTCCGAAAACGGCTGAAACGTATTTGTAGAGCGCAGAAGGCTGCAGACTGTACCTGTCATCCCCGGAATACTTGAAATCCGACGGTTCGAAGTAAACGGTCAACGGCCTTTTATGGGTACGGGACAACAGGAAATGCCGAAAACCCGATGCCTTGACCTGAGCGGTCACGGTGGCATCGGTTGACGACACTTCGGCCCTTGCATCGATATTGCTCTTTGCTATTACGGGAACACTCACTACGCTCACGTATGTCTGAGAGAGATTATGGATGAGCCACACCCCGGCAGAGAGCAAAAGGCAAAGGATAAACTGTATCCCCTCCTTTCTCACTACTTGGCAGGGGTGGTATCCTTCTGAACGGAATTCTTGTCCACGCGAAGCTTGACGTCTCCGTCCACCTTGATGAGTACGCTAGTCTCGTCAACTTCGGCGATGGTGCCGTAGATGCCGCCCACAGTGATGACCTTGTCTCCCTTGGTGAGGGCTTTCCTCATCTCGTCAAGAGCCTTCTGCTGCTTTCTCTGAGGCCTGATCATAAAGAAATACATCACGAGGAATATGAGGGCGAACATGATAAGCATGCTCCAGAGGCTGCCTGACTGCTGTGAGGGATTAGCCTGTAAAATAATGGTACTTAACATTTTATTCATTGTTTTGATGATTATTGATCAGTTTGTCGAGCAGGCCGTTCACGAAAGCGCTGCTCTCGGGAGTACTGTAGGACTTGGAAATGTCCACATATTCGTTGATTATGACCTTGACCGGAGTCTGGGGGAAAGCTTTCGCCTCCGCCATACCACATACTATCAGGGCCAGGTCGGTGGTGCAGATGCGGTCCCTGTTCCACTTTGGGGTGAGCTTCGCTATCTCTTCGCTGAACTGCGCGAAATTGAGATAAGCTGCGCGCAGCAGGGATACCACAAAGAGCTTGTCACTGCTCTTCGCCTCGTTGCCCGGCAGCTCGCTGGCGTATAGCGGCGGCAGAGTCCATCTCTCTCCCCTACCCAGTGCACGCACACTGCGGCAGCACCAGCCCAGTACATAACCCAGATCATCGTTCCAGAGTATGGACAATTCCTCGAGTATTTCCGCGAGCTCCCTGTTGTCTTCGAACTCACGCTCAAAAATCTTCGCCCAAAGGTTTGCATCCTCCCCGAGTCCGTTCTTATCCGAGTCCAGGTAATCACGGAAATATTTGGAATCGCGTATGCTCTCGTAAAGGTGGCGCAGCAACATATCATACGGCTCCCAGCTGAGCTTCTTCTTCGAGAGCAGCTTGGTGAGGTCCGGATCCTGCTCCAGCAGAGGAGCGATGCCGTTATTCACGAACTTGAGATTGGGGTTCAGCTCCTCCTCCGTAGGGTTGAACTTGGCGCGCGCGGCTTCAATTCTCTCCGAGGCTTCCCGGGTGAGGGGTCCGGCAATCGAAAGAAGGAACAGGTACAAGTCCCTGGTTGCTTCGCAGGAGAGGTCCAGAAAGGCCTCCGCCTCCTTGAGAGTCATACCCGGATTTTCTGCATAACCGTAAATCGCCTTGAAGACTTTTGTACGGAGAATTCGTCTATTGAGCATATTTTCGAACTAAAATCAAATTTTATCGTGCAAAGATAGCAAGTAATCCATAAAAAATTCTAATTTTGCAACACCAAGATAGTGATTTTTCGTCTCAGGACGAAATTTAAAAGATTATTTTTATGTACAGAGATGATTTCGACAAGGCCAGGTTCGAAAGCCGTGAAGGGGACGATGTATATTCCAAGCCTGTGAGAGCTGGAAAACGTACATACTTCTTCGATGTCAAGTCCACCAAGGACAACAAGGACTTCTATATGACCATTACTGAAAGTAAGCGCAGGACCAATCCGGACGGCAGCTATGCTTATGATAAACACAAGATCTTCCTTTATAAGGAAGACTTCGAGAAGTTTGCCGAGGGCTTTCAGGAGGTCGTTGACTATATCAGAGACAAGTGTTTCAACGGAGAGATTCCGCAGCGCAGCCAGGAGTCCGACATTCAATTCGAGGATCTTTGATGTCATCCATACTTCTCAAGGATATCACTGTTGACGGCGTCCTTAAGGACGTGCTCATCAGCGGCGGGCTCATCAGCAGAATAGGGCCTGCAGGCGCGAGTGCGCTCTGGGAGTTTGCAGGTGATATGGAAGTGATGAACTGCTCAGGCATGGTTGCAATCCCGGGCTTCGTCAATATGCACACCCACTCCCCTATGGCGCTGATGCGCGGCATAGGCGAGGATATGGTCTTCCATGAATGGCTGGCAAAGATCTGGAAGGTCGAGGAAAATCTCGACCACGAGTTCGTTTACTGGGCCACGAAAGTAGCGTGCATCGAGATGATACGCACCGGCACCACCACCTTCAACGACCAGTACTGGTTCTTCGAGGAATCAGCCCGCGCCGCAAAGGAGATGGGGCTTCGCATAGCCACGGGTTACGACGTGATGGACAAGGGCAGCGAGGAGGAAGCCGAGAGACAAAAGGCGCAGTGCGAGAGCAAAAGCGCAGCCTTCCTCGGCAGGAAGGACAATTCCCTGATTTATGAAATCGCATTCCACGCCGTGTACTCAGTGAGCGAAGAGATGATGCTTTGGGTGAGCGAATTCGCGCGCAAGCACAATCTCAGGCTGCACATACACCTGTCCGAGACCCGCAAGGAGGTAGAGGATTGCAAGGCAGCGCACGGCGGGCTGAGTCCGGTGGAATACCTCGACAGCCTGGGCATACTTTCCGACAAGGTTTTGGCCGCCCACACCCTATGGGTGAGCGACAAAGACATAGAAATCCTTGCGAAGCGCGGCGTACACTGCGTCCACAACATCAATTCCAACACCAAACTTGCCTCAGGCTACCGCTTCCGTTACAACGAGATGCGGGATGCGGGCGTCAACATCTGCCTTGGTACCGACGGCTGCGCATCATCCAACAACCTGGATATGCTGGAAGCGATGAAAAACGCAGCCATCTTCCAGAAAGCCTGGCGTGACGACCCTTCATCCCTTCCCCTTCCCGAACTGATGGATATGGCCACGGTCAACGGAGCCAGGGCTCTGGGACTTAACACTGGACGCATTGAAGAGGGAGCCATCGCCGACCTGAGCATCGTGGACACAGACAACAGTTTTTTCCTCTCCAATGGGCCTTTCCTTGCAAATCTCGTTTATTCAGCCCATTCCGACTGCATTCATTCAGTCATTTGCAACGGACGTTTCGTAATGCGTCACCGAGAAATCCCGGGCGAGAAAGAAATTCTCACTCAGGCACGAAAAATGCTTAAGAAAATTGCGTGACACATTATCAACTGACTAAAACCACCGCAAAAAATGAACATTGACACAGCACAGATCGTCAAGCGCATTCAGAATTGCGCAGACTATTTGAAAGAAAAGACAGGCGGGATGAAACCCGTCGCAGGAATAGTACTAGGAAGCGGTCTCGGAAAGCTTGCCGAAACCATCGAAAACCCTATTGTCATCCCATACAAGGACATTCCGGGTTTCCCGGTCTCCACTGCAGTCGGGCATAAGGGCAACTTCATTTTCGGAACGCTCGGAGGCAAGGAAGTGGTGGCTATGCAGGGCCGTTTCCATTATTACGAAGGCTATCCTATGGAGAACGTCACCATTGGAGTGAGGGTGATGAAGACCCTCGGTGTGGAATATCTCTTCGTATCCAACGCAGCAGGAGCCTGCAACCAGGATTACAAGGTGGGTGACCTCATCATCATACGAGATCACATCAACCTTATGCCAAACCCACTCATCGGTCCGAATATCGAAGAGTTCGGGGAGCGTTTCCCTGATATGACCTGCGCATACGACCTTCAGATTCAAGCACTTGCAGAAAGCCTTTGTCCTGAATTGGGCATTCCTGTCAAGAAGGGCGTATATCTCGCCAGCACCGGTCCTACCTACGAGACCCCGGCAGAGGTAAGGTTCTACCACTCCATCGGAGCCGACCTGCTCGGTATGTCCACGGTCCCTGAGGTAATAGTGGCCCGCCATTGCGGTCTGAGGGTATTCGGAATGTCAGTAGTCACGAATATGTCCAACTTCCTGAATGCTGAGAAGAACTACAATGACGGCAACGACGTGGTGAAGCAGGCCAACCTTGCTTCCGAGCGCATGACCGCCCTCTTCACCCGAATGATTGCAGCTCTCTGACAATTGACTTGCACATAAAAGACCCCGAAGCTCTTGGCTCCGGGGTCTTTTTGTATTGAGAGGCTCTTACTTCGCGATGGCGACAGAGCGGGTCTCGCGTATTACGGTGATCTTCACCTGACCAGGATAGGTCATCTCATCCTGGATGCGCTGGGCAATCTCGGTAGAGAGGTTTGCTGCCTGGGAATCGCTGACTTCTTCTGCGCCCACAATGACGCGAAGTTCACGACCTGCCTGTATTGCATAGGACTTGGTGACGCCAGGATAAGAAGCCGCGAGGTCTTCCATACCCTTGAGTCTCTTGATATAGGACTCGATCACTTCCCTTCTGGCACCTGGACGCGCTCCTGAAATCGCATCAGCCACAAGCACTAGAGGTGAGTAGATGGAAGTCATTTCCATTTCTTCGTGGTGGGCGCCGATGGCGTTGCATATCTCCGGACGCTCCTTGTACTGCTCTGCGAGCTTGGCGCCAAGTATGGCGTGAGGATATTCAGGCTCATTTTCGCTCACCTTTCCTATATCGTGGAGAAGACCTGCCCTGCGGGCTATCTTAGGGTTAAGGCCGAGCTCGGAAGCCATGATGGCTGAGATGTTCGCAACTTCACGGGAGTGCTGGAGAAGGTTCTGACCATAGGATGAACGGTATTTCATACGGCCTATGAGCCTTACGAGCTCAATGTTCAGACCGTGGATACCGAGGTCTATACATGTCCTCTTTCCTGTCTCAAGTATCTCATCTTCAAGCTGTTTAGACACTTTGGTCACAACTTCTTCGATTCGTGCCGGGTGTATGCGTCCGTCAATTACGAGCTGGTGCAGGGACAGGCGTGCAATTTCCCTTCTGACTGGATCGAAAGCGGAGAGAAGGATAGCATCCGGGGTGTCATCCACCACAATTTCAACTCCGGTGGCTGCCTCCAGGGCTCTGATATTGCGTCCTTCCCTACCGATGATACGGCCTTTCACCTCATCGTTCTCTATTGGGAAGGTAGTGACTGCATTTTCAATCGCGGTTTCAGTAGCGGTGCGCTGGATTGTGTTGATGACAATCCTCTTGGCTTCTTTCGCCGCATTCAGCCTTGCCTCGTCAATGGTGTCGTTGATATATGCCTGGGCTTCGCTCCTTGCTTCAGCCTTCATATTCTCGACGAGCATCTTCTTCGCTTCCTCCGCACTCATTCCAGCCACGTTTTCAAGCTCACTGTTGACCTGGGCTGTAAGCTTCTCATACTCCTGAATCTTGGCATCGAGCTTGTTGCGCTGGGCGTTGAGCTGTCCTTTCTGCGATTCCAGATCCCTGAGTTTCTTATTGAGCTCGGCTGTCTGCTGGTTAAGCTGCCCCTCGCGGGACTTGATGTTGTTTTCGCGCTCACGCAGCTCATTGTTCTTGTTGTTCACGAAGTTCTCGTGCTCGCTTTTCATCTGAAGGAATTTTTCCTTCGCCTGAAGTATCTTCTGCTGCTTGATGTTCTCGGCCTCCACGTTTGCCTTCTCCACGATGGCATCTGCGTGACTCTTGAGAATAAACCTGGTTACAAGCAGGTAAACCGCTATGCCCACAAGAGCTCCGGCAAAGACGGCCAATATGTAAAACAATACCATAAGTTAAATTTATATATAGTTAATAGTTACAAAAAAAACAGTATCCGCAAATCTGCAGATACTGTCTATATGAAGCCGTCAGCCGAACTTTCAGAAAAAGCCTCTGAATAAGTTTTGGGCTCCGCAACGTATCGGGTTTCCCGGTCAAGCCGGGCCTGCCTTCCTCGCCACGAGTGGACCCTGTTCCTAAGAACTCGTTGTTTTCAGAAGATGGGCCTGACGGCTAATCACCATTGCTCTTAAGATAGGAAGAAAGCTGGCTTTCAAGGCTCTTTACATCAGCCTTATACATATCCAACTCCTTCATCGCACGGAACTTGCCTACTGCCTCCCTCACTGCGGCAAAAACCAGTTTCTCCTCTTTTGGAACGTTGGAATAAGTACTGTCATACTCAGCCAACATACCGTCCACCTCCTCAGCCGCAAGACGCATCAGCCTCTCCATCTCCGGAGTATCGGCAACAAGCTCATACTCCTTGCCTTGTATTTTCAGCGTGATGCTCTGTCCCATATCAACTCTCCAGCAGTTCTATACATTTGTCAATCTCCTTCAATATTCTGTCTATCCTCCGTTTAGCCTCCTTGCTGTCGTCACAGGCATTGAAAGCGTACATCAGATGGAGATTGTCTATCTGTAAATTCAAATCAGTAATCTGCTCTCTGCATTTGTGCAGTTCTTCAGTTCTGTCTGACAAAAGGGCTTCGAGGGCATCTGCTCTCTTCTTCTGCTGCTCATACTTTGAGATGAGCCTCGCAATGTCAGTCCTCAATTCGTCAAGCATATTGAATCATTGCAAAATATACATTATGCAAATTTACGAAAAATCCTCGGCTTTGCAATAGAAGCTGGTAAGAGAGAACAAAAAATGGAGCCGACTTTCATCGGCTCCATTCTCATATAAGAAGTATAACTTATTTCTTCCTGATGATAACGGTTCTTGAGAGAACGTCGTTGTTGAAGAAGATGGCGTCAACTCCACCGTAAGCCTTCTTCTCGAGCCTGCTGGCAGGAACACCCTCAGCAATGAGAGCATCGTAAACAGCCTGAGCACGCTTCTCGGAGAGCTTCTGGTTGGTCTTTGCGCTACCGGTCTTCTTGTCAGCGTAACCTGCAACCTCGAATACGGAGTCATCCTTGGAAGCCAAGATAGACTCAGCGTAGAGCTTGATGCGGGCCTTATCCTTGCTGGTGAGGGTAGCCTTGCCAATCTCGAAGAAGATAGCGGTAGAAGAAGGAACCTCATTGTTGACGAGCTTCTCAACTTCCTTGATAACTTCCTTCTCGACGATCTTCTCGACAATCTTAGGGTTGTTGGTGAGAGCCTCATCTACGATAGCGTCAACAGCGCTCTGTGAAAGGAAGCCAGCAGCGGCAGCAGCGGCAGCAGCACGGGCAACCTTGCCTCTCTTTCCACCGATGTTCCATACACCGTTGATGGTGAAGCGGGAAGTACCGGAAGCCTTGCGATAAGCGTCAGCGTCGCCGAAGATTGAAGGAGTGACGCCGAAGCGACCTTCAACTCCGAGAGCGAAGCTCTTGGTGAAGTTGTAAGCAAGACCGAGACCGGCAGTAGCACCTACACGGAGCTTGAAGTCGTCGCAAGGTTCTACAATTACAATGCTGGCATCCTGAACTTCAGAGAACTTGGTACCAACCCTTGAGAAGTTTACGGTAGGACCTGCAAACACATAGAAGTCGAGTTTAGCGAGATCATCGGCGAAGAGATTGCTGATGTTGAACATTGCATCGAAGTTGAGCTCGCCGAACTTCTTGTTCTTTGCGCTGTAACGGGTGGTCTGGGCAGCATCCAACCAAGCGTTGCTGTCATTTGCATCGAGGGTCTGGAAAGGACCGGCTACAACACCGCGTACGCCCCATACAGGAGTAAGATACTTACCGAACTGGATGTCTGCATAGAAAGCAGGGCTATTGAAACCCGGAGTCATAGTGGAGATGATACCTACGCCGCCTCCGAGGAAATAATCCTTGCACTTTTCGTCATTCTTGGCATTTACTGAAACTGTAGCAGCAGCCAAAGCGAGTGACAAAGCTAAAAATTTAAGTTTCATATTGATTTACTTTTTTAATTCTTAAACTGAATACTGTACTGAAAGGATATTACTCGGCAATTACGATACCGCCACCTGCATTGTCGCTTCCGCCGTGATCGTGGCCGTGTCCTTCCATATAGTGGCCATGTCCCTCAGGATTGGCGATTTCGGAATATTCACACATTGATTCGGTAAGTACTAAATCAAAGGTGGCAACAACAGCTTCATTCTTTGTACCCTTATCAGCGTAAATTGTGAAAGGAATTGCGACCTCACCTACAAGAGCATATGCAGTATAGTATGACCATGCAGAAACAGTAATCTCCATTTCTTCGGTTGTCTGCTCTACTCCGTAATCAAGAGCAAGGACATATACATCAACAACATTCTTAAGGGTTTCATCGAAAATCTTAAGATTCTTAACTTCCTGACCGCTTATGTTAGGATAAGTAATAGTTCCGTGAAGGATAAACTCAGAAAGGTTCTTTGCCCACATCATATCGTCGTGGAAAACAAGTTCGTGACCTTCTGGCTGGAAGTAGTATGGACCGTACACGATCACATCACCAGGATTACCCTCAACAAGCTCAATTGTCTTCTCGACATTTGGCTTTCCTACCACAATAGTGATATTAATATTAACTACACTGCCTGCCTTGACAGCTGGTACAGGCACAGTATAAGGATCAGAAATTATATCCTGATACTTGGCAGTGAAAGTAACTGTTCTCTCTGTAAGAGCTTTGTTACCCAAAATAACATAAGGGTTTTCAACAACGGAACCATCCGCCATTAACACCACAGGGCCAGCTTCAGGAGCTTTTCCAGTGTTTACATCCACGAAGCTAACGGTAATCACCGCCTTTGCTGGATCTACCTCAAACGCAGTCTGAATTTCTTCTGGCTGGCAAGCAACGAAAAGTCCGACTGCTGCCAAAACATACAAAAGTTTTTTCATTTTAAAAGTGAGTATTAAACATTAAACAATAATCCAATAAATCTTCCGAATAATCAGGGCACATTATACTCCTACTATTCAAACGGCAAATTTAGCACAGTTTTTTATAAAAACAAAATTAATTCAAAAACTATTTGCAGTGTCTGTCAATAAAATATGGATTGTATGCATTTTTGTTCATGATATTGTCCGAGGCTTCCGTGCGGAACTCCTTATAATAGTAACGCTCGTTGTTGGCATTGTAGGACATACCCAGATTTCCCGTCTTCACGCGAGGCACATAGCCTCTGCGCTTCATATTGTATGGAGGGAGGGAAAGGCTGAAACGGAAGCCCACATTTAGCTGCACGCTCCTGCATTTTTCAGCATACAGTCCCACGCTGCAACGGTCGAAATGTCGGATCATTTCATACTTCAGGCCCACATCTCCCAGAAGGAACCTCTGAGCTCTGAAGGTGAACTGCGTATCCAGGGCAGGCATATAGTAGTTGAAGGCCAGATTCCATCTGAAATAGGAATATTTGTCATACTTGAATATGAAACCGTCGAAATAGCAGTTGGAGAGCAGTCCGAGCTGGGTATCTACCCAGAAACGCTGATTCGGGAAATAATAGCTGAGTTCCAATGCGAGGCCGTAACGGTTGTTGCTGAAGACTCCTGCGCTGAGTTTGCCGTGTATGTTCCAGTTCCACGGGTCTCGGAAAGACTGGGTCAGGCTTACCATTCCCGGATGGATTCTGTCCTCCAGCTCTCCGTATCCGTCATTGAAGAGCGGGAACTTGACCTGGTAAGTGAGCTTCATTCCCGGCCAAAGCGACACCTCCACCGCAGGACTGATCTGCCACAGGGTCTGATATACCTGATTGATGATGAGGTTCATTATTGAAACCTGTGGATACAAGACCAGGTCCACCTTGCCAAGGGAACTGGCGCGTTTAGGCTCTATCCTGACTATATCCCAGCTGTCATCGAGTTTTCTGGTGGTACTCCAGCTTCCGCTGGCGGGGTCGTAGCTCATAGTCACTTCAGGGACGTTGCGGCTGACGCAAATCAGTTTCACCTTCATCCCCGACTCCGCGCAATCGGCTTCTATTATCCTCCTGGCCCTGGAAAGGCCCTCGTTCGGGAGCTGATAGGAGTCGCAGGAGAGGGAAAAGATAAGACAGTCCTCGGTCATTGCGGAGCGTATGTCGGCAAAGCCCGCATCCTCAAGTCTGGACACGGTCCCTTCAAGGTCCTGGGCCTGAGCGGCCAGAAACGGGACAAGCAAGAGCAAAGCAACAATAAACTTTCTCATCTTCAGCGTTTTGTCATTGACACCAAGCGTTCCGAGGTTTCCAATTCCCCCTTATCGGAATAAGTGTCGTGGCGTACCATTCCAATTCCCGGAGCATACCAGGTAAGAGCTGAGGTGGTACGTTTCCTCAAGCCCCTTTCTTTCTTGCGTTCGAACACCACCACGCAGTCGAAGTCCCCTGCCGCTGTTCTTATGGTCTCCCGCCTGAGATATTCGCGGCCGCTGACTTCAACCTTGTAGGGTATGCCGGCGGCTGTCAGGGTGAACGCAGCATCCGGAAGCGTGTCGCCATCTTCAAACTCGGAGGGCAGCAGAGTCATACAGGCATCCCCGCCCACTGTCGCGTCAGGCAGCACATTTTCCAACACCGCCTTCATGCTCCCGGCAAGGTCAGCAAGCACTGAGCCGTCTTTCCTTATCTGCACCGACAGCTGCACGGGGCCGCCGTACATCGTACGCCCCTTCGCATTGCGGAACTCGGTGCTGTATGCAACGGTCCGGCTTCCATCCTCCCCCGCTACCACGGACAGTATGCTGAGCTCCTGGCTCCACTTCAACTTGCCGCTGTCCACGTAACGCCTCTCATACTCGAGCACGGTCCCTTCTTCCATGCAGAAGAGAGGTTCCTGGGCGCGTATGACAGCCGGTCTCAGAACGAGGAATATGAAGCAAAGGAGTTTCAGCACTGCTCAAATCTAAAAAATCCTGTATATGAGCCTGAGAGACAGACTTGGATACAGTATAGCCTGGGCGAGGCTATATTTCTCAAGCAGAGGGATGCCTGCCGTAAGATCAGTTGCCTCAGGGTCGAATTCCACCTTCTGCGAAGACTCCAGGCTCGGAGAACCGTGGTACCACACGCCCAGATCCAGCTGGAAGCCAAGATGCCCCTTTGGCATACTGCGGCCGAAGCCGAGTCCGAAATATGGACGGATTTTGGCTATCGCAAGCTCCGCTTCCATCCCGAGCTTTCCGGACTTCTCCTGGAGCTCGTAAGTCTCCCCGAAAGCGCTGAAGCGCATGGAAGGGAGCTCTACTTCACCTATTTCTGCATGTTCTCCATACTTTTGCTGAATGGCCTGCATCTCACCCTCAAGCTGCTTTATGTTGCTGAATGTGTTGTCATCAACATATATGTCCGAATACAGGAACCTCTCACCCATACCCATAAAAGCGCCCGCAGTGAAATGGAAGGAACTTTTCTTGAATGGATAGTATTCAAGCATAAGTTTGGCGCTGCTGAGATTGATTACAGGGTTCGCCTCAATTACGGCATCGGAGAATCTGGTGTTGAGCCTTTCAGGCACTCCAGCTTCGGCAAGCCTGCTGTTCGCATCGTCGATTGCATTGTTGGCCGCTGTCATGTCCATCGAAAAAGACAGAGGGTATGAAAAGGAAGGTGCGGTAAGACCTCCAGTAAGCACAAGATGATCGGTAACGATAGGTATGGCAAGTTCCACCCCTATGCCCGTAGTTCCAGCCTCAAAACCGATGGAAAGGCTCTTGAATGCCTGCTGGGCACTTGACGCAAAGCATAACCCAGACGCAAGAATAATGACAGAAATGAGTTTTTTCATCATAAAGGAAATCAGTTAATGGTTGATTTATTTAGTCTTACGTTGAATCTCGCGCCGAAATTGATCCAGCGGAAATTTTGAAGTTCAAACATCAGTTCAAACCTGTTGTCCCATAGGGAAGCAATGAAGCCGGCGTTCACGGTGCGCGAATCATACTCCGCAATCAGCTGCAGTTCATCCAGGAGCCAGAGCTCGCAGAGCCACACGGGACGCCAGGTGACGGCAGCGCAAGGGCCGTTGAGCCTGTAGTCTGTACGTCGGTTGTACTGATAAGCAAGGTGCGCGCCCACCTTCCCCCAAGGGGTTTCGAAATTTTTGGAGAGTGCGATATAAAGGCGGTTGAAATAGCCGTTCCCCGTGCCTTCCACGTTCACATCGGCATATCCGCCTTCAGAAGAACCGGTGGTCGGGTCGCTTATACCCACTGCCAGAGCAGGCATCCACTTCAAACCGAACTCACCTTCCTTAAGGAACTGGAACTTGCCGGTGAAGTGTCTGTCCTGGTTGAACAAAATCAGGGAGCGGTCGGTGGTGCTGCCGCTCTTCCTGCCGTCGAAGATAGTCAGGACGTACCCCACTTCGAAACGGTCCCAGAAAGCCAGGTTGAAGCCGTACGAGAAGGTGTCATAACTCCAGCCCGAAGTTGGAAGGGAGTGCCTGTTGAGATAGTTGTTAGTGATGCTGAACACGCCATCATCGTGCATTTCCGCAGACGGCATCTGGAGCAGGCCGCTCGAGGAATCCGCAAACTGGGCCCGGACCAAAGGTGTCGACAGAACAACTATCAATAGTGAAAGAAGGATTCTTCTCATATACTTCATCTTGCGAAGATACGGAATTTTTTGATATCTTTATGTTTTGTTTGACAAACTAGATAAAAATGGCTGACAATTATCTCGAAAAAAGAAGTGAGGAGCTGAGTCGTGGAAAGACAGTTATACGCAGATCCAATCCGTCTCTGGACAGCCTCCTCAAGAGTCTGGGGACCAATGTATATGACCCCTCTTACGTCGTGAAGCAGGCGCAGCTGGATGCCCTGGTGCGCAGCGCCTCCCTGCTGGGAGCGGACGCGACGTTCAGGACCGACGAAGCCTCAGCCACCATAAGCCTGGAATGCCCAGACCCGCTGACTGCCGGGGAATGCTTGCTTGCACTGAGGCTGAAGGCGGCAGAGCTAAAACTCGGCAGCCGTATCGATTCGCTGTGTGATAAGGACGGGAAGTTCAGCGCAGTGCTGTCCCTGTTCCGCTGATCAGAGTTCCACCCTTCCCGGATACTGTTCCAAAGCCTTGCGCAACACTTCCAGCGCCGTTGCGAGGTCTTCCTTGCAGAGAACGTAGGCGATGCGCACCTCCTGCTTACCCTCGCCGGGCTCGGTATAGAAGCCGGATGCCGGCGCCATCATCACGGTGGCTCCGTTCCACCGGAATTCGTTCAGGCACCAGATGCAGAACTTTTCGGCATCATCTACGGGAAGCTTAGCCATTGTGTAGAAAGCGCCCATAGGGATAGGCGAATACACCCCCGGGATCTTGTTGAGCCCGTCAATGAGGAAGTTACGCCTGTCCAGATACTCCTCGTAAACTCCTGAAAGGTAATCCTTTGGCACGTCAATAGAAGCCTCGGCCACGATTTGTCCCAGAAGCGGCGGGGAGAGCCTTGCCTGGCAGAACTTCATCACTGCGTCGTGCACGCTCTTGTTCTTCGTGCACAGACAGCCTATCCTCGTGCCGCACTCGGAATATCGTTTCGACACGGAATCGAAGAGCACCACGTTCTCCTCGATTCCATCCAGATGGAAGGCGGAAATGTACGGCATTCCAGTATAGATGAACTCCCTGTAGACCTCATCGCTGAAAAGGAACAGCCCGTGCTTCCTAACTATGTCGCGCAGGCGCTGCATCTCCTTGCGCGTGTAGAGGTAACCCGTGGGATTGTTGGGATTGCATATGAGTATGGCCTTGGTGCGAGGGGTAATCTTCGCCTCGAATTCTTCCACGGAAGGAAGGCGGAAACCGTCCTCGATTCTGGTCTTTACGCTCTTGATGACGGCTCCCACGGAAATCGCGAAGGCCATATAATTGGCGTAGAACGGGTCGGTCACTATGATCTCGTCGCCGGGGTCGAGGCAGGCGAGGAAAGCGAAAAGCACAGCCTCGGAGCCTCCTGCAGTAATGATAATCTCGTCCGGAGAGAGATAGATGCCGTACTCGGCATAGTACTTGACCATCTTGGTACGCAGGGAGAGATAGCCGTCCGAAGGGCTGTATTCCAGAATCTCCCTGTCCACGTTCCTGATGGCCTCAAGGGCGCACTCCGGAGTCTTGATGTCGGGTTGACCTATATTGAGGTGATATACCTTCACTCCGTTCCTCTTTGCCGCATCGGCGTAAGGAGCGAGCTTTCTTATCGGAGAATAGGGCATACTGTCAGCCCTGTCAGATATCTTCATATTCAGTTTGCTGTATCGGTTTATATTAATTGCATCAGGCCCTGGCCGAAAAATCAACCGTATTGCAAAAATATGAAAAATTCGTTAGTTTTGTATAAAACTGATACACTAATATGACAAACCTGCTATTCTCCTTCCTGTTGGCTTTGGCCACGAGCCTGAGCAGCCCTGACGGGAAACTGCTCGTAAAAATCGAGCAGAGCGAAGACTCCCGGCTTCTGTACAGCATCGAATATGACGGAGAGACCCTGCTCTCCCCTTCCTCCCTCGGTCTGACGGGCGATTTCCGCGACTACAGCCGGCTCATTTTCGAGTCCGCAGACACCCGTGACATCAGAATCGACTACAGCCTCGACCGCATCAAGCAGAGCCGCGTGCAGCGCGATGCCCGCAGGACCCTGCTCCACTGCAAGACCCCGGACGGCCACCCCATCGACATAGAATGGCACATCAGCAACAATGACATCGCCTTCCGCTACAATGTCATCAAGGACGGCGATACGGGCAGCATCAGGGTGATGAGCGAGCAGACCTCATTCAACTTCCCTTCCGGAACCACGACCTACCTCTGCCCTCAGAGCGATGCAATGGTGGGCTGGAAGCGCACCAAACCGAGCTACGAAGAGTATTACAAGCCCGGCGCCCTTATGGACGAGGAATCCGAATTCGGTCACGGATACACTTTCCCCTGCCTTTTCAAGATTCCGGGAGCAGGCTGGGCACTGGTCAGCGAGACGGGAGTGGACAGCAGGTACTGCGGATCCCGCCTGGGCGAATACCGCAAGGACGGGGGATACCGCATAGAATTCCCTATGCCTGAGGAGAACAACGGCAACGGAACTTCCGAGCCTGCCTTCGCCCTTCCGGGCAGCACCCCATGGCGAACCGTCACCGTAGGCTCAGACCTGGCACCCATTGTAGAAACCACCATAGCCTTCGATGTGGTGGAGCCGCGCTACGAAAGCAGCCACAGCTACAGCTACGGCAAGGGCAGCTGGAGCTGGATACTCTGGCAGGACGACAGCATCAACTACGACGACCAGGTGCAATACATAGACCTCGCCTCAGCCATGGGCTTCAGTTTCTGCCTTATCGACAATTACTGGGATGTCAACATAGGCAGGGAAAGGATGGAGGAACTTGCCCGCTACGCCAGGTCAAAGAATGTGGATCTCTTCCTCTGGTACTCCTCCAGCGGCTGGTGGAACGACATCACCCAGGGCCCGGTCGACATCATGTCCAATCCCATTTCCAGAAAGCAGGAGATGCGCTGGCTTGAGAGCATAGGCGTAAAGGGAATCAAGGTGGACTTTTTCGGCGGCGACAAGCAGGAAACCATGGCGCTGTACGAGGCCATACTCAGCGATGCCGACGACCACGGTCTGATGGTTATCTTCCACGGTTGCACCCTTCCGAGAGGCTGGGAGCGCATGTACCCGAATTACGTCGGCAGCGAGGCTGTGCGCGCATCGGAGAACCTCATCTTCGGCCAGTATGAATGCGAGCAGGAAGCCATACACGCGAGCCTCTACCCGTTCATCAGGAATGCTGTCGGAAGCATGGAGTTCGGAGGCACCTTCCTGAACAAGGTACTCGAGCGCAACAACGGCAAGCCTGATTCCAAGGGACGCGTACGCGGCACGAGGCGTATCACCACCGATGCCTTCGAGCTTGCAACGGCAGTGCTCTTCCAGAACCCGATACAGAACTTCGCCCTCGCCCCGAACAACCTCGAGGATGCACCGGGGCTCGCGCTGGATTTCATGCGCGAAGTTCCGACGACCTGGGACGAAACCCGCTTCATAGACGGCGAGCCTGGACAGAACGTAGCCATCGCCCGCCGCCACGGCGACACTTGGTACATAGGCGCAGTCAATGCCTCCGAAGAGGACTTCCTCATCGACGTGGCAGCCCTTGAGCAGCGTTTCGGAGGCAAGGCAGAGGTGCTCGGCACCGTGAGCACAAAGCTCAAGGGTTCATCCGAGAAGAAGACTGAACTATCCAGAATCGTCAACTTCAAAAAGCCGCTCCGCATCTCTCAGAATGACGGAGTGGCCATAATCATCAGATAAGGGAAGAAAAACCTTACCGGAGAGCATCGTCGCCGATGTCACTTCTTGCGCCAGAAGGAAGAAGTGATGTCGGCGCGGTGGTAATACAGGCGCTGATTTGTGGTCTTCTCGTTAAGAGGGCCGAATTCCTTGATGTAAGGGCCCACTTTCACGAAATCGAAGATTTCAAAAAGCTCATCCTCAACGCTTTCGCGACCTGAATACAAGGCAAGCTCCAGTTCGGGATGCGAGCTTCTCAGATAGTAGGCAATAGCTTTCAGTGCCTCGGGATCATTGCCTTCCCCGAGGAAGAGGAAGCAGTTCACTCCGAAGTTGGTTTTGAGCAACTTTTCCACTGCCTCGGCAGTAAGCTCATCTCCCAAATCCTTCTTCAGGAAGGGAGAGTGGCAGCCAATGCAATTTCCCCGGCAGTTGGAAATCTCAACTGCCAGGGAAACTCTATGCGGTATCTCCTCCAGGACTACGTCTGTGAGCGAAGGAACGTACTTGATCATTACAGGTCCTTAGGTGAATAGTACCTGCGTCCGGCTTCTACCTGACGCGGCTCTGCGAATGAGGATACGCGTTTGAGGTAACCGATTACGCGGGTGAGGTAGTCGATATTCTCGCTGCCGCACTTAGGGCACTTGGAGAGGGTATCCTTGCTGATGTAGCCGCACTCGTTGCAGATTGTATTGCGTACGTTGAATGTGAAGTAGTTGGTGCCATAGTGGGCAGCCACCTTCAAGAGCTGGCGGTACTGATCCTTGCTGAGGTGCTCGTCGAGGTTCATATGGAGGGCGGAACCTCCGTCCAGATACCTCACGTACTCTTCTCCGTGGAGCTTGAACTTGTCTATGATCGAGAGGGAGGTATCCTCAGGATTGTAGAAGTAGGAACTGTAGAGATTGTGCTTCGAAGACACGAAGTAACCGTCCTTGCTGTCCCACTTGTAGTTCTTTGCGGCAAGGTTCTCTGCAGGCACGAACTCGGTGTTGAACATGGCCTCAGGGGTGCGGTCCTTGCGGTTGGAGATGTTGATGGTCTCCAGCACCTTGTTTACGAACTCCTCGTACTTCGGGTTAGGGGAAATCTCAAGTCCGAGGAACTCGGCAGCCTCGGTCAAACCGTTCACGCCCACGGTGAGGTACTGCTTCTTCATATCAATGAAGCCTGCGTTGTAAACGTCAAGCATATCGGCCTTGTAGAAATCCTTGATAATCTCGTTGAAGGCGATCTGGTACTTGTGCACGCGCTCGGTCATCTCGGTGATGGCCTTGGCGATATAGTTGTTGTAGAGGTCGTCCTTGTCGTAGAAGTTGGATGCCGGGTTCAAAGGCTTACCCTCAGGAAGGGACACTCCCCTCCTCTCGTTGAAATACTTGCGGGTAGCGCTCTGGATGAGACGGTTGAGGTTGATGGTCATCACGGACTTGGAACCCGTAGCTACGGAAGCCGTACCCATAGAGTACTGATGGGTGGTGTGGTTGTGGGAACTGTCCTCCCTGTCCTCGAGGTCCTTGAGGCTGTTGCGCAGACGGCAGCAGCTGGAAAGGGAATCAGGGCTGTTGGAGAGGTAGCAGAAGAAGCTGTGTCCCTTGGACCACATCTCAGCGGTGAAGTCGGCATAATCCGGGTCGGAGAAATCGTCACCTCCGTCAGTGAGCAGTGCCATGGTCTCCACAGGGAAGGTCAGAAGGTAATTGTTGCGCTCCTGGTTGAACCAGTTCATAAAGTGCTTCTGCAGCCAGTCGAGGGTCTCCCATTTCGGAGCCGTTCCGTCAGGGAAGCGGAAGTCACCGAACACGCCCTGGAAGTAGTTGCGGTCAAAGTAGCTTATGTTCCAGAAAACGGTCTGATAGCCACGGTTGCCTGCCGGCATGTTCATCGAGTGCACAACCTGCTGGAAGTAGTTGTCGATGACCTTCACGAGGGTGCGCTGCTTGGCATTCATTTCCACGACGTCGTCCAGGTGCTCGAGGTAATCGTCCCCGTAGTCCTTGCGGATGAAGTAATCCAGGTACATCAGGAACTCAGGAGTAGCCACCGCTCCCATGAACTGGGAGGAGATGGAATAAACGAGGTTGATGAACTCGCCGCAGAAAGACTTGAGGTCGGTAGGTGCAATGGACACGCCGCCCAGTTCCTTGAGGCCGCTGATGAGGAAAGGGTACATAGTTATGGCTACGCAGTAAGGGAAGCCCGGAGTACCGCTCTCGTCGTGTTTATACAGGATGTGCGAGTTCAGATCCTTGAGGTACTGGTCGGCGAGGGCGCGGCCGTACAGGGTCTTGATCTTGTCGCACATGATATAACGGTTTTGCTTGATGTTGTTCTCCTTGTAGAGCTCGTTGCCCAGGGTCACAATGTTTTTGCGGGTGACGTTGGCATTGGCGTCGAACTTGGATCCCGTCGCAGCATTGGAGGCTGCGATGTAGTCCTTGATGAAGTCCCTCTTCTTGCGCAGGTCGATATCTGCATCGAACTTGTCGATGTATGCGTGGGCCACGCGCTTGTTGATGGACATCAGCGACTCCTCCACCTGGCGGCGGATTTCAGCGCTGGTAATTCCCTCATAGATATAAAGGTTATTGATGATCGACACTACTATCGCGTCGTCACAGTACTCCTTGGCCGACTTGTATGCTTCGTGAATACCTCGGGCAAGTTTGGCTTTGTCGAACTCCTCTACGGAGCCGTTGGTCTTACGTACATCCATTATATATTATTTTTAATTATTCTAAAATAAGATAATCCGGTTTCACAAATTTAGGCATATTGCCATATCAAAAAAGGCTATCTCGAATCAAGTTTTCAACAAGGTTATCAACATTTCCGCGCAGAAGCCCTTCTTTGCTGAAATGCTCTTATAATTATCAAAATTATTTCTTATCTTTGTGTGTTTGAAAAGACATTTTCACTAAGATCCGAATAATGAAGAAAGTTGACGTAGTGCTCGGGCTCCAGTGGGGCGACGAGGGCAAAGGTAAGGTGGTCGATGTCCTGACCCCCGACTACAAGGTTATTGCACGTTTCCAGGGCGGTCCAAACGCCGGCCACTCGCTCAAGTTCGACGGCGAGTCCTTCGTGCTGCACACCGTTCCTTCCGGAATCTTCAGGAAGGATACTGTCAATGTAATTGGCAACGGAGTCGTGATCGACCCGGTCATCCTGGCAGAGGAAATCCGTGACATAGAGGCGAAGGGCGGCGACATCAGCGGAAAGCTCAGGATCAGCAAGCGCGCCCACCTCATCCTCCCTACCCACAGGACCTTGGATGCGGCCAGCGAAGCAGCAAAAGGCAAGTCCAAGATAGGCTCCACCCTCAAGGGAATAGGTCCTACCTATATGGACAAGACAGGCCGCAACGGCCTCAGGGTCGGCGACATTCTCTCCCCTGAGTTCAAACAACGTTACGAGACCCTCAAGCAGAAGCACATCGCAATGCTGAGCCAGTACGATTTCAGCTACGACATCAGCGAATACGAGCAGAAGTGGTTCGAGGCAATCGAGTCACTCAAGCGTTTCCCTTTCATCGAGAGCGAGATAGAGGTCAACAAGTACATTGACTCTGACGTAGCCGTGCTCGCAGAGGGTGCCCAGGGCTCTATGCTGGACATAGACTTCGGCACCTACCCGTTCGTAACCTCATCCAACACGATGAGCGCCGGAGTATGCACCGGTCTCGGAGTGGCGCCGAACCGCGTAGGCAAGGTGATAGGCATATTCAAGGCATACTGCACCCGAGTGGGCAGCGGTCCTTTCCCTACCGAGCTCTTCGATGAGACGGGTGAGGAGATCAGGAGGATAGGCAAGGAGTACGGTGCCACGACTGGGCGTCCGCGCCGTTGCGGCTGGCTCGATCTCGTAGCCCTGAAATATGCCGTGATGATGAACGGAGTAAGCGAGCTCATAATGATGAAGTCCGACGTGCTCAACAGCTTCGATACCATCAAGGTGGCGACAGCCTACGAAATCGGAGGCAAGACAGTGGACTACTTCCCATTCGAGAGCAACGAGGAAGTCACCCCTGTATATAAGGAATTCAAGGGATGGAAGAGCGACATATGCTCCGTGCGCAATTACGAGGATTTCCCGGCAGAGCTGAAGGACTACATCGCCTTCATAGAGCAGGAGACAGGATGCCCTGTCAGAATCATCTCAGTTGGTCCTGACAGAAGCGAAATAGTAATCAGATAGCTTTTTTTCAAGCGCGCTCGATTCCGACGCGCTTGAAAATGTAATCGACGTTTTTGAAGTAGTACTCGAGGGTGAAACAGCCTTCGAGTTCTTCTTTTTTGAGCAGGCCCATAACCTTCCCGTTTTCGAGAAGAAGGCTCTTGTAGTCCAGCCCCTCGGTCCAGGCCTTCATTGCCACAGGCTGCACCGTATCGTAGGCCTCCTCTCGGGAAAGCCCCTTGCCTATGAGGGCATTCATCACCCTTTGTGCAAAGATAACTCCACGGGTGGCGTAGATGTTCTGCAGCATACGCTCAGGGTAGACCACCAGATTCTCGAGTATGCCCTTGAATCGGGTCAGCATGTAATCCAGGAGCTCGGTGGCATCCGGGAGGATGATGCGCTCGGTGCTGGAGTGGGAGATGTCCCTCTCGTGCCACAGGGCAACGTTTTCGCAGGATGCGGACATGTAACCCCTCATTACCCTGGCACAGCCGCATATGTTCTCGCTGCTGATAGGGTTGCGCTTGTGCGGCATCGCGCTGGAGCCCTTCTGTCCCTTGCGGAATGCCTCCTCCACCTCACGCACCTCCGTGCGCTGGAGGTTGCGTACCTCGAAAGCCATCTGCTCCAGGGTGGATGCTATGATGGCGAGGGTTGCGATGTAGTAGGCGTGGCGGTCGCGCTGGAGCACCTGGGTGGAGATGTCGGCGGAAGCAATGCCCAGATTCTCACACACGTAATCCTGGATAAATGGAGGAATGTTGGCAAAATTGCCTACGGCGCCGCTCATCTTGCCGGCCTCGACCCCCTTGCACGCATACTTGAAACGTTCTATGTTGCGCTTCATCTCCTCGTACCAGAGCGCCCACTTGAGACCGAAGGAAGTGATGTCGGCGTGGATGCCGTGAGTTCGTCCTATGCACGGTGTCTGCTTGAATTCCAGGGCGCGGCGACGCAGCACCTCAAGGAATTCTTCAAGATCCTTGAGCAGGATTTCGTCGGCCTGCTTGAGGAGGTAGCCGTTGGCAGTGTCCACCACGTCGGTGGAGGTGAGACCGTAGTGCACCCATTTCCTCTCCTCACCCAGGCTCTCGCTCACCGCGCGGGTGAACGCCACCACATCGTGGCGAGTCTGCTCCTCTATCTCCCTGATGCGCTCCACGCTGAATTTTGCATTGTCCCTGATCTTGTCAACGTCTTCCCTGGGAATGACGCCCATTTCGCTCCAGGCGTAGCAGGCCAGGGTCTCGACTTTGAGATATGCGCTGAACTTGTTCTCCTCAGTCCAGACGTCCCTCATTACCTTGCGTGAGTATCTGTCTATCATAATCTACTTTTCCTTTGCGAGAAAACTCTCTATGTTTTTCTGTATGCGCTCCGCAAGATCCGCACTTTCAGCGCGCTGGAAGCCCGTCCCCGTAATATGCTCGTAAAGCTCTATGTATCTGTCTGTTATACCCTCAACGACGCTGTCCGTCATCTCCGGTACCCGCTCGCCCTCGCGGCCCTGGAAACCGTTTGCCATGAGCCACTCGCGCACGAACTCCTTGGACAGCTGCTTCTGGCGCTCTCCGCGCTCCAGACGCTCCTCGTAGCCTTGAGCGTAGAAGTACCTCGACGAATCCGGGGTGTGGATCTCGTCCATAAGTATAATCCTACCGTCGCGCTTGCCGAACTCGTACTTCGTGTCCACGAGTATGAGGCCCTTCTCGGCCGCCATCTCGCAACCGCGTGCGTACAGGGCCCTGGTGTAGGCTTCGAGCTGCTCGTAGTCCTCACGTGAAACTATGCCGCGCGCGATGATCTCCTCCCTGCTTATGTCCTCGTCATGGCCTTCGTCCGCCTTGGTGGTCGGAGTGATTATAGGCTCAGGGAACTTCTGGTTTTCCACCATGCCTTCCGGCAGGGCGACGCCGCAGAGGCTGCGCTTGCCGGACTTGTACTCCCTCCAGGCGTGGCCGGTAAGATAGCCGCGTATCACCATTTCAACCTTGAAAGGCTCGCATCTCCAGCCCACTGTTGCCATCGGGTCCACCTCGGCTATTTTCCAGTTGGGGATAATGTCTGATGTAGCGTCTAGGAACTTGGAAGCTATCTGGTTGAGTACCTGACCTTTGAAGGGAATTCCCTTCGGAAGGACGACGTCGAATGCGGAAATGCGGTCTGTTGCGACCATAATCAGATAGTCATTGCCGATGCTGTACACATCGCGGACCTTGCCCTGATACCTGGCAGTCTGGCCCGGAAAGTTGAAATCTGTGCTTACTAAGGCTTTCATATAAGGTGAGTATTTTCGCACGCAAATTTAGTTGATTTTATGCAGTAGATGAAATTTTTTCCGTATTTTTGTGGAATATGAATTCTTTCGATCGCGAAATCCACGAAGAATGTGGTGTATTCGGCATTTACGGAGTTGAGGATGCCGCCAATCTGGTGTATTACGGACTTCACGCCCTGCAGCACCGAGGCCAGGAAGGATGCGGAATCGTGTCCCGTGACGATAGCGGCAAACTCCACAGAATCAAGGGAGAAGGCCTTGTCACAGAGATTTTCAACAGCAGCAACATCAAGAGCCTGCCGGGCAATATGGCCATAGGCCACGTGCGTTACTCCACCACAGGCGGAGGCGGAATCGAGAACGTCCAGCCCTTCCTCTTCCACCACAACACCGGCGATTTCGCCATCGCCCACAACGGAAACATAGTGAATTCCCAGCAGCTCCGCCGCTACCTTGAAGACCACGGAACCCTCTTCCAGTCCTCTTCCGACAGCGAAATCCTCGCCCACCTGATACGCAAGGACCCGCGCGAGCGCAAGCGTCCCCGCATTTTTGCAATCAAGGATGCCCTCAATATGATAGAAGGTGCCTTCGCCTTCCTCATCATGACCCAGAACCGCATCTATGCCTGCCGCGACAAGCACGGCCTCAGGCCCCTGTCCCTGGGAAAGCTGGGAAACGGCTATGTGGTCAGCAGCGAGACCTGCGCCTTCGACGTGATCGGAGCCGAGTTCATCCGGGACATCGAGCCCGGTGAGATAGTGACCATAGACCACCAGGGCATACGCAGCAACAGGTATTCCAACTTCCAGCACCACTTCCTCTGCGCGATGGAGTACATATACTTCGCACGACCAGACAGCGATATCGAGGGATGTAACGTGCACAATTTCAGGAAGATGACCGGAAAGCTGCTCTACGAGGAAGCTCCTGCCGAGGCGGATATCGTGGTAGGTGTGCCGGATTCCAGCCTGAGCGCCGCGATGGGTTACGCCGAAGCGAGCGGACTTCCATACGAAATGGGACTCATCAAGAACAAGTACATAGGCCGCACTTTCATCCAGCCTTCCCAGGAGATGAGGGACAAGGGCGTCAAAATGAAGCTCTCCCCGGTCAAGACCATAGTCAGCGGGAAGCGCGTGGTGCTTATCGACGATTCAGTGGTCCGCGGCACCACCTCACGGAGAATAGTGGCAATGCTCAGGGAAGCGGGTGCCAGGGAAGTTCACCTGCGCATCGCGAGTCCCCAGTTGCGCCTTCCGTGCTTCTACGGCATAGACATCTCCACGCGCGAGGAACTCATCTGCGCACAGCGCAATCTGGAAGAGGTGAGACAGGCCCTGAACGTAGATACGATTGCCTTCCTCTCCGACGAAGCCCTGTACAAGGCCGGCAAGCGCGAGGAACTTTGCCTCGCCTGCTTCAACGGCAACTACCCTACCTACCTCTACCAGAACCCGGAAGAGGCGGAGACGGACACCAAATGCTAGCGCTATGCTGAGGGAAGAAACCGTATTCGGGCCTATACACAGCCGCCGCCTGGGTTCGTCCCTGGGCATCAACCTCCTCCCGGTGAACGGAAAGATATGCTCGTTCGACTGCATTTACTGCGAGTGCGGATGGAACCGTGACGGGAAGGACGACAAACGCATTCCAAGCGCAGCCGAGGTGCGGTCAGCGCTCGAAGACAAGCTCAGCACCCTTATGCTGGAGGGTGTGGGCATAGATTCGATCACCTTCTCGGGGGACGGTGAACCCACGCTCAACCCCGAATTTCCGCGCATCATCGAAGACACTCTCAGGCTCCGGGACGTGTTCTACCCGGACGCAAAGGTATCCGTGCTCTCCAACGCCACCCGCGTGCACGTGCCGGAGGTGTTCGAGGCACTGCGCAAGGTGGACAACCCCATTATGAAGATTGACGCCCCTACCGACGAACTCGTTCGGCTTATCGACAATCCCGCTCCGGGCTACAGTCTCGCGCGCACGATCGAGGCCCTGCGCCGCTTCGAGGGGGACTTCGTGCTCCAGACCATGTTTCTGCGCAGCCCCGATTTCGATTCCTCCAGTCCCGAGGTCCTCGACGGATGGAAGGCAATAGTGCGCGATTTGCGTCCCCGCAAGATAATGGTATACACCATTGACCGCCCTACCCCTATGCAGGGGCTTGAGAAGTTCAGCGTGGAGCGTATGCATTCGCTGGTCGCCGACCTCATTGAGGAAGGATTCGACATCGACATCAAGGGTTAAGTTTTTTTCTTATATTTGCACCCGGATCGTGGCAAATGGGAATCCGGTCAGATGCCGGAACTGTGCCCGCAGCTGTAGCTCCCGCGCAAACAGGCTTCCTTTCAGTGTCATTGCCCGCAAGGGTGAGAAGGCCGGAAGCCGGGGAGGAGTCAGAAGACCGGCCCGGTCAAGTCGAACAATGGAAGCTCGGGGGCAAGTTTCCGCAAGACGAGTGCATCAATGTTATTATCTACAGTTTTAAGCGCGGCGCTTCTGCTGGGTGCAGAGACGCCGGACACACTTCAAGGTGTGACCGTGGTTGCGGACCGCGGTGTCGTGGTGTCCAGAACCGACACCATCAGAGTTCAATCCAATTCATCAATCGAAGACCTTATCTACAGTCTGCCGGGACTCGGGCTCGGGGACTACGGCGGGGCTGCCGGGCTCAAAAGCGTGAGTCTCAGAGGTTTGGGCAGTGCGCAGACAGCCATCTACATCGACGGAGTGAGGGTCGGCAACGTGCAGAGCGGTCAAGCTGACCTGGGCTTCCTGGACTTTGCGGGAGCAGGTACGGCCGTAGTGGACTATGCCCAGAACAGCATCAGTTTCAACACGGCGAAACCCGTGTTCGGGGATTCCGCTTTCAACGGCAGACTCAGGCTGGGAGCAGGCTCTTTCGGGACCTGGAATCCGCGCCTGGGACTCGCCTACCGCTTCTCCGACAGAATGAGCCTCAGCGCCCAGCTTGCCTATGACAGGAGCAAGGGCAATTTCAGTTACGGAGAAGGGCAGACCAGAACCAACGCCGACCTCAGCCAGCTCAAGGCCGGAGCCGACCTCTTCGGAGTGCTCGACAAAGGCGAATGGCACGCTAAAGCCTATTACAACAAGGCTGAACGAGGCATTCCGGGATCCACCACCTACCCTTCCGATGACCGTCAGAAGGATGAGAATTACTTTCTCCAGGGCAGCCTGAGGAAAAGCTTCAACAGTCTCTATACCCTGAACCTCAGTGCCAAGGCAGCCCGGGACGATATGTACTACCATTCATCCTGGGGCGACAACTACTACAAGCAGAGCGAGTTCCAGCTCAACTCCACCCACCGCTTGCACCTCAGCGGAATCCTATCAGCAACCCTCGGTCTCTCAGCTAATTACGACAAGCTCTCTTCCGACAGCTATACAGCTTCCCGCACCAGCGTGTTCAGTTCCGCCGGCCTTACCCTCCGCACTTCACGCATAAAGGCGGACCTTATTCTGGACTACGACATCTGGGCGGATGCCGGCCAAAAGACCCGCAGCGCCCTCTCCCCTTCCTTCGACCTGAGATACGAACTCGGCAGAAGCCTTTCACTTGTCGGCTTCGCACGCAGGGCATACAGGGTACCTGTGTTTAACGAACTCTACTACGTGGGTTTCGGCAACCCTGAGCTCAAGCCGGAGGATGCCTTCCTCAGCGACCTTGGACTCGAGTGGCATCCTGCCGCACTGGACGGCCTGGAGTATGGAGCCAAATTTGACCTTTTCTACAACCTCCTGAAAGACAAGATAATATCCGCCCCGTCAGAGGAAGACCCGAATATATGGTATCCATACAATGTGGGTAAGGTGGAAGCCCTTGGCACCGACCTTTCCCTTTTCGTGGGCAAACAGGAACGCGTGTGGATGTGGAGGCTGGACGCAAAGTACTCATGGCAGAATGCCGTGGACATCTCCGAAGGTAGCTACAACTACGGACTGCAGGTGCCATACATTGCCCGGCACAGTGCCGTGCTCAGCGCTCAGGCAGGATACCGGAGCTGGAAAGCCAGGCTCAACTGGAAGCTACGCAGCGGACGAAGGGATTCCTACGGCGAGCTTCCTTCCTGGAACAGTCTCGACCTGGACCTGAGCAGGGGCTTCTCCTTCGGGAAGCGTTGCGGTATGGAAGTGGTGCTCAGCGCAAGGAACCTTACTGACTGCCGTTACGAGGCTGTGCGCTACTATCCTGTGCCCGGGAGGTCATTCATAGCCGGAGTCGAATTCAAGTTCTAGGAAACACTATATGGTATTAAGTCTTCTGTATGTGGTTCTTTCGGGAATCGCCCTGCCCGTAGGGGGCATTCAGATGCAATATTTGTGGCGTAACCAGCTCGGGGATGTGTATTCCCTCGGGCTGGGCTCCGCCGCCTGTCTAGGAGCCGCTGCGGCCACGATGTCCGGCTGGTGCTCGCTGACCGTAGGTTCTTTCATCTGCACCCTTTTATGCACCATTGTGTGCTTTCTCGTGACCATGAGGGTCTCTACTCAGAACCTCATCACCTTCGGAATCATCTTCGGCACCTTCATCGGTTCCCTGGGTACCATAGTGGTGACCAACGCCCCCAGCCCGGAGCTCTTGAAGCAGTATTACCTCTGGGGTGCCGCGAATTTCAGGATGGAAGGGGTAACCGGAGGGGACATCATCTTTTCCCTGGCACTTTTTGCAGTCGGCATTGCCTGTGCCCTGCTTGACCACAGGAAACTGACTGCCCATTTCAAGGGGGAGATCGAGCTTTCGAAAATGCATAAGGCAATGAGCCTGCTGATGATAATGTTCCTGGTGACATCCGCCGTGAGCATATGCGGTCCCATAGGTTTCATCTCCCTGGGCGTACCCAATCTGAGCAGGACCGTATGCAAAAGCATGGACATCAGGAAGCACTACCTCATCTCCTCGGCCATGGGCATAGGCCTGCTCCTGATCACCTTCCTTGTGACCGAGTACGTGAGCTTCGGAATTTACCTCCCTATCAGCGCCACAATGGCTATCATAGCTCTACCGCTCACCACCCTGCTTTTCCTCAAGCCACGAAAAAGAATTTAAAATTTTTTCAAATAACCCTTTCCACTTTTTCTGAACTTGTATTATCTTTGTGGCCCGTTATGGATACAAAGTACATATTCGTTACGGGCGGAGTGGCATCTTCACTCGGCAAAGGCATAATCGCCGCATCTTTGGCGAAGCTTCTTCAAGCTCGCGGACTCAGAGTCACCATCCAGAAGTTCGACCCCTACATCAACATCGACCCCGGCACGCTCAATCCTTATGAGCACGGCGAGTGTTACGTCACCGATGACGGGGCTGAAACCGACCTCGACCTCGGTCATTATGAGCGTTTCCTGGGCATACGCACGTCCAAGGCCAACAACGTCACGACCGGAAAAATCTACAACACCGTCATTACCAAAGAGCGCGAAGGAGCCTACCTCGGCAAGACCGTGCAGATCGTTCCGCACATCACGGACGAAATCAAGCGCCGTATGCTCCTGCTCGGCAAAAGTGGCGAATATGATGTCATCATAACGGAAATCGGAGGCACCGTGGGAGATATGGAATCCCAGCCCTTCGTGGAAGCCGTGCGCCAGCTCCAGTGGGAACTTCCGGAGGAGGACTGTATGGCCATACACCTCACCCTGGTACCTTACCTCAGCGCCGCCAAGGAGCTCAAGACCAAGCCTACGCAGCATTCGGTGCAGATGCTCCAGCAGGCCGGAGTGCAGCCGGACGTGATCGTATGCCGCACCGAGCACCCTCTCAGCCCGGAACTGAGGAAGAAGGTTGCCCTGTTCTGCAACGTGAAACCGGGCCACGTCATCCAGTCCATTGATGCGTGGAGCATATACCAGGTGCCTCTCAACATGCACGAGGAGCACCTCGACGAACTGGTGGTACGCCACCTGGAGATCGAAAACTTCTCCCAGCCTGAGATGAGCGGATGGAAGGACTTCCTCGAACGTCTGCGCAAGCCGGAGAACGAGGTTGACATAGCCCTTGTGGGCAAGTACGTCGAGCTCCAGGATGCATACAAATCCATACTCGAATCCTTCGTCCACGCCGGCGCGGCCAACAGGTGCAAGGTCAGGGTACACACCGTGCACAGCGAGCACCTCGACGAAGGCAACGTGGACAAGGTACTGGGAGGTATGGACGGAGTGCTGGTGGCGCCCGGATTCGGCGAACGCGGACTAGAGGGCAAGGTTGTGGCAATCAGGTACGCACGCGAGAAGGGTCTGCCTTTCTTCGGGATATGCCTCGGCATGCAGATGTGCGTGGTAGAGTATGCACGCAACGTGCTGGGCTACAAGGACGCCGCATCCACCGAAGTGCGACCTGAAACCACCCATCCTGTTATCTGCCTTATGGAGGACCAGAAATCCACCAGCATCAAGGGAGGCACTATGCGGCTGGGTGCATACGAGTGCCGCCTGCTCAAGGATTCCCTCGCCAGCAGGATTTACGGCAGCGAACTCATCTCGGAACGCCACCGTCACCGCTACGAATTCAATTCCGAATACCTCGACGAGTTCGAAAAGGCCGGACTTAAGGCTAGCGGCCGCAATCCCCAGACCGGACTCGTGGAAGTCGTTGAACTTCCGTCACATCCCTTCTTCATTGGCGTGCAGTTCCACCCAGAGTACAAGAGTACCCCTGAGCACCCGCAGCCAATTTTCACAGCCTTCATAAAGGCTGCGATGGAGCATAGGAACAAATGAAAAGCAACAAATTGAACAAGGGTCTGTACGCACTCGCCTTCGGCACCCTCGGCTTCGGTATCACCGAATACGTGATGATGGGAATACTTCCCGACATCGCTGCCGACCTTGCAATTTCCATCCCTCAGGCGGGACATCTGATTTCGGTATATGCCCTTGGCGTATGCATAGGCGCTCCGCTCGCCGTGCTCGTATCCCGCGGACGCGGACTCAGGACCATACTTGTGGGTCTTATATGCATACAGTTGCTGGGAGGGATCATCACCACCCTCGCTCCAAACTACTATGTGGCGCTGGCATCCCGATTCATCTCCGGATTGCCGCATGGAGCCTTTTTTGGCGTAGGCAGCATAGTGGCGGAACGGCTCGCCGACAAGAACCACTCGACTACCGCGGTATCCATTATGGTGATGGGTATGACGGTCGCGAACCTGCTCGGAGTGCCGCTGGGAACGCTGCTGGGAGAAACGCTGAGCTGGAGGGTGATCTTCGCTTTCTCAACACTCTGGAGCGCGCTCACCATCTTCTTCATTTTCAGGTGGATACCTGTGCTCCCGGCACTTCCGGACAAGGGTGTGAAGGCTCAGTTCGCCTTTCTTGCCAAGCCTGAACCCTGGCTTATCCTGGCTGTGACCATGGCCGGGAACGGTGGTATCTTCTGCTACTACAGCTACGTGAGTCCTATGATGACCGGGGTCGCCGGCTTCCCTGGCGATGCCATGACCCTTATTATGGTGCTTTGCGGTGGCGGAATGTGCCTGGGCAATTATCTGGGAGGACGGCTCTCGGACAAATACTCCCCTACCAGGGTGATTCTGGCAACCCAGCTGATGATGTTCTCCGCGCTGGTGATTCTCTATTTCGTAGCCGGAATCAAGTTGCCCGCATTGCTGATGACCGTGCTCTGCTGCGCCGGACTCTTTGCCGTGTCCTCGCCACAGCAGCACCTCATAATCAACCACGCTCCCGGCGGGGAGATGATGGGCGGGGCGATGATACAGATTGCCTTCAACCTGGGGAATGCCTTAGGGGCGTATTTCGGCGGACTACCTATAGATTCCGGTGCAGGCGTGCGCTATTCCGCCTTAATCGGTGCCGCCTTCATCCTAATCGGCCTGTTCTTCGCAGTACTCCTGCTCCGCAGACTTGAGCCTTCCCGCTAAGGCCACCCGTGCGCCTGCGCGCTGGCTGCCTGTGTGGGGCTGCGGGGCGCTCACCACTACCTGACATGCGAGCTACGCGTCAGCGAGGACACGCGAGCATCGCGTCGGCGAGGGCCTGGAGAGCGGCGCGGTCAGTGTCCTGCATACGGCTGCGTATTGTGACTATAGGTTCCACGATCTCGACGCCCTTGAGCTCGCCGGCCATTTCCTTCATAAGGCGTCCTGCCACCGGAGCCCAGGAACCATTTTCAATGATGCCTATACGCCTGTTACTCAAGCACTTCGCCTGGAGCAGATGCAGGTAATTGTACATAGGTGTGAACAGGCCTGCGTCGTACGAACACGCCGCCAGCACCAACTTCGAGCAACGGAATGCCTCGGCAAGGTTCTCCGAAAAATCGCTGCGGCACAAGTCCACGAGCCTTGCTTCTGCTCCAGCGGACTTGATCATTGCCTCCAATTCTCGTGCTGCAGCCATCGTGCCTCCGTGGATGGATGCACAAGCTATGAGCACGCAATCCTCCTGAGGCTTGCAAGCTGCCCAGGCTGCGTAGAGCTCGATGTATTTTTCGGCATCAGCGTCGATAATCGGGCCGTGAAGCGCGCGTATTGACTTAATTTCCAGATTTTTAGCCTTATTGAGTAAACTTGTTACAGGTCCGCCGTACTTACCTACGATGTTGAAATAGTAGCGCCCTGCTTCTCCCTGCCAGTCGCCGTATTCAGAAGCGTAGAATCCGCATCTGGACAAGGCACCGAAGCGTCCAAATGCGTCGGCGCTGTACAGCGCCTTTTCCGCCGCGTCGTAGGAAACCATCACCTCCGGCCAGTGGACCATAGGTGCGCTGAAGAACTGGAGGCTGTGATTGCCGAGTTCGAGGATTTCACCTTCCTTCATTGACCTTGTACGGCCAGCGAAATTGTCGTTGCAGAACTGCGGGAGCATCTGAATGGCCTTTGCACCGGCTACCAGCTGCATCTGAGGGAAGCGTTCCATCGCCCAGCTGATCAGCCCGGAGTGGTCCGGCTCGAGGTGGTGGATTACGAGATAATCCGGAGAATCAGTGCCGCCGAATGCCGCTTCAATCTCTGCCTTCCACTCCTCACCTTTGCGCGCGTCAACGGTGTCGAGCACAGCAGTCTTCGAGTCGCGTATGATGTATGAATTGTAGGATATGCCTTCCGGCACCTTGTACTGGCTTTCGAAGAGATCAATACTGAGGTCATCCACGCCAATATATATCGAATCTTGAGATATCTTCTTCATAAACAGGTCCCTTTAATTGAATTATGTCTGCAAAGATACGCAGGTCCGAGGAATTTTCAATATATTTGCGGAAATACTTGATTTAAGTGTCAGCTTGAGTTGACCGTAAAGCCTATGACAAGGAGAAAGATAAAACACAGCCGCCAGGTGGAAGCCCGCAAGGCTTTGCCCTATGCCTGCTGCAAGAATTGCGGAACCAGGCTCGAAGGCCCTTATTGCCACAATTGCGGGCAGTATGCCCTGGACCTAAACCAGTCGATGTGGAGCTTCGTTAAGGAGTATTTCTCCAATGCCTACCAGATGGACAGACGCCTCTGGCCTACGCTGAAGCTGTTGTTCTCCCGCCCGGGAGCCTTGACTCAGGAGTTTATGGCAGGGAAGGTGAATTCCTATGTTCACCCTCTGAAAATGAATATGTTCCTGCTTGTCGTCGTGGTGCTGGTATTTCTTATGAGCGCAGGACTGTTCGGAAAGCCGGAACTGGGCACCAGCGGCGACGTGAATGCGGACAAGGTGATGCGCCTCCTGGAGACAATCAAGGGAGCGGTCCGCAGCTATATGCCTTTGATGATATTGCTGATGAGCCCTTTCCTGGGGTTCGCGGTGAAACTCCTTAACAGAAAGACCGGCAAGCCCTTTATGGAGCATTTCGTCTTTGCCCTCCACTACAACGCTTTCCTGGAAATTGTCCTGATGCTATACCTGCCTTTGGACCGTTTCTGCCATTTCAAGGGCATAGGAGCCATCTTTGCTGTGCTCATTATGGTCTATCTGACCCTGGCCCAGAGGCGCGTGTACGGTTCATCCTGGCCAAAGTCTGTCATGAAGTCAGCCATTGTAAACTTCATCTACTTTATGACCCTGATTGTTGCAATAGTGCTGATTCTGACCGTGGTCGTTATGGCTAATGCTGAAGTGTTCAACATGGAATAACACCCCGGCGGCGACCCGGGTGATGTTCAGCGGGCGGTGCCTCAGCGGCGCTCAGGATTCCACTTGTCGCGGTGTCGGGGTTCAGGCGCACGAGTCCGAAGGGACGGCTCGCGGAGTTGAAGAAGAACCAGCGCGACTTGTGGGTATCTATGAAAGGGTTTACTTTGTCAACGAGGGCTCCGGCAAAAAGTTCGGCACTTGCAAAAATCGGGCACAGCAGTGTCAGAATGTGGCGTTTCATGATTGGTCATTATTGTTGGGAATACAAGTATACGATAAAATGCGTATATTTGCTACGAATTAATCAAAGGGGTGCCCGGGCTGTCCGGGCTGAGATTATACCCTCAAAACCTGATGCAGACAATACTGACGTAGGGATTGAGTCTCACCACGCCGATGCTCTCGGCGACCCCCATTTTGTTAAACATAATTTATTACAACACAATGGGTTATCAAGCATTTGACCAGTATGCATCCGAATACGATGCCTGGTTTTTGGAAAACACCAACGTCCTGGAGACGGAACTCCGTCTGGTCGCCTCCTGCCTCAAGAATTCCGGCAGGATACTCTCCATCGGCTGCGGCAGCGGCCTTTTCGAAAAGCTCCTGGCAGACCGCTACGGCATACGTATCACCCACGGCATAGAGCCGGCTGAAGGAATGGCTGCGATAGCCAGGAAGCGCGGTTTCGACGTGGAAATCAACACGGCAGAGGAAGCCGACTACGGCACTGAGTGCTACGACACGGTCCTTTTCAACGGCTGCCCTTGCTATATGCAGGACCTGGGAGCAGCTCTGCGCAAGGCAATGCAGGCCCTGACCCCGGGAGGCAAGGTGGTCGTCATTGACGTACCAAAGGAAAGTCCTTACGGACTCATATATAATCTCGCTCTTGCAGTGGGCACCTGGGACCACCCTTTGCTCGAAGGATGCAAACCCAAGGATCCGTATCCGATAGAACTGGTGAAGCAGGCAGCGTGGCGCACCACCAAAGAGAAGTCTGACATCATCAAGAGCTGCGGTTACGTGAACCTCCAGTATTCGCAGACCCTGACCCTCGACCCTCACTATTCATACACCGCCATAGAAGACCCGATTGAAGGTTACGACAGGGGGTCCTACGTGGCCATCTGCGCGCAGAAACCTGCCGCCGTATGCGGGAAGAAATGGAGCGAAAGGGCCTGGGAGGCAGTACAGGGCATAATGGAAGACATTCACAGGCACCCATTCCTGCAGGAAATGGCAGCCGGCACCCTGCCTTCAGAGAAGTTCGTGACTTACCTCGAACAGGACAAGATCTATATCAAGAATTACTCCGAGGAAATGCTTGCTCTAGCGAAAATGTTGCCTCAGAGCCGTTTGCAGAGCCTTTTCGAGGAGTTCGCGCGCGATGGGATTGCAGCCGAGGAAGCCCTCCACAAGAGTCTGAGCGAGCAGTTCGGACGCCCGGAAGGAGTCGTCACCCCGCTCGAAGGCACCAGCGAATATATGAGCCACACCCGCCAGTTCTTCGAGAAGCCGGACCTCGCCCTCGCGATGGCGGCAATGCTCCCATGCATGTGGGTGTACAACGAGGTCGGCAAATACATAATCAGCATTGAGAAGGGCGGCGAAAGCAACCCTTACCACGACTGGATCAGTTGCTACTCCTCGCCGCTGATGGATGAGGGAGTGGAGAACAGCATACTTCTTGCAGACGAATTAGCGGCAGCTCAAAGCCCTGAGAGGCAGACACTTATGCTCGAAGCCTTCGTGCGCGCTGCCCGTCTCGAATGGATATTCTGGAACCAGGCATATTAGACAATGAAGAATTACAAGAAAGTACTCACCATAGCCGGCAGCGACTCGGGAGGAGGCGCCGGCATCCAGGCGGACATCAAAGCTATTTCCGCCTGCGGCTGCTACGCGGCCAGCGCAATCACGGCCATCACGGTACAGAACACGCTGGGAGTCAGCGCAGTCCACGCAGTTCCCCTGGAAATAATCGAAGGTCAGATTGATGCCGTACTCGGCGACATCGGAGCCGACGCCATAAAGATAGGTATGCTGCACAGCTCGGAAGTTGTGCAGTGCGTAGCGGATATGCTGGACAAGTACAAGATACTCAACGTGGTGCTCGACCCCGTGATGGTGTCAACCTCAGGCCACAGGCTCATAGAGGAGAGCGCCATTGCATCCCTGATCTCAGTCCTGCTGCCCAAGGCGAGGGTCATCACCCCCAATATACCTGAGGCTGAAATCCTTCTGGGCGGGGTAAGGCTCGAGAGCCAGAAGGAACTGCCTGATGCCGCCCGGAGGCTTGCGGACAAGTGCGGTGCGAGCGTGATGCTGAAGGCCGGCCACCTCAGGGAGGACAGGCTCGTGGACATTTTTTATGACGCAGAGAAGGGACAGCTTCATGAGCTGGAATCCCGCCGACTCTACACGAAGAACACCCACGGCACCGGTTGCACCCTGTCATCTGCTTTTGCAGCTATGCTCGCAAAGGGGCTTGAATTGCCGGAAGCGGCGGCAGCAGCCAAAGACTACATCAACAACGCCATCATAGCCGGATCCGAGTACGAGATAGGTCACGGATTCGGCCCGGTGGACCATTTTTACAAATACAGATAATGGAAATACTGGTCAACAACAAGCCGCTAAGTACCTCCGCCTCAACACTTTCCCAGTTGGCAGCCGAGCTCGCGCTCCCGGAAAAGGGAGTGGCGGTGGCAGTGGACAACAAACTTGTAGCGCGCGGAAGCTGGAACTCATTCGAACTCAGCGACGGTGCTTCGCTTACCATAATCCGGGCAGCATTCGGAGGATAGTACAATCAGTAATGGAGCACACATGAAACAGTTGCAGTTCATCTCCCACTTCAACGATCGCTTCACTTACCTCGACGGCATACGCCTGGCGCTTGAAGGCGGATGCCGTTGGGTGCAGTTGCGCATGAAGGACGCATCGGCGGAGGAAATCATCGCCTGCGCGGATCAAGTGGCTCCCCTGTGCAGGAGTCACGATGCCGTTTTCCTGCTCGATGACCACGTGGAGCTGGTGGAGCGCTGCGGGGCGGACGGCGTACACCTGGGGAAGAACGACCTTCCCGTTGACAAGGCCAGGGCAATTCTTGGCCCGGAACGTATCATCGGCGGCACTGCGAACACGCTGGAGGATGTACTGCGCCTCCACCGCCAGGGAGCGGATTACATCGGATGCGGGCCTTTCCGTTTCACCACCACAAAGAAGAATCTCTCCCCGGTACTGGGGCTGGAAGGCTACAGGAACATAGTCTCGGGGATGCGCAAGCACGGAGTGAACATACCTGTCGTTGGCATTGGAGGCATCACCCCGGAGGACATAGAGGCGCTGATGGAGACGGGACTGGACGGGATTGCGCTCAGCGGGACCATACTGGGCGCCGAGGATCCGGCCGCACAGACTCAACTTATTATCAAGAAGTTAAACAAATTTTAGAATATGAGCAAACTTATTATTGCCGGAAAGGAGTTCAGTTCAAGGCTGTTCCTCGGCACCGGCAAATTCGATTCGAACGAGAAGATGTCGCAGGCCATCGAGGCTTCCGGTACGGAGATGGTGACCATAGCGATGAAGAGGGTGGAACTGGGAAACAACGAGGACGATATGCTCAGGCACGTGGTACGCCCTGGACTTCAGTTGCTTCCCAATACCTCAGGTGTGCGCAACGCCGAAGAGGCCGTATTCGCTGCCCAGATGGCCAGGGAAGCCTTCGGCACCAACTGGCTGAAGCTGGAGATACATCCTGACCCGCGCTACCTGCTTCCGGATTCAGTGGAGACCCTCAAAGCCACCGAACAGCTCGTGAAGCTGGGTTTCGTGGTGCTCCCTTACTGCCAGGCCGACCCTACCCTCTGCAAGCACCTGGAAGAGGCCGGAGCCGCCACAGTAATGCCGCTCGGAGCTCCCATAGGCACGAACAAGGGTCTGCGCACCCGTGACTTCCTGCAAATCATAATAGAGCAAGCCACCGTTCCCGTGGTTGTGGATGCCGGAATCGGCGCCCCAAGCCACGCTGCCGAGGCGATGGAACTCGGGGCCGATGCCTGCCTTGTAAACACCGCAATTGCAGTGGCAGGCGACCCTGTAGCAATGGCCGTAGCCTTCAGGCAGGCGGTTGAAGCCGGACGCACTGCATACGAAGCAGGTCTGGGTGCAGTGTCCGAATCCCTGGAGGCTGACGCTTCCAGCCCGCTCACTGCTTTCCTCAACTTGTAATATGACTGACAAGCAGTTACAGAGATACAGCCGTCACATTCTCCTGGAAGAGATAGGCGAACAGGGGCAGGAGAAACTGCTCCGCAGCAAGGTGCTGATCATAGGCGCCGGAGGACTGGGGTCCCCTGCCGCCCTCTACCTTGCTGCCGCAGGCGTGGGGACCATAGGCATAGCCGACGGGGACCGCGTAAGCCTTTCCAATCTTCAGAGGCAGATACTCCACAACAGTTCAGACGTATGGAAAAGGAAGGTGGATTCCGCAGCGGAGAAACTCTCCGCACTCAACCCTGAACTGAAACTGGAGACCTACCCCTTCTTCATCGACGAGCACAAGGTGGAGGAAGTGATTTCAGGCTACGATTTCGTGCTGGACTGCACAGACGGCTTCGCTTCGAAGTACCTGATCAACGATGCCTGCACCCTGCTCGGGAAAGCCTTCTGCTTCGGCGGAATCGTGCGCTTCAGAGGCCAGGTGATGACACATATTCCTGGGAGTGCCTGCTATCGCTGCATTTTCCCTGAACCTCCGGAGGGAAAGGAAGTCGAGACCTGTGCCCGCGTAGGCGTGCTGGGCAGCGTAGCCGGGATTGCCGGCACCATTCAGGCAAGCGAAGCAATAAAATATCTCACGGGCGCCGGGAGCCTGCTCACGGATTCCCTGCTCACTTACGACGCCCTAACGATGGAATTCAGCAAGATAGTACTCACCCGCAACCCGGACTGCGCCCTCTGCGGAGAGCATCCGACAATAAGGGAAATCCACGAATACAGTATAGACCCGTGCAGAAAACGGGAACAATGAACAGAATACGATGTTTTCAGACGAACTTTCAAAGATAAGCTGGGAGGAGACCGGCCGCAAGATTGAGGCCAAGACCGACTCCGACGTACGCAGGGCCCTTGCAAAGGAGCGCTGCGACGTGGAGGACTTCATGGCCCTGCTCTCCCCTGCCGCCGAGCCCTATCTCGAACAGATGGCAAGGCTTTCACGCAAATACACCGAAGAACGCTTCGGCAAGACCATATCGCTCTTTATTCCTCTATATATAACCAATTCTTGCATAAATCATTGCGTATATTGCGGCTTCCATGCTTCCAACCCTATGGCCAGGGTCATACTCAGCCCTGAGCAGTGCGAAGACGAATATAAGGCAATAAAGAAACTCGGCCCCTTCGAGAACCTTCTTATAGTGACGGGCGAGAACCCTGCAAAGGCAGGTGTGGACTACCTTGCGGAGGCTCTGGACAGGGCCAAGAAATATTTTTCCAACCTCAAGATCGAGGTGCAGCCGCTGAAGGCTGAGGAGTACGAAAGCCTCACCCACCACGGCATGAACGGGGTAATATGCTTCCAGGAGACTTATAATCGCGCGCACTACAACATATACCACCCGCGCGGGATGAAGGCCAATTTCGAATGGCGCTGCAATGCCTTCGACCGTATGGGACAGGCCGGCGTGCACTCCATAGGTATGGGTGTGCTCATAGGTCTGGAGAAAGAGTGGCGCACCGACATCACCATGCTCGCATACCACCTGCGCTACCTCCAGAAGCACTACTGGCGCACCAGGTACAGCGTCAACTTCCCGCGTATGCGTCCGGCCGAGAACGGAGGATTCCAGCCCAACTGCTTCCTCAGTGACAGGCACCTCGCCCAGGCGACCTTCGCAATGCGCATCTTCGACCACGACGTGGACATATCCTACTCCACCCGCGAACCCGCGTTCATACGCGACAATATGGCAACGCTAGGAGTGACCACGATGAGTGCGGAGAGCAAGACTGATCCGGGCGGGTATTACACTTACCCTCAATCACTTGAACAGTTCCACGTGAGCGACGACCGCACTGCTGTGGAGATAGAGCGGCGCCTGCGTGAGCTGGGTCGCGAACCTGTGTGGAAGGATTGGGATGCGAGCTTCGATACCGTAAACGCCGCAGGACGATGAAACTTGCCCTGATTACCAGACCAGAGTTCTTCGGGGGCGAGGATGCGCTTATACGCCGGCTCTTCGACTCCGGTCTGGAGAGGCTGCATCTGCGCAAGCCCGGCGCCTCTCGGGAGGAACTTGAGCGTTTGCTGGACTCATTGCGCGCTTCGGACAGGGCGCACATCGTGCTCCACGACCATTTCGGGCTCTGTCTCCGCTACGGCTGCGCAGGTGTGCAGCTCAACTCCCGCAACCCCGTACTTCCGCCAGGACTCAAGGGCGTGTCAGTGTCCCGTTCCTGCCACTCATTGGAGGAAATCCAAGCCTGGAAAGAAAGCTGCAACTACCTGTTTCTCAGCCCTATATACAATAGCATCTCCAAGGAAGGCTACGGTTCCGCCTTCGCTCGCGAGGATTTGGAAAAGGCGCGGGAAACGGGACTGCTTGACTCCAGGGTGTATGCGCTCGGGGGCGTGAGCCTGGAGCATATCGAAGAGCTCCGCAGTCTCGGTTTCGGGGGTGTCGCGGTGCTCGGCGCTCTCTGGCAATCCCCTGACCCGGAAGCCTACCTCAAGGCTCTGCTCCGTGCGCTCTAGGCATCCCTGCCCGAGCTCGATTTATTTCTGTTTTTGGAATCAAAAATGTATATTTGTAATTCGTGTTTCGCAGATGCGGAACTTTTGTTTGCAAGCTATACAAATTCAGATTTCAAATGTTCGACTCAGACAAAGGATTGTACATCGCACACGGCCCCCATGGACCGATTTGCATTCAGGGCCGCATGGCCAACCGTCACGGACTCATAGCCGGGGCCACCGGCACGGGCAAAACCGTTTCCCTGCAGGTGCTTGCCGAGACTTTCAGCCAGGCCGGCGTGCCTTGCTTTATGGCAGATATGAAGGGCGACCTCTCCGGCATCAGCCAAGCCGGCAAGATGAGTGGCTTCATCGAGAAGCGCTGCGCTGAATTCGGCATTGAGAATCCCCGCTTCGAGGGCTGCCCGGTCAGGTTCTACGACGTTTTCGGAGAGCAGGGACATCCTATGCGCACCACCATTTCCGAGATGGGCCCGCAGCTGCTGAGCAGGCTTATGGGCCTGAACGAGGTGCAGTCCGGAGTAATGGACATAGTCTTTAGGGTAGCTGACGACAGAGGTCTGCTGCTGCTCGACCTCAAGGACCTGCGCGCCATGCTCGCACACGTGTCCCAGAATGCTGCCGAATACGCCAAGAGCTACGGCAGTGTGTCTGCAGCCAGCGTAGGCGCCATCCAAAGGGCCCTGCTCTCGCTGGAGAACGAGGGCGCCGAAAAATTCTTCGGTGAGCCGGCTTTCGAGATTGAGGACCTCTTCGCCGTGGAAGGCGGCAAGGGCGTGATGAGCGTGCTCGCAGCCGACAGGCTTATGCTCAATCCGAAGCTCTACTCCACCTTCCTGCTTTGGCTCCTCTCCGAGATCTATGAAAGGCTGGACGAGGTCGGCGACAGGGATCTCCCGAGGCTGGTGTTCTTCTTCGATGAGGCCCATACCCTCTTCACCGACACTGCTCCGGCTCTGGTGGCCAAGATAGAGCAGGTTATACGACTCATCCGAAGCAAGGGAGTGGGAGTTTACTTCATCACCCAAAGTCCTACCGACATACCTGAATCCATACTCGGCCAGCTCGGCAACCGCATACAGCATGCCCTCAGGGCTTATACGCCGAAGGACCAGAAGGCGGTGCGCGCCGCCGCGGAGACCTTCAGAGCCAATCCTGAGTTCAAGACAGACGAGGCCATAATGAACCTCGGCACCGGCGAAGCCCTGGTGAGCTTCCTGGAAGAAAACGGAGCCCCGGCAATGGTGCAGAGGGCGAAAGTGCTCTTCCCTCTCAGCCAGATCGGTGCCATCACCGCCGGCCAGAGGCTCGACATAAGGAACTCTAGCTCCGTGGGCACGAAGTACGACAACCCTATCGACCGTGAGTCCGCATTCGAGCTCCTTCTCCAGGATGAGCAGAAAGCAGCCGAGGAGCAGGAGGCGATGGTGGAGAAAAAGGTAGCGCGCAAGGGCAAGGCGGCAAAGGAGGAAGGCAGCACCCTGGGCAAAATCGGCGGAGCGGTCATCGCGGCTGCTGCCACGGCAGCCATATCCAGCGTCAGCAGGAGTGTAGGCACGGCCACGGCAAATGCAGTGACAGGCAAGAAGAGCAAGACCACCAGCGGCAAAGCCATAGCCGGCAGGGCCATCAACAGCGCCACTTCAAGTGCTCTCAGGACACTTACTAGAAGCATCCTGGGCAATCTCATTAAATAAAATACTGATGAAAATATCCAATCTTGCTCTTCTCTCTGCGCTTGCTTTCGCGGCAATAGGCTCCTGCGGGCGCAAGGGAGAGACCCAGACCACAGAAGAAGCGGCCGTGGAGGAACTGCCGGCAATAGGCTTTTACTTCGGGCGCTATGAATGTGACAGCACCAGCATCAAGAGCGGGGACACTTTCTCCACCCTGATGACCAGGCTCGGGCTTGGCGGGACCGACACATACCGCTTGACAACACTTTGTGACTCGGTCATAGATCTGCGCAAGATCAAGGCGGGCAACGCCGTACGCGCGTACTATGAAAGCACAGACAGCACACGCACTCTTCGCTACGTGGTTTATGACCAGAGCAAGGTCAGGAGCACCGTGTTCCAGTGCAGCGACTCCCTGGCAGTGTGGAACTACGACAAGCCGGTGGAGCACCAGCGCAGACTCGCCGACGTTACCATACGCAGCTCGCTGTGGAACGATATGCTCGAGGCGGGAGCCACCCCCAACCTCATCATGAACCTGGCGGACATCTACCAGTGGAGCATCAATTTCTTCACCCTCCAGCCCGGAGACCGCTTCCGTATAGTCTACGACCAGAGCGTGTGCGAAGGCGAGGTGGTGGCGATCGACACCGTGCACTTCAGTTTCTTCAACGGCAACGACGGCAAACAGGTGGCAGCCCTGCTCTTCGACACGGGAGAGGGTGGCAGCCGTACCTATTGGGACAAGGGTGGCAAAAGCCTCAAGCGTATGTTCCTCAAGGCGCCACTGAAATACAACCGTATCAGCAGCCGTTTCTCATACGCCCGCAAACACCCTGTCACCGGAAAGGTGAAGGCGCACACTGCAGTGGATTACGCAGCCCCGACCGGCACCGAAGTCTATGCCATAGGCGACGGCACGGTGACCCTGTGCGGCTGGGACGGTTCAGGAGGAGGCAACCGCATCAGAATCAAGCACATGCAAGGATATGAGAGCTCCTATATGCACCTTTCCAAGTTTGCAAAGGGTATCAGGGTAGGCACGCGCGTGTCCCAGGGCCAGCTCATAGGTTACGTAGGTGCCACAGGTACTGCGACCGGACCTCATCTGGACTTCAGGATTTGGGAGAAAGGCCGTCCGATAGACCCCCTGTCCCTCAACTCCCCTGCCTCGGAACCTCTGGCAAAGAAATATCTGGACGAGTTCAACTCCTTGTATGACAGCTATATGGCTGAGATCGGAGAGCCGGGCACCGAAAGCCGAACCAAGGCTGCTGAAGAATAGCATCGGGGATTGCGTAATTTGAGCGGCTTTCTGCTCGCGAAACTTGAGTGCTGATGTTTATTAAACCCGTGGCATATTTCCGCTGTCCGCTTGAGGGGAAGTTCGGTCTGCCCCGTCAGGCAGGTCTGGCATCAGCCCTGGAGGGGGAAATCGTGCTGGAACAGGAGTTCAGCCATCCCGATGCCCTCAGGGGTATGGAGGGTTTCGACTACCTGTGGCTCATCTGGGGTTTCCATCTCAACAGGGAAGGCAGTGCCGAGGGACACCTTACGGTCCGTCCTCCACGACTGGGAGGCAACGAGAGGATGGGAGTGTTTGCCACGCGTTCTCCATATCGCCCCAATCCTCTGGGACTCAGCTCTGTACGCATATTGGACATAGACCCGTCAAGGGGCTTGATACGCGTAGCTGGATCCGACCTTGCAGACGGAACTCCAATATTCGACATCAAGCCATACATCGAATATGCAGATTCACACCCGGGGGTACACAGCGGCTTTGCGGATGCCTCAGAATGGACACATCTGGAGCTGGTACTGCCTGAAAATCAAGATTTTGAAGGTCTATCATCCTGCGACATCGAGGCCGTGTGCCAACTCATCCGCGAAGACCCGCGGCCCCGCTACCAGCATGACCCTCAGCGCATCTATCACCTCAGCTACCGCGGTCGAGACATTGCATTCCGCATAGACGGAAACAAGGCTTTTATATTGTAACAAATAATGGACAGAAGGGATTTTCTCAGGAAGGCGGCTGCCGGAACACTCGCCGCCACAGCCGTGGGAAGCGGATTGAACCGTCTATCTGCTCTCGGCATAGGGAACTCGACCGGATCAGGAAACGCATCCAAAGGCCTGGGCTCCGGGCGTATGAAGCTCAGTTTCCGCCCTTATGAGCTCAAGCTCGCACACGTTTTCACCGTTTCCTCGTATTCCAGGACAAGCACTCCGGGAATACAGTTGCAGATTGACTATGAAGGAGTTACCGGATATGGTGAAGCATCGATGCCGCAGTACCTCGGCCAGAGCGTGGAAAGCGTAAGCCGCTTCCTTGCCCGCGTGGACCTCTCCCGTTTTTCGGATCCCTTCCAGCTTGATGACATACTCGCATACGTGGATTCGCTCTCACCCGGAGACACTGCTGCCAAAGCAGCCGTGGACATAGCCTTGCACGACCTTGTGGGGAAGTTGCTCGGCGCACCTTGGTACAGAATCTGGGGTCTGAATCCGGAAAAGGCTCCTTGCACCACCTTCACCATAGGCATAGATACGCCGGATGTGGTGCGTGTTAAAACCAGAGAATGTGCCGACAAGTTCAAGATACTCAAGGTCAAGGTTGGACTTGACAACGACAGGGAGATGATACGTACTATACGGGAAATCACGGACTTACCTCTTGCGGTAGATGCCAACCAGGGATGGAAGGACCGCGATAAGGCACTGGACGATATCTTCTGGCTAAAAGAGCACGGGGTGGTGATGGTTGAGCAGCCTATGGCAAAGGAGAATATGGACGACAACGCCTGGATCACCGAGCACTCGCCGCTGCCGATATTCGCGGACGAGGCAGTGCAGAGACTGGCGGACATCCCGGGCATCAAAGGTGCTTACCACGGCATCAATATCAAGCTGATGAAATGCAGCGGTATGCGCGAGGCCTGGAAGATGGCGAATTATGCCAAAGCTGAAGGGATGCGCGTAATGGTAGGATGTATGACAGAAACCTCCTGCGCAGTATCAGCCGCAGCCCAGCTCTCCCCTCTTGCCGACTTCGCTGACCTCGACGGCAACCTTCTGATCACTAACGACCTTTTCGATGGAATGCAGGTCGTAAACGGCAAAATCACCCTCCCCGACCGCCCCGGAATAGGAATTGTTCCTCTTTAACTGCGGCAGGGTTTCCACGGAAAGGCCCTGTTTGTGGACGAAAGTAAGGTTTTACTAGTTTCGAGCCGCAAGGGACGGCGCTGCCGGGGTTGAAAACGGTTTGATCCCGGGAAAGCACTCTGAGCCGCCTCCGGAGGGCACTCAGATTTCGAAGTCGAGGCAGCTACGAACTGAGGTGAAGGGCCGAACCTTGTTGTTTGCGACCTCAAGGTGGGCTGGATGCACGGCATATTCTTTCAGAGCCTCCTCGGATTCCAGCGTGCAGTCAAGCATAAGGTCAGCATTGGACGAGGCAAGCCTTCCTTCAATCTGCACCTTTATATCCAACAGTCCGGGCACAACGCCCGCCAGTCCCTCAAGTCCTGCCTTGATTTCCTTCTTAATTAGCGCCTTCTGTTCCTCGGACAACTCAGGCTTTAGAGTCCAGAGAATAATATGCTTTGTCATTTTTTAATTTGGTATTTGATTATCATTTATTTATATCAACATAAACATTGCGACACCGCAGCAACCCTGAGGAAGCAGCGACACCGCAGCAACGCAGTGGCAACGCAGCAGTGGCAATCACTCACTTGCAGGCTTGAGTCTGAGCTGGCAAGACTTCAGCAGAGGTGAACTGAAACTGATTTCAGCCGGACCTTCCAGCCGTCATTGAACTTCTCGGCAGATCCGAAACCGGCTTGCGCGTTGAGTGCCAATGTGCTGATGAGGCTTGCAGCGAGTGCCGCAAGGACACGGAGTATGGTTTTGTCGCGGTGCATAACTATAGTTTTGCGTTTCAGCGAATATCGGCAATTAAGCAGAAAAACTCTCCGCGGGCTCCCCTACTCCACCCAATCGGCAAGGAAGTCTCGCACGACCCGGGTGTATTCAGCCGGATGGTCGTTGTATGCGCGGGCGTGATCAGAGCCGGGAGCGACCCAGCAGGCCTTGGGCTCTGGTTTGGCATCGTAGAGCGGCTGCATCATACTGAAAGGCACGAAGGTATCCCGGTCACCGTGGATGAAGAGCATAGGCTTGTCGCACCGGGAAACAGATTCGAGGGGCGAGGCCTCGCGGAAGCTCCATCCGTACTTCATACGGCAGAGCAGGCTGGTGCAGTGCATAAGCGGGAAGGCCGGGAGTCCGAACATTTCCTTGAGCTGCAGGGAGAACTCATCCCAAACGCTGGTGAAGCCGCAATCCTCCACGAAGGCGCGGACGTAGCCCGGGAGTTCCTTTGCAGAGACGTTCATCGTAGTTGCGGCGCCCATGGACACGCCGTGCACCACAAGCTGCGACTCGTATGCCGCGTCGCGGAACAGTGCCTCGGCGATCCCTATCCATTGCAGCACGTCGTCGGCGTCCTTCCACCCCATCTGTATGTCCTCGCCCTCGCTCAGCCCGTGTCCGTGAAGGTCCGGCATCAGTACATTGTAGCCCAGGTCGCGGTTATACATCCTCGCGAGGTGGAGGAACTTGGCGGCAGCATCCTTGTAACCGTGCACGATTACCGCAGTCCTGCCCCTGGCATCGTCGGCACCGAGGTAGAGGGCGTGCATACGCAAACCGTCCTGCATCACCACGAAGGTATCCCTGAGCCGGCCGCTGGAACGGAGGCTGTCCACCCAGGTCCGCATATCCGGAAAACGCTCATACAGAATATTATACGTACTGTCAACATCATTCCTGCCGGGATCGGGTTTGAGGGAGAAGCCAAGCATGTACCTACTGGCGCCGTAGAGCACTGCGAACAGGACAAGTATGACTCCGGCAATTACATAAAGCGCTATGCGCGTAGATTTTCTTTTTGACATAAGCATTAACGGACGGCTTGTGTCCGCAGCACGAAGGTAGTGAAAAATCCTCTAATAAGTACAAATTAAAAATAATAGATAATCCAAGAATAATGACTAACTTTGCGCAGTTCAACAATTACCCCCATATTGGCAATGAAGAAACTCAACAAAGTTCTCGTGCTCGGTTCCGGAGCACTCAAGATCGGACAGGCCGGAGAGTTTGACTATTCCGGGTCCCAGGCGCTCAAGGCCCTGAGGGAAGAAGGAATCAGTTCCATCCTCATCAATCCGAACGTTGCAACAATCCAGACAAGCGAAGGTATTGCGGACAAGGTTTATTTCCTGCCGGTCAATACCTTTTTTGTTACCCAGATCATCCGCAAGGAGCGCCCGGACGGCATCATGCTGGCCTGGGGAGGACAGACGGGCTTGAACGTGGGCACGGAACTGTACACCAGCGGAGTGCTCGAGGAGTACGGCGTGGAAGTGCTGGGAACATCCGTAGAGGCGATTATGAACACCGAGGACCGCGACCGTTTCGTGAAGGAATTGGGGAAGATTGACCTGAAGGTTCCCGTGTCCCAGGCTTGCGAGAACATTGAAGATGCCGTTGAAGCAGCCAGAAAGATAGGTTATCCGATAATGATACGCTCGGCATACGCCCTCGGCGGACTCGGTTCCGGAGTGTGCAGGGATGAGAAAAGCTTCCTTGAGATTGCGGAATCCGCATTCACCTTCGCGCCTCAGGTGCTCGTGGAAGAGTCCCTCAAAGGTTGGAAGGAAATCGAGTTCGAGTGCATCAGGGATGCGAACGACCACTGTTTCACCGTGGCTTCGATGGAGAACTTCGATCCGCTCGGCATCCATACCGGCGAGTCCATCGTGGTCGCTCCTACCTGCTCCCTCTCCGACGCGCAGGTCAAGAAACTCCAGGACATCACCGTGCGTTGCGTGCGCCACCTCAACATTGTCGGTGAGTGCAACATCCAGTTCGCCTTCAATGCCGATACCGATGACTACCGCATCATTGAGATCAATGCCCGCCTGAGCCGTTCTTCAGCCCTCGCATCGAAGGCTACGGGCTACCCTCTCGCTTTCGTCGCCGCAAAGATTGCCCTCGGGTACACTCTTGACCAGATCGGCGAAATGGGGACGCCGAACTCCGCCTACAAGGCCCCGGAACTTGACTATATGATTTGCAAGATTCCGCGCTGGGACCTGGGTAAGTTCAACGGCGTGAGCCATAAACTCGGTTCTTCGATGAAGTCGGTCGGCGAAATCATGTCCATAGGCCGCTCCTTTGAGGAAATGCTCCAGAAGGGCCTCAGGATGATAGGCCAGGGCATGCACGGATTCGTGGGCAACGACCACGTGCGCTTCGACAACCTTGACGACGAGCTCGAGAACCCTACAGACCTGCGCATATTCGCAATCGCCCAGGCTCTGGAAGACGGGTACAGCATAGAACGCATCCACGAACTCACGAAAATCGACCCTTGGTTCATAGAAAGGATGAGGAACATCGTGGACTTCAAGCGCAGGCTGGAAAGCTACAACGCCCTGGAGGAACTCCCTGCCGAGGTGCTCAGAGAAGCGAAGGTACTGGGTTTCTCCGACTTCCAGATTGCACGTTTCGTAATCAAGGGCGAAGGCAATATGGAGAAGAAGAACCTCGCCGTGCGCAGCTACCGGAAGAGGCTCGGCATACTGCCTTCGGTCAAGAGAATAGAGACCGTGGCAAGCGAGCATCCGGAACTCACGAACTACCTCTATGTGACCTACGCCGCCCCGGAACACGACGTCAATTTCTATAAAAACGAGAAATCCGTCATCGTGCTTGGCTCCGGCGCCTACAGGATAGGATCTTCGGTCGAGTTCGACTGGTGCTCGGTCAACGCTATAAACACAGCCCGCCGCCTCGGGTACAAGTCCATTATGATCAACTACAACCCGGAAACCGTTTCCACGGACTACGATATGTGCGACAGGCTCTATTTCGACGAACTCTCGTTCGAACGGGTGCTTGACATCATTGACCTGGAGAACCCTGGCGGAGTCATCGTATCCGTCGGCGGCCAGATACCTAACAACCTCGCAATGAAACTCCACCGCCAGGGTGTGCCGGTGCTTGGCACTTCCCCGGTGAGCATAGACCGCGCCGAGAACAGGGGCAAGTTCTCCGCAATGCTCGACCAGCTCGGCATAGACCAGCCAAAGTGGAGCGCGCTGACCAGCATGGACGACGTGCGCGAATTCATCGCCCAGGTCGGCTACCCTGTGCTGGTGCGTCCTTCGTACGTGCTTTCCGGGGCTGCGATGAACGTGTGCCACAATGATGAGGAGCTCGTGCGCTTCCTCGCCGCCGCATCGGAGGTCTCCAAGGAATACCCTGTGGTTATCTCCCAGTTCATGACCGAGACCAACGAAATCGAGTTTGACGGCGTCGCAGCTAACGGTGAAATCGTCGAGTACGGCATTTCAGAGCATATCGAGTTCGCCGGCGTGCATTCCGGAGATGCGACCATGGTGTTCCCGGCTCAGCAGTGCTCCTTCGCCACCATACGCCAGATCAAGAAACTCGCCCGCGCCATATCAAGGGAGCTCAACATATCCGGACCGTTCAACATCCAGTTCCTCGCCAAGGGACGCGACGTGAAGGTGATAGAGTGCAACCTGCGCGCATCGCGATCCTTCCCGTTCGTGAGCAAGGTGCTCAAAAGGAACCTCATCGAGACGGCCACCAGAATTATGCTCGGTGCGCCGGTTGTCCCTGCCCAGAAGGGTGCCTTTGACATCGACAGGGTCGGAGTCAAGGCTTCGCAGTTCTCATTTGCAAGACTCCAGAACGCCGATCCGGTGCTTGGTGTCGACATGAGTTCTACCGGCGAAGTAGGCTGTATAGGAGACAGTTACGAGGAAGCATTGCTCGAGTCCATGCTCGCCACAGGATATAAGATTCCTTCCCGGGACAAGGGCATAATGATATCATCGGGTAGCGCCAAAGAGAAGGCATCCCTGCTCGATGCCGCAGCAGCCCTCGTGAAGGCGGGATACACGGTGTACGCCTCGCACGGAACAGCCGCATTCCTCAACGACAACGGTGTAGCAGCTACCGAAGTAGGGTGGCCTGACGAGCATACAGCAGATCATGATGTGCTGAATGTCATGGATATGATTCACGACCACAAGTTCGACCTCATAGTCAACATCCCAAAGAATCATAGCAAGAGGGAACTTACCAACGGATACAGAATCCGCCGAGGCGCCATTGACCACAACATACCGCTCATCACGAACGCAAGGCTTGCTTCAGCATTCATCGAAGCTTTCTGCAGCATTCCACTCGAGGACATAGCTGTCAAGTCCTGGCAGGAGTATAACGCATAGTCTCTCGCGGACTGCGGCTCGGGCTACGGCTCGAGCTGCAGGGACTCGCGGGGTGCCACAGGGGTTCGCCAGGTGCCGCGGGGATGGCGAGCTCCGTGGAAGGCTATATGAAACAGGCAAAAATCGAGGCTCCGATGACGGTAAGGAGTCCGCAAACTACTATGGACAAGCTGCTCATCGCTCCTTCTATCTGCCCTATTTCCATTGCTTTAGCTGTACCCACGGCGTGGGAGCTTGATCCTATGGCAATCCCTTTGGCAATCGGTTCTTCAATTCTGAACAATTTCAGCACCCCTTCAGCAATCACATTGCCTATGACTCCTGTAATCACGATTACTACCACGGCAAGCGATACATAGCCACCCAATTCTTGAGTTACGCCCATTCCGATTGCAGTCGTAATTGACTTTGGAAGGAAAGTCACATATGTCTGGTGGTCAAATTTGAACAGCAGCGCAAGAAGCAGAATGCATACCAGGCTGGATACGACCCCAGCCACCACTCCAGCCACTATAGCCTTCCAGTTCTTTTTCAAAAGGCTGAACTGCTCATAAAGGGGAACGGCCAGACAGATGGTCGCCGGAGTAAGCAGGAAACTGATGATATCCGCACCCTTTGCATATGTCTGATAGCTAATTCCAGATATCAGCAGGAAAGCAATGACCAGAATGATTGAAATCAGGAGAGGGTTAATAAATGACAGTCCTGTCTTTTTCCTAAGCCATATCCCTACTCCATATGAGGACAGGCTTATCATTACTCCGACGAAAACGGAACTTTCAAGCAATTCTTTCATTTGTTGCCTCCCTTCCTTATGAACCATTGAGTCACCCGACCGGAGACGGCCATTACGACTATGGTGCTCACCAATGTCACCACAATATATGGCAGCCAAGCCTGTCTTATCAGGTCCCAGGACTCGATAACGCCTATCGCAGGCGGCAGGAACATCAGAGGCATAACTGCAATCAGAAATGAACTCGTCTCCTTTATATCGCTCACCTTCAATATTTTAAATTCAAGGGCGAGGAAAAGCAGCACTATCCCGTAAATGCTTGCAGGAATAGGAAGCGGGATCAGAAAGTTGAGCAGTTCTCCGATAAAGGCAAAAACCATAATGATCAGGAACTGAAAAATATATTTCATAACACACTACTGAAAACAGGGTGCAAATATAGCAATTTTTGGCATGCTGTGTTGCGACTTGCGGCAATCATATGTGTTTTGAGAGAAATTGGTACACATAAGGCATTACCAATTCATCCTTTTCACCTCCTACCAATGAGGCCATCCCGTTGAGATTTGCGTTGTTAAACCCGTGGCTTGCTCCCTGGATGGGATACAGAACCGCAGAATGATACTTTTCAACAGCCTTTTCCGAATACTTGATATCCACAATAAAGTCATTTGTCCCGTGCAGGATGATGATGTCGTTGGGGTATGTGCCAATGTTTGCATAGACATCGTAGTCCTTTATCGAATCGACAAACGCATCGCTCATCCCCATTGAGCCGAATCCGCCACTAATGTTGCCAAAGCTACCGAAATCAATTCCGCTGCCGGAAATTACGATAAATTGGGAGACAAGCTCCGGGATATTGAACGCAGGATAGAACAGTATCATTCCCCTGGTGTCATCCGGGTGCTTCTCCGCAACCAAGGCCGTTACCAGACCGCCCTGGCTCGAACCCAGCAAAAATACTTTTCCGGGGTCGACAATGTCAAGGTTCTTGATTTCTGCAAGCACAATCTCAAGATCTTCCATTTCGGTGAAGACCGTCATCTCTTCCGTTGTCCTGCCTTTGCTCTTGCTTCCATCACAGGCACCGCAGAAGTCAAAGCAATATGCAGCATAGCCTTTCGCGGCAATGTATTGAGCGTATGGGGCCATGGCTGCGTGAGTCAGGGACGAACTGTGTGACAACACGACAATCGGCAGCGGACCTTCCTTTCCTTCAGGCGTGTACAACTGGCCATAGATGTCGATGTCCCCGGATATGCAGTGCATTTCCTCGATTACGCATTCGTAAACTGTTTGAGTATTCTCTTCATCGGGGTTTTCCGTTCCGTCCGTGTTTGTTTCAGAACAAGATGGCATTGCAACCATCAAAACTGTGCAGCTGACAATCGCTGCAAGCTTTCCAATGATATAATTCATAATATGGACAAAAATGTCAAGCCTTTTCAAGCTTGTTTGCGGTAAAATCAAATTCAACAATAATTCGAAGCAAAGATAATCAAATTATCATTGCTATTGACAGGCTGAAAGTTTTTCAATACATTTGCCAGATATATGAGGAAAGAAAGCAGGCAAATGAGTGCCGAATGGGCGCTGGAAGTGTTCGACAAAGCCGCATTCATAACGGTCAGCATGTCCGGACCGGACGGTAGTCCTTATGGATTGCCCCTGTCGCTTGTCCGCACGGACGAAAAGACATTCTGGTTCCACTGCGCTTTGGAAGGCAAGAAATTGGACATCCTAAGGACCAACCCTAAGGTGTTCCTCTCAGCCGTAACAAGGTGCAGGCCGCTACGTGGGCCCAAAGACGGAAGTTTCACACTGGAGTTTCAGTCTGCCACTGCCGTTGGAACAGCGGAAATCGTGGAGGATGAAAGCATGAAGAAAGATGCTCTGAGAGCAATATGCCATCGTTACCTACCTCAGCAGATGGACGGATTCGAGGAAGCAGTATCAAAAAGCCTTTGCCGAACCACCATAGTGAGGATAACCCTCACTGAAGCTCCGGTTGGAAAACGAAAGCAGTACGACGCCAATGGCGATGAAATGAAATACGGCAGGATGGATGTAAAGAACGTCTCCGAGATGCTCCGTAAAGCCACCGAAATCGGCATCCTGTGACCCCTTCTCAGGGAAAGGCCATCCATTCTTCGACGACCGTCCAGCCCTTAGAACCGATAAATCAGAACTAAGTCTTATCTCGACATCAGATACCGCAATGCCTCAAGAGGATGATGCAGAATCATCCTTGGTCCGCTATAGCGCATCACTTCACGAATCTTCGCTCTCATATCGGGTCTGTAGCAATGCACGGCACATTTATGGCACTTGGTCTTCTCCTCACCGAAGCGGCAACGCTCAAGTCTGGCAAGGGAATAGCCGAGGAGCGTCCTGCATTCTTCGCAAAGAGGACTCCCGCCATGCTTCTTCCGGCACCACAATTCAATCATATGCCGTACCGTCTTCTTCTCCCATTCAATTCGTCCCATACAGATTTATAAATCAATACAATGATAAAAAATCAGTTCCAGCGAAAATGTTAGAAAACAGGGCCTTGACTGATTCCAATTCCATCATCACCTTAATGAGTCGATAATCTTCACCTCCATTCCCGAAAGCCTTTCCGGGAGTTCTGACAGGTCGGTGTCGCTATAATGGTAAGGAATTAGAGTCTTTGGCTTGATGAGTTCCGCTGCCTCGACACACTGGCCAGGCGTCATAGTATATGGCTGGTTGACAGGAAGGAAGGCGAGGTCTATTCTGCCAAGCTCCGACATTTCTTCAATCGTTTCGGTATCCCCGGCAACATAAACTCTGAAACCCTCGAAATCAAGAATATACCCATTGCCGTTACCTTTCGGGTGGAACATTTCCCTACCCTCGGAAGTGTTGTATGCGGGTACAGCAGAATATCTTACGCCGCCATCCAACTCCCCGGAACACCCATTGGCCAACACGGTTCCCCTGCCAAGTGCAGTGACGGATTCAGCATTTGCATACAGCTCAGTCTTCTCGCTTGAGAGTAAATCGATCGCAGCCGGGCAAAGGTGGTCCGGGTGCGCGTGGGTTATGAATATGGCATCGGCCTTTCCGAATGCGGAATAGTCGATTTTCATCTCTCCCATTTGAGTAACGGGGTCAATATGGAAAACTTTGCCGCCATATTCAAAGGCAAGAGAACCGTGGAACATGCAGGCGACCCGCAATGATTTTCCAGACGGGGTTGAAAAACATAAGCTGTCCTCAGGAAAAGCGGTCTCAACATTCCCGTTTCCGCAAGAGCTCCCTATCATCCCGATAAGGGCCAAGATCATTACCAATTTTCTGTTCATTTTTTCTGTTAAGCAAAATCTCATGCTTCGAACCTACGACATATCATTAACGAAGATAGGAAAATTTTCAATACTTTGTACCGCTGCACACAGCGCCATGCAGACTTCACCCACGGTCGGCAGCTTGCACTTTTCCGGGAGCAGCAGCAGGATATTCCAGGATATTGCTTAATTTAGCGGTCTAATACAAACACAACAGAAGTACACGTAATGGCAGACGCTTCCACATACCCGATCACCTCCGCAAACAGTATGATGCAGATAATCAGGGAGGTAGGGATCATCCCGTTCTCCAGGAGCGCAGTGCGGGGATGGTCGATCGAGGAGTACACCCACCCCGATTGGTGGCCGTTCAGCTCCGGGGAACTGGGCGTGTGGGACTGGAAGGTGGATGCGGTGCGCGAAGGCTTCATTTACGGGAAGTACATCTCGCGCAAATCCACGTTCGCAACGGAGCGTATGTACAGGCATTTGATGAACTGGAGGCGCTCGCTTCCCGTCTACCGGGTCGCAGAGGGCGGACGGTGCAAGGCTACTACCGTTGACGGACGGCTCCAGAAGTACCTCTCCCCCATTCTGCTGTCCGCAATTCGCGAGCACGGGTCGCTGGACTCATCCGAAATCAGAGCAATGCTCGACCGGGATCTGCCGCTCGAGCTGAGGAAAAAGGTTGGAGGACACGTGGAGAAATACCTTATACCGAAGGTCACGAAGCAGGCGGTAGATTTCCTCCTGGGATATCTCGATATGGGAACGTGGACCGTTATTGGCGACATCACCAGGGTTTACCGGGGAGCGAACTGCGAGTACACGGGATGGCAGAGGAACAGCATCACCACCCCGGACGCTCTGTTCGGCGCAAACCCGGATTCAAGGGACACCCCATCCTGGGCGAAATTCGTGGACACGGAAGCGGCGGAAGCGCTGTACCCTGACTGCAGCCCCGAGGAATCCCGCCAGTTCATCATCGACCGCCTGACGGCTCTCTTCCCCGACGGCAGAAAAGCCTTCGAGAAATGTATATAGTTAGTGAAAGGGAGAAAGGACGCAATTTTGGAAAAGCAATTCTTTGTCATCAGCAAGGCATTAAATAAGTAATGTCAAAAAAGCCGGATACTGTCCAATAACAGTAACACGATAAATAATAATCCAATGTAACCACAAATCCATTATCTTTGCACCTATGAAACAAATTATTATAGGCGAAATATTCCGCCAGGACTACCGCATCACCTGCAACGATATGGACTCCGAATACAGGTTGAATTCCCAGGCCATACTGAATCTCTCGCAGGATACTATCGCTGCATTCCTTACCACGCGTCACCTGGCTGCATTCGATCTTCAGAAAGAAGGATTCACCTGGGTATTGTCAGAATATACCATAGATGTTGCCGGGCCGCTTCCTTTGTGGAGGGAAAAGGTCGAAGTGCAGGTGATTCCCAGCGAGATTTCATCCGTCAAATCGCATTTCGATTACCGCATCCTGAACAAGGACGGGGAGACGGTGGTCTCAGGGACGAGCATCTGGAGCATCATCAACGTGGAGACCGGAAGGCCGGAACTGATTTCAGACCATTGCGAGATTGTTGGCGAATCGGGGCAGAGGCATCCCAGAAATATGATTGAAGCCGTGACCCACAGCGACTTGGACTTCAAATATATCACCAATATCTCCGACATAGACTTCAACGGACACGTCCATAACGTGAGCTATCTGAAAATAGCCCTCTCGGCCATTCCGTATGAGCTGTCGAAGACGAATGTCCTCAAGAAAATGGTAATCAAGTTCTTGCGCCAGAGCTTCATCAATGAGACCTTGACCTGCAGCATAGAAAAGGATGCGGAAGATTTGTCCGCGCATTCATCCATATGCAATGAAGCAGGCCAGGAAGTATGCCGCATCAGCGTAAGTATGCAGAGTGTCGAGAGCCTCGACTTCGCGCTTATGGTTGACCGCAACTGAATCCGATCTCCTCGATTGCTTTGCGGATGTCATCCTCGGATGCCGTTCCCTCCACCGATGCTTCCCCGTTTTCAAGCGATACGCGTGCGGAAGTGACGCCCGGGACACTCAGAATTGCCTTTTCGGCTGATTGACGGCAATGATTGCAGGTCATGCCCTTTATGCGATAAGTCTTCATTGTAGTGTTTGTTGTATTGTTTGTTGCAGTGTTTGTCGTATTGTTCTGATTATTCTTGAACCGTTTGATTATCAGCGCATTGAAAAGCATCAAGACGAGAAGGACACCTGATATGATGGAGATAGCGGACGGTCCGCTGTGGCAGCAAGCCTCCTCCTCGACCAGTTGGCCGAGGAAGTTGACAGTTCCGTGAAACTGCAGATAATCGACAAGGCATCCGAAGCCAACGGCTCCGATGATTATGGATCCCAGATAAAAAGCCAGGGTCTTTCTTCCCATCACCTTGTTAACCACCAGGATGGAAGCAAGGTTGCAGGCCGGCCCCGCCATCAGCAGCACCAAAGCTGCCCCAGGGGTCAAACCTTTGAGCATCAGTGCTACAACTATAGGTATGCTCCCGGTTGCACAGATGTACATAGGTATGGATATTCCCAGAACCAGCAGGATCGAAGCCCAGGTGTTCCCCTCGAAAACCGTGAACCATTCCTGCGGCACGAAGGCGGTGATCAGTGCTGCCACTACCAATCCCAGGACGAGCCAGCGCCCTATGTCCTGCATCATATCCACGAAGGCATAGTGGAACGCATCCTTCAGTTTACGGGCAAAACCTGTCTTTACAGGTTCCGGCTCCTGCACGGCGCACGCTCTTCCGGCGCCATCCCTGTCAAACAGGGTGTCAAGTGTGCCGCCGAACAGTGCTGTCACCAGAGCCGCAAGAGGTCTGACTACAGCAAATGGCAATCCCATAAGACCGTAGGTTGCAAGTATGCTGTCGATACCGGTTTGGGGCGTTGCGATTAGGAATGACACGACTGCGCCTCTGGACGCACCTTCTTTGCGCAGGGACATTGCAGTCGGAATCACCCCGCAGGAGCACAGAGGCAGGGGGATACCCATCAACGTGGCATACAGCACTGAACTGACGTTCCCTTTTGAAAGGTATTTCCCATAGAAGCGCGCCGGGATGAAGGCATGCAGGAGACCCGCAAAAAGGAAACCCAGCAGCAGGTACGGCGCCATTTCCGCTATTGTCCGAATGAATTGTGACATCTTGTTTTTTCCGCAAAGATAGGCCACAAATTCTTGGAAAACTTTCAAAAAGACGGATTTGACTTATATCTTGTCTATGGGTATCCTGTCTTTGTCCGCCAAAGCCTTGAACTGCCTGGGGCTCAAACCGATTTCCTTTTTGAATTGCGCGCTGAAGTGGGCCGGGCTGCTGAATCCGAGTTCCCAGGATATTTCGCTGATGGATTTGTCATCATAGCTGAGCAATTCCTTGGCGTATTCCATTCTCTGAAGTATGGCAAACCTCTCCACAGACATTGAATTCATTTGAGAAAAGAGTTTGCTGACGGAACTGTATTCCTTGAGCATTCTCCTCTGAAGGAAATCCGAAAGGGCGGGACGCTCCCCATCCATCCTTGCCCACTCGATAATCGCAAGGCGTATCTTCTCCACCTTTTGGGACAGGCGGTCATCCAGGAGTTCAAAGCCCTCATCAATAAGAGCTGCCTTAAGGGATTCCGTCTGATTCTCATCGGGAAGAGCATCCAGCTCCACCTGTCCCAGGACCACATTCCTGTACCTTATCTGGAGCCGGTCAAGCAGCAGCCTCACTGTCTTGATGCAGCGCGGGCAGACCATGTTCTTTATATACAGCTTGTTCATCGGACGCACTTCAACACCCGGCAAATTTAGCTATTTTCACGACATACGCGAAGGGATTCGGGAATGAATTTTGATTTTTGTATTACACTTTTCAAATAAAGTGTTATCTTTGTCTCCCAAAGCATCGCAGTATATGGAGGACAAGAAGGACAGAAGGGGCGGAGCGCGCCCCGGAGCCGGTCGCCCGAGGGGAGACAGCCGGATGATCTCATTCCGCGCCCCGGGCAGGCTGGCGGCGCAGCTGAAAGGGATGGACAAGCGTACGGAGTTCATCTGCCAGACCCTGGACAAGGCCATACGCGCGCAGGAGATGGTTCCTGAAGCCGCAGGGGACGCCGTTCCCAAGGCCGTTGGGCATGCCGTTCCCGGAGCCATCGGGCTTGCCGTTCCCGCGAGCAAGGTCAGGTTCCGCACCCTCCCCTATTTCGACATACGCGTGGTGGCGGGTTTCCCCGTCCCGCTCGACAACGATGAGCGCGCGCAGGACATCGACATCATCTCCATGCTCTGCCCTCACCCGGAGGCATCGTACCTCATCCGGGTCAACGGCGACTCCATGATTGACGCAGGGGTGCTCAGCGGGGACATCGTCATCGTCGACAAGAGCAAACGCAACCCCTCCCCTCACGAAATTGCAATGTGCGAGCTTAATGGAGAATACACCCTCAAACGCCTGCAGCTCGAGGACGGCCAGGGATGGCTCGTGCCCGCGAACCCCGACTACCCGAGGATACCGATCACCCCGGATGACGAGTTCAGCGTCTGGGGAACAGTCACCTACATCATCCACAAGGCAAGAGACTAGTCCGTCATGATCGCCCTCGCCGACTGCAACACCTTCTTCGCATCCGTGGAGAGAGTATTCCACGCGGGCCTCAAAGGCAGGCCGGTGTGCGTGCTGTCGAGCAATGACGGCAACGTCGTGGCGCTGACCGCCGAAGCCAAGGCCCTGGGCATCAAGCGGGGAGCACCCTTCTTCCAGGTAAGGGACATCATCGCGAGGAACAAGGTGGCCGTCTTCTCCGGCAACATAATGCTCTACGCAGCCATGTCGAAGCGCGTGCAGAGCATTATGAGAAGGACAGTCGAACATACCGAGTGCTACTCCATAGACGAGCAGTTCCTTTACCTGGACGGCTACGAGAAGCACTACGACCTCGTGGAGCTGATGCGCGGGATGGTCCGCCGGATCGCGCTCTGGACCGACATACCTGTGAGCGTGGGCATAGCGAAGACCAAGACCCTGGCAAAGGTCGCAAGCAAATACGCGAAGAAGTACAGGGCCTACAGGGGCGTCTGCATGATAGACTCCGACGAGAAACGGCGCAAGGCACTGGAGCGCTTCGAGCTGGAGGATGTATGGGGCATAGGGCCGAGCACCCTGCGCAAGTTGCTCGAGTTCGGCATCACCACTCCCCTGCAGTTCGCCGACAAGCCGGGTGACTGGGTGCACAGGCACTTCCACAAGCCGGGGTACCAGACCTGGCTGGAGCTCAACGGACGGCCCTGCATCGACACCGAGGAGCTCATACGGAGGCAGACCATCACCACCAGCCGCAGCTTCGGGCAGATGATCTCCACAGAGCAGGAGCTGAAGGCATCGGTAGCTTCATTTGCGGCCAGTTGCTGCAACACCCTCCGGGCACAGGACTCCTCCGCCTCCTGCATCTCCGTCTTCGCCTGCAGCAACCGCTTCCGCGAGGACCTCCCCCAGTACGGGAACATCGCAACGGCGCGGCTCGTCGTCCCTTCTGCGGACACCATAGAAATCACCGGAGCTGCGCTGGAACTTGCGGAAAGGATTTACCGCCCCGGGATCCAGTTCAAGAAGTCAGGAGTCATCCTCTCCGGAATCGTCCCGGGATGCTCCCATGGCATCCTGTTTGACCCCGTGGAAAACAGGGAAGAAAGGTTGGAGCTCTCCCGCACCATAGACAGGATGAACCACAAGTACGGGCTCAGGACGGTGGATCTCGCAGTCGCAGGCAGCGACAGGGAGGTCTGGAAGAACAAGAAGGAACACCTCACTCCCAACTACCTCACGGACATTGACCAGCTTATGACGGTGCAGATATGAGCCGTCGAATACGATGCTCCTGACAGACACTGATTCACAGCGTCTTCCGGAGTATGTAGTCATTCATGAAGAAGCCGCCTCCTATGTCGAAGTCGCCGCTGCGCTCAATCGACATTCCCATATGCAGGTAGAAGTCAAGAGCCTTATTGTGCCTGTTCACGTTCAGCTCGAAGGCCTTCGCTCCAAGTTTTCGCATCCAGTCTTCGGCTGCCCCGAACAATTGCCTGCCGTATCCCCTGCCCTGCACGGATGGCAGCAGATAGAGTTTGTGAAGGTGGAAAAGTCCTTCCTCCCCTTCCGGGCCGAATGACACATAGCCCACGGCCTCGCCATCCTGTTCCATAAGAAGGAAGCGTACATCTCCGCTCAGCTCATCGCGCAGGGTTTGCTCAGAGTACATCCATTCCATCATATACTCGATTTGGGAAGGGCTGATGATGGAAGAATAAGTGGCGGGAAAAGCTTCCTGCGCAATCTTTCTGATGCACGGGATGTCTGCGATCGTTGCTGTTCTGAATACTGGCATAGCTGTATGAATCAAAATATCATTCTGCCATATGCATCAATCCCGTTATCTTTTCAAGGCTTTCCCGGTCAGTTTCATCAAATGCATTCAGATTCCGACTGTCTATATCCAGGACCGCGATCACCTCTTTGTCACGGAAGATCGGGACTACTATTTCACTGCGTGACAGGCTGCTGCAGGCGATGTGCCCCGGAAACTGCTCCACATCGGGAACGACGATGCTTTCCTTGCGCTTCCACGCCGTCCCGCACACTCCCCTGCCGAACGGAATACGGCTGCATGCAACCGGACCCTGAAAAGGGCCCAGTACCAGCTCATCACCTTTGACAACATAAAATCCTGTCCACCAGAATCCGAATGTACTGTGAAGAAGAGCGGCGATGTTGGACATATTCGCAATGCAGTCATCCTCTCCCTCGACAAGGGCTTCAACCTGCTTATAGACAAGGCTATACTTGTCTCTCTTCGCCTTGGCGGCATCGTCCGCGCACTGAATGCCAGAGACCCTTTCAATCAGAAGTTCCATCCCCTTATGGGGGATTCCCTCATCCAGGAATTCGTCCGAGATGACCTTGAAGCCGAGTTTCTCATAAAAGCCTATCGCATAAGTCTGAGCCTCAAGATATATCTTCTCATCAGTGCTGTTTTCCGTGACATAGCTTATGGCCTGCCGCATCATCATTCTCCCTATGCCTGACCCGCGCAGGGATTCAATCACGGCTACCCTTCCTATCTGAACAACGCCTGCTTCCTTCCCGTATATCCTCAGGCATCCGATGATCCGCTCCCCTTTCGAGGCGAACACCTGAACGGAACCGAAATCCCTGCCGTCGGGGTCCACATACAGGCATTTCTGCCCCGTCACGAACACCTCCGACCTCACCCGAAGGATACCGTAGAGTTCCTCAAGCTTAAGGTCATAGAATCGCTTTGTTGTAATTATAACTGTTTCGCTCATAATTCATACAAATATAGCATCTTTCAGGATACACAACAACAGTTTTGACAATAGTGTAAAAACCACGGTTATTTTTGAACAGCGAGGGAAATCCGGAATCAAAATGTTATCTTTGCGTAGAAATTATCCTCGGAGAATGGTGACGCCGGACATAGAGACATCGACAAGGGAGGAGAGACTTGAATTCATCCGCGAAGAGTTCAAGTGTCTCGGCAACTGCCCCATCTGCGGGAAGTGCAGCTTCCTTAGGGGACGCGAGGCTGAAGACCTCTATGCCGACTACATCGAAGGTCATCGTTCTTTCCGGGACATCACGGCAGAACACAGGAACAACATCAAATAAACAAAACGAATATGGAAACAACATCAAAGGTTCTCGAGACTATGCGCAGCGCAGGCAAGCCTGTGTCTGCAGGAGAAGTAGCCACCCTTTCCGGACTTGACCGCAAGGAGGTGGACAAGGCTTTCGCCCAGCTCAAGAAGGACGGAGCCATCGTATCACCTGTCCGCTGCAAGTGGCAGCCGGCAGAGTAAGATCGAATTTGTTGAAAATTGAAGAGGAGGCCGTTGTGGTCTCCTCTTCTATTATCATAATCTTAGTTGAGCTGCTCGTAAAATGGGAATTAACTAATTATCTACCCGAGTTTCTATCCGGTAAATCCCAATTTAGTTACTCAAGTTTGTGTGTTGCAAGCTCCACTGTCACAAGCTCACCACCGCCATAGAAGTTCAATGTGCATTTGCCACCTGTTGTTATCTGTCCCCAGTAGAGAATCCTCGAATCATAATCACCTTCATTAAGGACGAAGATCTTTTCGGTTTCATTAAGATATACCTTGTATGTCTCTCTTGTTACGGCAAGTAAGTCCTTCACGCCTTTGTGAACCGTACATTCAGACCTGTCATCAGAGAATTCTAATGAGATGACTCCGACATGCGGCTCGTGCTCTCCAGTGTCGTTATTGGTCATTGTAATGTCATATTCGCCGCTCCACATATTGTAGAGCCAATGTGATTGTTCCTGCTTTTCGCAGGAGCAGAGGCACATTATTACTGTCAGAATTGATAAGACTTTTTTCATTGCTATATTTTGTTATTATTTAAGATCAACATCATCAACCAGATATTTGTCCCGTCTTTAATGAATAACAGTAACAAAGGTTAGAACTTATTAACTTACTTGCTTTTCTTCTTGAACTTGCCAATAAGACCTGACCATGTATCCCATCCGTGCTTTTCAGCAACGTCGCCGAGTAGCAAGGCAATGGCAAAAGCACGCCCTGAATGCAATAATACCAGAAAGTTTCTTTCTCTGAATCTCCAAAAAGTTTGTCGAGCACAACCAAGATTGCGATGAACATGACAAGCATTATGGAATATCTTAGAAGATTGCCGTTTTTCTTCATAATGTAAATTGCGATTTATCGGTGTAAATATACATCTTTTTCCCGTATGCTTTTACACAGACGGAATGATTTATCGCCAAAACAAACTATTTTTTAGAAATCTGCTTGTCAGCATCGATTTTTCAGTCTCAAACGTTGATTTATCAGTGTAATCCGTTATTGCTTCGCATTGACCTTCCATCTGACCCTCCAGACCCCGTCATTGAAGTCGTGGCTGATGATGCGGTCTCTTCCCTGCTGATATTTTGGAAAACTTTTTTAATTTTTTTGAATATTAAACGAGAAATAATCATATATTTGCTTTTCACTATAACACTACAATAACTATTTAAATTTATTATCATGTTGTTTCATGTATATGGAGATGCGGCCATCTATCAATGGATAGCCATGATTGGCGTTCTTGTCAGCCTGATCCTTCTTAATGAGTTCGCACGTAAGACCAAATTCGGCGGTGCAGTTATGTTTTTTGCCTTGCCGGCCATTCTGACAGTTTATTTCGTTGCCATCCAGATTGGCGTAGCAGTCGGTGCCGAATGGGCATTGAACAACAAGACCTACCTCTATATGAATGGTTGGTTCCATTATGCCAAGATATATGCTGCTCTGGCGGGATGTATTGGATTCATGATGATCAAGTATGGCTGGGGAATCGGCAAACAGCACTGGTTCAAGCCATTTCCTTTTGTAATCGTGGCCATCAACATTCTGATTGCCGTGGCTTCTGATTTCGAAACAGCTGCAAAAGGTTGGTATTCATGGTTCCTTTCACCTGAACAGGTATGGCTCTACGGAGGATGGCACAATGTGATGAACGGCATTGCCGGACTGCTGAATATCTTCTGTATGACAGCATGGTGGAGTGTATATTCATCAAAGGACAAAACCGATATGCTTTGGCCTGACATGACATGGGTATATATCCTCGTATATGACGTATGGAATTTCGCATATACATACAACTGCCTGCCTACACATTCATGGTTCTGCGGTATCGCACTTCTGCTTGCTCCAACAATCGCAGCAATTTTCTGGAACAAGGGAGGATGGATTCAGAACAGGGCAAATACCCTTGCAATCTGGTGCATGTTCGCTCAGGTATTCCCGCTCTTCCAGTGCACATTCCCGGACGGAACTGCTGCAACGAAATGGGCAACCCTTCCTACTTTGTATGCCGACGGCACTCTCAACGGCATCGTTGAAGGCGGCAGTGCAAACGCAAACCCTACAGCAATGACCATCGTCAGCGCCCTCGCACTGATAGTCAACGTCATCGCCCTCGGATACATCATCTACGTCTCACGCAAACGTCATATCAACCCTTACAAAGAGGACGTATTCGTCAACCAGAAATACTACAAAGATGCAGCTGCACGTATGGCATAAGCGTCTGACTTTCAAAAAAATCCCCGGACTCATCAAAGTCCGGGGATTTTTTATCAAACTCTTGCAGGATGTTTGCGCACAAGCGCCCACATTGCCCATGCTGCAGTCAGGACCAATGACATCGGAAGTCCGACTGTCAGAAGCTCTTTCAGGAATATCTGTGTTCCTCCTGCCTGGGTAAAGGCTGAGAAGAACGGGAAACTGAGCATTATCTCTCCGTTGATGATGTGATCGACTATTAGCATAACAGTGCCGCCCCAGAGCATTTTCTCCAGTGCGGGGATTTCGTGCTTGAGCACAGCAGCTTCAGGGCTGTTGATTGATGCTGAATTGTGTTTACGGTAGATGGTCGTGGCAATAGCCTGAGCCATCGGGACTAAAAAACAAGCCATATAATTTATTATTAATTAACTTCTATTTCTTTGATTTCCACTTCATTGCCTTTCAGTAGCCAGGTGTGCTCACTCCCACATTCAGGACAAATTTTCGCATGTTGCACGGTAGGATAGTCGCATCCGCAGTCGTCACAATGGGTCACGGCATCAATGATATGTATGTCAAGCTTGCACCCTTTCATCATATCTTCTTTTTCAACTGCCCACTTCCAGCAGTCTTCAAGGTAGTATGGAACGATGGTCGAAACTTCGCCTATGTTCATCACCACCTTGCTGATGTGTGAGCAGTCGTTTTCTCTGGCAACTTCCTTGACTTGCTTTATGATGTGGAATACTATTCCAAGTTCATGCATGGATTATTTCTTGTTTACAAGGATTTTCATGCCCCTCTTGATTACATAAGGAAGGAGGGCACCGACTTTGTCTTCTGCCTTGACCATATTGCTGCACTCAGGCATGGTCCTGTGCAGATGGATGGCATCGAAACCGCACTTGGTGGTACACAGACCGCATCCGATGCATCTGTTCGGATCCACAACTGATGCTCCGCAGGCAAGACAGCGCGAAGTCTCGATTTTAACCTGCTCTTCGGTCAGAGTCATGTGGTATTCCTCGAAAGGCTTTGCTGACGAGGAAGTTCCCTCGACCTGGCGAGAAGAATTGTCATAAGACTCCACAACGATGTTGTCCTTGTCTATTTCAATGAAATCACGCCTGTTGCGTCCGATGGTCATGTGGCCGTGCTGAACGAAGCGATGCAGGGACTCTGCCGCTTCCTTACCGGTTGCAATTGCATCGATTGCGAACTTAGGTCCGGTGAGCAGGTCGCCTCCGACGAAGATATCCTCCTGTGCAGTCTGAAGAGTAAGAGTATCAGCCACAGGATATACTCCACGGTGGAATCCAACATTGCTTCCGTTGAAAAGACCTCCCAATTCGACAGTTTGTCCAATTGCGAAAATTACCATATCTGCCTCAAGTTCAATGGTCTGATCCTCATCATATTTCGGCGAGAACTTGTGGTCAGCATCAAAGACAGAAAGACATTTCTTGAATGAGATACCCTTTACGGCACCATTCTCCCCAAGCACAGCCTTCGGTCCCCATCCAGGATTCAGGACAACGCCATCTTCCCGGGCTTCAGCCCTCTCCTGCAATGATGCAGGCATAATATCCTCTGTCTCAAGCGAAAGCATGGTCACATCAGATGCTCCGCTTCTCTTTGCAACTCTTGCGGCATCGATGGCGACATTTCCACCTCCTACCACAACTACCTTTCCACTCACCTTTACATTGCCGGTATTGGCCTTGTGGAGGAATTCGATGGCCGTCGAAACACCCTCCAGGTTTTCACCAGGAATGCCCGGAAGCCTTCCGCCCTGGCAGCCGATGGCCACATAGAATGCCTTGTAGCCTTCTTCACGCAGCTGGTCGAGAGTAATGTCCTTGCCGACTTCAACGCCTGTCCGGATCTCCACGCCGATTTCTTTCATAATGTCGATTTCAGCGTCTATGACATCCTTCTCAAGCTTGTATGAAGGGATTCCGTAGCGCAGCATTCCGCCCGGAAGCTCGTTCTTTTCGAATACGGTTGGGTAGTAGCCCATGGTGGCAAGATAATAAGCGCAGCTCAATCCCGAAGGACCACCTCCGATGATGGCAATCTTCTCTTTCCATCTTCCGAGATTCGATGCCACCACAATCTCCGGAACGAAACGATGTTCGGCATTAAGGTCTTGGTCTGCAATGAATTTCTTCACGGCATCGATAGCAACAGGTTGGTCGATGGTACCTCTGGTGCAGGCATCCTCGCAGCGACGGTTGCACACCCTTCCGCACACTGCCGGGAACGGGTTCTCCCTCTTGATAAGCTCCAGAGCCTCACGGTACTTTCCTTCTGCGGCCTTCTTCAGATAGCCCTGGACAGCGATGTGAGCCGGGCAGGCAGTCTTGCAAGGGGAAGTACCGGTAGGGTAGCAGTTGATACGGTTGCGGTCGCGATAGTCCTCGTTCCATTTGTCTTTGCCCCATTTCACTGCATCAGGGAGTTCCTGACGCGGATAGGTCTGAGGACCTTGTTTGGTGCAGAGTTTCTGACCAAGTTTCACAGCTCCTGCAGGGCAATATTCGACACATCTTCCGCAGGCAACGCATTTTTCCGGCTCCACCTTGGCAACGTATGCACTTCTGGACATATTCGGCGTATTGAAGAGCTGTGAAGTACGCAAGGCGTTGCAAATCTTCACGTTACAGTTGCAGATTGCAAAGATTTTTCCTTCTCCGTCGATATTTGTCACCTGATGGACATAACCGTTGTCCTCAGCCCTTTTGAGGATTTCCATCGCCTCATCATAGGTGATATCGTGTCCTCGTCCTGTTTCTCGGCAGTAGTCGGCCATATCTCCCACTCCTATACACCAGTCATGGTAGTCGTCGGCACAACCTTCGTCAAGTTTCTTGCGGCCGTAGCGGCAGGAGCAGATGGATGCTCCGATATGTCCTTCATACTTTTTCAGCCAATATGAAATATGTTCTATATCAATGGACTGATTCTCCATCGAGATGGCTTTTTCAACCGGTATGACATGCATTCCGATACCGCCGCCGCCAGGAGGAACCATGGCCGTAACATGCTCAAGCGGGAGGAAGGTCATCCTTTCGAAAAACATCGCGAGCTCAGGGTGACGATCCATCAGTTCCTCGTTCATGTTGGTGTATTCGGCTGAACCCGGAACGAAAAGCGGCACCCAATATTCGCGGTCCTTTCTTTCGTAGGTCGTGCCCGGAATCGGGCCGTCCTTGGTGTATTTGTCGCCGTAGTCATACTCGAGCATTCCAAAGTAGGAGAGTTTGTCGAGAAGCTGGTCAAATTCCTCGTCCGTTTCAGTGTAGTGTTTCTTATGGTTCCATTCCACCAGCAGCGGATACGGTCTATGTTCCCTTACCTTCATAAATTTGCTTGAAATGACATCCAGAAGCAGGTCCAATGAAGCCTCTCTTGTCTTGGCGTCCATCTCATCTTCGAAGATGCAGGCAAAGCCCCAGTATTCGGGGTCATCTGTGGTCAGTCCTTTCACCTTGTCGACGATTCTGTCAGTCACCTTTGTGACGAATTTCATCAATTTTGGGTTAGGATTCTTGTCTCCCTTATGTGCCGGGATGTACTTTTTTGAAATCTCTGGCATATTGGTTATTGTTTTATGTGGTTTTGATTTATGCTTTTATGTGGTTATGCCTTCCATACTGCTACCTGTTGCTGCAGCCATTGTGCGAATTGGTCTATGCCTTCGCCTGTTTTGGCGCTTATCGGGATGACCTTGGCTGCAGGATTGCGTTTATGGATGTTTTCCTTACATTTTTCCATATCGAAATCGAAATAAGGAAGGACGTCGATTTTATTGATGAGAACCAGGTCGCAGACTGAGAACATCAGAGGGTATTTGAGTGGCTTGTCATCGCCTTCCGGGACGGAGAGAATCATCACGTTGACGCAGCTTCCCGTGTCGAATTCGGCAGGACATACAAGGTTGCCGACGTTTTCCAGAATGGCGAGGTCTATGTCAGAAAGTGGCAGATTGTCAAGGCCTTGTCTTGTCATTTCCGCATCCAGGTGGCACATTCCTCCGGTGTGCAGCTGGATGGATTCGACTCCGGTGGCTTCCTTGATGGTGATAGCATCCACATCGCTGTCAATGTCGGCTTCCATCACGGCCACCTTCAGCTTGTCCTTAATCATATTGATTGTCCTGACAAGGGTGGAGGTTTTGCCGCTGCCCGGAGATGACATCAGATTCAGAAGGAAAACTCCTTTTTCCTTAAGTTCGCCCCTGAGTTTGTCTGCATCTGCGTTATTGTCATCAAAAACGCTCTTTTTAATTTCAATTATCCTAACTTCATCCATTTTTCGTAACATTTTCAATACTATTTGATGAATTTCCAAAATTCGCCGTTTAAGGAATTTCCCCAAAAAACTTGCCTCGAAACATCTACTCAAATCTGAGTCAACTTGTTTCAAATTCCTAAGTTAGGATATTTCTGCGAATAAAAAAATACTTTATATTCAACGTTTGAGACTGAAAAATCGATGCTAACAAGCAGATTTCTAAAAAATAGTT
>CAMEWE010000009.1:0-85069 GCA_945939695.1 uncultured Bacteroidales bacterium
ACTTGCTTAACTTGACAGCACGAAATTTGACGAAGAACCGTTTTGAGGACGAAAGGTAGCTTTTGAGCATTCCCGGTGCGCAAAGCGCAGGGTTTGCAGGTCCGGGCAGGCTTGATACCCGCGTCTGAGAGCGGGAGGTGCCGCAAGGGACGGCGTAGCCGGACCTTGTGGAGGGACAAGCGGAGCCGAAGGGCTGGAGTGGCAGCGGTTTGCCGCTGTCCGCGACAGTCCTGAGAGCTACGCGCTCCTGCTCCGGACCTGCAACCCGAGCATGCGCTGCCGGGAATGGCTGATGGGTAGGGCTGCGGGATCAACTTACGCAGTTTTGTTCCTGAGAAGGCACATCGAGCCGCCTGAAGAAGGGCATCCGGGATTGGAAAAACCGATTCAGAGCAAAAAAAGGGTCACATCAAAGTCAGAAAGACTATGAAGTCACCCTTTTATGCCTAGCGACTGCAAACCCGCAAGCACGCAGTCCATTAAACTGAAGTCAATCAGTCCTGCAGAACATCAGGTTGGAAGCAGCGGTTCTCAGAAGGCCGATGCTAGAGAGCGCGGAACTTTTCTGAAGTGATCTTGGTTGCTTTGATGGTAATGATCTCCTTGATCTTGGCCATCACCTTGCTGTCCTCAACCTGCTCAACCATACGCTCGACCTGTTTCTGGTCCTGAAGGACGTTCACGACAGCTTCGTTGATCATCTCCTCAGGCACATTGCCCAGGCCGTACATAGCATACTGGTATGTCACGAAGGCTTTTGCTGCCTCACGAATATCGTTCTCCTCGATCTTGAGCTCGAACTTCTTCATAAGATAGCCACGGACGAGCTGCCACTTGAAGTCTGCGAGGAATCCGTCGAACTCCTTGTCTACATCTTCTTTGGTAATCTTGCCTGCATTGGCGACAAGCAGCCACCTCTTGAGGAATTCTTCCGGAAGCTTGACATCCGCCTTGCCCACGAAGTAATCCCTGATATCCTTGGAGAGTCTCCACTCAGCCTCATTCTTATACTGGCTCTCAAGGCGGTCGGAAGCCTCCTTGGCAATATCCTCATCGGACTTTTCCTCCTTCTTCTCTTCGTAGTACTTCTTGAGATTCTCGGTCATGGAAGTCTTGTCCTTGTCAGCAACGCTGATTTCGTAAGAAGGAACCTTATCCTCCTTGACAACTTCAAAATTAAGCTCAGGATAGAGCCCAAGATCGAAAACGAAGCTGAAATTGTTTCCGTCCACCCACTCTACCTCAGGCTGCTTCTCAGAAGAGAGAGGTTCACCGAGTATTCTGAGAGAATTTTCGGTGATATGCTTGTCCAATGCCTGGGAAATTACCTGGTTTACTGACTCCACGAGGCACTGCTCCCCGAAGACTCTCTTGATCATGGAAGCAGGCACATTGCCCTTGCGGAAGCCCTTAAAATCGGCAGTACGCCTGCGCTCTGCAAGCTTCTTCCTTTCAATCTCTGCATAATCAGCAGCTTCAACCTCGATTGTGAGCTCGAGATTGAGATCGTCGATTCTGTTTTCTAATACTTTCATAACTATTTATTGTTCAATTTATTCTTTGGATAAACTATACGTTCGTGGTTAAGCTGGGCAAGGTATTGCTTCAATGCTGTCTTGACAGCCTTCAGCTCGCTTATGGTAATATCAGCTTCGTCCAGCTGTCCTTCTTCCATCTTTCCGGCAACAATACCCTCCACGAACTTGGAATATGCTTCCGGAGTATTCTGTTTCAATGTTCTGGATGCCGCCTCAACGCTGTCGCAGAGCATCACGATCAGTTCTGCTTTGGTTCTCGGCTTGTTTCCGTGGTAGCGGAACTCATCAGCATTCTCCTCGCTTCCGCCCTCATTCAGATACTGACTGTAAAAATAGCGCACCAATGTGGTACCGTGATGGCTGGCTATGAATCCGGAAATGACAGAAGGCAGCCTGTGCTTCTTTGCAATCTCCAGTCCGTCTTCCACGTGCTTGATGATTTCCTGCGCACTCTGAAGAGGTGAGCGTCCCTCGTGATACTTGGTATCAGGGTTGTTGAGCTGGAACTCGTTCTCCACGAAGCATAGAGGGTTGTTCATCTTGCCTATGTCGTGGTACAACGCACCCGCGCGCACCAGATCCGGGTTCACATCCACCGACCTTGCCACTGCATCTGCCATATTCATCACCTGCAAAGAGTGCTGGAAGGTACCGGGAGCCTTCTGCTCGAGGCTGCGTATCAATGGGTTGGACGTATTGCAAAGCTCGGAGAGGCGGGAATTCGACGCAAGGTTGAATATCTTCTCGAAGAGATACACCAGAGGATATCCGGCAACGGAGAAGAGCGAGCCTACAAAAAGACCGAGCAGTGGATACCATACGGAACCGGCAGTGAAGTCGGCCGCCCTGAATCCCAGGTAAATCAAAGCCGCAACTGCGAAATTGATCATCGCAGCAATGAATTGCTTCCATCCCTGCTGGAAATACTTGAACACGTATATCATCAGCAGACCGCTCACGGCGAAGGTGATGAAGAGCACCGCCCCGTCGCTGGTAGCCAGAAGAAGCGGGAAGAGCATCGCCAGATATACCGGAGAAATCTCCTTCGGGCTCATAAAGGCCTGGAGCATGATGGCAAAGATGGAATACGGCACGAAGAAGAGGGACTTCTCCTGAAGATTCGGCAAGAGCAGAGTAGCCAGAGCCGACATTACGAAGAGGGTCAGCACATAATAGTACCTGTTGTCTTCGAATACCGCCGGGCAGCAGAACATAATCAGGAAGTACAGCAGGGACACCATCACCGCGGATATCAGGATATTCCCGAGGATGACCAGGAAGGTAGGTCCCAGATATCCCAGGTTCAGTTCCATTTCCTTCTTATATGAATCGAGCATCTGCTCGATTTCGGAGGTCACTATTTCTCCCTTTGAGACTATAAGCTGTCCAGCGCGGACATATCCGGAAGTAGGAGATATCTCCGTATTGGACTCGGTGCTCACCAGCTCGGTTGTTTGCTCATCGTAGATGACATTTGGAACGAGCAGGTCAAAAACCCCTTTCACCCTCAGGAGCGAATCGGCATTTGCGTCAATCATTTCCCCGAGGTCCGAAACCATCTTGGCTCTCGCCTCCGACTGGCGGTACACCTCAGTGACAGGTGTCTTCACCGCCCTCTTGTCCTTCTGTATGTAAATGACATCCGACTGCGGCACATCATCCTTCTGGCGCCGGCTGTCATCAGCCATAATGCCTTTGGAATAAATGGAGCGCAACTCGGAAACCACCGCGCTGCGGAACCTACCCAAATCGAGGCTCTGCGCAGCGCTGATGTTCCTGTTGACTATTTCATCCGAATAGCGGTAGTACGGAACCACGGTCACCGTGTTCTGGGCACGTTCCTCACGTATCTGCTCAGCCGTCTTATATATCGGGAAGTCGAAATCCGCGAAAAGGGTCTCATACTTCCACTCGCGTCCCTTCCTGTAGTCATACGCAAACTTCGAATTCCTCGGCATTGAAAATGCGAGCAGAACAAGCAGAAGTCCGGGCAGGACAAGTTTCTTCAGAAGGGAGTGCTTCATCCTCCGTATTATTTTATGGTCATCTCGGCCAGGTCTTCGCCGTCATAGTATCCGGCATCGAGTTTGGCCTTGATTTCCTTGAATGCTTTGAGAGTGTATTCCACGTCCTCCATGCTGTGGGCTGCGGTGGATACGATGCGGAAGATGACCATACCCTTAGGGATTACAGGGTAAATCACCACTGAGCAGAAGATTCTGTAGTTCTCACGCAGATCCTTGGCCATTTTCGTAGCCTGGGCAACTCCACCCTTGATATGCACAGGGGTCACGCAGGCCTCGGCTTCTCCGATATCGAAACCTTCCTTGCGGAAACCGTCCTGGATGGCGTGGGTGATGGTCCAGCACTTCTTCCTGAGTTCATCGCCCTCAGGAGAGTCGATAATCTCCATTCTCTTTATGTTGCCCACCACGAGAGGCATAGGGAGGCTCTTGGCATACATCTGGGAGCGCATGTTGCAGCGCAAGTAGTTGATGATGTAGCGGGGACCTGCCACGAAACCGCCGATGGAAGCCATCGACTTGGCGAAGGCGCCGATATAGAGGTCAATCTCATCCATGCATCCTAGCTGTTCGGAGGTTCCCCTTCCGTGCTCGCCGAGCAGGCCGAAACCGTGGGCGTCATCGATGAGTATGCGGAACTGATATTTCTTCTTGAGGGCGGCAATCTTGTCGAGAATACCCATTGCTCCGGTCATTCCGAACACGCCTTCGGTGATGAGCAGCACTCCGCCGCCATTCTCCTCCGCCACCTTGCAGGCACGTGCAAGCACCTTCTCGCAGTCCTCGATATTGTTGTGGCGATACTTGTATTTCTCTCCCATATGGAGACGTATACCGTCGAGCAGACAGGCGTGGCACTCGGCATCATACACGATCACGTCGTGGCGGGCAGTAAGCGCATCGATAGTTGATACGATTCCCTGGTAGCCGAAGTTGAAAAGGAAGGCATCCTCCTTCTTCTCGAAGTCTGCGAACATCCTCTCGAGCTTCTCGTGGAGACGGGTGTGTCCAGTCATCATACGGGCTCCCATAGGATAAGCCAGACCATACTGTGCAGCACCTTCCGCATCAGCCTTGCGCACTTCAGGATGATTGGCAAGGCCAAGATAGTTGTTGAGGCTCCAGTTGAGCACTTCCTTGCCGTTGAACATCATATGAGGGCCGAGTTCACCCTCAAGGCGCGGATACATATAGTAACCGAACGCCTTCTCGAAATATTGGCCTATCGGGCCACCGGAATCCTTATGGATCCTGTCAAATATGTCAACCATATATAAGAGTTAGTTTTTTATGCGTCAATTTTGGCGTAGTGTGCGTTCTCCTCGATGAACTGGCGACGAGGAGGGACATCGTCACCCATAAGCATGGAGAAAGTCCTCTCAGCCTGGGCGGCATTGTCGATGGTAATCTTCCTGAGACGGCGCTTTGCAGGGTTCATCGTAGTCTCCCAGAGCTGCTGGTCCGACATCTCACCGAGACCTTTGTATCTCTGGACGGTATAACCCTTGTCGGAGCCCTTGCCAAGGGCCAGGGCCGCCTCCTCGCGCTGCTGTTCGGTCCAGCAGTATATTTCCTCCTTTCCCTTCTTTACGAGGTAAAGCGGCGGGGTTGCAAGATATACGTAGCCGTTCTTGATCAGGTCGAACATATAGCGGAAGAAGAAGGTAAGTATGAGGCAGGCAATATGTGAACCGTCCACATCGGCATCGGTCATAATGACAATCTTGTGGTAGCGGAGCTTGCTCAGGTCCATATGCTTCTCTCCGGTTTCATCCTCCTGGGCCACGGTAACGCCGAGGGCGGTGTAGATGTTGCGGATTTCCTCAGAATCGAAGGCCCTGTCGCCCGAAGCCTTCTCCACGTTGAGGATCTTGCCTCGGAGCGGGAGTATTGCCTGGGTATTGCGGTCACGGCCCTGCTTGGCAGTACCGCCTGCGGAGTCACCCTCCACGAGGAAGAGCTCGCAGTTTTCAGGGTTGCGGTCAGAACAGTCCGCAAGCTTGCCCGGCATTCCGCCGCCGCTCAGGAAACCCTTGCGCTGCACCATCTCGCGGGCCTTTCTTGCTGCATTTCTTGCAGTAGCGGCGAGAACTATCTTCTCGATAATGAACTTCGCCTCCTTAGGGTGCTCCTCGAGATAGGTCTCCATTGCGGCTGAGGTGGCCTGGGATACGGCAGAAGTGACTTCCGTATTGCCCAGCTTGGTCTTGGTCTGTCCCTCGAACTGCGGCTCGGCGACCTTCACGGAAATCACGGCGGTAAGACCCTCCCTGAAATCCTCAGGCGCGAGATCGCCCTTGAACTTGTCCAAGAGCTTGTTCTTCTCCGCATACTGCTTCAGGGAACGGCTGAGACCCATTTTGAAACCCTGCAGATGGGTTCCGCCTTCTATCGTGTTGATATTGTTGACGTAGGAATAAATCTTTTCCCTATAGCCATTGTTGTACTGAAGGGCAATGTCTATAGGAATGATCTTGTCCGAATTGACGCAGATAGGATCCGGGATAAGCGTCTGGGCATCGGCATCAAGGTAATTGATGAACTCGCTCAGGCCCTTGTCGGAGTAGAAGACCTCGGAACGGTAAACCTGCCTGCCTGTCGCCTTGGACTCACCTGTTGCAGGATCCTCAGCCATCTCATCCACGAGCTCCCTCTTGTCGGTGAGCACTATTCTGATGCCCTTGTTGAGGAAGGCGAGCTCGCGAAGGCGTGCCGCCAGAGTGTCATATTTGTAAACCGTGGTCTGGGTAAAGATTTCAGCATCGGGATGAAAGGTGATGGTGGTGCCGGTATCGTCGCACTCCCCCGTCACCTCGACAGGTCCCAAAGGCTTGCCCTTGGAATAGTGCTGTACGAATATCTTTCCCTCCCTGTGGATTTCGGCAGTAAGGCTGTCAGAAAGCGCATTCACGCAGGACACGCCCACACCGTGCAGACCGCCTGAAACCTTGTAGTTGGATTTGCTGAACTTGCCACCGGCATGGAGCACTGTGAGCACGACTTCGAGGGCACTGCGGTGCTCCTTTTCGTGCATACCGGTAGGAATGCCTCGGCCGTTGTCCTTGACTGAGATGGAATTGCCTTCGAGAATCTGGACGTCGATATTGTCGCAGAACCCGCCCATAGCCTCGTCTATACTGTTGTCCACCACCTCATATACGAGATGATGAAGTCCCCTTTCGGAAATGTCGCCTATATACATGGACGGGCGCTTGCGCACCGCCTCCAGACCTTCAAGTACCTGTATACTGTTCGCGGAATACTGCTCTTCCGCCTGTTTCATCTCTTCTTTCTCAATCATCTTATTTCATCAAATAAAAAATCTTACAAATATACGAAATAATTTCGACATTACGAGGACTGTGAATCCGGGCGTATCACTTGACACTCAAAGTAAATCCCAAAGTGACATACGGTCCCTTCTCGATGAGTCCAGGATGACGCTGTATCTCTCCGCAAAGCAGATTGCCCAGATGCGCCCAGGCGCTCCACCCGTGCTTGAAGGAATAGTTGCCGAAAAGCCCGAGGTCGACGAAGTAAGGGACGTCAGCAAACTGTCCGTCAACGCATCTGCGCCGGCCGGAAGCATTGAGATTGAGTCCGGCATCAAGCCTGTTGCGATAGCTGTATCGGAAATTGAAATCGGCCGTAAACGCCGCAGGCAGGTATGCACCGGCAGTGCTATTGAGCAACTCCACGTGCTTATACCTCAAGTTCGCATCGGAGCGGAAATGCTCTGATTTCCAATCAAGTCCAAGTTCCGCATAGGCAACGCGGCTGTCCATAAAGGCAAGCCCGCACCAGGAATCCACGGCAGAATTGGCATAGGCGGCATATCCGCCCTTGAGTTCATACTGGAAGGTATTTGCAATCGCGCCGGACACTGCAAGGGCGGCATTGTATCTTTCGCGCACGTAGCCGGGCTCATCCGCAGACCTGAGATAGAAATGGTTCTGGGATTTGAGCGAGTACAGCGAATGCAAACGGGCGCCTCCGGTGAAGGATGCGGCGAGTTTCATTGAAATGGCGGGAATGGCGAAGCTGGCCTTGGCGGCGGGGGCCAGGAAGAAGGAGGAATTTCCGGACATCACGTAGTCCAGACGCACTCCCAGGTCAACGTCGAATGCCCCCGGGCTGAATACAAGGTGAGGCAGGAAAGTCGCGGAATTGGTCACGTCACCCAGGAAGTCGGGGCGGCTGTCGCGCAGCGCCTTCACGTCAAAATTGAAATCGAGCAGGAAACTGTATTTGGTGCTGAGCACCGGGCCCAGGGAGCCCCCGAGCACAATGTCGCTGGCAATAATCTGGCCGTCAGGACAGATCTGGGACCCCATGCGCACATCCAGATCCATATCGTAGGTAAAGAAAGAGCGTCCCACGTCCGCAGAGCTCAGAGCAAGTTTCACGAAGCCGGAGTTGTAAGCCGTGGACGGGACAGCCTTACCCGAGAAAATACCCTCGTACCCCATATCCCACTTTACAGTGCAGGAAGGAATCATCCAATGTCCGGAGAGGCCGGCAATATCCCGGAAATCATAGAAAGAAGAATTCAGGCAACCGGATCCGAAGTTGTACAGCGACACTCCGGCATTTTCCTTAAGCAGCGGGTTATACACGAGGTCGAGCACGGGGCGGAGAGTATATCCCGCACCTGCCCTGAGATAGAAGCGCCTGCCGTCGAATTCCTTCGCATCGGGTACAATCTCCACGCGGTAAGGGGTGAAGACGTACGAGCCCTTGTAAGGCGAGTCGAACACCGAATAGTCGAAGTCGTAATCGAAGCGGTACAGGGAATCAGGAAGCTGGAGTTCAGGCGTCTGGCGCTTGAAGTCCTCGAACTTGGTCTCGTATTCATTGGTCACCTGGACCGTCTGATTTATATTCTGTGCGGTAAGCGAAAGGGCTGCCGCCATCAGCATACCGGCTGAAATTATGATTCTGCGCATTTTACTTTTCTGTTAAAGATGAAAGACGATCCAGTCTCTTGCTTACGTTGTCGGCGATGTCGTCTCCTCCCTGAGCCGGCTCATAACCGTCACGTATGCTCTCATAAGTAGCCTTTGCCTGGTCGTAGCGGCCCCTTTCAAGGAAGCTGTCGCCCAGCACCAGATAGGCCTTGGCAAGCCAGTAGGACTGGTTCCCCGCCTTCTGGGAGAAGTCGTACACCTCATTCTCCACCTTGTCGAAGTCGGCGGTATCGTAGAGGTTCTGGATGAGGAGGTACTTGGATTCCGCACCTCTTGCAGTGGACGGATTGGATCCGAGTTCGGCGAAAAGCTTCATAGCTTCCGCGCGCTTTGAAGTGGCTAGGTAGGACTTCGCCTTCACATACTTGGCCTCGTTCTTGATGTCCTTGCTCAGGTCAGGGTCCGTCTGCACTGAGGTGGCGGCAAGTATGGCTTTGTCGTAATCCTTGCTCTTGTAAGCGGAAAGCATCATACCCACCCTGGCCGTGCTGCGGTTGCTCTCCATCTTTGTGGTTTCATAGAGGGCGAGATATGCCGAATATGCATCCGAATAGCGCTGCAGATCGTAAGAGAGTTCGGCATAGCGGAGCTTGGACATCTCCACGAAAGATATCTCCGATTCAGAGTTCATCACAAGGGCATAGGCTTCGCAGGCCTTCTCCTTGTCCCCGGTCTGCCTGTAGGACTCGGCAAGATAGAAATTGGCCTGGAGCATATCCGCGCTCTGAGGATAATTCTCGATAAACTTGCGTATAGTACTGATAGCCTGAGCATAATTGCCCGAGAGATAGAGCTGCTCGGCGGTATTGAAGTAGATCTTCTCCTTCTCGGCTTCGCTCTTCTTGGTGTTCAAGTCGTTGGACTCCACGTATTCGAGGAACTTTTCCGGATTCTTCATCTTGTGGTAGATGGATTCTATGGCGAGCATAGCCTCTTCGGAAAACTCGCTGCCCGGCATCGTGGACACCACCTCCTTATAACATTCCAGGGACTTCTCGTACTGGTTCATGTTGCGGTAAACCATACCCATGCCTATGGTAGCCTTGGCCTTGTAAACCTTGTCCGTGGCGTTCTGCCGGAGGTGGGAGAAACTGCGGATGGCGTCATTGTTATTCCCAAGATCGGCCTGGGCACGTCCGAGCTCATAATAGGCCTCGGAGTACAGCGGGGCTGAAGGCGATGCATCCTCGACGTGCAGGAGGGTGGAGACCTTTTTCTTCCTGTCTCCCGAAAGGCCGTAAGAAATGGCCTGCTGATAGTAAGGATAGATATTGTCAGGGCTGTAGAACTCGTTCATCACCTTCTGGTAAGAGTTCACCGCGGCCTTGTAGTCCTTCCTGCCAAAATCGCAATCGGCTCTGCGGCAGAGGGCGTCTTCCCTGTAGAGAGGCGAACCCAGGGACAGGTATTTGTCGAACCAGCGGGCGGCCTCGTCGTATTTCTTCTGCTTGAAGCAGCTGTATGCAGCATTGTAACTCAGGAGCTTGCCTTGGGCAGTGCCGTCCAGGGCGCTGCTGTTGAAAAGCTCCACGAAGCCCTTTTCCGCCTCGGGGTAGTTTCCGGTATTGTACTGGGATTCATACATCCTGTATCTTGCCATCTGGCCGAGCCTGTCATTCTTCGGGAGATAGTAGGCCGTAGCCTTGTAGTAAGGGATCGCATCCCTGTATGACCCTCCCGCGAACAGCTGCTCGGCACGCAGGAAATTCGCCTTGGTATAGTTGTTCTGCATGTCCGGGGAAAGGAGGTCAATGTTGTCGTATGCGGCAACAGCTCCGGCATAATCCCTTTCATACAGGGCTGCAAGGGCCATATAGCCATAAATCTTCGCCCCGCGGGCTCCCGTGGAATAACGCTGAATGTATTTTGAGAATCCTTCCGTATCCTTGTTGAGATCGAAGGCAAGCTTTGCGTAGTTGAACATCGCGTCTTCAGTGATGTCCGGATCGAAGTTGACTGATGCGGCATCCCTGAACGCCTCCATCGCTGCAACCTGGTTGCGGGTGTGGATAAAGGAATTGCCCAGATGATAGTTGGCAATCTGTCCAAGCGAATCAGTCCTGTCCGTCATACGGCTGAAGTTCTCGATCGCGGCCTTGTAATCCTGGACCGAATACATCACAGATCCGGCATAGAAGAGGTCGTTGCGGCTCAACTCCTTCTTGGACGTATCGTCATAATACTGACGGGCCTTCTCACTGTCGCCAAGCACGAGGCTGGACTCAGAAATAATGCGTGAAAGCCTCTCCTTCCTCTCCTGTGGCGCCGTTTTGTAAAGACGCTCAGCCTGCTCGGCAGCGAACTCGTAATTCTTCCTGTTAAACTCACAGTCAACGATATAGAACTCTGCCAAATCCTTGAAACGAGGGTCGGAAGCGGCCTGCAGGAAATATTTCTCCGCAGTGGCAAAATCCTCCCTGTCGTAGTGGATCACTCCGCTCAGATACCTTCCCGGAGCATTGTATTCAGAGGCATCCAGCGCCTCCAGCAGGGTAAAGAGCTGCAGGGCCTCCTGATGCCTGCCCAGCGCGAACTCACAATAAGCGCATTTGAATACATATTCCGGCATATCGGCAGAAGGGATGGAGCTTGACTCCACCTTGGAGAACTCCAGGGCTGCCTCGGCATATCTTCCCTGATCGAAAATAAGACGTGCGTTCTCCAGTCTTATGGCCCCGGTAAGTATGGTCCTTCCATACCTGCGCTCATACTCTCCCATAAGCGTCTCATAATCCACGCTGCGAGTCTTGAGCGCACACAGCACGACGTAGCCATCCGCCATAGGGTTGTCCTCTTCGGCTTCGAAAAGGGTTCTGGCCTCGTCATAAAGCCCCTTGCGATAGAGCTCTTCAGCAAGCCTCAGCCCGTCATCCGGACTGGAGTATGCATTGGCGCCCGAGCACAGAAGCGCGGCAGCAAGCATACCGGTCAATATTGCAAATCTCTTCATAAACATTCAGACTAAAGTTTCACACTTGCGAAACATAACTTACAAATTTACTAAAAAATTCCCACTATATTTGCAGGTCAGAAACAATTTGCACCATTATTATGGAAGAAAAGAACAATCCCGTCATATCCCTCCGCGGAGTGGACATACTCAACGGCGAGAATCCTGTCGTGTATGGCCTTGATATGGACGTTTTCCCGGGAGAGACAGTCTACATCCTGGGAAGGGTAGGCACAGGCAAGACCTCCATCATACGCACCCTTACAGCCGAGAACAAGCTGGGAAAGGGCAGCGGCAGCGTATGCGGTTTCGAGCTCAAGGACTTGAAGCAGAAGGAAATACCCTACCTGCGCAGGAAGATGGGAGTGGTGTTCCAGGACTTCCAGCTCCTTATGGACAGGAGTGTTTACGACAACCTGGAGTTTGTGCTCAGGGCAACAGGCTGGAAGGACGGGAAGCTCATCGAGAAAAGGATTGACCAGACCCTCAGCGACGTGGGCATGCAGACCAAGGCCCACAAGATGCCGCACCAGCTCTCGGGAGGCGAGCAGCAGCGCATAGCGATAGCCAGAGCCCTGCTGAACGACCCTGAAGTCATCGTGGCCGACGAGCCCACGGGCAACCTCGACGAAGAAACGGCCGAAGGCATACTCAAGCTTCTGAGCCACATCAACAAGGAGCAGGGCACGGCAATAGTGATGGTAACGCACAACCGCAGCATATGCGAAAGATACCCGGGACGCATATTTGAGATCAAAGATGAAATCTGCCAGGAAAGAACTGTATGACAAGGTGCTGGAGCATTTCAGCGCCGCAATGCCGGTAGCGGAATCCGAGCTCGTGTTCAAGAGTCCCTACCAGCTTCTGGTGGCAGTAATGCTTTCGGCGCAGTGCACCGACAAGAGGGTGAACCTCACCACCCCTGCCCTGTTCGAGGCATACCCCGACGCGCAAGCCCTGTCCCGCGCGTCCTTTGATGAGGTGTACGCCCTGATAAAATCCATATCCTACCCCAACAGCAAGGCGAAACACCTGATCGCGATGGCGGAGAAGCTGGTCAGGGATTTCGGGGGCGAAGTGCCCTCGGGCATAGAAGAACTTATGAGCCTCCCTGGCGTAGGGCGCAAAACCGCCAATGTAGTAGCCTCCATCACCTGGGGAGAGCCGGTGATTGCAGTGGACACACACGTGTTCAGGGTATCCCACAGACTGGGGCTGTCCTCCGGAAAGACCCCTTACGCCGTGGAGCAGGACCTGGAAAGATACATCCCGGCAGAGCTGAGGCCCAAAGCCCACCACTGGCTCATCCTCCACGGACGATACACCTGCACCGCACTGAAGCCGAAGTGCGAAGGCTGCGCCCTCGCACTTCTATGCAAATACTATAGGAAACAATCCGGAAACAAGTAAATCTTATGAGCAGAACTGCTCCTTGAGAGCAGCAATCTTGGCATCCGCTTCATCTCCCTTGGCTCCGAAGTAGAACTTGATCTTAGGCTCGGTGCCGGAAGGGCGTACTGAAACCACATCCCCCGCCTCATCGAAGAACTGGAGCACGTTTGAGGACGGCTGTCCTGTCTTCTCCGGCTCGAGATAGTCGATGACTTTCGTAACCGGGGAACCGCACATTTCCTTAGGAGGATTGCTCCTCAGGTCCACCATCATCTGCTGTATTTCGCGGGCTCCCGAGATGCCCTTGCGCACAACGGACACAAGGCCTTCCTTGCGGTATCCGAACTCGGAATATATCTTCTGCAGCAACTGGTAAAGGGTAAGTCCCTGCTCAGCTGCCCACGCGGCGCACTCCGCAACCATCATAGCGCTGACCTGGGCATCCTTGTCGCGTACGAACTGGCCCACGTTGAAGCCGTAGCTCTCCTCTCCTCCGCAGATGAATTCTCCGCCTTCCTGCTCCTGGCGCTTCACGACCTCGGCAATGTACTTGAATCCGGTGAGGACATTGTATACGGGGATATCGAACTTCCTGCATATGTCCGTGATGAGCTCGGTGGTCACGATGGTCTTCACGACGTACTTGCCCTTTCCGAGAGTGCCCAGCTCCGCCCTCCTGGTGAGTATGTAGTAAGTCAAAAGGGATGCGGTCTGGTTGCCGTTGAGAAGCACCATCCTGCCCTCGTCGTCGCGGACTGCGATACCCAGACGGTCTGCGTCAGGGTCAGTACCCATCACGAGGTCTGCTCCGGTCTCCTCCGCCTTGTCGGTTGCCATCTTGAGGGCTGCCGGTTCTTCCGGATTAGGGGAAACGACGGTAGGGAAATTGCCGTCCGACACATCCTGGTCAGGCACGTGGATGATATTCCTGAAGCCCAGGCGGGAGAGAATCTCAGGCACGAGACGCACGCCGCAGCCGTGGAGCGGGGTATAGACTATCTTGAGGTCCGAATGCTTTCTGCAGAGTTCCGGGCTGAGGCTGAGGGAAAGCAGGTCGCGCAGATACAGCTCATCCACGTCGGCGCCCATAGCAATGATTTCGCCGCAGTGCAATCCCGACTTGAACTTGACCATTGAAGGATCGGTAATCTTTGCCACCTCGGCCACGATTTCCTTGTCCACAGGAGAGGTTACCTGTCCGCCATCGGACCAGCTCACCTTGTAGCCGTTGTATTCCTTCGGGTTGTGGGAAGCAGTAATCATGATTCCGGCGACGGCGCCTTTCAGACGCACCGCATAACTCATCTCCGGGGTAGGGCGTATATTGTCGAAGATGTAAACGTTGATTCCGTTTGCGGAGAGCACCTCGGCAGCGATCTTGGCGAATTCCTTGCTGTTATTGCGCGAATCATAGGAAATGCACACCTTGAGGTCATCCCCCTCGCAATGGGATAGGATGTAGTTCGCAAGTCCCTGTGTGGCCATACCCACGGTGTACTTGTTCATCCTGTTGGTTCCCACGCCCATAATGCCGCGGAGACCGCCCGTTCCGAATTCGAGATTCTTGTAGAATGCGTCCTCAAATCCTGCCGGATCGGAGTTGCGCAGCTGCAGTACTTTCATTTTGGTTTCCTGGTCGAAATCACCATCCAACCAACTCTGGGCTTTCAGTTCAAATTCTTTCATTGGTAGTTATCGTGTTTGGTTTTATCTCGAAAAATCTCTATAAAGATATGGATTCCGAGCCACAAAAACAAGAAGAAAACCAATAAGATTCTGAAAACTTGAACTATCTTTGGGCTTTGGAAAATTATGGCAGGCGGAAAAACCGGTTTCTCAGAAATACTCGCCAGGGCAAAATCCGAGGCGGAACGCAGGATGGAACGCAAGCTTCCTTCCTGGGCGCTAGTGTCGAAAACCTTGAAAGACAAGGGCCTGGACCCTTTGGAACTGCCCGAATCCATAAGCCTGGAGCAGTGCTCTTCCGAACTCAGTGCCAGACATAAGGCCGCCATCGCCTCCCGCCTTATTTGTGGGCAGGGTCTGCAAGCCCCCATTAGAATCTGCGATCTGACCTGCGGCATGGGAGTGGACAGCTGGGCCTTCTCCGGTATTGCCGATGAGGTCTTCGCTTACGAGCGGAATTCCCGGCTCAGCGGCATCACCGCGTCCAACCTCCGCAAGCTCGGAGCGGACAATGTCAGGATTCTCAACGAAGAGATAGTGCCGGACAGCACAATTCCTGCCTGCAGCCTGGTTTACGCCGATCCCGCGAGGCGCAACGAAGCCGGAAAGAAGGTATTCCTGCTGGAGGACTGCAGTCCCGACATCACCGCCCTGCTGCCTTCCCTGCTGGCCTGCGCTCCGCTGGTAATGCTCAAGCTCTCCCCTATGGCTGACCTGAGCATGCTCTGCGCCAGACTGGGCGGCAAACTCCATCAGATCCACATCATCTCCCTGAAATCGGAAGTCAAGGAACTGCTCTGCATACTGACAAAAGAAGAATGCTCCCGTCCGGAAATCCGCGTGAGCGAATTGCATCCCGACGGCAGCCACAGCGATTTCAGCTTCTTCCCTGACGAGGAGAAGCAGGCAGAAGCCGTGTTCGCAGTCCGCCCGCAAGCAGGTCAGGTGCTCGCAGAACCGAGGGCGGCGATGATGAAGAGCGGGGCATTCAAGCTCATTTGCAAGCGTTTCGGTCTGGAGAGGCTGGGCGCATCCACGCAGCTCTACCTTGTCCCGGAAGGCGGCAGCCTGCCTCCGGAAGCATTTTTCAAGCTGCACTGGATAGAAAGGGTGGAGGCGTTCGGGAATTCAGTCATACGCACTCTGGGCAGGGAGTACCCTGACGCGGAGGTCAGTGCAAGGAATCTCCCTCTGGACAGCAATGCCCTGAGGAAGAAGCTGGGCACAAAAGGCGGCGGACAGACCCACATCTTCGGCCTGTCCACCAGCACCGAGCGCTTGCTGCTCGTATGTCGTCCCAGTTAAATTATTCTCCTTTAAGCAGATGGCGCGTCCAGAAAAGATGGTCGCTCTCGTCGGAGTGCTTCTTCTGCGCCCCGCGGTAGCCGTGCATTCCGTCCGGATATATCATCAGTTCGAACTGCACTCCCGCCTTCTGCAAGGCATCCACGAGAAGCAGGGTGTTCTGGAAATGCACGTTGTCGTCCCCGGTGCCGTGGGTAATCCTGAGATAGCCCGGGTTCTCCAGTCCCTCTGTGTAGCTCAGCACTGATGCAATCCTGTAGCCCTCGGGATTGGCCTGGGGAGTATCCATGAAGCGTTCCGTATAATGCGAGTCATAGAGATTCCAGTCATACACTCCCCCGCCGGCAATTCCGCAGCAGAAGTACTGGGGATAGCGAAGCACCAGCATGGAGGTGGTAGTGCCACCGAAAGAAAAGCCTTCGACGCCTATCCTGGAAGCATCCACGTAAGGCAGGGAACCGAGCCACTCCGCCCAGGCTATATAGTCCTGAAGCTCAATCACGGTCATACGCCCGAAGGCCTGGTCCATACCCCTGCGGCCGTTTTCTCCGGAAGATCGCGGGTCCGCCACAATGTAGATGATGCCATTCTCATAGCACCAGCTGTCGGATGCATCCCTGTCGTTCCAACTGTCCCGCACGTAAGGAGTGCCGGGACCTCCGTAAAGCTGCATCACCACAGGATACTTCTTCTCCGGATCGAAATCCTTAGGCAGGGAGAGAAGCGCATAAAGGGTGAATCCGTCATTCTCTATCGTGACAAGCTCCGGACGCGGCCCGTCCTCTTTGCCCTCAAGCTCTTCTCCCCAGGTATAAGCGCACCTGTCCGTCCTGCCCTTGATTTCCCTCCACGGGGTCCTCGCATTTGAAGCAAGGGCGCTGTAGCTCTTTCCGTCATCGGAAATTTCAAGTCCCATGAGGGTATAGTCAGGATCGCTGAGACAGGTCACTTTCCCCTTGCGGTCGAGGCGGTAGAACGAGGTATGGAGGCGGGAATCGCGTTTCGCCGTGAACCACACATCCCCCTTCTTCTCATCCACCTTTATCAGCCTTATATCCCAGTTCTCCCCTTCGCTCAGGCGCTTCAACTCACCGGAATAGGACAGGAAGTATATCTGCTCCCAACCTGTCTCAAAGTTCCTGGCCATATACAGGCCATTGTCCGTAAATATCATTCCCTCAATCCATTCCACCCATGTAGGGTACTCCTCGTGATACACGCTGCGCTTGCTGCCGTCGCTCACGTTCACCGCAAGCAGGTCGAGCACGTTCTGGCGCCTCGGCTCGCGGCTGACATAGAGTTCGCGGGAATCCGCTCCCCAGAACGGGGTGCCGAAATACTGGTCCTCTTTCTCATCGAAATCCGCCCAGACTATGGTCCCCGGGCTGTCAAGATCTATTATGCCTATCCTCACTTCGGGATTGGTCTGCCCCGCCTTGGGATAGCGGGTCAGGGACAGGGAACCTCCCTGGCCGAAAGGCGAGAAGATGGGGAACATCGGCACTTCGCTGTTGTCGAAGCGGTAGAAGGCAAGCTTGCGGGAATCAGGGCTCCACCAGAAAGCCCTATAGCGAGAAGCACGGCCGAAAATCTCCTCGTAATAAACCCAGGAGGCATATCCGTTCAGTATCAGATCGCTTCCGTCAAAGGTCAGGCGGGTCTCCACAGAATCGGCTACGTTTCTCACCCAGAGGTCATTGTCGCGCGTGAAGGCGCACAGTGTCCCGTCCGGGGACTTGGTGACATTCTTATCCTCAGCATAGAGGCTGACCAGAGTCGCAAACACTGCGGCAAGGGTGATAAAAACTTTTTTCATTTGAAACAAGAATCTTTGAAGTTGACAAGATATACTTTTTTGACTGCTCTGGTAATGGCCGTATACAACCATTTCAGATCGTCCTGACTCAGTTCCGGAAGCCAGAACGGGCAGTCCACGAAAACGCAGTCCCATTGTCCGCCCTGGGACTTGTGTCCCGTGATTGCCTGGGCGTATTTCAGTTGCAGGGCGTTGAAATACTTGTCCTCGCGCACAGCCATCCACACCTTGCGTTTGCTGCCGCGGTCTGCGTAATCCTCGCTGACTCCCTGATATAGAGCATTCTGCTGCTCGTAGCTCAGCGTCGCCGCCTCCGATTCCAGGGTATCCAGGCAGACTTTGGCGTTCACGCGCACATTGTCGTAGTCCGGGAAATCCAGGACAGCGTCCGCGAAATGCAGGCCGTAGCGCTCCTCGTATCCGGATATGCTCACCAGGCTCGCAATGTCCCCGTTCGCAATATAATCCAAGCCCTCCACGTTCTCCAGGAACTGGTAGCAGTTCTTGACTATCATCAGCTTGTCGTCGCGCACCAGGCGTTCTTCCTTGAACTGTACCATCGAGCGTATGCCGTTGTTGTAACGTATTGCCCTCTTGTTCGAGCGGCAGAGCACCACTGTTCCGTCGTCTCCGTACCGTGAATACGCCTCGCCCAGTGCATCTATGAGCTCTCCCCCGCTCAGGCGTTCGATGTCGGGGAAGCCCGCGAGTTCCAGTCCCAGTTCCCCGCAGGGCAGGGAATCCACCCCCTCGGAAATCAGCTCGCGCAGCCGCGTAGCGTTGCGGAGTATGCCGGACTCCGATGCCTGACGCACCACGCTGCTCAGAGTGCAGTACCTGACACCCCCGAACCCGTCCATATATTCCTTACTCAACGCAGGGGAAGCATCCATTCCCACCGGAGGCAGCTGTGCGGCATCCCCCGCAAGAATCAGTTTGCAGTCATCCCCCGCCCTGACGTAGGCGATGAGGTCCTCGAGCAGGTTGCCGCTCCCGAAAATCGAGCCCTGGGAGCCGGCATCTATTCCTATGAGCGACACCTCGTCCACCACGAAGAGCGTGTTTTTGAATTTGTTGGGACACAGGGAAAACTTGCCGTATCCGTCGTTGCCGACCGATTTCTGGCGGTATATGTGCTTGTGGATGGTGTATGCCGGGAAACCGGAGATGCCCGAAAGCACCTTGGCGGCACGTCCGGTGGGAGCCAGCAGCACCGACCTCGTGCCGAGTTCGCGGAATGCTCTGACTACCGCTGACAGGGCGCTGGTCTTTCCCGTGCCCGCATACCCGTTCACCACCAGTATGTCGGAGTCTCCGCAGCTAGCGAATTCAGCCACGCAACGGAACATATTATCTTGACATTCAGTGGGTTCAAATCCGAAGCGCTTCAGAAATCTCTCATATAGGAAAGTGCTCCTGTCCATTACCTGTTCCTCCTTGTAAGCATCATTCCGAGTACGGCAAGCACAGGATAGATCTCAATTCGTCCCAGGAACATATCCATAGAGAATATGAACTTCGACATGGTGGACACATGGTTGAAGTTCCCCAGATTGCCCATGTCCCCACAGGCAGGGCCTATGTTTGCAAGGCTGGAAACCGTTCCGACCAGCGAGTTGGCAGCATCGGTCCCCGTGCATAGTACAAGTATGGTGGATATCACGATGACCATTGCATAGAGGCCGATATAGAGCAGGTGCGGGGACACCTCCTCGTCGCGAAGTATCCTCTTTCCCAGGCGAACCTCATTCACCGAGTACGGGTGGAGGATATTGTTGACATAGCGTCCTATCGACTTGAACAGGATGATAAGGCGGTCCACCTTGATACCTGAGGCAGTGGAACCGGCACATCCGCAGATAAGACCGGCGGCAGTGAGCAGGCCGACCATCCAGAACGGCCAGGTGGCGTTGTCTATTATTGCAAAACCTGTCGTCGAAGTGACTGCAAGGGTGCTGAAAAGTCCTTTCCACAGGGATTCGCCCCAGGCGGAGCATTCCCCGGAGGACTTCAGGCCGGCGGCAATGAAAAGCGTGATCACCACGGCAGAAATCGTATAGAACTTGAACACAGGGTTGCGCATCGGTCTCAGGGAGCGGCTGATGACGGTCATATACAGCACCCCGAAATGCAGGGATGCAAGGTACATCATAACCATCGTAACCCCCTCGACGAGGCGGGAGTCGAATGCGGCGATGGAGAGGTTTCTGGTGCTGAAGCCACCCGTAGGCACGACGCTCATCGCGTGACACACCGCATCGAAGAAGTTCATCCCCGCCAACAGATAGGCTATCACACCTATGACGCAGAGCCCGAGGTACACGTACGCGAAGATATACACGACCCTGTTGGTGCGCGAAGAATAGCCGCTGCGGCTGAGCGAGGTCAGTTCCATATTCGTCAGTCTCATCCTCATGGGGCTGGACTCCGGTATGACGAGCAGCAGGAATACCACGACTCCCAGACCGCCGATGAAATGGGTGGATGCGCGCCAGAACAGCAGGCTTTTCGGGAGGGCCTCGACGTTCTCGAGTATGGTGGCTCCACAGGTCGTGAACCCGCTCACGGACTCGAACCAGGCATTGGCGAGAGTAAAGGGTCCGCCCCAGAGAGCATAGGGAAGCATTCCGAATATGAACGACATGAGCCACGAAAGGGTGATAATCACATAACCCTCCTTCAGGCTGATGACATCTGTTTTTCTGACAAAGATGAAGGGGAAGATACCCACGATGAAGGTAATGGTGAAGGAAATCGCCAGGGCGGCAAGGGCGGAATCATTGCCCTCGGCGACAGACACTATCACCGAGAGAAACATGAACAGCGCGCTGACCAGGAGTGCGAGACCTATGTTCCTGCTTATTACCTTCCAGTTCATCTGCGTATCTCCCTGATGCGTCGGCGCAGCTGCTGATTCTCGCCGGCAAGTTCCGAAATGCCTTCGTTGAGCTCGGAGAGCTGGTCATCGCCCTCGAACATCACCGTATACCTCTTGTCATTGGACCTGTAAGCGCTCAACGCGTCCAGCATCTTGTACAAAGGATTCACATAGAACGCAAGCATGAAGAAGAGCAGCATAAGAACCAGGAGCAGACCTACTCCCACAGCCACGATTCCGGGGATGATGCTCCGGTAGAAGCCGCGCTCAAACGTGGCGGAATTCTTCTCCAGATCGCGGTATATGCTGTTCATCAACTCGTCGATATCGTTCTTCAGACGGTCGAAACGCGGCTGGAGACGGTTGAAGTACCAGTCCCTCGTGTCGATGAAACTGGATTCGGCCACATCCTCCAGCTCCAGGGAGGTCAGCATATATGCCGCGTAGGAATACATCAGAGAGTCCGCATAACGATAGGTTTTGTTGGCGGAAGAACCGGTACTGAGGGAATCGCAATGTGTCTTGAAATAATTGTCGTCAAAGTCCGGAAGAACGGCAGCCCCGTCCTCCCCTATGACTTCCAGAATGCGGAGATTATATTCGTTGGTCATTTCCGCAAGGCGGTTGGCGACATTGATGCTGCTTATATCGTCTGCAATCAAATCCGAGACATAGTTGCTCATACTCCTGTACTCCAGAACCGATATGGTGGAGGACACGAGCAGTATGGCGGCGATAGACAACAGGCTCAGTATCAGCTTGGATCTTAAGGAAAGTTTAAGCGATTTCAGCCTGTTTTTCCACTTTTTTGGCAACATTACTTAAATTGTTTCAAAAATACTGCACAAATATATAAATATTTTTATATTTTTGTACGAATAATATCACCGTATATCGTTATGACACCAACATTTCTGAGCGACACCAACAGTAAGAATGCCGGAATCAAGCGGGAAATCCTCAGGCTCTGCATAATCCACAAGAATTACAGCATAGCCGATTTCAGCCATGCCCTCGGCATCAGCGTTCCTACGATAACCAAGTTGATCGGAGAGTTGATCGAAGACAATTTTCTCCAGGATGAGGGCAAGGTAGGCACTTCCGGCGGAAGGCGCCCAAGTGTTTACGGCCTCAAGCCTGAGGCTGGCTATTTCGTGGGCGTGGACGTTGCCAGACACCATTTTCACATTGCCATAAGCGATTTCAAAGGTGAAATCATCAAGTTCATCCAGGACATAGAATTCGTGCTCGAGGCAAGCGAAGTGTCCTTCCGCACGATATGCCGCATGGTGAAGGATGAGGTGACGAAATGCGGTATTCCGTGGATAAAGGTGCTGGGAGTAGGCGTGAGCCTATCCGGCCGCGTGAACCCGGAAAAGGGTTACAGCCTCACCTACTTCGTGAGCGACGACATTCCTCTCAAAAGCATATTCCAGAAAGAGTTCAACGTTCAGGTCAACATAGAAAACGACTCGAGGGCTATGGCATACGGCGAATATATGACCCTCGGCAAGAAGGCTGACCGGGATATGATTTTCATAAACATCAGCTGGGGCCTCGGTATGGGCATCATCAACGACGGCAAGCTCTACTACGGCAAGTCCGGTTACTCCGGAGAACTCGGTCACTTCCCTGCCCTGAATAACGACGTCATCTGCCGTTGCGGCAAGGTAGGCTGCCTTGAGACTGGCGCCTCAGGCTCAGCCCTGCACAGGATGATGGTGGAAAAGCTCAAGAAAGGACATTCCTCATCCCTGCTGAACATCTACCAGAAGAAGGGCGACATAGAGCTGGATGAAATCCTCAATGCCGTAGAAGAGGGAGACGTGCTTGCAATCGACTGCATAGGCAAGGTGGGAGACATACTCGGACGCGGTATCGCCGGAGTACTTAACATCTTCAACCCAGGCCTCGTAGTCATAGGCGGACGCCTGATTGTGGGCAAGGATTACCTTCTCCTCCCAATCAAGACCGCCGTCAACCGTCTCTCCCTGTCGAAGGTATCCTCCGACACATCGATAGTTCTGTCCCAGCTCGACCGTATGGCCGCCTCCGTAGGCGACTGCCTCCTGTCCAGGGACAAGGTCCTGGGACTTCTTTAACCGAATATGCCCAGCTATCTCCAGATTGAGAACATATCCAAATCCTACGGCCCGAAGATACTCTTCGAGCACATAGGCTTCAACGTCAATGAAGGCGACAAGATTGCCCTGATCGCTCCTAACGGCACGGGCAAGACTTCCCTGCTGCGCATACTCGCCGGCAAGGACAAGTCGGATTCCGGGGGAAGGATACTCTTCCTCAAGGACATACGCATAGCGTTTCTGGAGCAGGAATACGACTTCCGTCCGGACGCAGGCATACTCGAGCAGATACTTGAACACAGTGCCGCAGCCACGGCAGGGATGGACGCCGACCATATCGCTTCGTTCAGGCAGAAGATCCGGGAGTTCCTCGGCAACTTCGGGCTCCAGAACACGGACAGGAAGATGTGCGAGCTCTCTGGAGGTGAAATCAAGCGCGTGGCACTGAGCGAGATGCTTGCACTGGAAGCCGACTTCCTCATTATGGACGAACCCACCAACCACCTCGACATCGAGGCGGTGGAGTACCTGGAATCCTACCTCAAACGCAGCCGCTGCACCCTGCTCATGGTCACCCACGACCGCTACTTCCTCGACCGCGTGTGCAACATAGTTATGGAGCTGGACCACGGTGCGGTGTACATATACCGTGGCGACTACCAGAACTACCTGGAGAAAAGGGACGAGCGCATCACGAACTACAACACTCAGACCGACAAGGTCCGCAACCTGCTGCGTCGCGAGCTGGAGTGGATACACGCAACCCCCTGCGCCCGCACGGGAAAAGCCAAATACAGGATCAACGCTTTCCACGAGCTGTCCGAAAGGGCATCCCAGGCCTACAGCACAAAGCAAATCTCGCTCGCGGGAGTGGGAGAGGCATCCAGGCTCGGCAGCAAAATCATCAACTGCAAGAAAGTCAATTACTTCTGGGAGGAAAGCTGCCTTCTGAAAGACTTCAGCTACAATTTCCAGCGCTACGACAAGCTGGGCATAGTGGGACGCAACGGAGTGGGAAAATCGACCTTCCTGGACCTTCTGACAGGAGCGCTTGAGCCCTCTTCAGGCGTGATAGAAAGGGGTGAATCCCTGGTAATAGGCTATTATCGTCAGGAAGGCATAGAGTTCGAAGGCGACGACACGGTGCTCGACATAGTCGGAGACACCCGCCTTCTGGGACGTTTCCTCTTCCCTCACGATATGCTCAACACGAGGGTATCCAGACTGTCCGGAGGAGAGAAGCGCAGGCTTTACCTGCTTACCGTCCTGATGAAGAACCCCAACCTCCTCATCCTGGACGAGCCGACAAACGACCTGGACATCGTAACCCTCAACATACTTGAAGAATACCTCAAGGAATACGGCGGGTCCCTGATAATCGTCAGCCACGACCGCCACTTCCTCGACCGCGTGGTGGACCACCTTCTCGTCTTCTGCGGGGAGGGGCAGGTAAAGGACTTCATAGGTAGTTTCAGCGAGTACAGAGCCTATGTCAAGGACCTGGAAGCCGCGAAGAAGAAAGAGTCTGCATCCGCCAGGCCGGCAGCGGAAAGCCCGCAGGCAGCCCGTCCTAAAGCTGAAAAGGCAAGGAAACTGAGCTATAAGGAAAGCCGCGAGCTGGCATCCATAGAAGAACGCCTGCCCGCGCTTGAAGAAGAAAGGTCCGCTCTGGAACAGTCAATGAGCAGCGGCACCCTTGAATATGGCGCCCTGCAGGAAGCCTCAGAGAGATTCGAGGCCCTGAGTGCGGAAATTGACGAACTTGAAACCCGCTGGCTGGAACTCCAGGGCTGATTGATCCGGCTTATTCCCGTAAATCGCACTACAGAATATTCATCGACTGCTCGCGTATCTTTTCGAGCTCATCCTTCATCTGCACTACAAGTTTCTGGATTTCGGAATGGTTCGCCTTCGAGCCCGTAGTGTTGATCTCCCGTCCCATCTCCTGGATGATGAAGCCAAGTTTCTTCCCCGGATATGGCTCAGAATCAATGGTATCCATAAAATACTTGCAGTGCTGGCGCAGGCGCACCTTCTCCTCATTGATATCGAACTTCTCGATGTAGAAAATCATTTCCTGCTCGAAACGCTCCTTGTCGAGTTTCACTCCAAGGTCCTCGGCCGCCTTAAGGATTTTAGCGCGCATATTTGCCGTCCTCTCCGACTCGAAGGACTCCACGCCGTCGTACAGACTGAGAATCTTGGCGACGCGGGAGGTAACGTCCCTGTAAAGCACCTGACCTTCCTTCTCCCGGTATTCCTCCACCATATCCAGACAGCGCTTCAGGGCTTCATCGATGAGACTCAGGTCCTCCTCGGAGAAAAGCTCTCCCTTCCTTGCCTCGGCCACGTCCGGCATCCTGAGCACCGAGCAGAGCAATGCCCCGCGCAGGCTGTCGTCCGCCTTCAGGCCCATCCTCTCGGCGAGCTCGTCGGCGCCCCGGAGGTAGCTGTGCGCGATCTCCGCGTTGATTTGCCTTGCGCTCGCAGATGCATCAGCCTCCCAGGTCAGATAGACGTCTATCGTGCCCCTTACGAGCACCGCCGCAATCCTTGACCTGATTTCGAGTTCCTTGTCCTTCGGAAGGATCTGGCTCTTGAGATTGATGTCTGCCGTCTTACCGTTCAGCGTGCGTATCTCGACGGTAAGTTTTCCTCCGCTCAGCAGGGCTTCCGCCTTGCCGTAACCTGTCATTGAATGTATCATAATTGGATCAATTGTTTAGCTTTGAAAATTTCCTCCGTCTGCTTCCATAGCGCCGCGCTGCTCTCCCTCCTCTGCTGGAAGCGCTCCGGAATGGGACCGTGCTTGCTGCCCTTGAAGAGTTGCAGGGTTTCATTCGTGCACATCGCCCTCACCGCAGGTGCAGCACCGGCCTCAGGGCTTTTGCACAGAGGCCTGAAAATCACGTCGGCGAGAGGATCGAACCAGCGCCCCATGCTGATCATATTGCTGTTGACTATACCCGGATCGGCGACATTCATGCGCAATTGCGGATAGCGGCGCGCAAACTCTATGCTGAAGTACATCAGGGCCAGCTTTGACGCGGCATAGCTGCGTAGCTGGTGATGGTCTTCGGGACGCACATTGATGAAATCCTTTCTCTCGTGCACCAGATTGCAGGTCAGGGACACCATATTCACAATATTGGCACCAGGTTCGAAAAGGGGTTGCAGGAGCCTCGTGAGCAGGTACGGTCCCAGATAATTGACCGCAATGGTCTGCTCGAAGCCGTCTTCGGTGAGCCTGTAATCCTTGGGCATCACGCCGGCGTTGTTGAACAGGCCGTGAATCTCCCTGCCTTCCATCGCCTCGGCGAAGCCGTATATGGACTCGAAGGAGTCCAGGCGCAGGCTGCGAAGTTCCAGACGGGCATCCGGCAGCGTACGCAATATCCTGTCCCGGACGGCTTCCGCCTTGGCCAGGTTGCGGCAGGCCATAATGACATTGAAGCCCTTCCCGGCCAATGCGCAGCTGGCGGCCTCACCCATGCTTCCGCTTGCACCCGTGATGATTACAGTCTTTTCCATATTGCACTTACAAGTGATTTGGGCAGTATTCCGATGAGCGGCGGGAGGTAGAAGCTCATAAGGGAAGGGTTCACCACCCTGCGGCCGCGATATAGCCCCCGCAGCGCCCGGTGCACTATGGTCGAAGGCTTCTTGATGACACCTATACCCACACCCAGCCTCATCAGCGAAGGCTTGAGTTTGTACAGAGGGGTGGCGACGGCTCCCGGGCACACCGTGCATACGCGCACGCCGTAAGGCTTCATCTCGAAGTACAGGGATTTGCTGAAGCTCTTGAGGAAAGCCTTCGTGGCGGCGTAGGTGGTGATGCCGGGCATAGGAAGATGGGCGGCGACGGAGGACACGTTGAGTATGTAGCCGCATCCGCGCCTTTTCATCTCGTTGCCGAAGAGCACGCAGAGACGGGCCGGAGTGTAGATGTGCAGGCGCATCATCATCTCCATCTTCGGGCGCATCTGTTCGCTGAGTTCCTTGAAGAAGAATATGCCTGCGTTGTTGATGAGTATGTCCACGTCCAGGCCCTCAGCCTTACACCAGCCGAAAAGACCGTCAGCCGCATCAAATGCGGACAGGTCGCAGAAGCGTGTCCTCACGCTCACGCCGTACTCTTCGTGGAGTTCTATTTCGAGCGCCTTGAGCTTCTCTTCTTCTATACTGACTATCAGCAGATTGCATCCGGCAGCGGCGAGCTGTCGCGAATATTCCAGGCCCATTCCGGAACTGCCTCCGGTAATCAAGGCCAGAGGGGTATGACCCAGTCTTCTCTTAGCCATTCCTCTCCGCCTTGTCTATTTCCCTCTTAAGGCTCTCCGGGAGATTCTCCACGCAATGGTGGCATTTCATCTCCAGAGTGTACATACGGCCTATGCAGTAGTTGGAGTGCCTGCACCCGCTGCACTCCAGTTCCCCGCTCCGGAGCTTGTTCACGAAATCGGTATCGTGCACCAGGGCGCGGGCCATCTGCAGGCCTTCGAAGCCGGCATCCAGCACTTCTTCCATCTTGCTTTTGGACACGAGACCGCCCACATAAATCAGAGGCAGTTTCAGCTCTGCGCGGAACTTCTTTGCCTCCTCAAGGAAGTATGCCTCCTTGAAAGGCACTGTAGGGATCATAAGCCTTCCGCCCACTGCAATTCCAGCCTTTAGCCACCAGAACTTCTTCAGGTCCATATAGTAACGCAGGGTCTTGAGGGGCATGGCACCTCTCATCACCTCCATAGGTGCCTTGCTCACGAATCCGGCACTGAGCACCAGGGCATGGACGCCGAGTTTCTCCAGCTCCTTTGCCACCTTGATGCATTCTTCAGTCTGCATTCCCTTCCTGAAGCCGTCGTGCATATTCACCTTCACGATGACCCCCAGGTCATCTCCCGCCTCCTTCATCACCCTGGCAATCACCAGTTTCATAAACCTCATCCTGTTCTCGAGGCTGCCTCCGAACTCGTCTCTGCGGTGGTTGGTGTACGGGGAGAGGAACTGACTGATGAGGTAGCCGTGGCCGGCGTGGATTTCCACGCAGTCGAAGCCGGCTTCCCTTGCAAGGTTCACAGCCTTTCCGAAATCGTCCACGAGGGCATAGATTTCATCCTTCTTCAATGCCCTGACAAAGGTCGGGGAATAGAGGTTGAAGCCCGAAGAAGCGCCCACAGGCATACAGCCGCAGGTGGCACGGTGGGTCATATTGCCGCAATGGCCGAGTTGTATGGAAGCCTTGGCTCCGTAGGAATGCACCGAATCGGTAAGCTTCTTCAGCTCGGGGACTATCTCCTCCCGCATCCAGAGTTGACCGTTGAAGGAAAGGCCGCTCCTGCTGACGGCAGCGTAGGCAACAGTGGTCATACCCACTCCACCCCTGGCCACAGCAGTGTGGTAGTCAAACAAATCTTTTGACGGCTTGTTGCCGTATGCCATATTCTCAAAGGCCGCGCTGCGTATAACTCTGTTGCGCAGCTCCACGGGGCCTATCTTGACTGGCGTAAATATCTTCGATTCCATTCGATTCAATATATGAAAGGGATGATTCTCTTCACCTTGTCCGTGTCGAGCTCATCTCCGAATTCTTTTTTATACCTTTCATAAATCCTTGCCGCACGCGGGCAGAGGTTTGCGAAAGTCCATAACGCAAATACCGCACCTGACCAGGACCATGTCAAAATGGCAAAACCCACCCACTCGGTGAGCTCGCCGAAATAGTTGGCCGAGGTCACATATTTGAACATTCCTCCCTTTGGAAGGTAGTGCCTCGTGTCCCCAGGGGCACGCAGGTGGCGAATGATATTGTCAGATTTAAGGTTGATGTACATTCCGACGGCAAATACCGCCAGTCCTATGATGAAGCGGGGATCTGTGAGCCAGGACTCGGGATACATCTCCGCCGGAGAGACATAGAAAAGCCATCCTCCCTGCATCAGGGCATTGAGAGTGTTGAAGGTCATACCCATCACTATGATGCTGAGCGGCATCCTGCTCTTTCCGCTGATCAGGAAAGGAAATACGAAAGAACGCTGGAAGTAGTGAAGCTCAAAGACTATGAGGAATATGAATCTGACGAGATCCTGCTTCCTGTCGCAGCAGAGCCACAACACCAGCATGGCTATGAACACCGGGGACTCCATCAGCACCCAGCCGAGCCTGTTGTCTATGGCGGGGCCCCACTTCCTGTTGTAGAATTTGCCGTATCCGGCATCCACGAAATGAAGGGCTATGAAAACCACCGCCGCAATAGCGGACATTATGATAAGGAATAGGTTGAAACTGTGCACGCTCATCATTGAAATGCTTAAAGTGAGAAGAGATATCCGAAAGCCCTCTTCCAGTTACCGAACTTGAGATCGCTCTCCTTCATCATTATGTTGAAGGTGCCGCAGTCATAGAAACGTATACCAAGCTCGTCATCCTCGTCTATCTGCAGCAGGTTGCAGCATCCCTCGCAATCATTTTCCACGTCCTCATAGAAAGGTTTTCCAAGAAGAATATGCCCATTTTCCCTGTCGTCGCAGGCGCTGAACTCTATGGCCATCTCCGGCTCGGCGAGCTCATTGTCCTCATCATCGACAAGTATGCAGCTATTGAAGGTCTCCATATTGACGCTTTTGCTGTATTTCACCACTACTCCCTTCCTGTCCCATTTTCCCAGGGGGAAATGTTCAGGGCAATCGTAGCCGAGGAAATAGTCTATGGCCGCGAAGAAATACAGCATACCCTCGTGCGGGAGCCTTCCTTCAGGGTCCAGTCCGGCGATGTCAGCGCAATCTATCTGGCATATGAAAGTGAGCGGATACTCGTCCTCGTTGCCGTTTTCGTCAGTGTACTTGAAAGTAGGATACTCCACCTGCGGAGGCAGGTCGGGATTGCCCCACCACTTGCTGCAGCAGAAGAGATTGGAGTCCGTTTTTTTAATTGTCAGTTTTATAGCCATATTTCGTAAATGTAGCACAAAAATACGAATTCTTTACGAAGTTTTTTCTAAATTTGGGGTTTGTTTGGAGTTTCATTTGAAAGAACGTATAAAATATTCACTTATGGAAGAAGCCAAGAAGCTGAATTTCCTCGAGGAAATCATTGAGGAAGATCTCAAATCCGGCAAAGTATCAAGCATACTGACCCGCTTCCCTCCGGAGCCGAACGGATATCTCCACCTCGGACACGCCAAATCACTATGCATAAATTTCGGCCTTGCCCAGAAATACGGCGGCAAGACCAACCTCCGCTATGACGACACCAATCCTGTCAAGGAAGACGTGGAATACGTTGACTCCATCAAGGAGGACATCAAGTGGCTCGGCTTCCAGTGGGAGAAGGAGTGCTACGCATCCGACTATTTCGACCAGCTCTACGAGTGGGCTGAGCAGCTCATCGAGCGCGGTCTGGCATACGTTGATGACCAGACCCAGGAGGAGATTTCCCGCAACCGCGGCACAGTGGACAAGCCCGGCACCGACAGCCCTTGGCGCAATCGCAGCGTGGAGGAGAATCTCCGTCTCTTCAGGGAGATGAAGGCAGGCAAGTACGCCGACGGGGAGAAGGTACTTCGCGCGAAGATAGACATGGCCCACCCGAACATGATGTTCCGAGACCCGCTGCTCTATCGCATCAAGCACGCATCCCACCACCGCACCGGCGACAAATGGTGCATCTATCCAATGTACGACTACACCCACGGTCAGTGCGACTCCATCGAGGGCATCACGCACTCCATCTGCACCCTCGAGTTCGACGTGCACCGTCCTCTGTATGACTGGTTCATCCAGACCCTGGGCATATACCCGTCACACCAGTACGAGTTCGCCCGCCTCAACCTCACCTACACCCTTATGTCCAAGCGCAAGCTCCTTGAACTCGTGCAGAAGGGCATAGTGGCAGGCTGGGACGATCCGCGCATGCCTACGCTCTGCGGTGTGCGCAGGAGAGGATACACGGCTGAAGCTCTGAAGATGTTCTGCGACAAGATAGGCGTGTCCAAGCGCGACCAGCTCATGGACATACAGTTGCTGGAGTGGTGCGTACGCCAGGACCTCAACGCCAGATCCAACAGATACATGGTGGTCCAGGATCCGCTAAAGCTCACCATAACCAACTGGCCTGAAGGCAAGGTGGAGTGGTTCGACTGTCCGCTCAACCCTGCGGAGCCGGAAGGCGCGAGCCGCAAGGTTCCGTTCACCGGGGAGCTCTACATCGAGCGTGCCGACTTTATGGAGGATGCTCCGAAGAAGTTCTTCCGTCTCAAGCCTGATGGCGAGGTGAGACTCAAGTACACCTACATCGTCAAGTGCGAAGAGCTGGTAAAGGACGCGGAAGGCAATATCATCGAGCTCAGGTGCAGCTATGACCCGAGCACCCGTCCTGGAGGCGGGGAATGGCGCAGTGTCAAGGGCACCATACACTGGGTGCCGACAGCCTACGCCAGGGAGATCGAGCTGCGCAACTACGACCGTCTCTTTACCCTTGCAGATATGAGCCAGGTTCCTGAGGACAAGGATTACAAGGACTTCCTCAATCCTGAATCCCTCACCGTGGCGAGCGCCTGGGCCGAGCCTGCCCTGCTAGAGGATGCTTCAGGAATCGCAGTCCAGTTCGAACGCAGCGGATACTATGTCAAGGATCAGGATTCCACAAAAGAAAAGACCATCTTCAACAAGACGGTCTCTCTGAAGGACTCATACAAGCCCGAATAAAAGCGGCTTCTATGCCTTTGCAGCCTGAGCCTTTGCCGGTTCAGGCTTTTTGTTTGAAAACTTTCCTGCAAGCTGGTCGTATTCCTGCTCGGAAATCATTTTGCAGGTGCCGTTGATCTGGGCACCCATCTCTACCTGGAGCTTATGCACGCGTATGTTTCCGTTGACTACGGAAGTGCTCTTCAGGCTGAGGGTATCCTTGATATATATGTCTCCGTCCATCTTGCCCCAGAAATCCAGATTTGTGCAAAAGAGGCTGCCTGTAAGCTGTGCAGGCTCACCCACAACAATTTTCCCTTCTGAGAATAGGCTGCCGTCGATATTGCCGTCAACCCTGATGTCGGTAGCCGAAATCAGGTCGCCCTTGATGGATGTGCCTTTGGAAATGCGGGTAACGTCATTGACGTTCACTCCCTGGTCTTGAATTTTCTGCATATCGTCTGTGATTATTATTTACTGTTCCATCCTACCGTGGCAGTTCTTGTACTTCTTGCCGCTTCCGCAAGGGCAAGGGTCGTTCCTGCCCACCTGCCTGTCCACCTTCACCGGAGTCTTCGCCTTCTGCTCCCCGTTGGTGCTCAGATCGTTGCGGCTGGTGCGCATCTGGCTCATATCAGTGCGCGGACGCACCTGGGACGGAGCCTGCTGAGGACGGTCGGAAAGCGGCACGAAAACCTTCAGGAGGAAGGACAGCACATCGCGGTTGAGCTCCTCGAGCATGGACGCGAAGAGGTTGTAACCCTCCAGCTTATATACGACAACCGGGTCCTTCTGCTCGTAGGATGCCGTCTGCACGCTCTGTTTGAGGTCATCCATATCGCGCAGGTGGGACTTCCAGTGGTCGTCAATCTGGAAGAGTATGATGTTCCTTGTGAGAGTCTTGGCTATCTCGCGGCCGTCGGAATTGTAGGCTTTCTCCAGATTGACGGAGAGAGTCATTTGCTTGATTCCGTCAGATACCGGGATGGCTATGTTCTGATAGAGTTTGGAATGCTTCTCGTAAACGTCCTTGATGATAGGATTGAGCTTTGTCACCAGAGTGTCCATCCTTCTCCTGTATTCGGACTCCATCTGCTCGCAGAGCCTGTCCTTGAGCTCGTCAGGCTTGGCCTTCCTGTAGAATTCCTCGTCGAATCCGCAATCGATGGAGAACTCTGCGATAAGATTGGTGTTGAAATCCTCGAAAGAGAGGGCTTTGTTGGCATCCACAAAGAGTGAGGCGCTGTCTATCATCATATTGCGGAGGTCGATCTCGATCTTGTCGCCGCTGATTGCATTCCTGCGGCGGGAGTATATGGCCTCACGCTGATAGTTCATCACGTCGTCATATTCGAGCAGATGCTTTCGGGAACCGAAGTTGATTTCCTCCTTCTTCTTCTGGGCGTTCTCCACGGCCTTGGTGAGCATTTTCGCCTCAAGCACGTCGTTCTCCTCCATTCCCAGCCTGTCCACCATCTTGGCGATATTGTCGGCGCCGAACAGACGCATGAGATCGTCCTCGAGGGAGAGGTAGAAGGTAGATGAACCCGGGTCTCCCTGACGGCCGGCACGGCCTCTGAGCTGGCGGTCAACGCGTCGTGAGTCGTGGCGCTCAGTGCCGAGAATCGCAAGGCCACCGGCCTTCTTGACCTCATCTGAGAGCTTGATGTCGGTACCGCGTCCCGCCATATTGGTCGCAATCGTGACGGTGGAACTTTGTCCTGCCTGGGCCACGATCTCGGCTTCGCGTGCGTGCTCCTTGGCATTCAGGACGTTGTGCTTGATGCCCCTCATCCTGAGCATACGGCTCAGGAGCTCGGAAGTTTCGACGTCGGAGGTACCCACGAGCACAGGACGGCCTGCCTTGGTGAGCTCAACTATCCTGTCTATCACGGCGGCGAACTTCGCCTTCTTGGTCTTGTAGATGCGGTCACCCTGGTCGTCGCGGATAACGGGACGGTTGGTAGGAATTACCATCACGTCCAGCTTGTATATGCTCCAGAACTCACCCGCTTCCGTCTCAGCGGTACCGGTCATGCCGGCGAGCTTGTGATACATGCGGAAGTAGTTCTGCAGAGTAATGGTCGCGAAGGTCTGGGTGATGCCTTCGACCTTCACGTTTTCCTTTGCCTCCACGGCCTGGTGGAGTCCGTCGCTCCATCGGCGTCCCTCCATAATGCGGCCGGTGGACTCGTCCACGATCTTCACCTTGCCGTCCATAATCACGTAGTCCACATCCTTCTCGAACATCGTGTAGGCCTTGAGGAGTTGTATCACCGTGTGCACGCGCTCGCTCTTGGTGGAGAAGTCCATACGGAGCTCGTCCTTCTTGAGCTGCTTCTCCTCAGGACTGAGCCCTGAATGCTCGATTTCCGCTGTCATCAGGCCCACGTCAGGAAGCACGAAGAAGTTGTCGTTACCCACGGCATTTGCGAGCACGTCGTGACCCTTGTCGGTCATATCCACGGTGTTGAGCTGCTCGTTGATGACGAAGTAGAGCGGGTCGGTGACCACCGGCATCTCCTTCTCGTTGTCCTGCATATAGTAGTTCTCGGCCTTCTGGAGCAGGGTCTTTATACCCGGCTCGGAAAGGTACTTGATGAGAGGCTGGTATTTCGGAAGTCCCTTGTGGGCACGCAGGAGGAGCTTTCCTCCCTCCGCCTCGTCGCCTGCGGCGATAAGTTTGCGGGCCTCGTTGAGAGTCTGGTTGATGAGGGCCCTCTGGGCCTGGTAGAGCTTCTCCACATAAGGCCTGAACTCGAGGAACTGGGCTTCGTCGGACTTGCTCTGCGCCACCGGACCGGAGATGATGAGCGGGGTACGGGCATCGTCGATGAGCACGGAGTCCACCTCGTCCACGATGGCGTAGTGGTGCTTGCGCTGTACGAGGTCCTCCTCGGTCACCACCATGTTGTCGCGAAGGTAGTCGAAGCCGAACTCGTTGTTGGTGCCGAAGGTGATGTCGCACTCATAGGCCTTTCTGCGCGCCTTGGAATTTGGCTGATGCTTGTCGATGCAGTCCACCGAAAGCCCGTGGAACATATACAGGGGCCCCATCCACTCGGAGTCTCGCTTGGAGAGGTAGTCGTTCACCGTGACCACGTGCACTCCCTTGCCCGCGAGGGCGTTGAGGAATACCGGGAGGGTGGCCACGAGGGTCTTTCCCTCACCTGTCGCCATCTCGGCTATCTTTCCCTGGTGCAGGGCTATGCCACCGATGAGCTGCACGTCGTAGTGCACCATATCCCACTTCACCTCGTTGCCTCCGGCAATCCAATGGTTTGAGTATATGGCATTGTCCCCCTCTATGCGCACGAAGTCGTGGTTGATGGAGAGCTCACGGTCGAATTCGCTAGCTTTGACAGTGATCTCAGGATTCTCCTTGAAACGCCTTGCGGTGGATTTGACGATGGCGAAAGCCTCAGGAAGGATTTCAGAAAGACACTTCTCTATGGCCTCATCCTCATCCTTTACGAGCTTGTCGCTCTCGGATGCGAGATCTTCCTTCTCCGACACGGGGATATCCTTGTTGAGTTCTTCCTTGATCTGGGCGATACGCTTCTCGAAAGGCTCCTCCACCTCTCTGAGCTTCACCTTCAAGGCTTCGCTGCGGGACCTGAGCCCGTCATCGCTGAGTTTGTCTATTTCAGGATATATCGCAAGTATCTTCTCAAGTATCGGCTTGACCGACTTGAGGTCTCGGTCCGCCTTGGACCCGAACATTTTTCCAATTATCGACGTAAGTGACATTTATTCCTTGTTTTATATTCTCGCAAATATAACTATATTTGTTGTATCAACAAAAAATAACCGACAATGAAACAAACCCTAACCATTATGACTGTCGCAGTGCTGCTGCTCGCTGCCTGCGGGCAAAACACGGGCAACTCCCCCAGACAGGTCGAAGATTTCAACTTCGACTGGAAGTTCATTCTGGGAGACAACCCGCAATACGCACTCAGAGACTATGAGGATTCCCTCTGGCGTCAGCTCCACCTCCCTCACGACTGGAGCATTGAAGGCGAATTCTCCAGAGATAATCCGTCCAGGGCTTCCGGGGGCGCACTTCCGGGAGGCATAGGCTGGTACAGAAAAGCCTTCGACTACCCGGAAATAGGCAAGGACATTGACGGCAACCCGCTCAAGCGCGTGTACGTCGAATTTGACGGAGTGTTCATGAACAGCACGGTTTACATCAACGGTCACGAGCTCGGCACCCGTCCTTACGGATACAGCTCCTTCCGATACGAGCTCACCCCTTACCTCAAGGCAGGCGGCAGGAACGTGATTGCGGTCCGCTGCGACAACTCCGACCAGCCGAATTCACGCTGGTACGCAGGCTGCGGCATTTACCGTGACGTCAGGCTGGTGACCACCTCCGACCTGGCAGTGGATTACAACGGCACCTTCGTAACCACGCCCGAAATCGGCAGTGAAAGCTGTTCTGTGCAGCTCAAAGCCCAGCTCGTATCCCGCCTCGCCAAGGACGACGTGGAGCTGCGCTGCAGCATACTTTCCCCGTCCGGACGCAAGCTCGTGAGCCGCAAGGATAAGCTCAGCCTCAGCGCCGGCGACAACACGGTTGCGCAGAGCCTGAGCCTGAAAAACCCTGAGCTCTGGGGGCCGGGCCATCCTGAGCTGTACACCCTGCGACTGGAAATATACTCCGACGGCGAGCTCAAGGACTGCTACGACACCCGCTTCGGCGTACGCAGCATCTCCTGGGACACCGACAAGGGATTTTTCCTCAACGGGGAGAACCTCAAGCTCCTCGGCGTATGCCTGCACCACGATATGGGCTGCATAGGCACCGCCGTACACAGAAGGGCGCTGGAGCGCGAACTCGGCATGCTTAAAGATATGGGTGTCAATGCCATACGCACTTCCCACAACCCTCCATCCCCGGTGCTCCTCGAGCTCTGCGACGAGATGGGGCTGCTGGTGATGGACGAGGCTATGGACATGTGGCGCAAGCGCAAGACCCGTTACGACTACGCCCGCTTCTTCGACGAGTGGCACGTGCGCGACGTGCAGGACTTCGTCAGGCGCGACCGCAACCACCCGAGCGTGGTGATGTGGAGCGTGGGCAACGAAATCATCGAGCAGAGCGACACCAGGGACGATATGATAGAGAACCTGAGCGCCGAGGAAGCCAACCTCCTGCTCAACTTCATCCATTCCCTGGGCGGCAACGACAGTTCCGAGAACAACCCTAACGTACTGCTGACCAGACACATGGTAGATCTTGTCAAGCAGCTCGACACCACCCGTGCCGTGACCGCCGGCTGCAACGGAGTATGGCCGGGCAACAACCTCCTGCGCAGCGGAGCCCTGGACGTGTACGGATTCAACTACCACCCTCAGCTCTACGATTCCTGCAAGGTCTGGTTCCCTGACAAGCCGCTCATCGGCTCTGAGACCGCATCCGCGCTCAACAGCCGCGGTGTATATCTCCAGCCGTCCACCAAGAAGCAGCTGCTCCCGGGCAACGTATATGGCGCGCACAACCCTGAAAACTGGGGTGAAGGCCAGCCTGAGAGCCACCAGTGCACCGCATACGACGTGTGCAGCGCACCTTGGGCCAATACCCACGAGGATGCCTGGGTTGCAGTTCGCGACCGCGACTTCATCGCCGGCACCTTCCTCTGGACAGGTTTCGACTACCTCGGCGAACCTACCCCTTACGACTGGCCGTCCCGAAGCTCGTATTTCGGCGTGGTTGACCTTGCCGGCTTCCCTAAGGACGCATACTGGATGTACAAATCCGAGTGGACCGACGAGACCACCCTCCACCTCTTCCCTCACTGGAACTGGGAACCGGGCCAGAAAATCGACATCTGGGCATACTACAACAACGCCGACGAAGTGGAGCTCTTCGTGAACGGAAAGTCCTTGGGACGCAAGTCCAAGACCGATGACGTGCTGCACGTGCAATGGAACGAGGTGCCTTTCGAGGCAGGAAAGATCGAAGCCGTATCATACAGGAACGGCAACGAAATAGCTCGCGATGCCAGGTACACCACCGGCGAGCCTGTAACCCTCAAGCTCACTGCAGACAGGAAGACAATCGAGGCTGACGGCTACGACCTCTGCTACGTCACCGTAGAAGCCGTGGATGCGGGAGGGCTCGAAGTACCGACGGCCTGCGACATGCTGGAATTCAGCGTGGAGGGTTGCGGCGAGCTCTTTGGCGTGGACAACGGAGACGCAGCGGACACCCTGTCCCTGAAGGGCAGCCGCAAGGCTATGTTCAACGGCAAGGCCCTTGCGGTAATACGCTCCGTCAAGGGAGAAAAGGGCACGGTCACCCTCAGCGTGAAGTCCGATTACGCTAGCGTCAAGCTCAACATCAAGACGAAATAGATAGCGCAGGCAGGCTCTCAGAGCATATCCGAGAGCCTGTCATAATACTGCTTGCTCACAGGTATCCCGCCCGCATCCTCAGGAAGGAGCTCCGCATAGATGAAGCCCTCCTTGTTCCGGCTCAGCACCCTCACCTGGCGGGGATTGATGAAATAGGACCTGTGGCAGCGCACGAGCGACTTCGCCGAAGGGTTGTTTTCAAGGCTTTTCATAGAGTTCCTAAGCAGGAATTCCCTGATACGGCCGTTCTCCAGATAATGGATTTTGAGATAGTTAGCTTCGGCACTTACATACAGGATGGCCTCGGGATCGATGGTCATCCTGAGTTTTTTGTTCTCGTCGTAGAATTTCACCAGTTCGTCTTCCCGGACTACGCCCCTCGACTGAAGGTCATAGGAAAGATTGATGCCTATGCGTATCAGGGTGAGGATGAGATAAGGATATATGAGTATCAGGTATGAATACTCGAGGCAATAGGAAAGGGACGGGAAGAAAGGCAGATCCCTGCCGAAGAAAAGTGTGGTATAGAGAGCCATGAAGGCTGCCAGGACGAGGACCTCCGAGATGCACCATATCATATAGTGCCACCACAGTATGTTCAACTTCCTGTGGATAAGGAAGAGAGCCAGTCTGGTAAGGGCAAGGGAGCCCATCTGTATGCAGGTAAGCATCACAACGTGGAAGGCAAAGGACTTGCCTCCGGTGCCATCGAAGAACTCCTGGATGCCGAACGGATTGTACAGGAAGCAGAAGGAAATGAAGAACAGAGGAAGTAGCAGCACATATATCAGATGGGCCGCATAGTTCTTCGGAAACCTGAAAATCGAATTCATACCACAATATTTTTATCCCAAAAGCGGGTGGGACGAAAGTTTACAAAACAATTTTTCGTCCCAAAAATATGCATATTTTCCCAAATTGCAAGCATTTTCGTCACTATTATAGTCTTAAAGGCCCAGTTTCTTTATCCCACACTCTCTTTCACATAACTTTGCCGTCGGTTTTTAGGAACAAATGTGAAACATGACGATGGATTGCAATATGAACACTTACGAATACTCAGTAGTGCCGGAAGAGATAGATTTCAAAGGACAGATAACGGTCCCTTCGCTTTGCGGACACGTAATCAATGCCATAGGCCAGAACATACGCAAGGAAGGCTTCGGCATAGACGTGATGCAGAAGGAGAACAAGAGCTGGATACTCATACGTTCAGCCTTCGAAATTGACGACAGGCCGGGACTCTATGCCCCTGTCTTCGTGACCGTCTGGCCGGTCTCCAAGGGAGGCCTGACTTTCTACCGCTGCATAAAGATTACTGATGCCACGGGCAGGGAGCTCGGAAGAGGCACTACGGAGTGGTGTATGATAGACATATCCTCCCGCAGGCCAATATACCCGGGAGAGGATCTCGACATCTGCGGCAAGGCCTATTCCCTGCCCTGCGAAGGTCCGAAACGCATCAGGGATTTCTCACCGGAAACCCTTGATGACAGGAAAGTAGGTTACAGTGACTGTGATTTCAACGGTCACCTCAACAATACCAGATATATCGAAATGATTTTCGATCTTCTGCCGGACGAAGTTGTGGACGGCACTTCCCCATTGAGGCTTGATCTTAACTTCAAAAAAGAAATCCGCAAAGGCGCCAGACTCTCAATAGGTCTGAAGCAGGAACGAAGCGACGAATTCCTTTTCATCGCTCGTTCGGGCGACCAGACCCTCTGCAGCGCCTCGGTGATGCGGAACTGATTACTTCATCAAAAAGCGGGCATCGAAAAACGCGTGAATAGTCTCCCGACTGTTCACGCGCCCGTGTTAAATATAGTATGTGTTTAATTTGTTTTCTACATTCGGGATGCAGCCTCCTTTCCCGCGCCCGTGCCCTTGTACTTGCTCTGGGCTGAGTTGAAGCGGTAGGTCAGTGATAGCGTTACCCTCCTGGTATCAAACACATTCGTCTGAGCCACCTTCAGGAAGCCGAAGTCCGAAACGATGTCGAAATTTGCCATGTGGACGATATCATTCACCGACAGTCTCATCACCAGCGACTTGTCCTTCAGGAAGGCCTTCTGCAGCGCTGCCGTTAGGTTGAGATAGTTGTTGCTCAGGAGGACATTCTGGTTGTATGCAGGGGTATGATATTCGGCTCCGAGTTCCACCATCCATCCGCTCTTGAAATTCAGGCTGTTGAAAGCCTGGGCGATGAACATTGGCTTGTTGTTGAATGAAACCACCTTGTCGTCTCCGAAGCCTACCTGCTGCTTCATATCCACGTTCAGCCACTGGTGCATCATTCCTGCAGTATAGTTGAGCGTCCATATTCCTATGCTCGGGGAGAAGTTCAGATACCACTGCAAAGACCTGAACGGATTCACGAGGTTCACCGGCTTGGCAAGCACCACTCCCGCATCGTTGTACGGAATGGCCCAGCTCACTATGGCATCGTCTGTGCAGCTGTACTGCAGTATTGCGGTGATGAAGTTCCATCTGGAAGTCAGGCTGAACTGCTGGGTAGTCTGAGGCTGGAGCTTGGCATTTCCACTCTGCAGCATAAACTTGCTGTGGTATGACAGATTGTCCGAAAGATTCTGGAAGCTCGGCCTGGAGGTCTTCATGCTGTATATGAGCTGCAGCTGCACCGGACCGAAGGCCTGGGCTATAGATACGGTCGGGAAGAAGTTGCTGTACTTGCGGGAGAGATTGTTGGCGACGTTGTTGAAATCCTGGTAGTCGAAACCCACGAGCTCATATCTCACACCTGCGCTCAACTGCCCCACTACCGGCAGGAAACATACGTAGTTGGCAAACAGGGCCATATTGCTTTCCGTCACCTTTGTGGAGGACGCCGGGATATCCACTCCCCTGATTGAATAGGAACTGCTGCGCTTGGAATAGGTATCCTCGTTGCCCACCTGGAGCGAACCTTTCCATATCGGATAGCTGAGCACGAGTTTGGCGGCGAACATATCGCTCTCGGCACCATTGCGCGAGCTGATGGCGTTGTCAGCCGCCACGCTGCTCTTCTCAACGGTGGAGGAGAGGTTCGTGGTGCTTGAACCGTAGTAGTCGGCATTGAAGTCCACGTTCAGCTTGCCGGCGAATGTTCCGTTATAGTAGGCGTTACCGGAGAGATAATACGGCTTGTTGCCGTCCTCCAGAGTGTAGAGGGTCTTTGCCATCACGTGTTCCACAAGGGATTCTCCCTTCCAGAAATCCTCCTCGAGGGAGAGTGTGGACTCGAAGTGGGGAGATCTGCTGAGTTCTGCACGGAAACCCATGGAATGATTGTTTCCGAGCATATAGTTCATACCTGCGTTCACGCTGAACTGCCCTGACTCGCTTTTGCTGTCCAAAGGTCCCACCTGCTTCATATATGGATCATTCACGGTCTCCGTGAGTACCACGCTCTCCTGGGAACTGTGTTCGAGCTTTCCGTTCACACCCGCAAAGATGTCCAGGCCTCCCTTTCTGTAGTTGAAGTTCGCGTATGCGTTCGGATCGTTGAAGTCCCTGAAGTCCAGGGACTGCTGGTCGGTGAGACCGAGGTTGAAACTTATGCCCTCGCCCTGGGGACGGAAGGTCTTGATCCTGATTACGCAGCTGACCGTGGCATCGTAACGCGGACCCGGATTCTCTATCACTTCCACGCTCTGTATCTCGTTGCTGCGCAACCTCTCGAGTTCGTTGACATCCTGAAGCTTGCGGCCGTTGATGTAAATCAGCGGGGTGCCGCGACCTATGACTTCAAGGCCGTTGCGTCCGTTATACACGCCCGGGATACGGCTCAATGCGTCCTTTGCGGAGCCAATGTTCTCGAGCACCGTACCCTTGACGGTGGTGTTCATTCCCTCTCCGGTGAGCTTGGTCTTCGGCATAAATGCCTTGACGCTCGCCTCGCCCAGCATAGCCGCTTCCGGCTCCATCTTTATCAGCAGCTCTTTTCCGCGCTGCACGAAAACGCTCTTGTACCCTATCATCGCAGCCATAAGGACCTCCCTGTCCTGAGCTGACTTGACCATAAAGCGGCCGTCCTCATCCGTAATGGCGCCGTCCAGCACCAGGGAATCCGGCATCGAGAGCAGCACCACGTTCACATACGGCATTGCGGCTCCCGTCTCATCCACCACCTTGCCCTTCCAGTCCGGACGCGCGTTCTGTGTCCGGGCATCCATCTGCACCGTCCCTGCCACCATAGCGGCAAAAGCCGCAATTACTGAAACCAATTTTTTCATTACTCTAATACAACAATATTTTCCGTTTAACTTTATTAAAATCGTTCAATCATCCTTGGGATACACTGTCAAGAAGTTTGCTCCTACTGGGCTTTGCTTTCACTGGGCTTTGCTCTCACTTAACCTTGCTCTTCAATGGAAAAATCCGCTTCCTGCATATCTTAATAGTGTATTAGTTTATTATGACACTACAAATATAGGCAGTCCTCTTCATATATGCAAATATTTTTTACGATTTATCGGAAATATTTCTTGCCGTATTCCTTAAGAAAAGATCTAAGTTCCTCACCAACAATAATTTCGACCTCACCCATAAGTCCTGAAACAAAGCGTCCCACTCCGTTCATGCTGAAGACTTCAGTGTCCAGAATCCAATCCTTACCTTCCCTGCTCAGGTATTTGCCAGCCAACGGGTATTCTTCAACCAGAAGATTCTTCGCCATAAAACTCAGCCTCAGCTTCACGCGGTAAGGGACCTCTCCGCTCATACGGAAAATGTCCATTCCCGACTTTCTGTGCTGCATTTCGCAGCTCCACTCCCCTCCTGTCAGCACGACTTCTTCAATTCTGGCTATCTTGAAGGTTTTGTTTTTGCCGTCCTCCAGATCGTAGCCCCACACATCTATATAGTCTGCAGTAAACGCGAAAGGCTCGATGAAACGGTCTCTGATGGTATGGGAATTGCCCGATTCGTAGTTCTTGAGCACCACCTTCAGCTGCCTGTCTATGGCTTCCCCGAGGGTCTGGACGTGGGCGGCGTTACTCCTGGCATCTACATATTCCGCAATAGAGGTGGATTTGTAAATTGCTGAGAGCTTTTGCTTAAGGTTGGATTTCAGGGAGTTGGTGGGTGTGAGGCCGTCAATCAGGGAATTGACAAGATAGGCCTCCTCTTCGGAGAAATAAATCAGCCTTTCCAGGTCAAGCGTATCCTTGGGCAGGCTACCGAGCTTGTAGCAGTCTCCGTGGAGTTTCGTCACGGCAAAACCGGCAGACTTGAAAGTGTCAATATAGCGGTAAATTGTGCGTATTGACATTCCAAGCTTCACGCTGAGTTCCTGAACGGAATAGTTTACATTTCCTGAAAGGAGCTTCATCAGACGAAGCATCCTCTCCATTTTAGGCTGATCCATAATCTACAAGTCAACGGGCAGAGTGATCTTCTCGTCATCCGTGACGCGTTTTCTGGGTGTGATTGTACCAATTTCCTTACCCGATTTCAAGAAGCTCAGTACGCTGATGAACTGGCGTGAAAGCTGATCGCTGATCTCCAGATCGCTCAGGGCCTCGGCTCCGGAGGCATTCAGCAGTGCCAGGCCGCAGGAGAAAGTCCAGGTCTGGTTGAAAAGTATCATAGCCTGTTCTTCAGTCAGCCCATAATCATTGACAAAAGCATCCACGCAGGCACTCGCCTGGGCATCCGGCCCGTCTTGAGCAGCTTCGGGATTCAGGAAAAGCATCTTGAAGAGATTTTGCTCCTCCTTGGCAAAGCGAACCAGCCTCATTCCGTATTCCTTGAATGCAGGAACAAAATCCAGTGCCCCCTCTTCGTACTCAAGGAATGCAACGGATGCGGCCTTGCGTACGGCAAGCTTTATTTCCTCAATATTGTCGAAAGCCGTAAAAATCGGGCTTGTGGAACATCCCAGCTCTTGAGCGAGATTTCTGGCAGTCAGGGCTGACTCCCCGTTGCGCCTGACCAGCTTCAGTCCTGCCGCAACTATATCCTCTTTCGAATATGATGAAACTCTTGGCATATGTCTTAATTATTCTTATAACTTGTCTTTCGGTATGGTAATCGGCATGGCTTTCGGTTGGCAAATCAGTTTGTTTGTCATTCTGCTGGGCTTGTGAAGAACCTATCGCATATCAATAACAGCCGTTATATAACATTTGTTGCAAATATACTGAATTCTTTCATTATTGCAAAAATTTTGACTGATTTTTGGCTAGAAATATTAGCCGCACTAGCCCCAGCCATGCCATCAGCCATTCCCGGCAGCGCATGCTCGGGTTGCAGAATTGGCAATTTTACCGGGAAGCGGAATTGGCAATAAAGCTGCTGATATTGTCAATAAGGAATGTTTTCTGCGAATCGGTTTCCGTCCAGGTATGTCCGTTGCCCGGCTTTATCGCCATCCGCGCCTTGCTCCCGAGCTGGGTGCATAAGACCTCTGCGTCGGAGACAGGGTTGATGTCGTCACTGTCGCCGTGGATAATCAGGCACGGTGCCATACCGGCCCCGGTATTCCGTTCTCCGTCATAGAACAGGCGGTTGCCGCTTACCGATATTACGCCCACGATCCCACTCTTGTCACTTGCTTCATCGTCAATTAGGCTGTTGCTGTAGTAATAGTTGGCAACAATCTCCGCACCGGCGGAATGACCGGCCAAGATTATTCTATCCGAATCCATCCCATACTTCCGCGCATTGCTTCTGATCCATTCCACTGCCGTGGACACGTCTTCGGCAGCATCCTTTATCGTTTCCTTGAATGCATTTTGCTTCTCCCATTCGGGGTTCAGTCTGTAATCCATTGATACAAAGATATATCCCCTCGCCGTCATAGCATCTGACAGAAAGCTGCCAGGGTCCCAGTAAACGTCTTTGCTTCCCACGCACATGCCGCCTCCATGCACCCACAGAATCACCGGCAGACTCTTCGAATCCGGCCTGTATACATCCAACTTAAGTTTGACGTCTGCCCCGTTGCAATCCTTGCACTCCGAGAATGTAATATCTTTGATGACTTCGATGCGGGGTGATGTTCCGCAGGAGGACATTAAAGTCAGCAGAACTAACAGCAAAGTTTGTCTCTTCATACTGATTTAGTTTTGAGTTTAATAGATGAACTACTTGTCGCATTATTTTTTGAACAAAGCAGCGCATGTCCTGGTGGCAGGTACGGAGCAGGAGCGCGTAGCCCTCATGGCTGTCGCAGAGTGGCCAGAAGGAGTTACTTCAGGAAGACGAAGAAGACTGCGGCGACTAGGCAGACGAAGGCAGCGATGTGGTTCCACTGCAGGCCCTGGCCTTTGAAGAGGAAGTTTATGATTACCGTAAAGACTATCAGTGAAATAACTTCCTGAATCACTTTCAGTTGCACAAGGGAGAAAGGCCCTCCGTTTATGTTGGAGCCCAGCCTGTTGGCAGGAACCTGGGCACAATATTCGAAGAAAGCCAGCCCCCAGGAGAAAAGGATGACAAGTATGAGCGGCCAGCCGTCCGAAATCTTCATTTCCTGGAGTTTAAGATGACCGTACCAGGCAAAGGTCATAAAAATGTTGGATAAGACCAGCAGCAGAACTGTCCAGACGCCTTGCATATCGATTCCGACTTTGTTAAAATGGGTTGAGGGTGATGACTTTAAATCAAATGGGTTGAAGAGGGTGACTCTAAAAGGAGCGACAAAGGCAATTTTGTAAGTCGCAAGTTTTACAGAGGGCAATTTTGTCGCAGGGTTTCGGAGAAGTAAAATTATCCGTCACAGGGTTTTGGAGAGGGCGACTATGGCTTTGCGGGCCTTTTCCCCGTCATAGAGTATACGGTAAACGGTCTCAGCTATAGGCATTGAGATATTGTGACGCGTGCAGATATGGTGTATGCCGCGGGCAGCGTAATAACCTTCGGCTGTCATTGTCATCTCGTTGAGCGCGCTCTTCACGTCGCAGCCCCTGCCTATGAGCATTCCGAACTGACGGTTGCGGCTGAGGGACGAATAGCAGGTGACCAGCAGATCTCCGAGATATGCGACCTCGCTGGTGTTGCGCTCATAAGGGTAGCTCGTATTTAGGAAATGCCTGAGTTCGGCTGCGGACTTGGATATGAGCACGGCAAGGAAATTGTCGCCGTAACCCAGTCCCACTGCAATTCCCGATGCTATGGAATAGATATTCTTCAGTATGCCGGCATACTCCACCCCGTAAATGTCGGTGGATAAGCTGACCCTCAGGGTGTCGCTCCTGAGCGCCGATGCGATAAACTCGGCATCTTCCACGGAATTGCAGACTGAGGTGAGGTAGGAAAGCTTCCCGCGCGACACCTCTTCCGCGTGGGTCGGACCGGAAATAAGACCAAGTTGCTTGAAACTGACACCGTATGCATTGTGGATATACTCCAGGACTGTGGTGTACTCGCCAGGCACAACTCCCTTGATTGCTGACACGATGAACTTGTCCTGCAAAGACACGGTCAGCGGCTCCATTGTGGACTTGAGATACGCCGACGGGACGCAGAGTACAATCACATCGCTCGCGCCCACCACCTCATTGATGTCGGCAGATATGGACAGCAGCGACCTGTCCAGTTCCATATCCCTTACGTAGCGGGGATTGAAGCCTTCGCTCAACACACCTTCAATCACCTCGGCGCTGCGCACGTGCCAGTTCACGGCAATCCCGTTCCGGGTCAACTTACCCACGATGGTCGTGGCCCAACTGCCGTATCCCACAACCGCAAAACGCGAATTCAAGTCAAGATTGGCCATTTCACATACTACAATTATGTTACAAAGATACTCCAAAAACAAGACTATTCCAAACCCGGATGCGCATCAGTGCCAAGGGTTGCGCATGGTGAGGACACAAGTTGACATAGCAGTGCCAAGGGTTGCGCATAGCAGTGCCAAAATATAAATTAATATTTCCCCAAAAATAATTTGAGAACGAAAGTGCAGGTTCGAGCCTTCCCGGTGCGCAAAGCGCAGGGTGTGCAGGTCCGGGCAGCTATTCATACTGGGGTTCCACCCCAAGCCCTGGCGCTGCGCGAAGCCATCGCACAAAAGCCGGCCCTGCTTTCGCTCCGCGACCGCCTGATGGCGGGCGAGGTGCCAGGGTTATGCGAGGCTAAGAGGCGCCGCAAGGGACGGCGTAGCCGGACCTTGTGGAGGGACAAGCGGAGCCGATGGGCTGGAGTGGCAGCGGTTTGCCGCTGTCCGCGACAGTCCTGAGAGCTACGCGCTCCTGCTCCGGACCTGCAACCCGAGCATGCGCTGCCGGGGTTGAAAACGGCATTTCAAATCCCTCAGCATACTTTCGCAAAGCATTTCCCGCGGCATATCCGCCTTGACATTCCGACTCAAATTTCGGAGAAAATGCGTATCTTTCGGAAATAATCAACAAGGGCAGTGCTCCGGCGACAGCATCGTAAACCAGCATAACACCCTATATAACAGATAATCACACATAGGTAAAACTTGAGTGTTGCAACAAAATGAAGAAGATTATGGGAATCATCGGGGCAGTGTGCGCCCTTTCGGCCTGCTGCGGAGGCAATGAACAGAAAGAACAATCCAACATCCCTGCGGCATTTGTTAAAGACCTTGTCGCAGAAATGCTCGCAGAAACCAGCGCAGTAACCCTAACCGCAACCCCTGCCGCAGCCCTCCTTGAAAGGGGAGTCAGTCAGTCGGCGTTCCTGTGGAGGGAAAGCGACGGTAGTCCAGAGGAGTTTGCAGAATTCGTAAAAGAGAATTATGCCGCAACGCCTGAAGAGCGGAAAGAGCTTTACGACAAATTGGCCAAGGCGATGGAGACCATATACGGAGCCTCCAACCAGCTGAGCGTTGACCTCCAGAAGCCAACCATACTCGCAGGTCCCGAGCCGGGCAACGTGGACTACATCCTCAGTTCCTACGACCCTCTCGCCCACCTCAACGATGACTTCTTCGCCAACAAGCTCGCATTCATCACCGTGCTGAACTTCCCCGCATACAGCCTAGCCGAGAAAAACGCCCTCGGGAAGGGATGGAGCCGTCTGGAATGGGCATACGCGCGCATGGGCGACATATTCACCAGCCGCATCCCGGCTGCAGTGAACCAGAAAATAGCCCTAGCCCAAAGCAACGCCGAGAACTACATCGCGAGCTACAACATAATGATGGACCACCTGCTCGACAGCAACGGGGAGAAGATTTTCCCGGAAGGACAGGTGCTGCTGTCGCATTGGAACCTGCGCGACGAACTCAAGTCCAACTACGCAGATGTCCCTAATGCCGCACGCAAGCAGGAGCTCATATACAAGGTTATGGAAAGGATTGTAAGCCAGGAAATTCCGGCCGCAGTCATCAACAATCCGGAATATGACTGGGACCCATATTCCAACCGCTGTTTCAAGGCAGGGGAGGAGGTGAAACTCGAGGCCGAGGGCGCGGAGCGTTACGCGAGGATACTGGAGATGTTTCACGCCTACCAGGAAGAAGACCCTTACTGCGCACAGCTCCCGGATGCGATTCTGCGCAACTTCGAGGGCTCGATGGAAGTGCCGGCTGATGAAATCGAGGCACTGTTCACCAGACTGCTCTCCTCAGAGCAGGTCAGGAAGGTGGCAGCCCTCATCAAGGAGAGGCTCGGCAGGGACCTGCGCCCGTACGACATCTGGTACGACGGTTTCAAGGGCCGTACCGGTATGCCGGAGGATAGACTCAGCGAGATCACCCGCAAGCGCTACCCTAACCCTGCAGCCTACGAAGCCGATATGCCGCGAATGTTCCAGTCCCTGGGCTTCACCCCTGACTATGCGGAATACATAGCCGACAAGATTGCCGTCGAGGGAGCAAGGGGCTCCGGCCACGCCTGGGGCACCATGGGCAAGGGCTACAAGTCCTTCCTGCGCACGCGCATCGCCCCTGAGGGTATGGACTACAAGGGATACAACATCGCGGTCCACGAGATGGGCCACAATGTGGAGCAGACCATAGATACGTATGACATAGACTATTACACCCTCTCCGGCGTGCCTAACACCGCCTTCACGGAAACCCTTGCCTTCGTCTTCCAGAAGCGCGACCTCCAGCTGCTCGGCTTCGAGAGCCAGGTGGACGACAACACCACCCTCGACATCTTCTGGGGCATGTACGAAATAATGGGTGTGTCACTCGTGGACATGTACACCTGGCGCTGGCTCTACGCAAATCCTGATGCCACCGCCACCGAACTTCGCGACAACTGCCTGCGCATAGCCCGCGAGGTGTGGAACCTGTACTTCGAGCCGGTGCTCGGCACCCATGACTCCACCATACTTGCCGTGTATTCGCATATGGTAAACTCCCCTATGTACCTCCCGAACTACCCGTTCGGCCACATCGTGGAATACCAGATCGAGGAGCACCTTTCCAAACTTCCTGACCCGCGGAAAATAGGTCCGGAGGTGGAACGCATCTGGAAAATCGGACGCCTCACCCCTCAGGCGTGGATGAACGAGGCAGTGGGGTCAGACGCCTCCATCGACCCGATACTCAATGCTATAGACAGAATAATCCCTTAGTAGAGATAGTACTTGGAGGAAAGGGCCTTGAATGCTTCGGCATCGGCGTTCCAGTACTCCAGTATGTCATCCACCATCATCGAAGAGCCAAAAGTCTTCGAGATATAGTCCGAGCCGCAGACCTTGTTGAACATAGGAAGCCGCTCGGACGATGTTTTGAACGGGTTCCTGCCGTAAAGCTCCCATACTGCCTGCATCACGTAGAACTGGGTGAGGGTGATTGTAGCTGCGTCGTAATCGGTATAATAGTACTGTACCCCGTGCAGGAGTTTGCCGGACAGCCTTCCGGAAGTAGGCTTGTAATGAATGGTCCTCCACGCCACCCCAGGCAGCGCATAGCTGTCGAGTTTCGCCTTCAGTTCGTCTGCGTCCACCCACTCCTCCGCGAAGGTCGCAAAAGGCAGGGTATAGCCTATGCCTATGTTGAGATAGTTGTACATCTCCCCTATCAAACCTGCTGAAGGATAGCATATTGCGCTCTGTGGATATGGTATGTTCGGGGAAGGCGACACCCACGGCAGCCCCGTGTCCCCGAAGAGCATATCCCGCTTCCATCCCTGCATTGGCACCACGATGAGCTCACACTTGCGCAACTCTTCCTTCCCGTTCTGGCCGCGGTTCAGGCCTTCCTCGTTGATGAGCATCGCCAGTTCTCCCACCGTGAGTCCGTACACATAAGGAATCTTGTACTGGCTCACGAACGAGTGGTAGCCGTCACGCACCAGCGGACCCTCCACCTTGTTGCCTCCCAGCGGATTGGGGCGGTCGAGCACCATCACCGGGATATCCGCCTCTGCGCAGCTGCGCATCACCAGACCCAGGGTGGAGATGAAGGTGTAGGACCTGCTGCCCACGTCCTGGATGTCGTAAATCATCAGGTCTATGCCTTCTAGCATTGCCTGAGTCGGCTGACGGGTCGAGCCGTAGAGCGAGTGCACCGGAAGTCCTGTCCTGGAATCCCTGTCCTCCCTGACCTTTTCCCCGGCATACACGTCTCCGCGCACACCATGTTCAGGCGCGAACAGAGCCACCAACTCCACTCCTGGAGCATTGTAGAGTATGTCGATTGTGGACTCGAGCCTGCTGTCAACTCCCGAAGGATTGGTCACCAGACCCACGCGCAGACCCTTCAGTCCGCTGAATCTTCTCTCGCGCAGCACCTCGATGCCGGGTTTCACCTGTGCGCCCAGGGCTACTGAGCAGAGCAGCGCCGCCGCGCAAACAATGTTACGAAAATGGTTGCCAGACAACATATCATTACAATTGTAAAAAATCCCACATATCCGGCAGCTTCCTGAAGCCAACCGGCAAACAGGCCCGGAATCATCATTGAAAGGGCCATGAAGGCAGTGCAGATCGCGTAGTGCGAGGTGCTGAACTCCCCTTCGGAGAAACGCATCATATAGAGCATATATGCGGTGAAGCCGAAGCCGTATCCGAACTGGTCGAGCACCACGCAGGCATACACCACCCAAAGCGAAATAGGCTGAGTCAGAGCCATATACAGATACACGGCGCAAGGCAGCGCGAGCGACAGGGACATAATCCACATGGATTTTTTGAGCCCGTTGCGGGAGGCGTACACACCTCCGAGTATGCCGCCCACGGTGAGCGCGATGACCCCGGCGGTACCATAGACCAGGCCTGAAGTCGCAGTGCTCAGCCCCAGTCCGCCGACCTCACGCGTATCCAGGAGGAAAGGCGTGAGCATCTTCACGGATAGCGCCTCCGGGAGACGGTAGAGCAGCATGAACGCAAGCGCGAGCCATATTCCGTCCTTGCGGAAGAAGCTCACCCAGGCAGAGGCGAAGTTACGCATCACCTCGCGCCCGCTTCCCTTCGCAGCCCTGTCAGCGCCACTCTTCGGAAGAGCCGGGAAATGCCAGAGTGTGATGAGGGCGAAGAGCAGGCAGCAGAGCAGCAAAGTCAGCCTCCAGGCGCGCGGGATGTCCCCTCCCCTCTCTTCGAGCAGGCCTGCAAGCACCACAATCACCCCCTGTCCGAAGACCGAGGAGATGCGGTAGAAGGTGCTTCTGATGCCCACGAACAGCGACTGGTCCTTCTTGTCGAGGGCAAGCATATAGAAACCGTCTGCCGAGATGTCGTGGGTTGCCGAAGCTAAAGCAATAAGGTAAAATACCACCAGGCTCACGCCGAACACATTGGGGCTCACGGATAGCGCAAGGAGGGCAAAGAGCGCGCTCATAAGCAGCTCGGTGGAGAGTATCCACCAGCGCTTGGTGCGGATTATGTCCACGAAGGGACTCCACAGGGGCTTAATCACCCAGGGAAGGTACAGCAACGAGGTGTAGAGGGCAAGGTCGCCGTTCGGCATCCCCAGACGCTTGAACATCGTGACCGAGATGACGTTCACGATGAAATACGGTATCCCTTCGGCAAAATACAGCGTGGGTACCCAGGCCCAGGGGCTATTCAGAAACTTCCGCTCCGACATAATAATGCTTCAGTATTTGTTCATACGTGTACCCTTCGGAGGCCATCACTGCCGCTCCAATCTGACACAGGCCCACCCCGTGACCCCAGCCGCGTCCGCGCAGGACAAAGGCGTCCGGAAGAGTTTCGATTTCGAAGGCCGAGCTCTTCAGATGGCTCTCGCTCAACGCTTTGCGTATTGCCAGTTCCTTGCCTATGACCTTGCTTCCCCGGGTACCGGTAATTCTCAGGTACTTGATGCGTCCGGACGGTCCACGCTCCAGCGCCTCGAGCGACTCTATGTCTCCCAGGTTCTCGCCCGTGCGCCTGCGTACGAGATCGGACAGCTCCTCCCTGGTGTAGCGCACGCTCCAGTCGTGGAAGTCGCCCGTCTGCATATCGTAATCATTGAGCACCTGGCCGAGTATTGCGGAGTTCTCGCAATCGCAGAACCTGTCCTCCACGCTTCTGAGGTACTCCGGGTCCCTGTCTTCCCAGCAGGTGCTGAAAAGTTCCGTGCGCCCGCCGCAGCATTTGGAGTAACGCGTGTCGCACAGCTCTCCCCTGTACCTGAGCACCTTGCCCCAGGTCTCGTCTATTGCCTTGCGCACATTCTCCCCCACCGCCATAGTGAGGCCCTGGTAGCGCTGGCAATGGTCATCCGCGCAGACGTCGAAGTTCTCGTGGCCGGATTGCCCGTCCTCGAGCCTTGCCTTGAGCCAGCTTCTGGAGATTACGGCGTGCGCCTTGAGCAGCTCCAGGGATGCCGACGACTTCATCTCCGATGAGATTACACTCATCAGGTAATCCTCTATGCCGACCCTGTTAACCGCCGTGATATGGTCGCCTTCGACTATGAATTTCAGGCCTCCGGCGTACTTGAGCGTGCGTTTCTGCTCCCAATGGAAATCTATGCCTATAGTGACGTCGTAGAGTATGAACGAGGCCTCCGCGAAGAGCGTGGACAGGGTCATCGAGTCGAAGTACAACTCATCGTAGAGCATACCGTTATATGCGATCCGTCCGTCGCACCAGCTCACCTTCTGGGGGCCGGCGCCGTCTGAAATAATCTCGAAATGAATCTCCCTTGCGGACATCAGCCCCACTGAAATCCTTTTCTGGTTGCGCGTGAGCCGCCATTCTATCATCTTCTGCTCCTGCTCGCCTATGCACACCTCGGAGAGCATTTCTTCGAGCTGAGGGGCCTGCACCTTGTCGAAATCTTCCCTGTACGGGGCCACGAAGACACCAGCCATATCTGCCGCACCCGGGCTTATGGTCAGGTGGTCCTCTCCTTCGGCGTAGAAATGGTGGGAGCGTTTCGCGGAACGCATCACCACGAAGCTGCGGAACTCCCCGTTCTTGACGTAGGAGTAGAGGTTGAACATAGGCTCAATCTCCCCTGCGGGACGGTCAGTGCAGTCCAGGAGGCGGTAGAAGAGCTTCGCGAGCGACTTGCTCGTCCTCGCCTTGAGGGCGAACACCCCACGCGTGAAGCCGCGGTAACAGTAGAGACTGGCGTCCTTCACGCGGCCCAGTGCCTCCGGAGGGTTGTCGAGGAACGCGTCCACGGCCTCCTCGAGCGGAAGACTGTGCCTCGGAACAGCCTGGAAATGAAGGTGATCCGGGGCAGATGCACCCGAACTCGGACCGTTGTAGAACACGAGGTAATCCGGGTACTTTGCGGCAAAGTCCAGCATATCCGGGAAATGGTGCCATATCGCTTGCGGGATGTGTTCGTCGCGCACGATCACCAGGTGGCGGGTGAAGATGGGGTACGGGTTCACCTGGATGTGGTAGTTCCGTCCCTTGCGGCCCTCGAACTTGAGGTGGAACTGCTCCTTGGGACGGTTCGAGGCGCACAGGAAGCACTTGCGTGCCGCTATCGCCTCGGGAGAGGTGTCCGCGGTCGACGAAATCACCCTCCGGGGGTTGAACTGCACGCGGCAGTTCAGGCCGCACACTTCCAAGTCCTTGACACTGACCTTCTTCAATGCCCGGAAATTCCCCGACGCCAGAGGCCATACGGACAACTGGTCCTTTATGAATTTATGCAATTCTTTCATACTCCAATCTTGCAATCGCCGGCTTGCCCACTGCTGCCGCGGTGCCGTTTTCAGTTCTGCTGCCGCGTTGCCGCTGCGGCTTTGTTGTTGCTGCGGTTTCGCGCGCATTGTCTGCTGCGGTGCCGTGGCGTCCTTGTTGTTGCTGCGCTGCCTATAGCAGAGCCTGCAGCTGCATGGAAATCTTTCTGTACTCCTGTTCGAAGTTGGGCGTGAATACTCCCTTGCCCATCTTCGCCTCTATCTCCTCGGGACTCCAGTACCTCCCTGCGGCCACCTCTTCCCCATCCGGTACGGGATGGAAATCACCCACGGTTGCGAACACGTTCACAAGCTCCTTCTCCACTTTAGACTCGAACACGTACGAAGTAATCCATATCGGGTGGAAGTCGTGGAAATGCAATTCCTCGGACGCCTCCCGGAACAGGGCCTCGAGCACCCATTCGCCGTAGGAAATATGTCCCCCGACTGCGGTGTCCCATTTCAGGGGAAGAAGGTCCTTGCTGGCGCTGCGCTGCTGGATATATATATGTCCTTCGCGATTGACTATGTGAAGATGGACTACGGGATGAAGGGCCTTGGAACCTGAATGGCAGAAGGCTCTCGAAGCTTGCGCCTTGACCATTCCGTTCTCATCCACTATCGGGAGCATCTCTGAAGCCGGCGCCCTTCCGGCTCCTCGCATCAGTGGTGCTGGGTCATTCGGATATATGAGTTCAAGCATTGATAATCCTAAGTTCTTCAGGGGTGTACAATATCGAATCTATGAAGTCCGGGGCCGCGTGGGCAAGTATCACGAACACTCCCAACGCCACCGCCAGCAGTGCTACCACCACCAGCAGCACAACCCACCAGCGCCTCCGCTGCCGCTGCCGCGGCTGGGCCTCCTGCTCAGGCTGCGGTTCGGGTTCCTGCTCTGCCTCGCGTTCTGCCTCTGGCTGCTCAGGTTGCGGCTGGGCTTCCTGCTCGGGTTCGCGTTCTGCCTGCTGCTCGGGTTGCGGTTCGGACTCCTGCTCGGGCTGCGGGTCGGGTTCGCTTTCGGGCTCGAACTGTGCCTCATTTATCTCACGAGGATCGAGCGGGATGTCCGCTCCCGAATACGGCACTTGCTCCGGATCGAGAGGAACAAGCTCTCGCCGCAACTTCGGCTCCGGTTCCGCCTGCGCCTCAGGGACTTGCTCCGGATCAGCCTCAAGTTCATGCTGCTCCAGTTGTGGCTCAGGCTGAACTTCTGCCTGCGGCTGGGATTCCGGCTCTGCCTCTGCCTCGGGTTGCGGTTCCGCCTGCGGCAGGGATTCCTGCTCCGGCTCTGCCTCGGGTTGCGGTTCCGCCTGCGGCAGGGATTCCTGCTCCGGCCATGCCTCGGGTTGCGGTTCCGCCTTCTTCTTTTCCATAAGGCTCTGAACTGCCTCCGCGAAACTTACCGGTATGTGCACCGGCTCCATTTCGCGCTGTATATTCTTCAGTGACACCGGCTTGAGTGCAAATCCGTCCGGGTAGATATCGAGATCCTCCTCGGGAACAAAGAAGAAATTGTTCTCTTTTGTGGCTCTGAGTCGTCCCAGACCAGGCAGGAGAATGATTTTTCTCTCCTTGAGCACCTGTTTCATCTCGTGAAGGAACTGGGTGATGTATGCCTCCGCCACCTCCACGTCCACTTCATTCGACTCCGAGTAGAAGTCTATAAGCAGCTTATCCTCAACCCTTCCCTGCACGAAAGACAGGCGTCTGTATGGGGGATTTATGGTGTACCCCTTGTCAGAAAACGAAGCGGGCACCACTTCCGTTACGAAGGTGCCTATGCCGGGAAGTCCAACCATATCGTGGTCAGTAACGAGTTCCTTCAATATCCTTGACAAGAGATCTATATCCATAACTCAACAAAGATAGTCAAAAAAATGCAATAAATTTTTGCTCATTAAAATTTTTGGCGTATATTTGCAGTCCCGAAACGCAAGTACGGGAAAAAATATTCCTCTTTAGCTCAGTTGGTTAGAGCACCTGACTGTTAATCAGGGGGTCGTAGGTTCAAGTCCTACAAGGGGAGCAACTGATAATCAACCACTTACAATGTTCTTGTAGGTGGTTTTTTGATACTCTGGCAAATCTGCTGTTTTCAATCCCAAACTACCATGTTAAAGTGGCTCCGACTGCCTTCCAGGGATTTGATTCGCCATTTTCAATCCGAATACCTCTCTGCGGTCAGCTCGGAGTGCCCTCCCGGGATCTATATCGCCTTTAGATCGGAATTTTGTCCACAAAACACCCCCTCTTTGTGGACAACTCGGCTCAAAACCTTACTTTATCCACAAAACACTCCCTTTTTGTGGATGAAACGGCTCAAAACTTCACTTTGTCCACAAAACACCCCCATTTTGTGGAGGAAAGCGCCGTTTCCCTCCCGGTTGGCCGTCTTCAGTCGGTTCGGAGTGTCTTTTCTGGAGCCATCCGTGATGAAAACTGGTGTTTTACTCCAGAATGTCTCTCTTCAAGCACTTTCCCGGGATTAAAATTTCAGTTTTCCTCCCGAACAGCCCTGTTCAAGCCACTGGGACTTGCTCGTGCAAATATCACCTGGCAAGCCCTTAATTTGTAACCACCTGATTATCAGCATTATAGCAAAAAGCCACTTGCCCGATGAAGCCAAATTGGTGTCACCTGGCAAGTTTAAAATTTCTAATATATTGAAAATAAAGCAGTTATGAATCTGCAACTTGCCAGGTGAATTGCAGGAGCGGTAAGCGTATCCGGTAAGTATCGCTGGTAAACATCCCCGGTAAACATCTCCTGTGAGCGTATCCGGTAAACATCTCAGCAATCACGTATTGACACCCTTTGATGATTCATCTATCTCTGCGGAAAATGGTTTGGCTTCGGGATCAGAATCGATGTCCCCAATCACGGATGCACATCCGCAGGCAGCTCTGAGTGCCCTCGCTAGATTAGAACTGCCATTTCCAATTCAGAATTTCCTTGTTCAATCCCTCCCGGGTGCCCTACCGGGATTAAACGGCGATTATGATCCCATGAGGGCATCCGGGATTGCCTGAAGAGGGGCATCCGGCATTGCAAGCGCCGGGCAGCAGTCAAGCCGGTTCAGGAAGAGTGTCCCCTCGCTGCGTCTGCGTGCCGGCGTGCCCGTTTCGACGGGACTTTGCAAGCGCCGGGCGAAGCCCGAAAGCGGTCCCAGAGAAACGGGTCGCCGCAGCAGCAGCGAGGGAAACAATGGCAGTGAGGGAAACAGCAGTGCCCACTAGCCCGGCGTGCCGCAGCAGAAATGAGGGGAGCCGCAGTAGCGAGGGAAACAGCAGTGCATCGCAAGGCCGGCAGCCAAGCAGCTGCCCCACAAGCCCAGCGTGCAGGCAGCCAAGCAGCTCTTCCTAGCAGATGGCGCTGAAGCTTGGACGGAAGGAGTTGCGGATGGAGATGGCGAAGGTGGTCATCACTTCCTCCTCGCTGTAGCCGAAGACCTGGGTGCCAATCTGCTTCATCAGCTGGATTTCGGGCTCCTTGAGCTTCTTGTCCACAAGCACGAGGTCCACAACGTACTGGAAGAGCGCCTGACGCATCTGAGGGTCGATGTCGAGTATGCTGGATACGGACTTGTTGAAATATGCGACAGGGTCCCCGCTGTTGAACACCTCATCCAGAACATCCTGAGGGAAAAGTTCGTATGATGCCAGGCTCATAAGTATGGATTCCACCTCATCCTGGGTGATCTGGCCGTCAGCATTTGCTATCATCAGTCCGGCAGACGCAATGAAGTATGGCATATGGGTATCTATCTCGTCGGTGTTAAGTCTCGACATTGCCGCAATTATCGCATTCATCCCCTCTGTCAACTCCGCTTCGGTGCGGGCATTGGCGTACAAGTTCAGAGCTTCCACCCTGATTACGTCCACAGGGTGATCGTAGTTGCTCAAGCTCAAGAACTTACCCTCAGTATAATGCTTCATCAGCCGCCTGTTGTGCTCAATGAAGGACTTTATGTCAATGTCCATCCTTTTCAGGTTCAGACCCGAATGCATCTTGAAGAATGCAGATACGCAGACATCCAGGTCTCCCACCGCGAGGTAGCCGTAGCGGTCAGCCACCAGTTCGCAAAGTTGCTGCCAGAACCTCACCTTAAGCTGGAACAGCAGAGGCGACATATTGTTAAGGTCCGGGAATACGAAATAAATCAGACTCGTCAACTCCGAGTTACCGTCAATCTGATGCCCAAGTTCGTGACCGACAACGAATTTCAACTCATCTTCGCTCATCAGCTCAATCAGCGAGGAGTTCAGTTCCACAATAAGCGGGCGGCCGGGCGTGGTGCCGAAATAGGTGCAGGCATTTACCTGGGGAGAGTTGGTGATATAGAACTCCACATCCGGCTTGAAGCCCAGGGCTTTCTTGGCAGAATAAAGAGCATCATAAAGGCGGGGCATAACTTCCCTTTCGACCTTTATGCTTGTAACCTCCATGCCTGCACGCATCATAGAGTCGTCTTTCTGCCGCATGGCACCCGTGACGGAAATGACGGATGATATGACATCCCCTTCCAGGGCATTGTAAATCTGTTTTGCAAGAGCCTTCTCCTGCGGTATTGAAGGATTGAAATTCATATCGATTCAAGTTCCGAATTGTTTGTAATAATCAGCCCGAACTGTCTGTAATGATCAGTCTTCTTTGTTTATCTTGTCCCACAGTTCCACGGCCTTCGGGTATCCGTGATCTGATGCGCTTTTCAAGAATTGCATAGCCTCCTCGACATTATCTTTGCAACCCACGCCGTGAGGCAACTTGATCGAAGCGCTGTATTCCGCCTCCGGCACACCCTCGAGGGCATCTTTATACGCAAGGGCGAATGCGGCCTGCCTCAGAAGCTCACACTCGGTCTCACTCAGATTCGCCGAGGAAATGCTGTCAAAGAAATTCATTGCCCTCATCCTGTTTTCCAGACATTCAGGCCCTCCATTGTCCATAGAGGCAAGGAAGAAGTTATATGCCTGAATGACATTCTCCTCCACATCATAGAAATATGCTGCAAGTCCCGCACAACAGTCTGGGTCATTGAATTTGTCTATTCCTTCCAGGAAAATGTCCGTCGCCAGATTCATGTCCTCTTTCATCCTGGCCTTTCCTACAAGATAATAGTCCTTCCCCTTTGCCTCACCGGCCTTATATCTCTTCTCGGCCAGCTGCAACTCAGCCTCTTCCGGGAAGAACATGGCAAAACGGTCCTCCGAACCTTTGTTTCCGGCTTCAATTGCCGTCGTCAGAAGGTAGCGGGCCATTTCAAAGTCCTTCTCCACCGCAATGCCATAATAATAAAAATATGACAAGTTATGCGCAGCCTGAATGCAGCCTGCCTTGAAAGACTTCTTGTAATACTCCACCGCCTTCGCCGCATCTTTTGGAACACCTCTTCCAAGATCGTAAGCCAGGGCCAGATTGCACATTGATGAAGCTTCTCCCTTTTCCGCAGCATAACGGTACCATTTCACCGCCTCTTCATCATCCTTGCCCCAGGCCTCATATCCCCGACTAAAAGCCTCATCCGCACTGACCGATGGATCTACGGCATTGAAGAGATCATCATATTTCTTCTGACTCACCAAACCTTTTGCAAGCGCCTTTTTGGCATATTCCCTTGCCTTGACAGTATCCTTGTCTATTCCCAATCCTTTGTATAGGTAAAAGGCATAGGGCCAATATGAAGAGGAATACCCTTTCTCGGCTGCTTTCCTGAGCCATAACACCGCCATCTGCAGGTTTTTCTCAACCCCGTGGCCACACTCGTAGCATACGGCAACGTTGTTCATAGACATCACGTCCCCTTCCGCAGCAGCCGCGGATGCCAGGCGAAAGCCGTCATCATAGTTTACCGGACCTCCGAGTCCTGCCAGATACAGATAAGCAAGGTTAGGCAGAACACCCTGATACCCTTTCGCCAAAGCCTGCTCATAGAGGGAGCGCGCCTTGGGGCAACAGTATCCCTCAACGGTCTTGGGATCAGAGGATTCCATGTACATTCTCATCAAGGTGTCGGCTTGCTCCTTAAGTTCCGAGGCTTTTATTGATTTTGAAAAAAGACCCATATCAATCAGCGAAAAGACATTTGTTCAACAACTCCTTGGACTCTGCGCAAGGATAGGTGGCGTGCAGGAGGCTGGCCATTCCCGAAGCCTCTTTCTTCTTACCCTTGCTCAAAAGGTATTCCACGGCATTACCCACAGCGAGACAGAGGTATCTAAACCTTTCACTCTCACAAATCAATTGCCCGTAATCCTCCGAATCAGCAGCACCGGGAGCACCAGCACCTCCAGCACCAGCAGCATCAACACCTCCAGCAGCGGCAACACCAGCTGCACCAGAAGCTGCCGACTCCTCCTGCCCGACCCTCTGGGTCGGCTCGACACCAAGGCTCCGGTTCAAGCGTGAACTCCTGTCGTAGTTGTCATCCAAGTATCCCATAATCAGTGTGTTTTTGCAAATATAACAAAAAAATACGGCCCGCGAATATGCGGACCGTAGTAATTATCAGTGACAAGCAGGCTTTTAGATGGTGCCCTGCTCGAGCATTGCGGTGGCGACTTTCATGAAGCCGGCGATGTTGGCGCCCTTGACGTAGTCAATGCTGCCGTCAGGCTGGGTTCCGTACTTCACGCAGGCTTCGTGGATGGACTTCATGATGAAGTGCAGCTTGGCGTCAACCTCCTCTCCGCTCCAGCTGATGTGGGAAGCGTTCTGAGTCATCTCAAGACCTGAAGTGGCCACGCCGCCCGCATTCACGGCCTTGCCAGGGGCGAAGAGCACCCCGTTCTTCTGGAAGTAGTGGATGGCTCCTGGCTGGCAGCCCATATTGGACACCTCGCAGCAGCACCAGGTTCCGTTTTCCTTGAGCTCCCTGGCGTCGTCCTCAGAAAGCTCGTTCTGGAATGCGCAAGGAAGAGCGATGTCACATTTCACGCTCCAGGCCTTCTTGCCTGCAGTGAACTTCGCCTTCTCAGGGAACTTCGTGGCCATATCTTCAACCATATTGCGGTTGGAAGCCCTCATCACGAGCATATAGTCAATCATTTCCTTGGTGATGCCCTCAGGAATCTCGCAGACTCCGTCAGGACCGGAAATGGCGACGACCTTCGCACCGAGTTCAGTAGCCTTGATGCAGGCGCCCCAGGCCACGTTGCCGAAGCCGGATACTGCAATACGGCAGCCTCTGATATCCTTTCCGGCCTTCTCGAGAAGGTTCTGGGTGAAGTAGAGGGCGCCGAATCCGGTTGCCTCAGGACGGAGGATGGAGCCGCCCCAGGTGGAACCCTTTCCGGTAAGTACGCCGGTATTGTACTGGCGTGCAAGTTTCTTGTACATACCATAGAGGTAGCCTATTTCGCGTCCGCCAACGCCCACGTCGCCGGCAGGGATGTCCTGGTCCGGGCCTATGCAGTTCCAGAGCTCAAGCATAAATGCCTGGCAGAAACGCATGATCTCGTCGTTGGACTTTCCTACAGGGTCAAAGTCGGAACCGCCCTTCGCGCCACCCATAGGGAGGGTAGTGAGAGCGTTCTTGAAGGTCTGTTCGAAACCGAGGAACTTGAGCATGGAAGGGGAAACGGCCTTGTGGAAACGGAGGCCTCCCTTGTACGGACCTATGGCGCTGTTGAACTGGATACGGTAACCGGTGTTGGTCTGTACCTCACCGCGGTCATCGACCCAGGTCACACGGAAGGTGAAGATGCGGTCAGGCTCGACCATTCTCTCCACGATCTTTGCCTTCTCGAACTCGGGATGCTGGTTATAGACTTCCTCGATGGACTCGAGAACCTCCTGTACCGCCTGGAGATATTCGTTTTCTCCCGGATACTTGGCCTGGAGGCGGGCCATAATGTCTTGTGTTTTCATTATCAGTTGTTATCAATAGTGGTTCTGTATACTATTCTACTTCCCAGGTGGAACCGCTGTGAAGCAGATCGTCTACGCAATGTATCTTTGACTTTGCCATCACATCCTTGACCTGGTCTCTCACGCCGTCATCGTAGGTAATGTCCTTGACGTCGCGTATCACGCCCAGTGCCACAGGGTAGTCCGGTCCCTTCATCTCCGCCAGCGCCATATGTATGCCGATGTTGTCGGTATGCGCATCGTGCACCAGAATATCCTCCTCAGTGAATCCGCCCTCACCTATGTGCACAACGCGGATTTTCTTGCCGTCGTAGATAAGTCCCTTGTCCATATTCTTGCCGAAGATCATCTTCTCGCCGTGGCGGAGAACTATTGTATTGTCTGCCTTGAGCGCAGGGTCGGAAAGGTTTTTGTGGGCGCCGTCATTGAAAATCACGCAGTTGGTGAGCATCTCCATCACGGAGCATCCGTCGTGCAGGGCGGCTGCGGTCATAATTTCCTCGTTGAGTTTGAGCTCCACGTCCAGGGAACGGGCGAAGAAGGTACCCTTGGCACCGAGCACCAGCGCACCCGGGTTGAACGGATGCTCCACGGTGCCGTAAGGCGAGGTCTTGGTGATTGCGCCGAACTTGGAGGTCGGGGAATACTGACCTTTCGTCAGACCGTAGATCTGGTTGTTGAAGAGTATGATGTTGATGTCGATATTGCGCCTGATGGCGTGGATGAAGTGGTTTCCTCCGATAGCAAGGGCATCGCCGTCGCCACAGGCCTGCCAAACCGTAAGCCATGGATTCGCCACCTTGATGCCGGTGGAAATGGCTGTGGCCCTTCCGTGGATGGAGTGGAAGCCGTAGGTGTCCATATAGTAAGGCAAACGGGAAGAGCATCCTATGCCGGATACGACCACGTAGCGTTCCTTGTCATAATTCAGTGCCTGGCTCACCTTCGGAAGAGCCCTCTGGAGGGCGGCAAGCACAGCGTGGTCACCGCAACCCGGGCACCAGCGTACTTCCTGGTCGCTCTTGAAATCCTTGAATGTCAGTGTTGCCATAATTACATCTCCTTTTTGATGGCCTCCACCAGTTCGCTTACGAGGAATGGCTGGCCCTGGATCTTGTTATACTTGAGTATCTCCACGTGAGGGAAGCGTGCGCGCAGGAAATCCGCGAACTGTCCGCTGTTGAGCTCGCATACGAGCACCTTTTCGAATGAACCGAATACCTTCTCCGTATTCGCAGGAAGAGGGTTGATATAGTCGAAATGGGCGTATGACACGGCATCTCCTATCTCCCTGACAGCAGAGAGTATATGGCCGTAGGTGCCGCCCCATCCCACCACGAGCAGCTTTCCGCTTCCGGCTCCGTTGATGATTTCGAGTTCAGGGATGGAGGCGGAGATGCGCTGCACCTTTTCCGCACGCTCCCTGACCATCATTTCGTGATTGGCCGGATCGGTGGAGAGCACGCCTTCGTGGGTCTTCTCCAGACCTCCGACTCTATGCTCGAATCCCTTCTGCCCCGGGACGGCCCACCTTCTCACGAGGGTCTCCGGGTCACGCTTGAAAGGATGATATTTCTGGCCATCCTTGAGAATTCCCTGCACGAACGGCGGCTTGATTTCAGGATAATCCTTCATCTGAGGTATTTTCCAAGGCTCGGAACCGTTGCCGAGGAAGCCCTCGGAAAGCAGCAGGACCGGAGTCATATGCTCCACGGCAATCTTTGCGGCGTTGAATGCCGCATCGAAGCAGTGGGCAGGAGAATGGGCTGCAATGACAGCCATAGGGCATTCTCCGTTGCGTCCGTACAAGGCCTGGTTGAGGTCTGACTGCTCCGTCTTTGTAGGCAGACCGGTGGAAGGGCCGCCTCGCTGCACGTCTATGACCACGAGAGGCAGCTCAGCCATCACGGCAAGTCCCATAGCCTCACTCTTCAGCGAAAGTCCGGGGCCGGAAGTGGTGGTGACGGCAAGGTTGCCGGCAAAGGAAGCTCCGATTGCGGTGCAAATTCCGGCAATCTCATCCTCAGCCTGCAAAGTCTTGGCTCCCAGGCTCTTGTGTATTGCCAACTCTTCGAGTATGGCCGTGGCTGGAGTGATAGGGTAAGAACCGCAGAAAAGGGACAGGCCTGACTTCTCCGAAGCCGCCAGCAGTCCCCAGGCGGTAGCCTGGTTGCCGGTGATGTTGCGGTAAGTGCCCTTTTCCAGGTTGTGTGCAGGTTCAATTGTGTAGGTATTGGCTATTATCTGCAGGTTCGCAGCGTAGTTGAAACCGTCCTTGAGGACCTTCTTGTTAGGTTCTATGACCTCAGGATGCTTCTTGGAGAATTTCTTCTCGAGATAGGAGAAGATATACTCCAGAGGGCGGTTGTACACGTAGCAGGCCATACCGAGGGTGAACATGTTCTTGCACTTGAGTATAGCCTTGTTATCCATTCCGCTGTCCTTGAGACTTTCAGCGGTAAGTGTGGTTATCGGGGCCACGATGAGGGTCCTGTCATCCACTCCGAGTTCCGTGAAAGGGTTGTCGGTGGTGAAACCGGCCTTCTTCATACCATTCTCGTCGAAGGCATCCTCATCCACGAGTATCATAGCGTGGCGCTTGCACCATTTGGCATTTGCCTTGAGTGCAGCAGGGTTCATGGCTACGAGCAGGTCACAGAAGTCACCCGGGGTGTTAACCTTTTCGCTGCCAATGTGGACCTGAAATCCGGACACTCCGGAAACTGTGCCGTGCGGCGCCCTGATTTCCGCAGGATAGTCGGGAAAAGTCGAAAGACCGTTACCGTAGATGGCTGACATATCTGCAAAAAGAGACCCGGTGAGCTGCATACCATCTCCCGAATCTCCTGCAAATCTGATTACCACATCGTGGGCATCAATGATTTTATGTTGCATATTTTTTAAAAGAAACTATTCCGCATTAGCCTGGGCCTGAAGTTCTGCCTGAAGAGTTTCGAGGGTGCGTCCCTCAGGAATGTTGAGAGCCTTCCTGGCTGCAGGGGTGAGGTCTGTGCTCTGGGTCTCGTCGTAGTAGAGAAGACTGTTGATATCGAACACATAGATATAGTTGCCTGCCTTTGCGAGCTGATCCACGACCTCCTTTGCCTTTTGGTAGATAGGAGCCATAAGTGTCTGCTGTTGCTGCTGGAGCTCGGCATCCACTGACTGTCCAAATTCCTGGATGCGGCTCTGAATCTCCTGAAGCTCCTTTTCCTTGCTGGAACGGATGGAATCGCTCCAGGTAGAAGCCTTGGACTCATACTGCTGGTACTTGGTCTGGAATTCCTCGACCATAGCCTGGTAGGTCTCCTGAGCCTCCTGTGACGCAGCTGCGATCTTGGTCCTGGCCTCGTCTGCCTCAGGGCAGAGCTGAACGAGCTCACTGAAATTCACATGGGCAAACTTGTTCTGTGCGAAAGCCGACATTGCAATCAATGCAGAAGCGGCAATCAAAACGATTTTCTTCATATCTAAAAACTTAAATTAAAAATTCAACTTCGTTTATGTGTCATTAAAACTGTTGTCCTATCATAAAGTGGAACTGGCTCCTCTTGCTGGTATCCGGGTTGTCGAAACCGTATCCCCAGTCCACGCCGAGCAGACCTATCATCGGTAGATAGATGCGAACTCCGACTCCGGCGCTGCGTTTGATCTGGAAAGGATTGAAATTTCTTATGTCAGACCAGCAGTTTCCGCCCTCCACGAATGCGAGCGCAAAGATGGTGGAAGAAGGCTGGAGGATGACAGGGTAACGGAGCTCGATGGTGAACTTGTCATAGATGTTGCCGGCGTACGCATAACCCTGGGAATTGTATTTGGAAGGCTCTTGCGGGGTAAGGGAATAGTTCTCGTAACCGCGCATGGCAATGATTTCGGAGCCGTAGGTGTTGTAGCCGGAGAGTCCGTCGCCGCCGAGGAGGAAGCCTTCGAACGGAGAGTAGCCCCAGTTGCGGTTGTAGTATCCGAGATATCCGAACTGAGCCCTGGTCATAAGCACGAGGTCGCCCACAAGTTTGGTGTAGGTGGTGCCGGACAATTTCCACTTGTGGTATTCAATCCACTTGAAGCGGTTCTTCGCCGTCCAGTTGTCGTAGTTTACGTCGCGATAGTTGTCCACCTTGACCTTGTTGCCGTCAGCGTCGAAATCATACTTTCTGAAAAGTGAGAAAGGAGGAGTGAGCTGAAGGGAGAAGCTGAAGTCCGAACCCTGGCGCGGATAGATGATCTGGTCCGTGGAGTTGCGGCTCAAGGTCACGGAGTAGTTGATGTTGTTGGCGATACCGTCATCGAAGATGAAGTATCCGGAATACCAGTTCTTCAGCTTGTAGGTCTGCCAGTTGAAGCCGTTGTAGAGCACGAAATAGCTGTCAGGCCACTTCAGTCGCGTACCCAGGGATGCCGCGAAGCCGTAAACCTCCATCATACGGTTGTTGCTCAGGATGTTGAGGGCAAGATACGAGTCGGTGGAACGGGTATAGTATGCGCTCAGGTTCAGGGAAGTCGGCTTCTTTCCGAAGAGCCAAGGCTCGGTGAAACTTGCCGAGAAGGCGGTGTAGTAGGTACCGTTGGTCTGGAAACGTATTGCGAGGTTCTGCGCATCTCCCAGAGGCACCGGTCTCCACGCACCCTTGTCGAACATACGGTGGGTGGAGAAGTTATTGAAGCTGACGCCGACCGTGGCGACGAAGGTGTATCCACCCCAACCTCCGGAAAGCTCGAGCTGGGAGGATGGCTTCTCGGTCACGTTGTAGATGATGTCAACCGTGTTGCTGGTGGATTTCGGGATAACGGACCATCCTGTGTTAGGGTCCATGATCGCCTCGGCATCGAACTGGCCGAGGGAGGCGATTTCACGTATCGAGCGCTCGAAGTCGGTCTGGCTGAAGAGGTAACCCGGGCGGGTGAAGATCTGGCGACGCACCACCTTCTCGTTGGTGAGGTCGTTGCCATTGATGACTATGTTGTCCAGGATTGCCTGCTTGCCTTCGGAGATGCGCATCTCCACGTCCACGGTATCGTTCTGGATATTGGTCTCCACCGGAGTAAGGTTGAAGAAAAGGTAACCGTTGTCCCTGTAGAGCTTGGTGACGTCGTATTCGTTCTGCTTTCCGCCGCCGTACAGACGCTGCTGCATCGTCACCACATCGTACACGTCGCCCTTGTTGATGGAGAGCACCGAGTTCAGCTGGTCGGAAGAGTAAACGGAGTTGCCGGTCCAGGTGATGTCACCGAAGTAGTACTTGTCGCCCTCGTCGAAGACCAGGTCAATCCCGAGCCTGTTCGGCTCCACGTAGTAGATCGAGTCCCTTACCAGTCGCGCATCGCGGTAACCCGCTTCATTGAAGGCACTTATGACGCTGCGCTTGTCGTTGAGGTATTCCTTCTCATTGAACTTCTTGCTGTGGAAGAAGTTGTAGAACTTGTTGGACTTGGTCTTCTTCATAGACTTGGCGAGTTTGTATTCCTTCACGTTCTCGTTGCCTATGAAATTGATTTCCTTGATCTTGATCTTCTCGCCCTTGTCCACGTGGAAGTTCACCTGGATGGCGTTCTTCACTATGGTATCGCGCTTTACCTGCGCTGTCACCTCGCACTGGAGGAAGCCCTTTTCGGCGAAGTAGCGCTTGATGATGTCGATGGTGGTCTTCTCCACGTACTCGGAGAACTCGCGCCCGCGCTTGAGGTTCGTACGCTCCTCGATGTCCTTGCGCTCACCCGACTTCACGCCGGAATAGCTCCAACGGGACACGCGCGGCCTCTCCTGAATCTTGATTGCCAGCCAGGCAGTGTCGGCCTTGGCGCTGAGGCTGTCTATTTCCACGGAAACGTCATCGAAGAACTTCTGGAGCATCAGCCTCTTGACCATATTGGAGACTTCTTCTCCCGGCACGGTGATGGTGCTGCCGGGGCGCACCCCGGCCTGGGAGACTATCATCTGCTCCTTGAAATAGGTATTGCCTTCCACCCTGACACCGCCGACCACATACTTCTTCGGCCGGTTGTAATCCACCTCCACATCGGCGCTCTGCGCGCAGAGCGGAAGCACTGCTGCAAGCGTCAAGGCAGTTATTGCAAGTTTGCGTACGATTCTCATAATTTGCAAATATAATCCTTTTATTTGACTTTTCCGAAACGACGGTCACGAGAAGCGTATTCTTCCAACGCCTTGAGGTATTCTTCCTCCCTGAAATCCGGCCAAAGGACGTCGGTGAAGACGAATTCCGTATATGCGCTTTGCCAAAGAAAATAATTGCTGATTCTCTTTTCCCCCGAGGTACGGATAAGCAAGTCCGGATCCGGGATTCCGTCAGTCACGAGGTAACGGCTGAAATCCGCCGCGTCCAAGTCACAATCGGGCTTGTTTTTCAAATCGTGTGCCATTCTCCGTGCGGCCTGCAGAATATCCCATCTGCCGCTATAGCTCAACATCAGTATCATGGTCAGACCGGTGTTGGCTGCAGTGCGGGCGCACACGTCATCTATCGTGGACAGGAGTTCTGCACCGAGACGCTCCCTGTTGCCCAGCACCATGAAGCGCACATTGTGTTCCATAAAGGTCGGGAGTTCGGCGCACATCGCCTTGCCCATAAGTTCCATCAGGGTGCCAACCTCGTCTTCCGGTCGGGCCCAGTTCTCCTCGGAAAAAGCGAAGAAGGACACGTAGCGTATGCCCAGTTTCACGGATGTTTCCATTACGGAACGCACACTCTCAACGCCTTCGAAATGGCCGTACACCCTCGGCTTGCCGCGTTTTTCGGCCCAACGGCCATTGCCGTCCATAATGAGGGAAACGTGTATCGGAAGTTTGTCTGGAATAATCATATCATCATCTGCTATCGCTGCCGTTGCGCACGTCCTCTCCCCAGAAGAGACGGCTGCGGAGCGCATTGAAAAAATTGGACTTCTGCAGGCACATTCTCCTGAGCTTCACACTCGCCAGGCTGAGCTCCAGGCTTTCCTCCGCACTGATAGGATAGGTGCGGTTGTCCAGGGACAGCAGCGCACTTCCGTGACGCGAGCGTAAAGATATGGAAATCAGCGATGTATGAGGCACGATAAGAGGCCTTAGATTGAGGTTGTGGGGAGATACCGGCGAGACGATGAACACCTTGGCATCAGGGGTGCAGATAGGGCCCCCTACACTGAGGGAATAGGCCGTGGAACCGGTGCCCGTAGCCACCAGCAGGCCGTCCGACCAGTAGGTCGGCAGAGCAACCCCGTCCACCTTCACGTCAATACCGAGCATGGAAGCGCTGACCCTGGACACGCTGGTCTCGTTGAGGGCGAAGGGCCAGAAGCCCGCATCCCCCTCCAGAGAGCAGCTGACCTTGAGCAGATCCCTGTCCTGAACGGTGAAGAGTCCTTCCTTCAAGGCCTCTGTCACGTGCTCGGGATCGATGTCCGAAAGGAAACCGACCCTGCCGAAGTTCACGCCGAGCACAGGCAGGCCGCAGGGTACGGCAATCCTCGCGGCACTCAGGAAAGTGCCGTCGCCACCGAGACTCAGCAGCGCATCGGTTCCGGCTTCCACTCCGGCCGCATCAAAGACCCTGTAGAGGCCGAATCCGCTCGAAGCGATGTCCTCTATCAATGCCGATGCCCTGCCGTCGGAAGAGAGCTTGTCATCCTTTATATAATAGGCAAGTTTCATATTGAACGTCAAATGTAAGAATTTTTACAAAATATTTCAGTATTTTTGTGTTCTAATTGGTAATTATCATATGACCAGACTCAGTGTCAATATCAACAAGATTGCCTTGATACGCAATTCGCGCGGAGGCAATCAGCCGAACGTCCTTAAGGCAGCCCTGGATTGCGAGCGCTTCGGAGCGGAGGGCATCACGGTGCACCCGCGCCCGGACGAGAGGCACATACGCTACTCGGACGTACGCCTGCTCAGGCCGGAAATACGCACGGAGTTCAACATCGAGGGCAACCCTACCGGCAGCTTTGCGGCACTCGTGTGCGAGGTGGTGCCGGACCAGGTCACGCTGGTACCGGACGCGCCCGACGCCCTCACATCCAACGCAGGCTGGGACACAATACGCAACAGATCCTTCCTCACGAGAATATGCAAGTCATTCAAGGACAGGGGCATACGCACATCCATATTCATCGACCCTGACCCGGCGATGGCTGAAGGCGCAATGCTCTGCGGTGCGGACAGGGTGGAACTGTACACCGCGGCATACGCCGAAGGCTACGGACGCGACCCGCAGGAAGCGATAGCCCCGTACCTGCGTACGGCAGAGGCGGCGCGCGAGCTCGGGCTCGGGCTCAATGCCGGCCACGACCTCAACCTCGACAACCTGGCATACTTCATCCGCACAATTCCGTGGACCGACGAAGTGAGCATAGGACACGCTCTGATTTGTGATGCCTTGTATATGGGTCTTGAGACAACTATAGAGCGGTATCTCTCGGAAATTAATAATTTTTAACTACATTTGCACTTTATATGCCGCCCGGCATAGACAGGTATTGACAATAAAACAAAGAAAATAAATCAAATGAAGAAAGCATTTATCCTCAGCGCTGCAGTCCTCGCAGGACTCTCGCTCACACTCGTAAGCTGCAACAACACCTCAAGCCAGAACGCAGCAGACAACGCCCAGACTGATGAAGTTGCAGCCGCAGCGGGCTCCATCGTCTATTTCAACCTCGACACCATCCTGCGCGATTACGATATGGCCAACGAGCTCCGCAGCGTCGTGGAGACCAAAGTCAACAGCATCAATCAGGAAGTGACCCGCCGCCGCAACAAGCTCGAGAAAGACATCAACGCATTCAGCGACAAGCTCAACAAGGGTCTCCTCACCCAATCCGTTGCCCAGACCCAGAACCAGAAGCTCATCGAGCAGCAGCAGAGTTTCGAGAACTATGCCGCCCAGAAGCAGCAGGAGATTCTCGAAGAGCAGCAGGTGATGATGAACCAGCTCGCTGACGCCATCAACAACTACATCCAGGAATTCAACGCCGAGAAGAAGTATGCGATGATCATCGCCACCCAGGGCGACATCCTTGCTGCCCCTGTAGTTGCCGGTGATCCTGAACTCGATATCACTGACACCCTCCTCGAAGGCCTCAACGCCGCCTACGTACAGGAGAAGAACAGCCAGAAATAAACAGGAAAAGCCGTGAAGATAGCGGTACTGTCCTGTTTCTATCCCTTCAGGGGAGGCATAGCCCAGTTCAACGCCAACCTTATTTCTGAATTGGGCAGGGTGCACGAGGTGCGCGCCTTCAACTTTACAAGACAGTATCCCAATCTGCTTTTCCCGGGCAAGACGCAATACGTCACGCCGGAAGACGAGGCCGTACCCGTAGAGTCCAAGGCTCTGCTGGATACGGCCAATCCTTTCAGCTGGGGCAGGACGGCAAGGGAAATTGCCTCCTGGAAGCCGGACGTGCTGATTATGCGTTACTGGATGTCCTGGTTCGCCCCTTCTCTGGGCAGCGTCGCAAGGAAGATGCCCCGGGGATGCAGGACCATAGGCATACTCGACAACGTCATCCCGCACGAGCCGCACTTCTTCGACAGGCCATTCACATCCTGGTTCCTCAAATCCCTCGACGGCTGCGTCACCCTGTGCGGGGAAGTCGCCTCGGATCTGCTGAAAATCCGTCCGGAAGCGAGATACACCGTACTCCCCCACCCTGTCTATAACCACTTCGGCGCCAGACTTGAAAAAGCAGAAGCCGAGCAGCTGCTGGGCATCCCGAATAAGGAAGGCAGTCGCAACCTGCTGTTCTTCGGGCTGATACGCGAATACAAGGGACTTGACATACTGCTCAGGGCGCTGCGCCTTCTGGACAGCCGCTACCGCCTCATCATTGCCGGCGAACCTTATGGTTCCTTCGAAAAGTACCAGGCTCTGATTGACGCGGACCCGGATCCTTCCCGCATCTTCCTCTATCCCCAGTACATCAGGGATTCCGATGTGAAGAAATATTTCTCCGCAGCCGATCTCACCGTGCTGCCATACCGCAGCGCCACCCAGAGCGGAATCAGCGCCGTATCCAACCACTTCGAACTGCCTATGGTGGTTACGGACGTGGGCGGGCTGAAGGAGACCATAGGAGACAGGGGCACAGGCCTCGTGTGCGAAGAATGTACTCCCGAGTGCGTTGCAGCCGCGATTGAGCGCTACTTCGAAGAGCCCGAGCTGCGGGAAAGTATGGTGGAGAACATCAAAAAGGAAAACGAAAGGCTGAGTTGGAACAGATTCTGCAAGAATCTTGTTGAATTCATCGACAGTCTTTAAACGATATTTGAAAATGAAAAGAATCCTCATATCGCTGACGGCTTTCTGCCTTTTGGGTCTCTGCGCAGGAGCCCAGAACTCCTGGTGGCTGTTCCCCGGCAAGAAAAAGGCCCAGAAAAAGGCGCAGACCGACACCACGGCCGTCGTCAGGATTGACAGCGTCATCAAAAGCGAAACACCCACTGCCGCAGCCGACACTCTCGACAGCGATGAAATATGGCTCAACGGCTTCAGCGATGAGCTGAACATAAGCCTGATACTGCCTCTCAAGGCATCCGGGGAGAAGCCGAGTTCCAACTTTCTGGAGATGTACAGCGGAGCGCTGATGGCAGTGCGCGACCTTGGCAGGACAGGAGTCAGGGTGAACCTGCGTGTATATGACAGCGACGCGCCGGACTTCAGCCTTGACGGGGATATACTTTCCGGACAGGATGTAATAATAGGACCTGTGGAATATGACGGGCTGCAGACCCTGTCCGCACGCCTGGGAAAAGGCAGGGCCATAGTGTCGCCGCTCGAACCGAAGGCGGCAGACCTGACATCGGACGGGAAGGTCATCCAATCCCCGGTACCCTGGACCCGGCAGATAGACGACATGGTCGACTGGCTCATAGAGGAATGTATGGCTGGCGACGAGGTCGTGGTAATCAGGGACGTGTCCGTACAGGGCAACGGGGAGCAGAGCTCATACCTCATCTCAAGGCTGCAGCAATCCGGAGTCATTTTCAAGAGCATCAGCTCGGCAGAGGAGTTGAGCCCGAAGCCGCTGGGAAAATACAGGATCATGATTGCTTCCGACAACGATGCTTTCATCACCAAGGCAGTCAGGAGCATAGGCATAGCCTCAAGCATACAGGACAACATAGTGCTCTACAGCAGCTCCAAAGTGCGCAGCTGCGTCGGACCCGACGTGTTCGACCTCTATACGGCCAATACCCGTCTATGCGCATCATATTTCATTGATTATGAAGATCCTGCCGTTAAGGATTTCATCATTGCATACCGCTCCCTGCTGCAGAGCGAACCCGGCTCCTTCGCCTTTCAGGGCTATGACACAGTACGCTACTACGCAGCGGCCAGCGCACGCTTCGGAAGACGCTGGGCGAGGAGGCTGCCGGAATATTCCCACAAGGGACTGCAGGCAGATTTCCGCTTCGACTACGACGTGGCTGACGGAATGCAGAATATTGCAGTACGAAGAATCGTGTACCGTCCTGACCTGACGGTCAGTCTCTTATAAGACATCAAAGATTTTCATTGAGGAGCTGCTCCGCATTTGCGAGGGCAGCTTCGCTTATGGTTGAGCCGCTAAGCAATCTTGCGATTTCCCTTACCCTGTCCTCGCCCTCTATGCGGCTCAGCGTGGATGAGGTGCGTCCCTGGGCATTGGTGGACTTGCTCACCAGATAATGGGCGCTGCCCTTCGCAGCTACCTGCGGCAGGTGGGTGATTGCGAACACCTGCATATCCTTGCCCATAGAGCATATCATACGGCCCATCTTGTCGGCAACGCTGCCGCTTACTCCCGTGTCAATTTCATCGAAAATAAGGGTAGGCATTCCCAGGAACCTCGCCATTATCGCCTTGATGGAGAGCATGATTCTGGAGATTTCGCCTCCGGAAGCCACCTTCGAGAGCTCCTCCGGAGCCCTGCCGTTGGCGGAGAAGAGGAAGCGTACGCTGTCAGCTCCGTTCAGCCCCGGCTCGCAAGGCGCCACGCTGACCTCGAAGTCGGATCCTTCCAACTCCAGGAAATGCAGCAGGGAACGGATCTCGGATGCCAGTCCAGGGGCGGCATTCCTGCGCAGTTCAGTAAGTCCCCCACACACGGAAGCATAGCGCTGGCCGAGTTCATTCTCTTTCTGGGTCAAGGACTTAAGCTCTTCGGCAAGGTCCTCTATTCCATTTACGGAGAGGGAATATCTGTCCCTGATTTCTATGAGCTCCTCTATGCTGTTGCAGTTATGCTTCTTCATAAGGGAATAGAGCTCAGACATCCTGTCTTCCACTTCCTCGAGCCTCTTCGGAGACAGGTCTATCGAGTTTTGCACCGAATCGAGTTCCTCGCATATGTCCTCAATCTCTATTCTGGAGGATTCCAGGCGGGAAGCGAGGGAAGAAGCGGCAGGCAGGCAGGAAGAAATGTGCTCCAGGGACTTCGAAGCTTCCCTCAAGGCGGAAAGCACGGGGAGCCCCGGGCCTTCCTGCTCCTCCGAAAGGACAGATGATGCCTTGGAGAGGGCGCCGAGAATCTGCTCGGCATTCGAAAGACTTTTATGCTCCTCTTCCAGGGCCTCCAACTCTCCGGGAACGAGACGGGCTGAGTCCAGGCGTTCCAGAACAGCTTCGGAGTACTCCTTCTCGGCAAGCAGCCTGTTGTACTCCTCCCGTTTTGTCCTGATACGGGAATGTAAAGCCGAAAGCTCTCCCCAGAGTTTCCTGCATTCCATAAGCAGCTCCCTGTCCGAGGCGAAAGCATCCAGGACAGAGAGTTGGAATTTCCTGTCGGTAATCAGCAGGCTCTTGTGCTGCGAATGGATGTCTATGAGCCTGTCCGCCATATTCTGAAGGGCAGAAACCTGCACGGGGGCATCGTTGAGAAAGCTCCTTGACCTTCCTGAAGGATATATCACCCTTCTGATGAGCAGATGCCCGCTTGAGCCTATGTCGAATTCTGCCTCGACCACGCAACTGTCCGCTCCTTCGGCAATCACAGAGGCATCCGCCTTCGCCCCGAACAACAGGGACAAGGCACCCAGGAGTATGGATTTGCCGGCTCCCGTCTGTCCGGTTATGATGACAAGACCCTCCGGGAAACTTACGTCCAGAGAGTCTATCAGAATGTAATTTTCTATGTGCAGGGAGCGGAGCATCGCGGAACTTTATTTTTCCGCTGCGTCTTCCTTGGCAGTCCTGTAATACAGATCGCCGTTCTCGAACTCGGAGATGGCTACGAGATCCGGCTTAGGCTGACGCTCGTAGTACTTTGAGATTTCGATCTGCTCCTTGTTCTCGAACACCTCATCCATAGTGTCGCGGTCTCCCTTGAACTCCTCGAGCTTCTTTGCAAGCTCCTTCTTTTCGGCGAGAGCAATCTGGTTGGCCCTCTTCGAGAGTATGACCACAGTTTCGTAGATGTTGCCCGTAGGCTCCGCGAGATACTTTATGTCGCGGGTCTGAGTGTTTGTAGGTATTTTCTTTTCCATACTTATTTTACCGTAGCGTAGCGGCAAAAAGTTTCAATATTTTTCTTTTACCTTCTCATAAAGATTATCCAGCTCCTTGCGATAGTGGGAATCAGGATATTCTCCTATGAAATTGAGATAGTCATCCATAAAAATCAGGAAGCGCTCCTTCTGTTTGTTGGCATAACTGTTCTCCGCATACTTGTAGGACGACATTGCCGAGTAATAGAGTATGTCCTCGCGATAGACGTTGTCCGCATCTTCCTTGAGTATGTTCTTGAATGCCACCCTGGAGGCCTTGTAATCCTCCATCTTGTAGTACAACTTGGCGTTCTCGTATGCCTTCCTGTCCAGCCTCTCCCCGAGATCCTCAAGCATATGGCGGCAAATGTCGAGATTGGTGGATTCAGGGTGGTTGATCATATAGGCGCTTATCGCGTTCATCGCAGTGTAGGTAGGCGTCTGGTCAAGCTCGTAACGGAGAGTGGCCTTGTAGAGGCAGTCCACCCTGAGGAACTCCGCGCTCTCAGCAAGAGGGCTGTAGGGATAAGTCGAGATGAACTTGGAAAAGTTCGTCTCGGCGGTGTAATAATCTCCCATGGAGTAGTTGCTCAGGCCCCAGTAATACTGGACCGTATCCTCCCTGGCGGTACCTCCGACCAGCAGGGAGAGGGACTCGAAGAGCTGGGCGGATTTGGTGTATTTCCCCTTGTTGAAATAGTCGAACGCCGCTGCATACTTAGCGTCAGCGTCATTGCTCTCCAGCATGAGGTCATACTGGGACTTGCAAGCCTGGAAAGCAAGCGCTGCAAGCAGCAAGATAGGCAATATTCTTTTCATCTTCATTTCTTCAGATATTTTTCGGCGTCCAGCGCTGCACGGCATCCCGATGCGGCTGCATTGATCGCCTGTCTGTAATGCGGGTCCTGCACATCTCCTGCCGCAAACACGCCCTCAACATTGGTGCGGCTGCTGACACCGTCAGTGACTATGTATCCGTTGGCATCGGTCTGCACCCACTTGGAGAAAAGCTCCGAAACCGGATGGTGACCTATTGCCAGGAAGAACCCGTCCACCTGTATATCAAAAACCTCGCCATTCTTTCTCTCAAGCCTGGCGCCGGTGACCCCATTCTCGTCCCCCAGCACCTCGCGGGTGTTGCAGTTCCAGAGTATCTCTATATTCTCGGTGTTCTTCACGCGCTGCTGCATGGCCTCGGATGCGCGGAGCACGTCCCTGCGCACTATCATGTACACCTTGCGGCAAAGACCGGCCAGGTAGCTCGCCTCCTCGCAGGCGGTATCTCCCCCACCCACTACCGCAACATCCTTGCGGCGGTAGAAGAAACCGTCGCAGGTTGCGCACGCGGACACACCCAATCCGCGGTACTTGAGCTCCGACGGAAGGCCGAGGTACTTCGCGGTCGCACCTGTGGCAATGATCACGGCATCCGCTTCGATTTCGGCACCGGAATCCAGCGTGAAGCGGAAAGGGCGCACACCCAGGTCAACTGAAGTCACGCTGCCCCTGCGTATGTCGGCACCGAGCTCCGCAGCCTGCTGCCTCATATCGGACATCAGTTTGTTGGCATCCACACCTCCCGGGAAACCGGGGAAGTTCTCGATTACGGTAGTGGTGGTGAGCTGGCCTCCCGGTTCCATTCCTTCATACAGCACAGGCGCCAACGCAGCCCTCGAAGCATAGATGGCAGCCGTATATCCAGCCGGGCCGCCGCCGATTATCAGACACTTTATATGTTCCATAATAACAAAATTAACACATATTTTTGAAAGCTTCAAAATAAATCATATATTTGCGGGAACCATTATTCTAATTCCCGACACTTTTGTAATGAAAGCGAAGACTCTGTCAGCTCCAACTCTTGACGAATTCAAAGTTTTATTGAGAAACAAGAACCTCAAGGCCACTCCGCAAAGGGTTGCCGTTCACGAAGCCATGCTCAGCATCGGCCACGCCAGTGCAGATATGGTCGTAGAGCATATCAAAGCCCGCGAGAACGGCCCGTCCGTCACCGTGGCTTCGGTTTACAACACTCTCACGTCTCTTGCTGATCTGGGCATTTACCATCGCAGGCTCAGCTCGAACAACAAGATGTACTTCGACGTCAACACTTTCAAACATCTTCATCTTTACGACTCCGTCAACAACAGTTTCCAGGATGTCATCGACGATGAACTGATGGCCTTTGTCGAGAGCCGCCTCAAGCAGCGCAAAGTGAAAGGATTCAAAATCGACTCCATCGACATCCAGCTCATCTGCCATCCTACCAGAAGGAGAAGCGTCAAGCGCTAGCCCCTGCTTCTCTTCCGGGAACTACAGTTCCTTGCGCCATCGCGCCAGAGGGATTCCCAACTGTCCCCTGTACTTGGCTATCGTGCGCCGCGCCACCTTGTAGCCGTGTTTCTCCATCTCGACCACCAGCTGCTCATCGGTGAGAGGCTTGCGCTTGTCTTCCGCATCCACGCACTCCTGGAGCACCTTCTTGAGTTCCCTTGTGGACACCGATTCGCCGTCCTTGTTCTCCATTCCTTCGGAAAAGAAATACTTCAGAGGGTAGATTCCGAAATCCGTCTCTATGTACTTGCTGTTCACGACTCGGGAGATGGTGGAAATATCGAAGCCCGTCTTCTCCGCTATATCCTTAAGCACCATAGGTTTGAGCTTGGTCTCATCCCCCGTTGCGAAATATTCGTACTGATATTGGAGTATCGCATCCATTGTGCGGGTGAGGGTGTTCTGCCTCTGCTTGAGCGCTTCCACGAACCACTTGGCGGAATCCAGTTTCTGCCGCACGAAAGCCGCTGCCTCCTTCTGTTCCCTCTCGGATGAGTTCTTCGAAGAGAGAAGCAGGTCTGCATATTTCTTGTTGACCCTGAGCTCAGGGACGGAGAAACGGGGCATCGAGAAGGATAGCTGCCCGTCATTATCCTCAAGTATAAAGTCAGGGACAACCTGCTGAGTCTCAGCCTCATAACTGTCTCCGACCTCCCCTCCCGGCGAAGGGTTGAGCTTCACTATTCTGGCCATCGCCTTCTTCAGTCTGGCCTCACTCATACCTGTCCGGGATATGATTTTCTGGAAATGCCTGTTCGAGAACTCCTGGAAGAAATCCTTGAGTATTCTTTCAGCATCCTGCACCTCCGGAGTCTGCTTGCAGGTCTGGAGTTGCAGCAGGAGGCACTCCCTGAGGTCCCTTGCTCCCACACCGGTAGGCTCGAAATCCTGGATTATTCTCAGCACGGACAGCACCTCATCAGCATCGGTGTCGATTCCCGCTCTGAACGCGAGGTCGTCCACTATGGATTCTATGTCCCTCCTGAGGTAGCCGTCATTGTCCAGGGAACCTATCAGGAATGCCGCTATGTCATACTGGTGCTTGTCAAGATTGCGGCAGCCCAGCTGGTCCATAAGGCTCTGGTTGAAACTCGTCTTGACCGAGAAGCTGTTGTATTCCGGACGCGGATCCTTGCCCCAGTTGTTCACGCGGGTCTTGTAGGACGGGATGTAATCGTCGTCCTTCAGTTCGTCTATGGAGATGTCCTTGCTTTCTTCAGAACGGTTTGGGTCAGGACTGTCATCCAGCACGGGATTCTCCTCCAGCTCAGAACGGATTTTCTGCTCCAGACTCTGAATCGGAAGCTCCAGGAGCTTGATGGTCAGAATCTGAAGCGGAGACATCTTCTGTGTCTGCTTAAGTTCGAGTCCCTGCTTTATCATAGAATTGTATCCTCTTCAAGTTGACTTGTATCCGCCCTGCCTATGCTCGGATAGCGGAACTTTTCACGCACTATGAATGCATCCGGATAATCTGCCTTTATGCGCCTGCACAGGGATTCGGCTTCAGCCCTGTTGCGGAAGTTGCCCACCGTCACCTTGAAATTCGGGGCGGCGTAGCTTCTGTAGACCTGTATGCGCGGATACTGGCTGTTGAAGCGCCGGAGCACCGCCAGCGACGCCTCCCTGGCACCGCGCGCGCTGCTGCTGTATATGCGTATGCGGAAGCCGTTGGTGAGTCTGGACGCGTCAGAGGCCGTCTTGGAGAGCAGGGCTGAGCGCAGCTGAGGGGACTGGACCAGTACCACGTTGTCGGGAAGGGCCGAGAAAATGTCCATTCCCAGAAGCGCAGAGTCCACCTGGACCTCCACTCCCGCCTGCTCGATTTCCGGTCCTGTGACGGTCTCGACATCCTGGGCCGCAAGGGGAAGGACGCCGAGCGCGAGTATTGTCAATATTGCGGCGATTGTTCTTTTCATTTTTCGATTCCTGTCAAACTGTCAAGTTTGATGTCTTTGATTTCAATATTCTTGCCAAGGCCTCCGCGAAGCGCTGCACGCGCGCTCACGTCGGCGGTAAGTCGGCTCATCACCGAGTCATCGCTTATAAGACGCAGGAGCTGGAAGGGGTTGAATCCGTCAGCAATCTGCCCCTTGAGCGGTATGGTATAGTTCTTCTGCGCGTGGCCTTCAACCATAAGCTGGTCGGCAGTCAGAAGAAGGGCTGGGGCCGTGTCCAGTTTCAGCACGGCGTTCACATCAGTTATTTCGAAACCCACAGTGGGATTGTCAACTCCGACCTCCACCAGCAAGGTCACGCCGTTAAGGCCCTGGGGAGAGACGGAAAGCAGCCGGAAGGAAGTGAGAGCGATGTCCTTCACCCCCTTCCCGCAGGAAGTAAGCAGCAAGCACGCTGCAATAAAAATAATGCCAAACCTTTTCATTACGAACTACAAATATAAGAAAAATCCATATTATCTTTGTCGGTGAAATGAAAAAGGTATATATAGAGACATACGGTTGCCAGATGAATGTAGCTGACACCGAAGTAGTGTTCTCCATCCTCTCGAAGGAGGGCTACGAACGCTGCGAAGACATCAATGCCGCAGACGTGATTATGGCGAACACCTGCTCCATCAGGGACAACGCCGAGCAGCGGATACTGGGAAGGATAGAGCAGTTCAACATCCAGCGCAAGGCCCGCCCCGGCACCCTCGTGGGCATACTCGGATGTATGGCGGAGCGCCTCAAGGAAGCCTTGCTCGACTCCGGCAAGGTGGACATCGTGGCGGGACCGGACAGCTACCGCAAACTCCCCGAGCTGCTGGCGGCGGCAGGAGACGGGAAGCCGCAGATCGACGTGCTCCTCTCGCGCGAGGAGACCTACGCCGACATCTCCCCGGTCAGGCTGGACCGCAACGGGGTGTCCGCGTTCATATCCATAATGCGCGGGTGCAACAACGTATGCTCATACTGCGTGGTACCTTACACCCGTGGTGCCGAACGCAGCCGCGACTGGAGAACGATAGTGCGCGAGGCGTGCGAATGTGCGTCAGCCGGGTACAGGGAGATCACGCTGCTCGGCCAGAACGTGGACTCGTACCGCGACGGGGATGTGGATTTCGCCGCCCTGCTCGCCAAGGTCGCCGAAACGGTGCCAGGCCTGAGGATAAGGTTTTCCACCTCCAACCCCCAGGACATCTCTGACGAAGTCCTGCGTACGATGTCGTCCCACGCCAACATATGCCACCACATCCACCTTCCGGTGCAGTCCGGCTCCGACCGCATACTCGAAAAGATGCGCCGCCGCTACAGCCGCGAATGGTACCTTTCCCGCGTGGACAGGATACGCGAATTCATGCCAGACTGCGCCATCACCACCGATGTCATAGCCGGGTTCTGCTCGGAGACCGAGGAGGACCATAGGGACACCCTGAGCCTCTTCGAGAAGGTGGGATTCGACGCAGCCTTCATGTTCTACTACTCCGAGCGCCCGGGCACACTCGCGGCGCGCAAGTACCCCGATGACGTGGACATACAGACCAAGACCAGGAGACTTGAGGAGATCATCGCCCTGCAGAACCGTCTCTCCCTGGAGAGCAACAGGCGCGACCTGGGCAAGTGTTTCACCGCCCTGGTGGAAGGTCCGTCCAAGAAGGACCCGGCACAGCTCTGCGGCCGCAATCCGCAGAACAAAATGTGCGTGTGGACGGACAGCGTGCACAAGGCAGGCGATTTCGTGGAGGTGGAAGTGCTCGACTGCACCCAGGCCACCCTGCTGTGCAAATTGAAAGAATAGTTGAACAAATACTCTTAAACTATGAAAATCAAAGACTTATGCGCGAGTGAGAGACCTCGCGAGAAAATGCTTTCCCAAGGGGTGGAGAGCCTTAGCAACGGAGAGCTGCTGGCGGTGCTGATACGCAACGGGCACGGGAGTTCAAGCGCCTTGGACCTGGCATCGATGCTGCTCAATTCTTTCGACGGCAAGCTCACGCCGCTGTTCAACGCTTCAGCGGACACACTGTGCGCCCTGAAAGGCCTGGGGCCGGGGAAAGCGTGCTGCATCCTGGCGGCAGCCGAGCTGGGGAAACGCTTCATCGGAGAGCGTGCCCAGGAAGGGATGGCCCTGGTCAGCGCGAGGATGGTCTATGACCTGCTCATCCCCCGCCTCAAAGGACTCAAGCACGAGGAGTGCTGGGTGCTCCTTCTCGACGAAGGCCAGCGCCTGATACACAAGCAGATGCTCAGTCTGGGCGGGAGCAGGGCCACGGTAATAGACATACGCCTGCTGATGTCCCTGGCGCTGGAGAAGAAGGCCTCGGGCCTGCTTCTCGCCCACAACCATCCCAGCGGCAATCCCGAGCCAAGCACGGCAGACGTAAAGCAGACCGAAGCGCTGCACAATGCGGCTTCGGCCTGCGGTATAATGCTTCTTGATCACGTAATCATCTGCGACAACTCATTCTTTTCCTTCGCAGACGAGCGCAAATACAGGACTTAAGGGCACTGGTGACACTGGTCTGCATTGGGGTTGCCGTGGCCCGGGTTTGCCAAGGGCTGGGTGCAGGGTTTTGGCCGGTTCGTCCACAAAAAGGGGGTGTTTTGTGGACAAAGTGCGGTTTTAGGCCATTTCATCCACAAAAAGGGGGTGTTTTGTGGGTTCTTCGTCAAATTTCGTGCTAAAATAATAGGGTAATTCATTGAAAATCAGTGAATTACCCTTGCTTTTTTGAACACTTTTTTGTAACTTAAAGTGCTGAAATACAAGTACTTAAAGTGTCCGAAAAAGTTAATTGCAAAGATAGCGAATCTAAGATTTCTTGCAAAGCTATCGCCAAAATTATTGGCTGGAAACATGTGATATATGATGATGTGATTAAAACAGCCGATGGAATAATCATCCATATTCATGATAAAAGAATCACGTCCAAGTGTCCTTGCTGCGGCAAAAGAAGTTCGCATGTACATTCGTACTATCACAGGACAATTGATAGCAGCGGATTAAATGTACCCCCTGTATCACTTTCAAATGTACCGGGCGTATCAGAAACAAATGTACCGCCTATATCGGGAACAAATGTACCGGGTATATCACTTTGAAATGTACCATATGTAGCGGAAATAAATGTACCACCTGCCGATGTTAACCAGTGCCAGCTGAGGTACGGCAGGAACTTCAGAGAGGTTGCTTTAGGTTTGGTAAATGTAACTTTGTGGTTAGAAACAAATTATCACGAAGTTATGGCAAACAGAAAAGCAACGATGACAGACATCAGAGTAATCATTCGCGAGTTTGTACGCGGAACATCATTACGGGAGATGGAGCGCAAGCTGAAAATCAGCCGCACCTCTCTACGAGCATATCGGGACCGTGCGGAAGCATCCGGTAAGAGCATGGTTGAACTGCTATCTCTGGAAGATGCCGAGTTGAACGCCATACTTGTGAAGGGCGACGGTCATAGAAACCGTGACAGTGAAAGGTATACTTTTATGATGAATAATGTAGAGGAGTATGCCCAACAGATGAAGCGCAAGTATATGACTTATGAGGTCTTGTATGAAGACTACAAGAAGGCGACTGATAATCCCTACGGTTACACTCAGTTCAAGGCTATCATCCAAGAATATGAGAAGAATCACGATTACAAATACCACAATGTCTATGAGCCGGGAAGGGAGATGCAGTTCGACTTTGCCGGAGACGTCCTCTGGATAGTTGACAAATCTACGGGAGCAGCTACTCAGGCTGTTGTCTTGGTATGTGTACTTCCATACTCCATGCTCAGTTATGTGAGAGCCTTGCCAAATGCCAAGATGGAGTACCTATTCCGGGCATTGTCATGTGCGGTGGAGTACTTTGGCGGTGTAGCAGAGATATCCAAGACCGACAACATGCGCCAATGGATTAAAAAAGCTCACCGATACGAACCCACCCTGAATGAGGCAGCCAGCCAGTGGTGTCTCCATTACGGAACAGAGCTTGATGAATGCCGTTCCGGGAAACCCCGAGATAAAGGTCCCGCAGAAGGTCTTGTACAACAGGCCTATAGATGTTATTATAGCCGCCTTTGTCGCGAGACTTTTGGCAGCGTGGATGAACTGAACCTAAGGCTTGACCAACTGAACGACATGTTCAACAATCAGGAACGTAAAAATAAAACACATACTCGTCGGGAGCAGTACGAGATGGAAGAACGTCCTTTAATGCTTCCGTTACCACCAGAACGCTTCCTCTTCAAGTACGAGAAGGAAATAACCATCAACTCAACCTATCACTTTCAGGTAGATAAGAACCACTTTTATAGCATACCGTACCAATATATAGGTAAGAAAGCCAAGGTAGTGTACGATGCTGAGACCGTGGAAGTCTGGGTGGACTTCGTCCGAATAGCAGTCCACAAAAGGATGTATACGGATGGATATACGACCATCATGGAGCACATGCCACCAAAGCATCAGGCCTACCAGAAATCCAAGGAAATCAATGCTGCATACCTGCTTTCACGTGCTAGCCTCATCGGACCCCAAACGAAGGCTTCCATAGAAAGCATCCTCAATACCGCTGTCTTTGTCCAGCAAGCCTATCGTTCCTGCCAGGGAGTCCTGCGGCTTGCAACCAGATACGGTGCGGAGCGGCTGGAAGCTGCCTGCCAAAGGATAGAGCCAAAGACAGCATCAACATATAAACGCATTGAGAGTATCCTCAAAAACAATCTTGACGAGCTCCCGCCCGTAGCCTCTGACACGGCTCCGTACATCCCGAAAAATGAGAATGTACGAGGAGCGACAGAATATGAGTAACCAACGCTGGCACACAATGAATACAAGTACATGAACACTCAAGAAACTATCCTCCAGTTGGAGGGCCTCAAACTGAAAGGAATGGCCGAATGCTACAAGGCCTTGCAGACACTGCCCGTAAACGAGTGGCCTACATTGGACATGTTCGTCGCTCATCTTGCAGAAGCGGAAAACCAGTACCGGAATCAGCGACGGACAGAGATGTATCTTAAAACCAGCAAACTCCGTTATAACACCGTTCTGGAAGATGTCATCTGCTCAAACGAGCGCAACTTCACCAAAGAAATGCTACTCAAGTTGGCAGATTGCAGCTTCATAGACCGGGCTGAAAATGTCTTGATAGACGGCAAGACCGGTTGCGGTAAATCCTTCCTTGCATGTGCCATAGGACGTCAAGCCTGCTTCCTTGGACATCGTGTCGAATACTTCTCCATGAACAAGTTCATCGAGCGCATCGCGCTCGCTAAACTTGATGGAAGTCTTTTGAAGGTGGTCAATCATATCGAAAGGAATGACCTCGTCATCTTTGATGACTTCGGCTTACAGCCGCTCGATAATAACTCGCGGCTTGCGCTGTTGCAAATCCTGGAGGACTGTTATCAGCGGAAATCCGTTATCGTGACTTCTCAGCTCCCGGTCGCAAAATGGTATGACTACCTCAATGAACCTACTCTTGCTGATGCCATTATGGATCGCCTCTGCGCTAACGCGCATCGGATAGAACTCAAAGGTGACTCACTCAGGAGAAACAAACAGAAAAAATTATAACTTTGCAGAACCTCATAGCAACCACTTCTGAAGTGGTACATTTGAATCCGTTACAAACGGTACATTTGAAAATGCTCTAGACGGTACATTTAATGTGATATTGTCAGGACAATGACAACTCTTTCTCTTCATGGTCAAAGAGTAAAGATTGTGGCTAAAACTAGAAGGTATAAATGTGAGAATC
>CAMEWE010000010.1:0-74895 GCA_945939695.1 uncultured Bacteroidales bacterium
ACTCTCAAGTGTTACAATGCTCGCAACTGATGTGAGTGCTTCTGGTTGCTTGGATTATTGGCTCTATGATGCCGGCACCTCTGCCACCTCCCGCACGCTGACGCTGGCAAGCGATGCCGTGTATACCGCAATGGTTTCGAGGGGATATATTCCTGACCTTTGGAAGAAGGCTGATAAAGTCGACATTAACGGCAACGAAATCGGCGCTGAGGCGACCGGTCTTCCTTATGTCACTTTCTCTGCTGACAGCGAGCAGAAGTTCTCGATGGACTTTAGGGGCTTTAATGGCAACTTCACTCTGGGAGAAGGAGAATATTTCGAGTATTCTGTAGGAGGGGGCAACTGGGTAAGGTTTACCGGCTCTATTTCGGATGTCGCTTTCGGCGGCGCAGGCAAGGACCTTCGGCTACGCGGCAAGAGCAGCAAGGGTACGGCAAACAATGCCTATAGCTATTCGACCATCGGTTTCTCTACTGGTGCGCAGGTCAAATGTACCGGTGATATCCGCACCCTCATTGACTATACGGATTATACAGGTGTAATCACTTCCTCAGCAAAATTCTGTAGTTTGTTCCATCTCAATACACTGCTGACAACTGCACCCGAGCTCCCTGCCACGGATTTGAAGGATGGATGTTATGACTCTATGTTCTATGGATGTACCTCCCTCACCGAAGCTCCCGAACTCCCTGCCACGAAATTAGTAAGTGATTGTTATCGTTATATGTTCTATAATTGTTCTTCATTGAGCAAAGTGACAATGCTTGCAACAGCTGGCCTCGATGCTACAAATTGTTTGAATTCGTGGCTGGATGGTTTAACTGGCACTATTGCTGGCTCTGGCGCAAGCTCCCGCACATTGACTCTGGCAAACCAGGATGTATATAACTCCATAGAGAGCACCCTTCCCGACAACTGGAAGAGCGGCCAGGCAACGATACAATACCAGAACAACTGATGCTGAGCTACTGCCAGGCATATGACATCAAAAGAGGCTGACGGGGTCAGCCTCTTTTGTCATTTCGTCGGATGCTTACCTGTCAATGTTTGCAAAAGAATGTGAATGTGTCTATATTTGCTAAAATGAAAGTTATGGAACAGATTCGACAGATACCTTACGGAGTGTCCGATTTCAGGGCGGTTCGGGAGCAGAACTTGTACTATGTGGACAAGTCAATGTATTTGGAAAAACTCGAGAACCAATCCAGGACACTATTTCTCATACGTCCCCGCAGGTTCGGCAAGAGCCTGTTCCTGAATATGATGCGGCTCTATTACGACAAGGCGGCCGCGGGGGATTTCGACAGCTTGTTCGGGGATTTGTACATCGGGCAGCATCCAACTCCGCTGAGGAGCCACTATCAGGTGCTCTATATGGATTTCTCAAGGGTAACCGGCAATATTGACGAGCTTCCGAGAAAGTTCAACTCCTATTGTTGCGGCAGGCTGGACGATTTCATCGACACATACCGGGATGATTATCCCGAGGATGGCGTGAAAAAGGTGCTTGAATCGAAGGACTTTGTGGAGAAAATCAATTTCGTCAACAATATGGCGATGAAGTACCGCATTCCGCTGTACCTTTTCATCGACGAGTACGACAATTTCACCAACGTGGTCCTGAATGAACACGGTGAAGAAATATACCATCAGATGACCCATGCCAGCGGATTCTACTGCGAGGTATTCAAGCTCTTCAAAGGAATGTTCGAGCGCATTTTCATCACCGGTGTCAGCCCCGTGACATTGGATGACTTGACCAGCGGCTTCAACATCGGATGGAACGCTTCCACCCAGCCGGAACTGGACAAGATGCTCGGGTTTTCTACGGCGGATGTGCGGACTATGTTCGAGTATTACAAGAGCGTGGGAATGCTGCCTGCGGGCTGCGATGTCGAGGCGATGATTGAGGATATGCGGCCGTGGTACGACAACTATTGCTTTGCCAAAGAGTGTCTAGGAGACGGCAACACGGTTTTCAACTGCGACATGGTGCTCTACTACTTGAGGCATTATGTAAACCTGGGCCACGCTCCCGAGGAGATGCTGGACAACAACACCAGAACGGACTACAGCAAGCTCAAGAAACTCATACAGTTGGACAAGCTGGACGGCAACCGCAAGGGAGTGCTGATGAAGGTGATTGAGGAGGGACAGATTGTGGCAGACCTGCGGACCTCATTCTCGGCTATGGATATGACGGACCCGGAAGTCTTCCCGAGCCTGCTGTTCTACTACGGTATGCTGACCATCACCGGAACCCGTGGCAGCCGCCTGATACTCGGCATCCCGAACAACAATGTCCGCAAACAGTACTACTCATACCTCCTGGAGAACTATGAGCAGGCGGGTGTCAACATAAGCAATCTGCGCGATGCCTTCGATGCAATGGCCTTCGACGGGCAGTGGAGGGAAGCTCTCCAGTATATGGCAGACTGCTACAAAAATCAGTCATCGGTGCGGGACAGCATAGAAGGTGAGCGCAACATCCAGGGCTTCTTCCTCGCCTACCTCAACCTCAACGACTACTATCTCACCGCTCCGGAAGTGGAGGTGCAGCACGGCTACTGCGACTTCTTCCTCCTGCCGAACCTGACGCACTACAAGTCGGAGCACAGCTACATTCTTGAAGTTAAATACCTCCCGAAGAAGGACTTCGAAGCCAGATCTGAAGCGCAATGGGCAGAGGCAGTGGAGCAGATCAAAGGCTATGCAGCAGCCCCTCGAGTCGAAGTGCTCCGCCAGGGCACCCGTCTCCACAGAATCGTAATGCAGTTCTGCGGCTGGGAACTCGCCCGAATGGAAGAAGTCTGACCCTTGTCACCGTAAGCATCCGACGAACTGCAGGTGACGCCCAATAACAGCGAAGTGAGATGACACTGACAGTATTATAAAATTATAATTTACGAAATCGCATAAAAAAAGACACATTTCGTAAATTATACTAACTAAAGAAATAAGTCGTCCAATATAACTTCCGACTGATAATCATCAAGATACATATTTTTCTTCACGCCGAATGTGGTAATCATTGTGGTGTGCACAGCCTTCCGAGTCTGGGTCTGACGAGTGAAAGCGCTCAGCTTGTTTCTCAGTTCCATGTCATAGTCCGAATCTATGACAAAAGGTGCCGATGCCCATTTCATCTCACAGATGTTGATTGTATCATCTTTCCGGTCAATCAACAAATCAATCTGTGCGCCCCGCTCGCCTTCTTGTAACAAACTGCCATCTGCACGCCAGGCACACTGCCTGGTAGAGACAGATCCAATGCCAAGGGCTTGTTTTATCTGTGCAATGTGCTGAAGACAAACGCGTTCAAAGGCATATCCGCACCAAGAGTTCTGAAGGGGAGTGTTCAGAGAATTTGTCCAGAAGTCTTCGTCCCTGTCAGCTTCCTTGATGAACTTGAAATAAAAGAGCGTATAGTTGTCAATTAGCTGATATACTGAACCTTTTGATTTCTTTTCGAAGGCGTTGTACTTTCGTATGAATCCGCACTCTTCAAGCTCTTCCAGACATTTGGTCAAGGCACCGCTCTCGTCAAGTTTGTACTTGTCCACCAATTCTTTCCGTGTCATTCCTGTGGCTTTTTTGCCAAGAGCCGATACAATTTTGATGTATGGTTCAGGATGTTTGAACAGGGACTCATACAGGGAACTGTATTCGTTGTGCAATTTCCCGTTCTCTGCAAAGAAAAGAGAGTCAATGTTTTGTGCGGCAGACTTTCTTTTGTCAAGCAAACTCCAATAATATGCCGGACCTCCCATTACCATATATAATAGCAGAATCTGGTAACGGCTGAGTCTGAAATTTCGGCTCTTCACATATTCCTCGCACTCTTTCAATGTAAAAGGAGCCAATGATATTCTTACGTTTACCCTGTTGTGAAGTCCTCCCTTATTCTTTATTACTTTGTTTATGATCCACGATGTCGCTGAAGCACATATTATTAGGAGCACGTCTTTTCTGGCACTGCACCATCCATTCCAGAAATTTTCAAGAGCTGCAAGAAAGCCGGACTTGGGTGTGTCAATCCAGGAGATTTCGTCGATAAACAGCACTTTTTTCTTTTTCTTTGAGGATTTGACGATTACCTTCAATTCGTTGAAAGCTTCCAGCCACGACTTTAGTACAGGACACTCTTTATGTCCCTGTTCCATCAAGGACATCCTGAAGGCTTCCAGCTGCCCTTTCATATTCAGATTGGCAACACCTGTGTGTTGAAATGTGAAAGAGTAGTCAAAAGCCTCGCGTACCAAGAATGTCTTTCCGACTCTTCTTCGGCCATATACGGCTATAAATTGCGAGTACTCTGACTTATATGCCTCCCGAATTTCGCGCAGTTCTTCTTTTCTTCCAATTATCATGGTGCTGTTATATATTAGCCGCAAGTTAGTTATAATTTACGAAATCGCATAAAAAAAGACACATTTCGTAAATTATAATTATACTATCTCGATAGTACTTCGGATTATTACCTTTGTAAAGAGTATAATTTGCTGAAATGAAAGTTATGGAACAGGTTCGGCAAGAGCCTGCTGTTCTACTACGGCATGCTGACCATCACCGGCACCCGTGGCAGCCCCTCGCAAGTCACTGAGGGACTTTCTGTTTGGAGACTGCCTCAAGAATCCCTGGCCAAAGCCTCCATCCTCTTGAGTATGAGATCAATGTAGTTTTGTCTCGCCTCTTCGCTGAGAAAGGAGCGGTTGATCAGGTCGATCCAGGCAGGCACAGCATCCCACAGATTTTCAATGAGCCCGAGCGTGATACGATGTTCAATGCCCATCGTATCCGAGGCCTTCAGATAATCAGCAAGCTTTATACGCGACTTCTTGCCGTTGATCGACAACGCCATCTCCTCTTTATCCCTGGGATTTGCAATCGCCACGTTCAGGAGGTCGTATGCCGGAGCCAGTTGATACATCTCTTTTGGACGATAGAGAGAAAAATTCTTCAGATGCATGTCATTGTTGCCTGTCACGAATGAGAAGAGTAGTATCTGCATGAAGTTGACAATGTCCAATTTCGGAGTGGAGCTGTAAGCGGCAATCGCTTTTGCAATCTGCTCGTATGAGCTCTTGTATTTGTACTCGGTTGGATGAAGTGTCAGCTGGCACATATCTTCCATATCTATCTTCTCGCCCTTCTTTGCCCGGTCAATACGACGTGTGATGTAGCCAAGACTGCCATCCGCAAGCCGGATGAGGGAATGGGGAACAACCCTGATGTGTGCAGCCTCTGCCAGGTGCATTGTGAGATCCTCGTTTTCCGGCAATTCAGGGTAAATATCAGTCTGCGGCTTGAAGATATATTCTCCCCACAGTCCCACTATGGTCAAACGGCTGCTGCCTTCGTGTTTATGAAGGTTAAGCGACAGCTTCGGTTGGACTCCTGTCAGTGAAGTCTGTGCCTGAATAACCTGTGCGGCCAGAGTATGGAGATCCTCCCTGCGATACTCCAGCAAAGGAGCTTCCGCTGTGCCGAAGAACTTGCGTGCACATCCCGGATGAAAGTCCTTCTGACCATCCTCCAGTTCCCTGTAACAATATAAACACTTGCTCATGTCTTATTCTCTTATTAGTGGCACAACACTCACACTGCCTATGCACTCCTTGCAGCAGAGCAACAAAAGGGACATCCGGTCAAGTATGCTGATGTCGGTATTTCTCAAAGCAACATCCAGCAGCCATCCCTCAGGGATCAATCCGTCGAAGAAAGGAAACAGTACCGGGCTGGTGTAAGCCTCGGTTTGCAGCGGAAGCGTCAGGCTTATTGCCTCTGACAGAGGTGAGGCGAGGTACTGCGTGTCATAACGGAATGTGTACTCTCCTCCATCCTCCGTCAAGGTGCCGGCGAGAATACCTTTTCTGAAAATTTGGGCTTGTCGCATTGCAATCAATATTTGGGAGTGGCGCTAAGGGTGTAGTTGAACAGATCAAGCAGCTGGTTTACTTTATCCATACGAAGACTTGGCTTTCCCTGCTCCAGATTCCGTACGAAATTGAGACCGACGCCTGACTTCAGGGCAAGTTCTTCCTGCGTCAACCCATACTCCTTACGGAGCCGCTTTACCGTCTGAGATAACTGTGTCTTTTCCATATAATCAGCACTGAATTATATCTTTTCGGATGTAAATATAGTAATATATCACAAAATTACATCATTTCTAATATAAATTATTAGGGAAAACTTTATTTTATATTCTTTCGAATATAATAGGGGCAAACAAAAAAGGTGACGGAACTCATTGTCCGTCACCCCTTTCAAAGTATCTTGAACTGAAAAGATTACTTCTTCGCTGCGAAGAAATCCTTAGCCTTGTCAGCTTCCAGAAGCTGCTCAGAGAAGACATACGCACCTGTCTTAGGTGACTTCTCCATACGGATGCACTTGACCATGCTCTTAGCACCGGCCTTGGCTGCGAAGGTTGCAACTGCTTTCTTTGCCATAACTTAAACTCCTCTGAAATTATTTGATTTCACGGTGAACGGTTACCTTCTTGAGGTATGGGTTGTACTTCTTGCGCTCGAGGCGGTCAGGAGTATTCTTCTTGTTCTTGGTGGTAATGTAACGAGACATTCCAGGAACACCGCTTGCCTTCTGCTCGGTGCACTCGAGGATGACCTGCACCCTGTTTCCTTTTGCTTTCTTTGCCATAACGATAAAAATTAAACAAGGTTAATCAATCCTTTCTTCTGTGCGTCGCGAAGAGTAGCCTCAAGGCCGTTCTTCTCGATAATCCTCATACCCTTGCAAGAAACCTTGAGGGTGATGAACCTCTGCTCTTCCTCGCTCCAGAAACGCTTATTCTTGAGATTGAGGGAGAAGTCGCGCTTGGTGCGCAGCTTGGAATGGGCAACGTTGTTGCCTTTCATTCTCTTCCTTCCGGTTATTTGACAAACTTTTGCCATAACTATATTTTTTTATTTTTTATTCTTGGAACGGGCTGCAAATATCGTGATAATTTTCTGATTTACAAATGGTAACCTAGACAAATTTCAAGAATCTGCGCCATCTGATACTGTTCGGGAAACGCCTTCCCGCATCGGTTGAGAGCCATATCAAGGCAGGCCTTCCGACTATGTGGTCCTCAGGGACGAAGCCCCAGTACCTGGAGTCAAGGGAATTGTGCCTGTTGTCTCCCATCATAAAGTAGTAATCCTGCTTGAAGGTGTACTCGCCTGCCTGCAAAGCCTGCTGGAGGTCCGAATTCTCGTATGCCGTGATTATTCGCTCATAAAGCGGGAGGTTTTCCTCCGTAAGTTTCACGGTCACACCCTTCTGAGGTATCCAAAGAGGGCCGAAGAAGTCCCTTGTCCAGCCGGAATTGTCCGTGAATGGGAAAATCTCCTTGCAATACAGGGCGGGATCGGTCTCGAAATTGTCACTGACTTCAATCACATTCGGAAGCGCCTTGACCTCGCCGAGCATCTCTGAAGTGAGAATCATTGCCGGATATCCGGGCAGCGAAGGGTCATAATAGAGCTCAGATGGATTGATGCCGAGCTTTTCGATGGTTTTCGTATTGATCTTCTGGCCGTTGGTCACAACTCTGTATGAGAACTGCAGACCGGGATATTGCTCTTCCCTGACGCCATTGATCCATACCAGACCTTCCTTAACTTCGAGTGTATCGCCTGGCAGCGCCACACATCTCTTTACATAGTGGTCTTTCTTGTCCACCGGGCGGACTATGGTCTCGCCCAAGGAAGCCACCTTGTCCCTTCCGAGTATCCTCACCAGAGCATGGTAATCTTCAGCCGGAGCTTTTCTGAGCACCGTATCCCCATTAGGGAAGCCGAAAACCACGCAATCACCACGCTTGACATGACCAAAGCCTTTGAGCCTGCGATAGTCTTTCTGGATGAGTGTCGAATATGACTCCTTTCCGAAAATCTGGTTGTGGGTAAAAGGAATGGTCAGCGGCGTCTGAGGCACTCTTGGGCCATAGGCGAGCTTGCTCACAAAGAGATGGTCTCCCGTGTAAAGGGTCCTCTCCATTGAGGATGAAGGAATTTTGAAGGCCTGGAAGAAAAAAATGTTGATGAAGGTTACAAAGATCACGGCAAAGATCACGGCATCGAGCCACTCATTCCAAGCACTGTGCTTCTCCCCTTCCTTATAACGTTTTTTCCAGAAATTCCAGCGTACCTTGCGGGTGATGTAGATGTCGAAGATGACAATCAGACCGAAAAGCCACCAGAAGTTCCCGAGCCAGATTACCCACGCAACATAGAGCAAAGCCCAGAAAATGAACTTTGTCCACTTGTTGCCGATAAACTCCTTCAGACTCACTTCAAGCTAACTATTTTACAGAGTTGATAATAGCTTCGAACGCCTGAGGGTTGTTCATTGCAAGGTCAGCGAGAACTTTACGGTTCAGACCGATGTTCTGAGAGTTGAGCTTGCCCATGAACTGAGAATAGGAAAGACCATACTGACGTGCAGCAGCATTGATTCTCTGAATCCAGAGTGCGCGGAAATTGCGCTTCTTTGCTCTGCGGTCACGATAAGCGTAGGTCAAACCTTTTTCGTAGGTGTTCTTTGCTACTGTCCAAACGTTCTTTCTTGACAGAAAATTACCGCGGGTTCTCTTAAGAATCTTCTTGCGGCGAGCCCTTGAGGCTACTGAGTTGACTGATCTAGGCATAATTGAATACTTTTAGAGAACCAACAATTCTTTTACTCTTGCGTAATCCGCCTTCTCGAGGAGAGCGAAATGATCAAGATTTCTCTTGCGCTTCTTGGTCTTCTTGGTGAGGATGTGGCTGTGGTAAGCGTGCTTCCTCTTGATTTTTCCCGATCCGGTAAGCGTGAAGCGCTTTTTGGCACCGGAATTGGTCTTAAGCTTTGCCATTGTTTTAAATAATTAATTGTTAATACTATATGATTCCCTACTTCTTTTTGTTAGGGGCTATCATCATTGTCATTCGCTTGCCCTCAAGGACAGGCATATTCTCAGCGTGGCCGAGTTCTTCAAGCTCGACTGCAAACCTAAGGAGCTGTTTTTCTCCCTGGTCCTTGAACATAATTGAACGTCCTCTGAAGAAGATGGACGCCTTCACCTTGGAGCCCTCCTGGAGGAATTCCTTGGCGTGCTTGAGCTTGAACTGGAAATCGTGCTCATCGGTGTTCGGGCCGAAGCGTATTTCCTTTATAACCACCTTGGAGGCGTTGGATTTCATCTCCTTCGCCTTCTTCTTGCGCTGATAGAGGAACTTCTCGTAGTCGAGTATCTTACAAACTGGAGGATCGGCCTGGGCACTTATCTCTACCAAGTCGAGCTCGAGCTCATCTGCCAGTTTCAATGCCTTTGCTATAGGATATACGCCAGGCTCAGGGATATTCTCCCCTACCAGGCGAACCTGCTGGGCAGTGATCTGCTCGTTTATGTTCAACTCGTTCTCATCGCGCTTCTGCGCCTGACGAGGGTCCGGTCTGCGACCGGCTGGCTTGAAGCCCGCGGGCTTCGGTTTGTAAGGTAATGCGATAGTTTTATCCTCCTAATTTTTAAGTTCCTCAGCCTCAGCTGATTTCACATATTGAACAAACTGTTCGGCAGTCATCGAGCCCTGGTCCACGCCCTCTCTGCGGACGGAAACCGTGTTCTCGTTGACCTCTTTCTCCCCGACAATCGCAATGAGAGGCACCCTGAGAAGAGAAATCTCACGGATTCTCTTACCGAGCGTCTCGTTACGAGAGTCTACGGAGGCGCGAATTTCGGAATTTTTCAGCAAATCACAAAGTTTTTCTGCATAATCAGCATATTTTTCACTGATTGGCAGGATTTTAACCTGTTCCGGAGAGAGCCAAATCGGCAAGTGGCCTGCTGTATGCTCGAGCACTACGGCAGTGAATCTCTCTATGGATCCGAAAGGAGCGCGGTGTATCATTACCGGTCTCTGCTTAGATCCGTCGGCATCCACATATTCGAGTTTGAAGCGTTCCGGGAGGTTGTAGTCAACCTGAATGGTACCGAGCTGCCACTGGCGGCCGATGGCATCCTTAACCATAAAGTCGAGCTTAGGACCATAGAATGCAGCCTCACCGAGCTCTACTACGGTCTTAAGGCCCTTCTTTTCAGCAGCTTCGATAATCGCCTTCTCTGCCTTCTCCCAGTTCTCGTCAGTACCGATGTACTTGGTGGTATTGGACGGATCCCTGAGTGAGATCTGCGCCATAAAGTCGTTCATCTTCAAGGTCTTGAAGACATAAAGGATGAGATCGATCACCTTCTCGAACTCCTCCTGGAGCTGGTCCGGACGGCAGAAGAGATGGGCGTCATCCTGGGTAAAACCGCGGACACGGGTAAGTCCGTGAAGCTCACCGCTCTGCTCGTAGCGATAAACGGTGCCGAACTCGGCGAAGCGGAGAGGCAGATCGCGGTAGGAACGCGGAGAGCTGCGGAAAATCTCGCAGTGATGAGGACAGTTCATAGGCTTGAGCATATACTCCTCGCCCTCCTGCGGGGTCTTGATGAGCTGGAATGAGTCCTTGCCGTATTTTGCAAGGTGACCGGAAGTCTGGTAGAGTTCCTTGTTTCCTATATGTGGAGTTACTACAGGCAAGTAGCCCAGTTCGCTCTGCTTTTTGCGAAGGAAGTTCTCGAGTATGTTGCGCATTACGGCGCCACGGGGCAGCCAGAGAGGAAGTCCGAGGCCAACGCGGCTGGAGAAGGTGAAGAGTTCCATTTCCTTTCCGAGTTTGCGGTGGTCACGCTTCTTGGCTTCTTCAAGCATCGCAAGATATTCGTCGAGCATACTCTTCTTCGGGAAGGTCACGCCGTAGATACGGGTGAGCTGCTCTCTCTCCTGATCGCCTTTCCAATATGCGCCTGCAATGGATGTAAGCTTGATTGCCTTTATGTCATCCACGTGCTTGATGTGCGGTCCGCGGCAGAGATCGGTGAAGTTGCCGTTCTTATAGAAAGAAATGGTGCCATCCTCAAGGTCGGAAATAAGCTCGCACTTGTACTTGTCACCCTTCTCGGTGAAGTACTTCATTGCGTCGGCCTTGGATACTTCTCTGCGTTCGAAGGATTCCTTCGAGCGGGCAAGTTCCATCATCTTTTTCTCGATATCCCTGAGGTCAGACTCCGAAATCTGACGCCCTCCCAGATCCACGTCATAGTAGAAACCGGTCTCTACGGCGGGTCCTACACCGAACTTCACGCCCGGGTAAAGGGATTCGAGCGCCTCGGCCATAAGGTGGGCTGAAGAATGCCAGAATATTTTTTTGGTTTCGGCATCGTCCCAAGGGCGAATCGTACCGTCTGTAATAGCAATCGTCAACATATTCAATTCATTTAAGCCTACAAAGATAGGAATAATTTTGCATTTACAACTCAGATTTCTTCGCGGATATTGTACTGGTTCCTCTCTCCTGAGGAGCGGGCTATCATCTCACCGATAAATCCGGCAAGGAAAAGCATCACTCCCAGGATTACGGCAAGCAGGGCAAGGTAGAAGAGCGGCTGGTCAGTCACAGGCCGGTACTTCAGGCCGTTGGACTGGTTTACAAGCTTTGCGACGATGATCCATACGGCACTCACAAAGCCCACAAGAAACATAAACAGACCGCTGTAGCCGAAGAAGTGCATAGGTTTCTTGCCGAAAGTGCTCAGAAACCACAGAGACTGGAGGTCCAGGAAACCGTTCACGAAACGGTCCATTCCGAATTTGCTCTTGCCGTATTTGCGCTTCTCGTGGTGCACCGGTTTCTCACCTATCCTGGTGAATCCTGCATTCTTTGCAAGATAAGGAATATACCTGTGCATCTCGCCGTACACCTCAATGCTCTTGACTACCTCCTTGCGGTAAGCCTTGAGCCCGCAGTTCATATCGTGGAGCTTTATTCCGGTAATGCGGCGAGCAGTCGCATTGTACAGCTTCGAAGGCAGATTCTTGGTCAGGGCATTGTCCTTGCGGTGCTGCTTCCAGCCTGAGACCAGATCGTACCCCTGCCCGACTATCATCGAATACATCTCCGGAATTTCTTCGGGAGCATCCTGCAGGTCGGCATCCATAGTGAACACCACATCTCCTTCAGCTTTCCTGAAGCCGCAAAAGAGGGCTGCGGATTTGCCATAATTCCTCCTGAAGCAGATTCCGTGAATGTTCTTGTCTTCCTTGGACAGGCTGCACACGGTATCCCAGGAGCCGTCAGTGCTGCCGTCATCAACTATGATTATCTCATAGCTGAATGAACCGGCAGTCATCACGGCACGTATGCGGGAACAGAGTTCGGGTAAAGATTCCCTCTCGTTGAAGGAAGGCACTACAACAGAAATATCCATATTATTCGTTAAAAGGATTTGATGATTTTGACCTTCCTGAACAGAAAGCAGATACGATCACTCCGAACAGGGTGCAATAGACAAGGTTGGTGAAGAAGAGCACAGTAGGCATCTTCGGAACCATATTCTCAAGTTCTTCAATCATATCTGAAGTGAACTGCGGCATAGTCTTGTAAACTTCCACCACCTGCTCTATCATATCCGGGGCGAGATATAGCGTGTACGCCATATAGAAGGCCGAATAAATAAGAGCGGAAAGGAATGCCACCAGACAGCCGAAAGAGAAAGGCGAAGGCCGGCGAGCCCCTTCCTCAAGCGGCAGGGAGTCATAGCGCGTAATGAAGAGCTTCATCAGATAGATGCAGCCGAAAAGTTTCGCCACCCACAGCAGGGCCTTGATTATAGACATAAGTATGAGGACAAATCCCTCGCCGTTTACAAGGCTCAAAAGATAGGTAAGCGCAAGATATGCCACAGACACCCCTCCAAGCACCAATCCCGCCTTTGCAGCCTGATTCCAAAAAGTATTCCTTTCGTTCATAACAAAATCAATTGAAGAATATGTAAATATACCAGTTATTTCAGTTCTTTACCGGTGCGGCAGGAGTGCCCGGCAGCGGCTTCCAGTCCTTGAGCTCTTCAAGAAGCACCTCAACAGCCTTTTCCAATTGGGCATCCTTTCCGAGATAGTCATCGAAAGGATTGATATCCACCACTATGTCCGGATCTACTCCGTGGCCTTCGATAATCCATTCACCCTCAGTAGAGTATGAGGTGAAGAAAGGAGTACGCATATCCTGTCCGTCCACAAATTCCTTGGATCCTGAGATTCCCACGATTCCACCCCACGAGCGGGTTCCGATGAGTTTTCCCAATCCGAGCTTACGGAAGCTGTACGGGAAGAGGTCTCCGTCGGAAGATGAGTACTTGTCAATGAGACAGACCTTAGGGCCATAGAATGCCTCATTAGGCACAGGCTCGTTGGCTCCGTTGCGATACATGCTGATTCTGTAAACCTCACGCTGGAGTCTCTCGATAATCATAGGGGATACGTTTCCGCCTCCGTTCATACGGTCATCAATGATCAGGGCCTCCCTGTCGAGCTGGTTGTAGTACATCTTGGAGAACATTACCAGTCCCTCTGCGCTCATATCCGGAATATGTATGTAGCCTATCCTTCCGCCGGAAAGCTTGTCCACAATTTCCATATTCCTCTTGACCCATTCCTGGTAAGCAAGCTGGGATTCATCAGCTATAGGCTTCACGTACACGGTGCGCGCATCCTTTCCGTCAGCTCGGGATGCAATTCTGAGCGAAACGGTCTTGTCGGCCTTGCCTACAAGAGCCTCGGTCACGTCCTTGAGGGAAGAAGCCGGTCTTCCTGCCACCTCAACTATGTACTCGCCCACCTTGGCATCAACGCCAGGTTCGAGCAGAGGTGAGCGGAGATTCTTGTCCCATATTGCTGCAGGGAAGATCTTTTCGATACGGAAAGCTCCGCTCGCAGCATCCTTGCTGAAATTCGCTCCGAGAAGTCCGGTCTTGACGCGCGGCACTGCCGGGCTTTCGCCTGAGGTGATGTATGCGTGTCCGACATTGAGTTCACCGAGCATCTCACCGATGAGATAGGTAAGATCATCCCTGTGGTTCACGTAAGGCAGCATCTGGGCGTACTTCTCATAGATGTGATCCCAATCAGCCCCGTGCATATTCTCGACATAGAAACCGTCCCTGGTTATACGCCAGCTCTCATCGAAAATCTGCTTCCACTCAGCCTTGTGGTCTATGACCATGTCGATTTCGTCCACAGGTACTGAAGCCTCCTTGCCGGCGGAAGCGCCAAACGGGCAAACCTTATAAGAGCCTCCGTCACGCACAAGCACCTTGCTCATATCGGCAGTCCAGGCCATAGGGCGTGACATTGGACTCTTGTCGCTCTTGAGCGTCTTGAGGTCAAGCACCTTGGTTCCTTCGCGGCTATTGTAGTAGAGTTTTCCGTCCTTCTCGGCAAATGGAGAAGCAAAGCTTTCATTTACAGGAAGTTCAGTTATGCGCAACGCTATGCCTTCAATATCCACCTTCATCGCAGGTGCCGCTGCAGGGGTCTTGTCGTCAGACTTTGACGCTGCTTTCTTTCCGCCCTTGGATTCGGGTTTCGCTGCAGGAGCAGGCTCGACGGCGGAGGCCTCGTCGGACTTCAAAGCCATAGGATTGGCAGTGTCGGCAGCCAGAGGGACGAGATACATCCTGGAAGATACGTTCATGGAAGCATTCCATTCCACCTGGGAATAAGAAGGGGTAAAGTCCACTCTGGAGGTAAAAAAGAGGTACTTTCCGTCGCTGGAAAACACAGGCGAGGAAGCGTCGTACCAGCGGTCCGTGACCTGCCAGCTCTTGCCGGTCTTCACCTCGTAGAGGAAGATGGCGCTGATCTTGTTTGCAAGCTCAGTGGAGTACGCTGCCCAGCTTCCGTCAGTGGAAAGGGTGAAGGAAGAAATCCTGCCCCTGTCGCTCTTGAGTATGCAGTCCAGCTTGCCGCTGTCGGCATTCAAAGAATAGAGTTCACGGGCATCGGTATTGAAATACAGTGTCTTGCTGTCAGGAGCCCATTGCAGGTTCGAAGGGTAGCCGCTCTCGAAGGAAGTGAGGCACTTCTCAGAGCTCATATCAGGAGCAGCCACATACACCTGATATTCGCCGCTCTTGTCGGAGAGCCAGGCAATACGCTTGCCGTCCGGGCTCCATACTGCATTTCTCTCGTGGGACTCAGGCGTTGCGCCGAGGTGGTAAACAGGGCCACGGGATGCTGGCAGGGAGAAGATATCCCCGCGTACAACCATAAGGACACGTTTTCCGTCAGGTGAGAGATCTACGCTTGAAACCCTTTGGCTGCCGAGGCCGGAGCGGTATTCACTGCGGGAATATACGTTGTCGTCCTCGAGGTAGATGCTGAGCTTTTCGGCCTTTCCGCCCTTGCGCGTATCGTACTTATAAATGTATCCGCCGTTTTCGAACACTATCCAATCCTGGGAGCAGGATGGGAATTTGCAGTCATACTCGGTGAAATCGGTCACTTTCTCGGTTTTCCCGTCAAGAGTATTGTAAACGAAAAGATTCATTGTCCTGTCCCGGTCGGAGAGGTAATAAATCTTGTCTCCTACCCACATAGGGAAGATATCCTGAGCGTCGTTGTCGGTAATTTTCTCAAGTTCGCTGGTGCCGACGGTGTTGATCCAGATGTCATCTGCCTGACCGCCCTTGTAGTACTTCCAAGTGCGGAACTCACGGAACATCCTGTTCATAGCAAGATGCTTTCCGTCCGGAGAGAATGAGCAGAATCCACCTTCGGAAGTCGGAATGATCTCAGGCACTCCTCCTTCAGCATCAACGAGGCACAAACGGCCTCTCAAGCCACTGAAATTATACTGCTTACTCCTGTAAACAATTTTGTTTCCGTCCGGAGTCCAACCCATAACAATGTTGTTGGGACCCATACGCTCGCCCATCTGGTCTCTTGAGACAAGAGCGGAATATGTGACGCGTACCGGTTCTCCACCCTCGACAGGCATAGTGTAAACTTCCGTATTGCCGTCATACTGGGCAGTAAAAGCTATGGTTTTTCCGTCCGGAGAAATTTTAGGGAAACTTTCGTACCCTACGTGAGACGTAAGCTTTACGGCTTTTCCGCCATTGATGCCTACGCTGTACAGATTGCCAGCATAACTGAACACAATCCTGTCTCCGCCCACAGTCGGGAAGCGGAGCAGACGGGCTTCTTCAGGAGCCCCGAAGGCCTTGAGCGACACTGCCGCTGCAAAAGCCACAGCCAACAATAACTTCTTCATAAACTATGCACTAAAATGTAAATGCGGTTTCCTTGAGAATTTCCGATACCGTAGGGTGAGGGAATACTATCTTGCGGAGGTCCTCCACGCTCAGTGAATTCTGGATGGCCATGCAAGCGCTCTGGATAATCTCTGAGCAGGGATTTCCCAGCATATGAACACCCAGAACCCTGCCGCTTCCGCTGTCCGCTATGATCTTGCACAGTCCGTTTTCCCTCTCATTTTCAGCCACAAAACGACCGGAATAGGTCATAGGCAGCTTCTTTACAGTGCATCCTCCACGCTGCTGCGCCTCCTCTTCCGTAATTCCTACCCCTGCGACTTCAGGATTCGTATATACTATGCCCGGAATGGCATTGTAGCTCATGGAATCGTCCTTTCCGAGTATGGTGTTCACAGCCACCTCACCCTCTCTGGATGCAGTGTGGGCGAGCATTGAAAATCCTGTCACGTCTCCTGCGGCGTAAACTCCCGGTACGCTGGTGCGCATCCGGGCATCAACCTTGATTCCTCTCTCAGTCTCAACGCCAAGATTCTCAAGGCCATACCCTTTGAGCACAGCGCGTCTTCCCACGCTCACAAGTATCTTTTCGCCCTCAACGCTGCATTGCTCCCCTTCAGGTGTGAGGTAGCTTACGCAGCCACCGTCCACAGCGCTGACCTTGCACCCCAGTTTGAACTCGATGCCCTTCTTCGCGTAAGACTTCAGCAGCATATCGCTGATCTCGGCATCCATAGGCCCAAGTATCTTGGGCATCATCTCTATTACCGTGACCTTGGTGCCCAGGGCATTGAAGAAGGATGCGAACTCCATTCCTATGACTCCGCCACCTATTATGACAAGGCTCTCGGGGCGCTGCTCCAGCTCGAGGATTTCCCTGTTGGTAAGGATTCTGTCCCCTGCTTCGCCAAGGCCAGGAATAGGAGGTACAACTGCTTCTGAACCTGTGCAGATCAGGAGATTGCGGCTCAAAACCACTTCCTCGCCCGCCTGGATTTCGAATCCATCGGCTCCGCGACCCTTGATGCAGGCTTCCGTGTTGCGCACTTCCACGCCGTGAGCCTTCATCGCAGCCTTGACCCCGGCAACGAGTTTCTTGACGACCTTGTTCTTTCGTGCCATGATAGCCTCGAAGTCCGCACGCGCCTCAGACACTTCCACACCGTATTTGTCGCCGTGAAGGGCATAATTATAAAGCTTGGCACTGTACAGCAAGGTCTTGGTCGGAATGCAGCCCTCATTCAGGCAAACTCCCCCAAGCGACTTTTTCTCGAAAAGCACCACGCTGAGTCCGGCAGCACCGGCTCTCTGTGCAGCGACGTATCCCCCGGGACCGCCTCCGATTATTGCAAGATCGTACATCTTTATTCTCCTTTTCCGCCCCACAGCGTCTGTGCGAGGCTTTTTATGTCAACATTATCAATATCCACGCCGAATTCCGATGCGTCACCGGCGAATCTGACGCTCGCGCCAAGCAATTCCTCCACCTCGCTCACAGCATCGGAAGGAAGTTTATCAAGATTCAGGTAAGCGAGCAGCTCTGAAGGGACGACCAGGCAGGGCTCGATGCTCAAGCCAAGCGAAAGCGCCGTCTTTGCCAGATCCTTGAGCTGTTCGGCGTCATAAATCTTTTCTCCACCCTCGAAATATGCGCTCACCTTGGCCAGGTCGCTGCCGGCTTGTCCCTTGACCCTCCAGCACCTCTTGGCACTGAGCACAAGCGAGACGGTATTGATCTTGTATTTCGACATCTCCCCGAACAAGGATTTAAGCTCCTCCACTGTCCTGTATTCGGCTGCGCAATCCACGCAAATCCCGCGCCTCACATTCTCGGGAGCATCCTTGATGACGCATGCAGGAATCACCCATTTCTTATCCGATCCGTTGCCAATGCCATAGACTTCCTCGGGAAGCAGCTGTTTAAGGGTGGCAAGGGCATTGCTGACACCCTCGCAATCGGAAGCTCGCACGACACAACTCTTGGAAGCCACGTCAATTCTATAAGCCCCGGCGGCAAGGGAGGCATCCTTGAGGAAGACCACACCCTTCACGGAACCGTCATTCACTACCGAAGCCAGACCCACAGGAGAGGAAAAGGGGCAGGACTTGCCACAAACTAGAGAAACCCTTGAAGCAAAGCGCTTTACGGCCTCGATTGCCGGCTTTTCGAATCCGGGATCACAGCGCATCGCCGCACCGCTGACACGGAAACTCCCCTTCTGCACCAGAATGCTGTCAGGGCGAGGGATCAGTTCATCCAGACCCCTGGCAAAAGCCCCGAGAGAGAGGAAGGCAAGCAAAATTATAGTTAGTACACGTTTCATAATCTGCAAATTTAATAAATAAACAATCCGATTGCACCTGCTGCGAGAAGAAGTGTGACAGGACCGGCCTTTTTCGTGTAGCAGAGGATGAAAGCAGCGGCAAACATAAGCCACGCCTTCCAGTCAGGGAAGTTTTCCCCGATTACGGAAATGTCGAGCCGTTTGAGACTGAATGAAATATGAAAAATCAGTATCAGGGCAGCAGCAGCTATCATTCCCGCTACCACAGGCTTGAGTCCGCTCATCACGGTAACGAACACGGGGTGTTTATGAAACTTGTCGAATACCTTTATTATGGCGAAGAACACCAGGAAGGACGGGAGCACTATCGCGAAGGTTGTGGAAGCGGATCCGAGGACGGCGAGAAGATTGCCGCAACCGGCATTGTGCATCACCTCGTATCCCACATAAGTCGCGCAGTTGACTCCTATGGGACCGGGGGTGGACTGGGAAATGGCCACGATATCCGTAAACGCCTGCTCGCTTATCCAGGCGTGGTTATTGACGACTTCGGCCTGAATCAGGGAAAGCATAGCTCCGCCTCCGCCGAAATTGAAGAGACCTATGATGAAAAAGGTCGAGAACAACTGCCAAAGCAACAACAATCCGCTCATTTCCCTTCAGTTTTAGTTTTCTTCTGTCTGAAAAGTGCGATGCCCACAGCCACAACTATGGTGGTTAGGATAATCCATATCGGTGACACTTTCAAAAAGGCTACCGCGAAAAGTGTTGCTGCCGCCATCAGATATGCCCACCAGCTCTTGCAGCCGGCCTTGGCCATATTTGCGGCAGGTACTAGAATAAGGGCGACCGCAACCGGGCGCACCCCCTGGAAGATGCTGGCTATCACCTTGTTCTCCCTGAAATTGGTAAAGAGCATTGCGATTGCCAGAATGATCACGAAGGAAGGGAGCACAGCTCCGACTGATGCCACCACGCTACCCTTGAACCCCGCAAGACGATAGCCTGTGTAGATAGCCATATTCACGGCAAGCAGGCCGGGAGCGCTTTGAGCAAGGACTATGATGTCCTGCAGTTCATCGGAGGAAATCCACTCCCTCTTGAGCAGTTCCTTCTCTATCAAAGGAATCATTGCATATCCTCCGCCTATGGTGAATGCTCCCATCTTGGCGAAGATAAGAAATACCTGTATGAGACTTACCCTCTTTTCCATCACTGATTTGCTGACAACAACGGCAGGAGCTTGACCAACTGTTGCCCAAGGGAAGTGTCATAGCCCTCGCTGTAGTAAATTATTCTTCCGAAACTGTCGCACAGTGCGGTTATCGGCAACACGCTGCGCGAAGATTCGACGCCCGCGCGAAGCATTCCTGCCACCTTGGCATCAACGTCACTTCCGAACACGACATTGTCAAGTCCCTGAGGACGTATGCCGCCGAGCAGCACGATCCTGCAGCCCCAGTCGTTCAGGGTGGCGGCGTTCTCCTCGAGCTGGGATTTGAGGTGGAGGCTGGGTTCATCCCGGGTACCGGTAACGCACACCAGGAAATACCCCCTTCCCGTCGCGGAGAGTATGGATTGCTCCACGCTCTCCCCTTCGCGGAGGAAGAGTTGTTCCGCGTCCATCGTACCGATGACCTGCGGTTTATCTTGGGAATCCCTGAGCACCAGAGTTTTGCGTACAGTTTCCCCGGCCGGGAGCGGGAAGAGTTCAACGTGTGCACGAACGCTGCCGTCCGCCATACGCATACCGCTGCAGAGCATATAGTAGCCTTCCGGGAGTTTGTATTCGGAGCGCAGAGGCTCGAAATCATCGTAGCCGCACAGCTGTACGCTGCCATCCTTTATCTCGGATATGGTGAAATGGCTGTAGTACTTAGGGGTCTTGACGCTACCCGAGGCATCGTACCGGGGAATCAGGGTACCTTCGCGCAGCACTTCCCTTTTCCCGGAGTCGAAATCCACGTCCACCCAGCCGCTCCCGTCTTCAGCATCGCCGCCGTCCTTGTATTGCACAGCACCGGTCACGCTGTTGATGCGGGCCGGCCAGCCCAGGGTGCGGCACAGGGCCACGAAAAAGATATCCCTCGAACCGGAGTCGGCGATACGCGAACGCCAGACGGCGAACGGAGGGATGCGCAATTGCTGCGGGTTGCGAGTGTCATCTATGCGTATGCTGTCCTTTACCCAGGCCACGGCCTCGGCAGGGGTGCGCAGGCGCGTATCTATGCCGCTTGCCAGGATTTCCTGCCTGTAAGGGTGGAGCATCTCCCTCTCGATTCTCGGCGCCGAAAGGTAGCGTCCCTGCTTCTTGCTGTAGTTCAAGGCATCGTCAATCACTTCCCCGCTGACATCTATGAGGTCTTTTTCGCTCAGCCAAAGGCCCGGGTCAGTCGCCTTGGGGTGAGGGTGGGAGGCGCGTATTGCATCCTCTTCCTCCAGACGGCGGGCATTCATCTCCTTCTGTCCCGCAGAAGACTTGTCCGGAAGAGGATTCTCGGCAGGAGGAATGATATCGAAATCAAGGGAATACGGCTCGCCGAAGCTCTTGTCAAGCACCACCTCGCCTTTTCCTTCGTGAAGCACTCCCATACCGAACAGATCTCCCTTGGACGCCCAGACAAACAAGTCTCCCTTGCCCGTATCAAGACTTGCAAATCCCTCTTTATCAGACAGATACTTGGCGACAGTATAGAATTCTGCGTAGTTGTAGATTTTGAATTCCACTGAGGCTCCCTCCACCGGGCGTCCCTGCGCGTCCACTATCCTGACCTCGGAACGGCGGCTTGGGATATAGCCCTTGATTACATTGATTTCCGTGTATGCGTGGGTGCGGCTTATGACATCCTCCGGTCCGTCATAGTCCTTGCCGTAAACCTTTGTATGCAGCAGCATGGCTCTGGAGACCGGAGCATTGAACCAGGCCAGGTCCAGCACAGGCTCGGGCTCGCAGGCGCCCATGAAGTGCCATTCTCCGTCCGCCCATACTTCCACCCAGGCGTGGTTGTCGTCGGTGTGCGCCCAGCGCGGGGTATATACCTGCCTCGCCGGAATGCCCGCTGCCCTCAGGGCGGCAACTGCCAATACGGACTCCTCGCCGCAGCGCCCCAAACCGGAGCGTATGGTTGCTTCAGGTCCCAGAGTGCGGCTGTCGGAAGGACGGTAGGTGGCCTGCTCGTGGCACCAGTGGTTGATTTCCAAGGCTGCTTCGCCTATGCTCATACCCTGCACCCTCCGGCAGAGGGTATCCGCATACGCGGTGCGGAAATTGTCGAGATCCTCGTTGTTGACCCTGAGCGGCAGCACGAAATGGCGGAATTCCCTCTCAGGTATGTTCCAGTCCATCTTGTCCCTGACTTCCAAGGTCTTGGCCACATTTGCTTCCCAATAGGCACGGGGAAATACCAGGGAATCCGGAAGGGGCATGGAAGAGTACAGGAAATCAATATACTCCTCTGCAGACGGCCGGCAGGAACAGAGCGCCGACAAGAGTGCCAGTGCTGAAATCAGTCTTTTGAAACGCATAATCTTGTACCGTGGAATTCAGTGGCCCCGGTGAGTTCATGGAGCCTGTCAATATTGTCCGGACTCACTCCTGAACCCGGCATTATTACTATTCTCCCGTCCGAGCGGCGGACAAGTTCCGCCAGCAGCGGGGCTCCTTCCATTGCAGTAGGACTGCATCCGGAAGTGAGTATCCTGTCATACGAGAGTGAAATTATAGTCTCCAGAGCTTCCAGAGGCTCACGGCAGGAATCGAAAGCCCTGTGAAACGTGGTCTCCAGACCCAGGGCGCGGGCTTTCTCGGCCATAGCCGCACAGAGTTCCCTGTCCACATTTCCATCCTTGTCCAAGGCTCCTACCACTACTCCGCCCGCTCCCAGTTCAGCGCAGAGCCCTATGTCCTCGAGCATCTTCCCCGCTTCTGCGGCATCATAGACAAAATCTCCCCCACGCGGGCGCACGAGCACATTCACCTGCAATCCTGTTGCCACCGCCTCGCGTATCTGATCCGCGTCAGGGGTGAGCCCTCCCGTCTCGAGGCAACGGCACAACTCAGCGCGTGAAGCCCCGTTTTCAAGGGCTTCCCTAACCTGCGCAGCATCGGTGCAGCATCTTTCCAGTATAGGGGTCATTTGAATTCAAGCTTGACAACAATATCAGGACCGCAGTCCCCTCTTTCCGGAATGCTGAGTGCAAAGCCTCCTTTGGAGCGTTTGAAGGCTACGGGACTGCCGTCCTTGAGCAGGCTCGCCTTCACCAGTCTGCGTCCGCCATCATCGAGGCTGATCGAGCCATCTCCGCGGTCGAATACGTGCAGATAAGTACACTTGCCGGCACTTGTGCTCACACCCCAGTCACCCTCATATTCTCCGGCGCCGGTGCCGTATATGCTTTCGCCATGTACGGCGAGCCACGCACCGATCTCCCTGAGCCTGCGCGCCGCCTCCTCAGGTATGGTGCCGTCGGGACGCGGCCCCACGTTAAGCAGCAGGTTCGCTCCCTTTGCCGCTGTGCGCACGAGGTACCCGATGAGGAATTCGGTGCTCTTGTAATCGCTGTCGGTGATCCTGTATCCCCAGCTTCTGTTCATTGTCTGGCAGGTTTCGAGCGGAAGTCGGGAGATCTCCTGGCCGGAGAGGCCGTACTCGTTCTGTCCGGGGATGTCGCGCTCGAAAATCTGCATATCTTCCCCTTCGAAAGGAAGAAGATGGTGATTGTTGCCTACAAGGCAGCCGGGCTGCAGTCTGTGGATAAGTGCGTACTGTTCCTCAAGGTTCCATATCTGAGGCTGTTCCTCGCGCGGACGCTCATCCTTGTCCCAAACCCCGTCAAACCATATAGCCCCTATAGGACCATAATTTGTGAGGAGTTCGGTGAGCTGGGCATTTACGAAGTCCATATAATGGCGCCAGGAGCCTTCATCGCCTTCCGGACGGCCGGTGCCGCGACCTGTACGGCCGAGGGGATAGTAATCGGTGCGACCCCAGTCCAGATGGGAGTAGTAGAGGTGGAGTTTCAGGCCTTCGTCGGCAAGGGCGGAGGCAAGTTCCCCTACCACATCCCTGCCGAAAGGGCTGGCATCCACGACATTGTACGGGCTGGCTTCACTCTTGAACATAGAGAAGCCGTCGTGGTGGCGGGAAGTGAAGGTGACATAGCGGGCACCGGAAGCCTTGAAGAGTTCCGCCCACTCTGCCGCATCGAAGCGAGAAGGGCAGAAACCCGCCGCAAGACGCGGATATTCCTGATAATTGATGTTTTCGTTCTGCATCACCCATTCGCCGTGGCCCAGCATTGAATAGATGCCCCAATGGATGAAGATGCCGAAGCGGGATTCCTCGAATTCCTGCTGTGATTTCCTGATTTCGTCGCCGGGCACATACGCCGCAGCGGCAGGGGTAGCAGACGCAAGAGACAGCGCCGCAACCATTGCAACTATGCTTTTCCTCATATCTACAAAGATAGTAAACTTTCCGCACTTGCCATAACGGCTTCGCGGTGGGAGACAAAGATTACCGTAAGGCTGGAATCCACCGATGTCAGATTGCGAAGATTGCCAATCAGACGCGCCTCGGTGGCAGGATCGAGGGATGAGGTGGATTCGTCCAGCAGGAGTATTCCGCCGCCGTGCAGCAGGGCACGGGCTATGGCAATGCGCTGGCACTGTCCCTCGCTCAGGCCGCTTCCGGTCTCTCCGCAAAGCGTTTCGAGCCCTTCCGGGAGTTCAAAGACAAAGCCCGCTTCCGCGGTTTCCAGGGCCTTGCGCAGTTCTTCTTCGCCAGCAGCCGGATTCGCAAGGAGCAGATTATCCCTTATGGTCCCGCTCATCAGACTGTTGCCCTGAGGAACGTAGCGGAAGTTTCCGCGGGCGCTGCGTCCGGCCTTGCAGGAAGAGCTTGAGTCATACAGACTTACGCAACCCTTCTGCGGTTCGAGCAGGCCCAGTATCAGACGCACTAGGGTACTCTTGCCTATACCGGTCGGCCCTGCAACTACGGTAAGGGTACCCGGGCGGAAGTCATGGCTGAAATCGGAAAATACGGGGGTGCCGGAACCCGGATATGCAAAGTCGACCCCTTCCAGACGCACTCCGGCTGCGCCTTGGGCTTCCCACTGAGGGCCATCCTGTTCCGCTTCGAGATTCTCAAGTTCCATCAGGCGCTCTATGGAGGTAAGGGCGTGGATGAAGGCAGGAAGCTCCCTCGCGAGATCGGCTACAGGCCTTTGCACCTGGCCTACAAGTTGAAGGAAGGCAGTCATCATACCGAAACTCACGCTGCCGTTCATAATGCCGAAGATGCCCCAAAGGAAGGCTGAGGCATATCCTCCCATAAAGCCCAGTGACATGAAGCCTCTGGCTACGGCATTGTAGTTCAGACGGCTGACGGTTTTTTCCCTGAGCCTTTCCTGAAGCGAGCCAAGCGAAGAAATCACCCGGGCTGTCCCGATCAAGGTAAGAGCCACGACACGGTTCTGCAGGTTTTCCTGGATCAGTTGCTGAATATCGCTGTCAAGGGCACGTATGTCCGAAGTCAGACTTCTGAGTTTGAGGAAGAAAAGACGGGAGCCTATCACTCCCACCAGCATCAGCGCCACCAGAAGCCAGAGCAGTTCCGGGGACATTGTCATCAGGAAAATCGAGGCGGCAATCAGCTGGCAGACCGTGATAATCACCCCGGGGATATGGCTGCAGAGCAATTCGGACACCACTCTGATATCCTCTTCAAGTCGGTTGACGGCATCGCCGCTCCTGTACTTTTCCAGCCCTGACCAGCGGCTGTCCATAACGCAGCCGAAGAGACGGGCACGAAGGCTGTTTTTGGCTGAGAGAATTGCGTAATTCTCACAGTATGCGATGCTTATATTCGACAGGTACTGGATGAGCATAATCCCCAGCATAAGGATAATCCTGCCCGCCAAAGGAGCTGTACCGATTCCGGTAGCGACATCGACGAGTTCCTTGCACACCCAGACGAAAGCCAGGGAAGCAGCTATGCGCACCACGCCCAGAATGCTGCAGAGAAGCATCCAGCGGCGGGCGGGACCTGACATTTTCCAGAGTCCGCCAAGACAGCTGCCAAGACTTTTCATTTACTCTACGATTCCTATTTCCATCCACTTGGAGGCCAGGGCGGACGCATCGGCAGAGGCTGTTTCCTGACTGACATCATACTTTGACACAAGCAGCCCGCACATATCCTCGACGCTGAAATCCTTGTTCTCAAGTTCCTTCCAAAGATAGGCGGCGGTCTCATTCAGGGAGACCATCTTGTTGAAATTGATCTGCTCCAATCCCTCTCCGACCACCACATTGGTGCCGCAGATGGAACGCAGTACAAAACCTTTCTTGATTCTCATATTGCAAATTTCCTGTAAATCCATAACAAATAGCGTCGCAGAGGCAGCAAGGCCTTCCACAAACGCCCCTTTCCGGGAGTCCTGTCCTTTTTTCCGTCCCTGATGATGCGCACTACCTTTCCCAGCACATCTTCCTGCCTGAAGCTCTCGGTGCCCCGGATGTTGCCGTCGCCCATCATCGTGTAAACCCCGTCCCTGAATCCTATGATGCGGTGCATCACATATCTTCCCGGCAGCCGCACCAGCACTATGTCGCCAATCTCCGGACTTTCGCAGCTGCGCAGCGCCACGCTGTCCCTGTCGCCCCGGATAAAAGGCAGCATACTGTTGCCTTTCGCCCTGATTATCACTTCTCTGCCTTCCCTGAGAAATGTGTCCACCTGGCTCAGGAGCAGTTCGTTGGGAACCTGGATAGTGCTCATCTGGATACGGTGCCGTGGCATAGTTCGGCCGCTTCCCTGTCAGGGAGACAGTCGAGGTGGTACATCTTAACCATAGACACCAGTTGCTCGATGGTGGAGTGTATGCCGTCGGCGAGCTTGTCTATTTCACGGAAAGCGGAGCTCGATGAGAAAATGGCCGCGTACGCTTCCAGAGCACTTAGCGGGCGTATGCGGTTCTCCGGGCTCTGAGACAGGCGCACCACCGCGCCGAGGGGTACGCCCAAGTTGCGGTAGCACGGAGTCTTTCCGCTCCACGGGCTGCCGTAAACCATTGCCTTTCCGTCTTCTATGCGGATTACGGGATTGTCGTCGTTGAGCAGTTCGCTGCCCGGGATGTATTCTTTCCAAAGGCGGCTGTGGGTGCTTTTGCCCGTGCCGCTCACACCCAGGAACGCGTATCCGCGACCGTCGCAGAGCGTCACGGAGGAGTGTATCTCCAGGGTGCTGCGGGTCGCCGAAGCCATAGCATACATCAGCATAGATGCGTTGTCAAGAGCAAAGCGCAGATTTCCGGGACCGGAGCACAAGGCCAGTTTTCCCCTGCGCATTCCGCTGTCGGTCAAGAGCCTGGCCACCGTAGGGAGGGAATTTTCGGGAGCCATTCCTATGCACCAGCCACCATCCGCACAGCGGTCCATCTCCAGCCTCGGGAAACCTTCCGCATCGGTATGGTAAACCTTTTGCGTCTGCATCTCCGGCAGGGCATCGGCCAACTCTATCGCACAGAGCACCTCCTCCCCTCCGTATTCATACTCAAAGGGTGAAAAGTTGCCTATGACCGACCACAGACGGGAATCCGCATCTGCGCTCAGGGAAAGGGTATGGCCTGCTATCCTATAAAATTTTTCCATATTCATTCTCCGTGTATGACGGCCCTCATGCCGGTGGTGAAATAGCCCCAGAAGAACTTAAGCGAGTCCAAAGGGAAGATTGCGATGTGGACAAGGAAGCACTTTGAGTTGATGACAAACGACTGGACCTTCCTGATCAGATAAGGATCACGGGTGCGGTCGCGACGCCTGATCTTGGTGCCGAAATTCCCCACCATTTCGACGTATCTCCATATTCTGCGCGCCTTGGCCTCGCAACCCCTGTCAAGGAGGATGGCGTCTTCCTCGGGCAGGGACAGATAATTCACAATGAATGACATAAAGGCCTTCCACTCACTTGTGACGCCCATTCTTTTCAGACGGGCTTCAAGTTTCGGGACATCCACCGAGTCCCGGTAGCAGTGCAGCAGGCGGGCCCAGTCACACAACTGCCTAAGCCCAAGCCCTCCGCAGAAGAAGTGCTGCAGCAGGTGTATGAAGACGAACAGGGCGTCGAAATCAGGGCTTGGCAGCTTCATCCGCACACTCCCGTCCTTGCCGGTGCACTCAAGGCTTCTGCAGCTTTCCGCCTCGAAGAGCTCGCGCTGCATATCGTCAAGGCAGCCGTTGATCCTGTTCCCAAGGCTGGTGTGCACCGTGCCGTGGATTTCAATTTCCAGGTCTCCGTGCATAGCCCCGTAATGGAGCTTGTCCAAACCTTCTCCCTCATCTCTTACTCCTATTTTCGACAGGGTTTTCTTGGATTGCTGATAATCCTCGGGCAGCACGAACAGGTCTATGTCCCCCGGCATACGGAGTTCCGGCTTCAGGTAGCAGCAAGCTACGCCCTGTCCTTTGAGAAGGAAGAGCGGAATTCCGTCCCCGGCGAAAAGGGCTACGAGGGAAGCGATTACGGAATTTGTCTGAGCATTGCGGCGGCGTATGCTCTCGCACAGGCCTATCAGGCGCAGGCCCACGGCCTCAGGCACAAAGCCCGAAGGGCACAAAGCGGCTCCTTCCGCCACCAGACCTATGACAGTCTGTTCCTTGGCAATGCGCAGGACATCCTTCCAATCCTCTGCCGAGGGCCGGAAGGATGAAACGTCCGGGACCGTGCCCCAGAGACCGCTTCGCAGAAGTGTAAAGAAAAGACTCTGGGCCTGATCCATCGCCAGTGCTGCTATATTACTACAGCTCCGTCCACAGGGACTACGATGCCGGTGATGTAAGATGCCAGTTCGCTGGAAAGGAAGAGATAGGCGTTTGCTATGTCTTCCGGTTCGCACATCCTTCCGATAGGGATGCGGGCAATGAGCGGCTTGATCATCTCATCCGGGAGATTATCCACCATATCTGTCCTGGTCACGCCCGGAGCGACGGCATTGACTCTGATGTTGTATTTGGCAAGCTCCCTTGCCAGGCTCTTGGTGAGTCCATTCACCGCGAACTTGGAAGTCGGGTAGAGGCAGCCTGAAGGCTGGCCGTAGATGCTCACTACGGAAGAAGTGTTGATGATGCATCCGCCTCCGTTTTCCTTCATTATTCTTGCAGCCGCACGCGCACACATGAACACGGCCTTGATGTTCACATCCAGGATCTTGTCCACCTCCTCGTCGGTGTACTGGGTGAGGAGGGTGTGCTGGGAAATGCCGGCATTGTTGGCAAGGATGTCGAAGCGTCCGTATTTCTCGAATACGCCCTTGAATGCCGCTTCCACGCTTGCGCTGTCGCAGAGGTCAGGAGCTATCGCACTCACGTCCGCACCGGGCATTTCGGCTTTGATTTTCTCCAGAGCAGCATTTGCAGTGCTCTCCTTTGAGCCGCAGAGCACCACGCTGGCACCCACCTCAAGATATTTCTTCACAATTGCATACCCGATTCCACGGGTACCGCCGGTCACCACGGCAACTTTTCCTTTCAATGATATTTCCATAATTACCCAATATTTAACTTGACTACAGTCTTACAAATTTAACACATTAATTTGAAAAAACTCGTTATATTTGTATTTGTTATGAAAGTTTCCGACATTCTCGCCTCAAGCAGACAGGCATATCCATCACTCGAAATAGTGCCCCCGTTGACCGGTATCACCAAGACCGAGCTCATCGAAGGTATACGTCCCTTTATGGAGTTCAGCCCGCGCTACATCAACATCACCTGCCACAGGGACGAATACGAATACCGGAGGCAGGAGGACGGAAGTTACACCAGGCGCCTGGTACGGAAGCGCGTGAGCGAGAGTGCAGTCTGCGGAGCCATTCAGTCGGAGCTCAAGGTGGAGGTGGTGCCACACCTCATCTGCGGCGGAGCAACTGCCGAGCAGATCGAGTTCCAGCTTCAGGACTTCAAGTTTATGGACATAAGCAATGTGCTCGCCCTCAGGGGTGACTGCGTGAGCGGGGAGAAGCGTTTCACTCCGGAGCCGGGAGGCTACACGCACGCCAACGAGCTCGTTGCGGCAATACGCGGGTTCGAGGATGAACGCGACTGCAAGGGCTTTTTCAGCATAGGCGTAGGAGCCTACCCGGAGAAGCATTTCGAGTGCGCCAACATCGAGGATGACATAGCCAACCTCAAGCGCAAGGTGGACGCGGGAGCGGATTACATCATCACGCAGATGTTCTTCGACAACGAGGACTTCTACCGCTTCGAGAGGCTCTGCCGCAAGGCCGGCATCACAGTCCCGATAATCCCCGGGCTGAAGCCGATTTCCACTGTGAAACAGGTGGAAATGCTTCCCAAGTCCTTCTCGATCGATATCCCCCAGGATCTTACAAAAGAGATTGCAGCCCACAGGGAAGACAAGCAGGCCGTATATGAAATCGGCCAGAGCTGGTGCAAGGAGCAGTGCCGCGATCTTATTGCCCACGGCGCACCTGCCGTGCATTTCTACACTATGGGCAAGGCCGCGAATATCGTGAACATCTTAAAGGAGTGCTTCTGATGCAGGATATACTCTCAGCGCTGGGAGAGCGCATACTCATACTTGACGGTGCCATGGGCACTATGCTCCAGAGCAGGGGGCTGAGCGGCAACAGCGAGGAATTCAACCTCAGCGACGCAGCCACTGTGGAGGATATTCACCGCGCCTACATAGAGGCGGGCGCTGACATCATAGAAACCAATTCATTCTCAGCCAACAGGATATCCCAGAGCGAGTACGGCCGCAGCGATGATGCCGCAGCCATGGCTCTGGCCTCGGCGAGGATTGCCGTATCCGCCGCCCGCAGCGCCAGGCGGAAGGTATGGGTAGCAGGGAGCATAGGCCCGAGCGGCAAGTCCCTCACCCTCGCACAGGACCTCTCCGATCCAGGATACAGGCGCTACAGCTTCGATGACATGGTCCTGGCATACGGCGAGCAGATGCACGCCCTCATCGAGGGAGGCGTGGACCTGCTTCTGCTCGAGACCTGTTTCGATGCACTCAACGCCAAGGCGGCGATTTACGCCCTCTCCAAGATGGACAGGCAGCTGCCTCTAATGATTTCCGCCTCGGCAAGCGACCGCAGCGGAAGGACGCTCACAGGCCAGACCATCGAGGCTTTCTACCGCAGCGTGGAGCACGCCTCTCCCCTGTCTTTCGGGCTGAACTGTTCGCTTGGAGCAGAGGAGCTCAGTCCAATGGTGGAGGACGTTTCACGCTGGGCCGGGTGCGCAGTCAGCTGCCATCCGAACGCCGGTCTCCCGAACGAAATGGGAGCCTACGACCAGAGTCCAGCGCAAATGGCCGAGGCCGTGGGAAGGATGGCAGGCAAGGGACTGCTCAACATAGTCGGAGGTTGCTGCGGCACCACTCCTGACCACATACGCGCCATTGCAGAAGCTGTGCGAGGAATAGCCCCGAGGCGCATCCCGGTACTCAGGGAGTGCCTGCACGTGAGCGGGCTCGAAGCCTTTAGCGTGGACAAGAGCCTCAACTTCACCAACGTGGGAGAGCGCACCAATGTAGCAGGATCCCGCAAGTTCGCGAAACTTATCGCGGCCGGGGATTACGACAGCGCCCTGCAGGTGGCGGCAGGACAGATAGAGAGCGGCGCCGACATAATCGACATCAACATGGACGATGCGATGCTCGACTCGCGCGCCGAGATGGAAAAGTTCCTCAGGTACATCTCCGGTGAGCCTGCCGTGGCAAGGGCGGCAATTATGGTGGACTCATCCCACTGGGACACCATACTCGCAGGCTTGAAAAACGCCCAGGGAAAGTGCATCGTGAACTCCATCTCCCTCAAGGAAGGAGAGGAGGCATTCCTGCTCAAGGCACGGGAAATCAAGGCTCTGGGTGCAGCCGTGGTAGTGATGGCCTTCGACGAGCAGGGACAGGCCACGGATTACGGAAGAAAGACAGAGATTTGCGCCCGCGCATACAGGCTGCTCACCGAAAAGCTGGGTTTCAGGCGCAGCGACATAATATTTGACGTCAACGTGCTGTCCGTGGGCACGGGCATAGCCGAACACGCCCGCTACGGCATAGATTTCATAGAAGCGGTGCGCTGGATCAAGGGCAATCTTCCGGGCGCCCTCTGCTCCGGAGGCATCTCCAACCTTTCCTTTGCGTTCAGGGGCAACAATGCCGTCCGCGAAGCCATGCACTCCGTATTCCTCTACCACGCCACCGCTGCCGGACTGGATATGGGTATAGTGAACCCGTCCATGCTCAGGATTTACGACGACATCGAGCCGAAGCTGCTGCGCGCCGTCGAGGACGTGATTCTGGACAGAGACCCCGGCGCCACCGAACGCCTCATAGAGCTTGCCTCGGCAATGATGGAAGCGAAAACAGCGGAAAGCGGCAGCGCAACTCCTTCCCAGGCATCCCCGGACTCCTCCGCGCCCGTAGGCGAAAGGATTGTGAAAGCTCTGGTAAGAGGCGTTTCCACAGGTTTGGAAGCGGACATACTCGAATGTCTGAAGGAAAAGGGCAAGGCAGTGGACGTAATCGAAGGTCCGTTGATGGACGGAATGGCGAAGGTGGGCGAGCTCTTCGCCGAGGGAAAGATGTTCCTCCCACAGGTGGTCAAGTCAGCCAAGGTAATGCGGGATGCGGTGGCAGTGCTGCGCCCATATATGGAGCAGGACAGCGCCGAGAACTCCAATGCAAAGCCCCGAATTCTGATGGCCACGGTCAAGGGAGATGTCCACGACATAGGCAAGAACATCACCGGAATAGTGATGGGATGCAACGGTTTCGAGGTCACCGACCTGGGCGTGATGGTTCCCAAGGAAACCATACTCGAGCAGGCTGAACTTACAGCTGCCGACATCATAGGAGTCAGCGGGCTGATTACTCCTTCCCTTTATCAGATGGAGGAATTGTGCCGGGAGATGAGCGCACGCGGGATGGACACACCCCTGCTCATAGGCGGAGCTACCACCTCTGCCCTGCACACCGCAGTCAAACTCGCACCGCTCTACGACCACGTGTTCTACGGACCGGACGCATCCGCAAGCGCAGTGCTCGCAGGCCGCCTGATGTCCGACAGGAAGGGCACGGAGGCGGAGGAGCACGACAAGCAGAGGAAGCTGAGGGAAATGTACGAATCCCGCGACACTGCCCGCACTGAAGGCGAGGCCGGTGCCAGGAGAGAGCCTTTCCCTGCAGAGAGCTATCTCAAGGGAGCATTTTTCGAGAACATCGAAGCGCGTAGCTTCAGCATAAGTGAGCTCCTGCCATATTTTGACTGGCAGCTGTTTTATGCCATTTGGGGCATTAAACCCGGCAGCAAAGAAAGCGAAGAGGAGATGGCAAAGCTCAACTCAGATGCCGTGGAGGCAATTGACAGGATGGTTAAAGCCGATGCCTGCCGCATCACACTCTGCGCCCGTTTCGATGCCTGCCACTCCGAAGGGGATGACATTGTTTCCGCTGATTTCAGACTCCCGATGCTGCGGCAGAAGGAGGGTAAAGGTCTGTCATTGAGTGATTTCGTTGCCCCGGACGCATACGGTTTCAACTCCACCGCCGGAATGTTCGCAATCAGTGTGCACGATAGGAGCGCACACCGTCCGGGCTGCGACTGTCCCGCCTGCAAAAGCGAATACACCCCTATGCTGGAACGTTCGGTCCGTCTGACATTGGCAGAGGCCGCATCGCTGTGGCTGGACGAGGAGCTCAAAGCTCAGATGAAAGGGAAAGACATTCCTGCCTGCAGAATCATCAAACCGGCCGCAGGCTATGCCAGCTGTCCCGACCATTCCCTCAAAAGAGACATACTGCGTCTGCTTCCGGGAGCCGATTCCCTGGGAATAGAGCTTACTGACAGCTGCGCAATGATTCCTGATGCCAGCATTTGCGGTCTGGTTTTCGCCCACCCGGAGGCATCCTATCCTGAAATCCGTCGCCTGGACAGGGAGACCCTGGAAGCATACGCCTCCAGACGCGCCTTCTCTGAAGCTGAAAAGGCACTTTTTCTCAACAGCCTGCTGAAATAAGCATGCAGGTCCGCGTTGTTGGAACTATTGAATTTTCTGGCAGCGGACGCTGTTGCCGTTGGCTCGGCCGCTGTCGATGCTGTTTAATATGTAGCCCAGATATGAGACGCCGAAGACGTCTACGTACCTGAGTCTTGGGGTAACGCTCCAATAGCCGCCGAGGGTTCCGACAGCGTTAAGAACACCGGTATCCGCGTAGATGAGTCCAGGAGTAGGGTACCAAATAGAGGCGTCTGTGCCCAGCTTTATCTCTGATTTTGCGAAATCCACACCGCAATTTTCAAAGTCCCAGATAGACTCGTCATCCCATTGTTCGTCGAAACCGAAGGCTGTTACCCATACGCCTGTCTCTCCTCCTGTCGGAACTCGCCATCCGGCCGGACAAGGGTCATAGATGGTTTTGCTGTCCTGCCACCTGCTGTCCTCTGTTGTGTTCTCGTCATTAGTGCAAAGATACCATTTTTATGAAATATCCAAGCGATTCGGGAAACAATCAGCTGTTTCTCCCTCTCCACTTCTCACCTTGCGGAGGAGAGTGGTTCTCCTCCGTAAAAGGCAAGAAGCCGGGCCTGGAAATAAGCCTCGTAGCGCGCCTTGAGCAGTTCGCATTCCGCCTGAAGACGGCTGTTCTTGGCGTCATTGTAGTCCGAGATGCCAGCCTTGCCGGCAAGATACTTCTGCTCCACGAGTTCGTAGTGTTCGCGCGAGCTGATGGCCGATTCCTCGCTGCTGAGCAGCTTCTCTCCGGCATTTACAGCATTGCAGTATGCCTGCTGAATCTCCTTGTAGAGATCCTTTCTCGCACTCTCCAGACTCAACTGACTGTTCTCATAACTGAGACGGGCGCTGCGCACTCCGTTCCTGGTGCTGAAGCGGGAGAAAATCGGGATGTTGAGAGAAAGACCTATGTACTGGCTGAAATTGCGCTTGAGCTGCTCTCCGAACGAAGGCATAGTCACATTGCTGGTGGTATAGTAATTCGTGCCTATTCCTCCGTTGAGCGACAGCGATGGCAGGTATGCGCCCTTTGCCTGGTCTATGCCTATGCGGGAGCGCTCAAGTTGAAGTTCAGCGGAGCGGATGACAGGCCTGATACCCAGGGCACGGAGGTATATTTCCTCCGGGTCGCAGAGCATACCCGGCACGAGAGCCTCCTCCGACGGTTCCACGACGCTGAAATCATCCGGCGAAGGCAATTCCAGAAGCTGAGTCAGAGCGAGGGTGGAGAGACGGAGATTGCTCTCCGCCTGGGTGAGGCTGAGCCTGCTGTTTGCAAGGGTCGCCTTCTGGGCGGAAACATCCGCAGAACTTGCCTTGCCCGCATCCTTACGGGCGACAATCTGCTCCAGCAGCTGGGCGTCGTGCTCCGCCTGGGCCTGAGCCACCCGGCGCAACTGGAGGTCGTAGAGTATCTGCACGTATGCCTGGGCCACTGCAACCCTTATGTCATCCTTGACCTTATCCAGATCGGCGGTGGCGGCTTCCAGGTCAAGACGGCTCATCTTTATCCCGTTGCTGAGTTGCAGGCCCTGGAACACAGGGACTTCGGCTCCCAGACCAAAGGAGGTGGAACTGGTATTCGAGTTGGTGTAGGTATTGTCGGCAGTCAAACCTCGTCCGAAGGAGAAGTTTTCGGAGGCGGAGGCGCTCACGGCAGGGAGTACCCTGCCCTTGGCAGTATCATAGTCCAACTCCTTCTGCTCCAACTGCAAAGCACTGGAGCGCACTGAGATATTGTTCTCCAGGGCGTAGTTGATGCACTGTTCGAGATTCCATTCGCGCTTCTCTGCGCGCACATTGCCGCCGGCGACTAGACAGAGAGCAAGTAATATTATCCTTTTCATTGCCATACCACTTTATCAGTCAATCTGTTGAGGACCCCTAACCACATCTCCTTCCTTGAGTCCGGACTTAATCTCTATGTCTATGCCGTCACTGATTCCGGTTACTACCGGTCTGGACTCGTACTGCTTCTCTCCCGTCTTAAGGTAAACGAAGGTGCTGTCGCCTCTGAATTCCAGGGCACTTTCCTGCAGGGAGAGCACGCCCTTCGCTTCCTGGAGCACGATCTCGGCATTCGCACTGTAGCCTGAACGTATGGTGACATCCGAGCTTCTGCTGAGCGCAGCCTTGATTTCGAACTGGTTGGACCCGTTCTTCTCCACCGCCTTCGGAGAAATGTACTCCAGGAAGGCTTCGCTGCGGTAGTCCGGCAAGGCGCCGAGGGTGATGGACATAGGCATACCCTCGTGCAGGGCACCGACCTCCGTTTCGTCTATGCTGCCGTTGAAGATGAGGTCCGACATATCTGCTACGGTAGCGACCGTGGTGCCGTCGTTCATCGTATTTGCCTGGATTACCGAATTACCCACCTTGACAGGTATGTCCAGGATGAGGCCGGTGATGGTGGAACGCACGAGCGTCGTGCTTCCTGTCGCATTTGTGGAGGATACGCCGTCCCTGATGACTTCCAGCGCTTCCTTTGCCGCCGCGTGCTCTTCCTCCGCCTGCTTGAGGCTCTGCACCACCTTGTCGTATTCGTCCGCGCTTACGAGATCCTTGTCGTAGAGCTGCTTTTCCCTCCTGTAATCCGTCTCCGCCTGCTTGAGGTTGAGTTCCGCGAGTCTGAGCCTGGACTCGGCCGAGCTCAGCGAGCCCATATCCGGAATCACCTTGAGCCTGGCGATGACCTCGCCTTCCCTGACCATCTGTCCGGCTTCCTTGTAAAGTTCGGAGATGATGCCGTTAATCTGAGGCTTGATGTTGACTTCGTTGCGCGGCTCGATTCTGCCGGTGACTACGCTGGTCTTGCGTATATCCTTGATTTCCACAGGGATTTCCTTGTAGATTATTTCCTTTGGACGGGACTTGGAGAAAAGATACACAAAGGTCCCGATGAAAATCAGCGCTATGAGCGCGAATGCCAGATATTTGAAAAACTTCTTCATTTTGATGTTTGTTATTATTCGTCCCTCATTGCATCCACAGCTTTGATGTTCATTGCGCGGGATGCCGGCGCAAGACCTGCCAGAATGCCCAGCACGCACAGAAGCGCCAGGGCTGAAACGGCTGTCCAGAAGGATATCTGGAAGGCTATGCCGTCATTGGCCGCTTCCATTATGCCGAGTATAAAGACGGTGAACACTATTCCGAAGGTCCCGGACACGGCGGTCAGGGCAATGCTTTCCGCCATAATCTGCGAGAGTATGTCGCGTGGAGTGGCACCGATTGCCCTCCTGATGCCTATCTCGGTGGTACGCTCGCGCACCGTAACTATCATAATGTTGCTTACGCCTATGGCTCCGGCAAGTATGGTTCCCAAGCCTATAAGCAGAATCATGAAATTCACTCCCTTGAATATGTTGTCGATGACGGCAAAGAACTCCTCGGTGAACAATATGCCCAAGGCATCCTTGTCGGCAGGGTTGAAGCGGTGGCGTCGCGCCACTATGCTGCGTATCTTGCCTTCAAGTTCGGACATGATCACTCCCTCCTTTGCGGTGAGACATATCATATCCGTAGTGTTTCCCCTGTTGTAGAGCTTTGCAAGAAGCGGGAACGGGATGACTACGCTGTTCTGCGAACTGCCGTTGAGAGAGATGCTGCTGTTGCGTGTATCCACGCCCACGACCATATAATCCACTCCCCCTACCTTGATTCTCTGGCCGCAAGGGTCACCTCCCTGCGGAAAGAGGCTGTTGTAAACGTTCTTGCCTATCACGCAGACCTTTCTTTCCTGCACTATGTCCGCATCGTTGAGATAGCGTCCGTACTTCATCTCGGTCGCCTCCACCTTTGCGTAGTCAGCCTTTACTCCCTTGACAGTCACGCTCTTGGACTTGTCTTCCCTGACGGCAGTAAGGCCGTACTGACTGACCACCGTGGTCACGACGTCAAGTTCAGGAACCATCATCTTCAGTCTTTCGGCATCCTTCACCTCAAGTGCCCAGCTGCGCCCCTTCCTCAAGCCTTTGTAAGGCATACCAGTGACATCGGCATAAAGGACCGTGGTGTTGCTTGCGAAGCCCTCGAAGTTTCGGGCAAGCATCTCCTTGATGCCGTTACCTCCCCCGAGAAGGAAGATGAGCATAAAAATGCCCCAGAAAATGCCGAAGCCGGTCAGCAGACTGCGGGTACGGTTGCGGGTCAAGGAATCCGCTATCTCCCTGAATGTATCTCTATCCAATCTCATTCCGCTTTCAATGCTTCTACAGGTTTGACTTTTGCTGCCTTCCATGCGGGGATGAGTCCGGCCAGGGCTCCGGCTACCACAAGCAGCAGCGTTGCCTGAAGTGCCACGTCAAGCCCCACACCGGGGTCGGTCATCATCGTAAACTCCTGCCCCAGCACCGTCGTGGTGCGGCTGGCCACGGTCTTATCCAAAACGTCGCAGGCCACAAAGCCGAGCAGTATCCCGACGTAGCCGAAAATGGCGGTAATGACCACACTCTCGCTGAGCATGAGCTTGAGTATGTCCCAGGGCCGCGCACCTATTGCCTTGCGTATCCCGAACTCCAGTTTACGCTCGCGGGCGGTGATGAGCATAATGTTGCCCACTCCCACTATTCCGCTGACCAGCGTCAGCATACCGATAATCCACAATCCTTTGCGTATGATGCCCATACCCTCGTCCATCTGCATACTCTGGACGAAACGGTTCTCTATCCAGGTGGCGCTGGCATCGTCCGGAGCCGCACTGTGCCTGAGATTGATGGCGGAGCGCAGCCTTGCTTCGAAGGCTTCGTTTTCCTCTTCGGTCGCAAGCCCGTGGAAACGGAATTCTATGCAATCGAGTTTGGTGCCGCGAGAGAACACACTGACCGCCGTGTCAAAGGGAACGTAAGCCATGTTCCAGTTTGAACTTGCGTCGGACTTGATTATTCCTATCACCCTGAAACTCACGTCTCCCAGCTTCAGATGCTTTCCCAGTATGGACTTCGCCTTTTCCGCCGAGCCGCAGAGCAGTTCGGCGCTCTTCTGCTCTATCACCACCACCTTCCTCCTCTGCTGAAGGTCGTTCTCGTTTATGAACCGCCCCTCCAACAGTTCAAGGCAGTTCATCTGCCGAAGTATCCCCGTGCAGGCGCAGAGCTCGCAACTTAGGTCTTCTCCCCTGTACACAAGACTGGAAGAGAGATTGATTTCCGGGCATATCTCGTCTATCACATCCTTGAAAGCATCTGAGCGGAGCACATCCAGGTCTTTGATATCCAACTCTATCTGCCGGCCTTCCCGGAAGCCTCCGTAGGCGCTGGTGGTCACGCCTCCGTAAAGGGACATGGTATTGATGTCTATGCCTGAGTTTGCCTCCATCATAGCATTCATCACCCCGTTTCCGGCACCCAGCAGCACTATGATCATAAAGATGCCCCAGGCGACCGCAAAGCCCGTGAGCGCAGTCCTGAGTTTGTTGCGCCTGATGCTTTCCCATATTTCGTAAATGACATCCCTCATCGCGACTGGCTTTATTTCATTATGGTAGAGCTGCCGAACACGGAAGACCTGTGCTCGCGGTTATCTACGATTCTTCCTATGATTCCGTCCTTTATATGTATAATTCGGTCGGTGCAGTTTGCAACTCCGCTCTCGTGGGTCACCACAATCACCGTGGCGCCATCCTCACGGTTGATACGGGTGAGCAGCTGCATCACCTCCTCACTGGTCTTCGAGTCCAGTGCCCCGGTAGGCTCATCGGCAAGTATGATTTTCGGATCGGTAATCAGGGCGCGGGCAATTGCCACCCTCTGCTTCTGACCTCCGGACATCTCGTTGGGATAATGCGAAGCCCAGTCCGCAAGCCCGAGCCTGTCGAGGTATTCCATCGCCATCTTGTGACGTCTGCTCCGGCTGACACCTTGATAGAAAAGCGGCAGTTCCACGTTCTCCACTGCAGTCTTGAAACTTATCAGATTGAATGACTGGAAGATAAATCCTATCATACGGTTTCTGTACTCGGCCGCCTGCTTCTCGCTGAGCCCTTTGATCAGCTTCCCGTCGATATAGTACTCTCCCGAATCATAATTGTCCAGAATGCCCAGTATGTTCAGCAATGTGGACTTGCCCGATCCCGAAGCGCCCATAATGGACACGAACTCCCCTTTTGCAATCCCCAGATTGACTCCCTTGAGCACGTGGAGAGGCTGTCCGTTGTTGTAAGTCTTGTTGAGCTCTTTAACTTCAATTAACATCTTGGTATATTACTTTACTAATACACTGCAAATATAAGGACTTTTTTGATTAATACAACTATTCTGCCATAGTTTTGACTATATTTGTGAAAACAACACTAGGCCATTACTATTATGCAATTCAACGTCATTAAAGCATCGATTGCCGCAGCTCTTCTGCTGGCAGGAGCATCGACCTCCGGTGCCCAGGAGATGATTCCTTACCTCAACCCCGACCTTCCGCGCGAGCAGAGGGTGGAGGACCTGCTCTCAAGACTCACCCTCCACGAGAAGCTGGGGCTTATGATGAACAGTTCCAAGGGTGTGGAACGCCTTGGAATTCCCGACTATGACTGGTGGAACGAGGCCCTTCACGGAGTCGCCCGTGCCGGACTCGCCACAGTATATCCCCAGGCCATAGGTCTGGCAGCAACCTTCGATCCGGAAACCCAGCTCCAGACCTTCACATACATTTCCGACGAGGCGAGGGCGAAGTACTACGACTCAGTGCGCAAAGACGAGCGCGGCAGATATCACGGACTCACTTTCTGGACCCCGAACATAAACATTTTCCGCGACCCACGCTGGGGACGCGGCCAGGAGACTTATGGCGAGGACCCTTACCTCACTTCTGTGATGGGAGCGGCAACCGTACGCGGACTCCAGGGCGATGACCCGAACTACTATAAGACCCACGCGTGCGCGAAGCACTTTGCAGTGCACAGCGGACCTGAGTGGAACAGGCACAGTTTCGACGTGACCGTATCCGCACGCGACCTTTGGGAGACCTATCTCCCGGCGTTCAAGACCCTTGCCGTAGATGCGGGTGTGCGCGAGTTCATGGGTGCATACAACAGCTATGCCGGAGATCCGTGCTGCGCCAGCAACTTCCTGCTCAACGAGATTCTCAGGGGACGCTGGGCCTACGACGGAATAGTGGTATCCGACTGCGGAGCCATCAACGACTTCTATATCGAGAGCCACCATGGCACACATTCCAGTCCTGCAAGCGCTTCGGCCGATGCAGTAAAGAAAGGCACCGACATCGAATGCGGCAGCTCATACGTCGCCCTCATTGACGCATACCAGGAAGGTCTTATCACGGAAGCCGACCTGGACGTATCCTTACGCCGCATACTCAACGGCTTCTTTGAGCTGGGCATCTTCGATCCCGCATCCCGCATACCTTGGAGCGGCATTCCGTACAGCAACGTGGACTGCCAGGAGCACAGGGATCAGGCGCTTAAGGTGGCAAGGGAGTCAGTGGTGCTCCTGAAGAACAAGGACAAGCTCCTGCCCCTCAAGCCGTCCTCAATCCGCAAGATAGCGGTGGTCGGACCTAACGCTGACGACGAAAAGATGATGCTGGGCAACTACAACGGCACCCCTTCATCCATCACCACCGTGCTCGAAGGCATACGCGAGGCTTATCCGCAGGCAGAAGTGAGCTACGAGCGGGGCTGCGACCTTGTGGAAGGATTCGTATTCGTGGATCCGCGCGAGATATTGGGATGGAACACCGAGGAGTATATGGGACTTTCCGAGGAAGAGGCGGCGGCTCTGCGCAAGAAGAAGCTTGATGCAGGAAAACCTATCCCGTCCGAGAACTACAGTCCCGAGGCTCTGGCAGCGCTGGCAGGACGTTGTTCCGATGCGGATGTCATAGTGTTCGTAGGCGGACTTTCTCCATTTGTGGAAGGCGAGGAGATGAGGGTGCAGGTCGACGGATTCAGGGGCGGAGACAAGGAGCGCATCGAACTTCCTGAGATTCAGGGACGCGTGCTCAAGGCCCTTCACTCCACGGGCAAGCCTGTAGTTTTCGTGCTCTGCTCCGGCAGTGCCGTTGCGCTTGAGGCGAATGAAGGCGACTATGATGCCCTCATCTGCGGGTGGTACGGCGGTCAGGCAGGAGGCACTGCAGTGGCAGATGTCATCAGCGGCAAGGTTTCCCCTTCGGGCAAGCTTCCGATTACCTTCTACAAATCCACTTCCCAGCTACCTGACTTCCAGAACTACGATATGGACGGCAGGACATACAGATATTTCAAGGGAGAGCCTCTGTATCCTTTCGGTTATGGTTTGAGCTATGCCGACTTCCGCTATGGCAAGGCAAGCGTATCCGCCAAAACCATTGGCAAGGGAGAGTCCCTGGAGCTCAGGATTCCGGTAAGCAACAAATCTTCGATTGCCGCTGATGAGGTGGTGCAGGTATATGTGCGCAGAACAGGAGACTCCCAGGCCCCTATAAAGTCTCTGAAGGGCTTCAAGAGGGTCAACATAGCAGCAGGCGGCAAGACAGAGGTAAAAATCACCCTGGGTCCTGACGCATTCTCCTTCTATGACGGGACAGCTGACGATCTCGTGGTCAAGAGCGGCCGCTACGAAATACTGTACGGCTCATCTTCCGCAAGCAAGGACCTGCAGAAGATTGAAATCAGCGTGAAATAAGGGACTTACTCCAAAGTCCATTCGACACCGCCCTTGGTATCCTTAACCTGGATGCCGAGGGCTTTCAGTGCATCCCGGATATGATCTGAGGTGGTCCAGTCCTTGGCAGCTTTCGCAGCTGCGCGCTGCTCAAGCACCATATCCATAAGACCGGAGATTACCTTGCCCGAAGTGCCTTCAGAAGCCTCTTCGTCCACAAGTCCGAGCACCCCGAATACAATATCATCATATATCTGAACGAGGGTATCCAGATCGGCAGGGCTGAGCTTCAGCTGACCGGCCTTGGCAGAGTTGACAATACGGACAGACTCCGAGATCTGAGCGAGGGCCATAGGAGTGTTGAGATCGTCGCAGAGGGCATCATATATACCCTCAAATACAGCCTTCACCTCAGCCGAATCGGCAGGGCAGCTGTCAGGGGCTACACCGAAACTCTCTTCTCCATATTTGTAGTGCGGGAGACTCTTCCCTGCCATCGCATAGAGGTCCCTGGATGCCTGAAGCACTCGTTTGAGGCCCTTCTCTGCCGCCTGCAGGGCTTCGTTGGAGAAGTCAAGAGTGCCGCGGTAGTGGGCCTGGAGTATAAAGAAGCGCACGGTCATAGGGCTGTAAGCCTGGGCGAGCTTCGGGTGGCTTCCCGCAAAAAGCTCAGGCAGGGTAATGAAGTTGCCGAGTGACTTGCCCATCTTCTGACCGTTGATCGTGATCATATTGTTGTGGACCCAGTAATGCACTCCCTGGGTGCCGCGAGATGCCTGGTTCTGGGCTATCTCACACTCGTGGTGAGGGAACATAAGGTCCATGCCGCCTCCGTGGATGTCGAATTCGCGCCCGAGGTATTTCTCTCCCATCACCGAGCACTCAAGGTGCCAACCCGGGAAACCTTCGCCCCAAGGGGAATTCCAGCGCATAATGTGCTCCGGCTCAGCCTTCTTCCAAAGAGCGAAGTCGAAGGGAGCGCGTTTGTCGCCCTGACCGTCAAGGCTGCGGGTGCCTTCCTTGGTATCTTCCAGATTGCGTCCGGAAAGGACCCCGTAATGGAAGTCGCGGTTGTATTTCTCCACGTCGAAATAAATGCTGCCGTTGCTCTCGTAGGCGTAACCTGCATCGAGTATCTTCTGCACGGCCTCGATCTGCTCGAGTATGTGGCCGGACGCACGCGGCTCGATTGACGGAGGCGCCACATTGAGCATACGCATAGCCTCGTGGTAGCGCAGGGTATAGGTCTGGACCACTTCCATAGGTTCAAGCTGCTCAAGCCTTGCCTTCTTGGCGATTTTATCCTCCCCTTCATCGGCATCGTGCTCCAGGTGTCCTACATCGGTAATGTTGCGCACATAGCGCACCTTGTAGCCGAGATGGCGGAGGAACTTGCTGAGCACGTCATAGGTCACTCCAGGGCGGGCGTGCCCGAGGTGAGCCTCACCATAGACTGTAGGGCCGCAGACGTACATCCCGACGTGGCCAGGGTTTATTGGGACAAAGACTTCCTTGCTGTGGGAAAGAGTATTTGTTAGCCTGAGGGTTTTCATAAGAACTGATTTTAACGAATCGCAAATGTAAGAAAAATGGTATTCAAAATCAATACTCAAGCCTTATGTCGTCAATCCACATACGGGAGTCGGCGCTGCCGGTGAAATAATCTCCAAGTATGCTGGATGCGGCTGAAATCACAATGTGCGTCGGCTTGCGGGAATGGCTCCTGTATTCAAGAGGAATCTCGACCTTAACCCAATCATCGTAATCCTTCTCGGCCACGAAGCGCCCGTAGGCGATTACGGCTTCGGCATCAGGATTGAAGAAAGTGCTCTTGTCCGTGGTATTCAACTCGAGAGGGCAGTCCGGGGTACCTCCGTAAGTGCGGTAGTCCCAGTCTCCCAAGGCCACCCACACCGAGCCCCTGTCGCGGTCTCCCACTTTCACAGGATCGTCGTCAGGACAGCCGCCGAAAGTTTTGTCGGTGATGATTCCCGCCTTGTATTTGAGCCAGAGCGTGATTTTCTGCGGCCTGTGGGTAAACGGACGTCCGAGCCTGATCACTCCTCCGCTGGTGCCTATGGTGCGGTCGAACTCTCCGGAGAAGATATTTCCGGCTGCGAATTTGATGACAACGTATGCGGAAGCCATCAGCAGCGAACTCTCACCTTCCACCTTGTCGTCAGTGCACGGCATCGTGATCGTGTAGGACGAGCCTACCGTAGTGGAGCCCTTGTTGCCGCTGCACCACCACTTGCTTTGGAGAGCGGGATTCAGGGATTCAGGGTCGTAGAACGAGTAATATTTGTCCGACTCCGCATTTGACCAGGTCTCGAAGCCGGAGTTCGGCAGCTGCACTTCACTTTCGGTGCGGAAGCTGCGGGTTTCGGTGATGTCCTTGCCGCTGTAGGCGACAACTTCGTATTCCGTGTCCGCCTTAAGCTTGTCCGCCTTGGCGCTGAAGGAGCCGCCATTATGCTGTACATCAGGCACTTCACTCCATTCCTGGGTACCCTTTTCCCTTATGCGGAAGCCGTTCTCCTGTCCTGCCACTCCCTCTGCGCCGAGCCACGCCACCTTGGTCCATACGTTCAGCGAGCTGAAGCGAACTGTGGTAGTACTCTTCTCTATGTAGATATTCCAGAGCTCGCGCACGTCGCGGTACACCAGCAATATCGTTTGCACGTTGCTGAAATCGTGGATGGTGGACGGTTCTGGGGTGTAGGCCGAAATACCCGCAGGGCCCAGCTTCAAGGACTGTATGTCAAGTTTCTTGAGATCAGCTGACGCTGCCACTTTTGCCACCACGCGGCGGTTCGCTTCATCTATCACACTTTCACCGACCTGCGAACTTATGCTGAAATGGCGCTCGATTGGTTGGGTGGTGCGTATCTCCCAGCTGTAGTCAGAATACGTTGAAAGGGTAAGCTTCAGAGTCTGAGAGAGGTCGTGCACCCCCACTATATCCCAGGAAGGCTTGACCATAGGGTCAGTATAGGCCACGCTCTTGATTCTTACGTTATATATGTCCGTCGCCTCTTCCAGCACTATATCCACGACCTGCCTTTTGGAATCGATGCTCACGGATGCCGCACCCTCAACTTCAAGGGATGAGAATCCCCCCGGCACGACAGGATACGGTATGTCGTTTCTGATGCATCCTGCCAGTATCAGCAACAGGGAAATAAAGTATGACGATGTGTGCCTCATATCAAATATGGAAGGTTATACCAAGAGCTATATCGGTGATATCCAGATAGAAACGGGCATTGGAAGCATCCCGGCGGCCTACCACTTCCCCCGCCTTGACGCAACGGGTCGAGGTGTAGGATGCCCCTCCTATGCCTATGGAGAAATGTACGCTTACGTTGTTCATCACAAAGACCTCCAGACCTGGGTGAATGCTCAGCTTGATTTTGTCGGAGACGGTATATGAATCCAGACCGTTGCCGGCATACGAGAACAGGCTGTTCCCGTGGGAATAGGCAAGTTCCAGGTCGGTAAAAAGCCCGAAGCGCCCCTTATCGTCCAGACCCATGCAGGAGCGGTAGAAGAAGGCAGCCTCAATGGAGTTGTTGTGCGCCTGCAAGTCACTCAGGCTCAAGGACAGGTCGTCACTCAGAAGGCTCAGGTCCGCGCCTGAGACCACGGCATCGGAGTTCGAGTATTTGATCTGTAAGCCCACAGCCTTGTTGTCGGCAATTGCATATGAGATTATAGGGGTGACGCTGAAAGTCTTGCCGTAGGCGTTGAAGTCCTGCAGGAGCATGAAGAACTGGCTGTCGCTGCTGGAAAGGTCGAGATAGGAGAAGGATGCTCCCAAAGCCACCTCCCCTTTCCCTATGAACAGACGCTGTTCCAGGCGGCGGCTGTAGTCGCCAAGGCTGTCCGCCTCCATAGAAGTGCCCATTTTGCGCGGTTCGCGGCGTTCGCGGGCGCAAAGCGGGATTTGCGCGAGGCAGAGCAGCAGGCTCAGGACAGTTGTCAATGTCTTTGTTCTCATCATAGTCTAAAGATAGTAATAAAGTCCTACGCCTACAGACAGGACATTGACCCTGAAATTCACAGAAGTGGTATTTCGGCTGCCGTGAAAGACCTGATTGTGGGTCTGGTCGAGATGAAGGATGCTTAGTCCGAGCATATTCACGCTGATTTCCACGGCAAAATGCTCGTCCGCAAAGGCCATCAGCCCGGGACAGATATTTATTCCGAAACTGGTGCTCTGCTCATAGGAACCGACAGGATATTCCATATTTCCATTGAGCACCTTGCCCTGCCCGAAGCCCAGGGAGAGCTGGGTCTCGTTGAACATCGCGAATCGCCTGGAATCTCCAATCGGGATATAGTTGCGGAGTATTGCCTTGGTGATGACCTTCTGACTGAGTATATGGTAGTTGGATATATCCAGCGCAGCGTCGCCAAGATTCAGCGAAGCCTCATCGAGTTTGAACATACCCCTCTGGTACTCCACTCTCGCACCCAGACCGAGGTTATCCTTGAGCATATAGCAGAAGGCGGGGCTGACATTCAGCCTGTAACCTACGGAATTGATTCCCTCCACGACCAGAAGCTGATAGTCGTCGTTATGATGGATGGAATAGTTGCCCGTACCTCCCATCATCCAGGTCCCCTTTTTCAGATAGTCCGAGTTCTTCGAGAAATCGTAGCCGCGGTCATAACGCTGGGCCCCCGCCCGAGGGGCGAGGGTCATCAGCGCAATCAGCGTCAGAATTCTTACGGCTATTCGCATACTAGTAAATCAGTTCCACATTGTCAACCCAGAGCTTGCTGGAGTCGCAGCCGGTGAAGTAGTCTCCGTACTTGCTGGCAGCAAAGCTGATGATGATATGGGTAGGATACTTGGTAGTCGTATGATAGTCGAGAGGAATGGTGACCTGCTGCCAGACATTGGTGCTGTTGTCGGCATTGGCTGTTATTTCATATTCTCCGAAGGCTATGGTGGAAGCATCGGTAGTGAAGTCCACAAAGGTCTTGGTGTCGGTGGTATTCACGAGCACAGGACTTTCCGCATCGCCTCCGTACTTCTTGTAGTCCCAGGTACCGAGGGCCACCCTGAGGGAAGCAATGTCATAGTCGCCTTTCTGAACTTCATCCGGTGCGCCGCTTTCACGCCTGTTGATCTGATTGCTGGAATACTTTACCCACAGTCTCATTGCCTTTGGACGGGCAGTGAACGGACGGCCGAAATATACAGTACCTCCACTGGTGCCTATGGTTGCGCCGAACTTGCCGGAGAAGAGATTTCCTGCGGCGAATTTCACCACAACGTATCTGGATTCGAGACAGGCAGACTGATTGCCGTCCATCTTTTCCCCGGTGTCAGGGTATGAAATCTGCTGGTTTGCGCTTACCGTAGTGGAGCCTGCGTTACCGCTGCACCACCACTTCTTCTGCAGACTTGCATCCTCGGAATCAGGGTCATAGTAAGAGTAATATTTGCTGCTCTCCACACCTGTCTTAGTGGTCTCAAAACTGTTGTTCGGGACCTGAGGCGTGGCTTCGGTGGTGATGGTGGAAATGCCGTCTATCACTTCCTCCTGGGCGTTGTCGTTTCTCTTGACGACCAATCTGTATTCGTAGGTGCTTGCGCCCTCAAGTCCGCTGATTTCAGAGCTGTAGCTACCCTCAGAAATGCGGCTCGCCGCTGCGCTGCGGGTCCAGTTTTCGCTTCCCTGAAGTCTATATTCGAAATACACCTCCTGGCTGTACTCCCCCTCGTCGACATCGGCATAGGCGGTGAAGCTGCTGCCCCAGACTTCATACTTTCCGGTGGCGGAAATGCCAGTGGAGACAGGCACGAACACTATGTCATCGTAGATGGTGTCGATGCTTTCATCTACCACTATGTCAACGGTGACAAGACCGTTCTTTTCCACATAGGTGAGGGCAAGCTTATATCTCTTTCCTCCCTCCACGGCAGGAATCTCTCCCGTTTTGGTGAAGCTCTCCCCATCAAGGGTGCCGCTGAAACTCCAGTAGAGCGAAGGCTCGAAGTCAGAGGAGATGAAGAACCCATCCTTTCCGCTGTCGCCCGGGCCATATACCAGCTGGCTGGACGCATCGTCGCGGCTCAGTCCCACGGTGCAGCTGTAGCTGTCCCCGAAATGCTGGGCAAGTGAAGCGTCAAAACTGATATTGGATACGATACTGCATACTTTTGCAGCCACGGACACAGCCGTGTTCCTGTTGGCGCTGATGGTGAAAGGGCTGCTGCCCTTGTAGCTCTTCTGCTCCCAGGAAGCAGTCGCCGGGTTCTCCTTGGCCGCCTCTCCGGCAAGTACGTCGACTCTGTAGGAATCAGCGGGGAGATAGATATCCGAAGGCATCTCGGAGTATTTGTAATGTCTTACCATACCCGAGAAATCAGCCTTGTAAATGCGCACGTCAGCGTTTGCCAGGAGTTCGTCCGCGCTCATCGCGGCTTTGGTCATTTCAGTTGTGAGGGTAAGGGACAAGGAACCGGAGCCCTGCTCGAATTGGTTCTGGCAGGACATCATACCGAATGCCGCCACACTTGCAATCATCAAAACACTTTTCTTCATAATCTCGCCTACTCTTATTCAACAACTACAAGTACAATGTCTATGCTGTTCTTGCATCCCAGCTTGTCCGTCACATTCATAGTGAAGGTGTGGGTGCCCGGGAAGGCAAGCAGCGGAGTCTGGGCATTCGAAAGGTCGAATACGATGCTGGTCTGTCCGCTGAGCTCGGATCCGTGAGGGAAAGGAACGATGTCGAAAATGCCCATCGCCGCCTCAGACGGATTGACGAGGTCAAGGTGAGAACCGCCCACAGTAGCCACAGAACCCATAAAGTCTTCATTGGTGGAGGCAATGTCCACGGTGAACTTGAGCACTCCGTTAGGAACTATGGCATTCATGGTGAAGTTGAACGAGCCGGCTTCAGCAGGAACGGTAACCGGAGAGCTGATATCATAAGCGCAGGTGCTTTCAAGCCTGATGCCGCCGTCGCCAATCGGGGCGTTAGGGTCATTTCCGTCGCCATCCTCTTGGCCCGGAACCTCGGTAGTGAGCTCTATGTCGGCCACGAGACCGTCTATCTCGACGCCTATGGTGGCAGATCCGCTCTCGTCAACCTTCTTCATAAAGGTGATTACGTGCATCGAACGCGCCTTGACTCCGGTGACCGTTGTGGTCATTTTCTGGGTCTTGTTCTCGATGCTTCCCTTGAAAGTGACGGTCATGGTGCTCTCATCCGACCTTACGGCAAAGTAGCCCACGTTGCGGTCATAATTCGGCTTTCCATTGTTGTAAGTCAATTTGTAGTCCAGTGGCGCGCCGGCAGACACCTCGACAGAAGCGTTGCCATCTCCTGTAACCATAGCAAGGAAGTCATCGTTATACCCCACAGTAACCGCACACTGGAGCAGTGTGCAGGTGACGGTGCCAAGCGCAGTCGTCTCACCGGCAGTTATGGTGAAAGGAAGCGATGCCCCATAGACAGGAGTTGAGAATTTGGCATCCGGAACCTCGGAGGCGCTTGAGCGCACATTCATAACATACTCTCCGGCAAGCAGTGCAATCTTGTCTCCATTGCCCTTGACGGAGCCGTAGCTCCCTTCCCAGACCTTTGCGTCGGCAGAATCATATATGTAGATCATATAGCTGTTGTCAGCCGGATCGGCCTTGGTAGTAATCATTTCCTCGGAATACTCTATGTCGAGACTGCTCAATGACAGGGTACCCTTGAGCTCTTCGCCTTTGTTGTATTCGAACTTGTCATCCACGCAGGATACAAGGCAGAGCGCCGCAAGCGCGATGCTGAATATTCTTATAGTCTTCATAATTCTATTCGTTTATATCCACCTGGCCTAATTCCACGTCAGTGACGCTATCGTCAAAGCTGATGCTTATTGTCCCGGAGCCGATATTCGGGGCATCGATCTTTAACGTGTAGCAGCTGGCGGAATTGAGATTCTTGAATTCCACGTTCACGAGGCTCTGCTCCTTGCCCGCCTGATTGGTCAGGGTGCCGGAGAGGGAAAATCCGGTAGCATCGACAAAAGCGGCCCTGGTCTCTCCCTTGACAAAAGGGATGGATGTGCCGGCCTGGGTGGTGAGGGTAAAACTATAGTCGCTGTAGTAGTTTCTGAACGCATCCGTGGTCGCAATCTTCACGAGGCAGTTTGCGAGCTTCACCGTGACGGTGACGGTTTTAGGATTCGCATCCGTGATGGCAAAAGCCTCCGAACCTTCGAAACAAGGCTTGTCGAAGCCTTCCTCCAGGCAGGAACCATAAAGCGCCTTTGCGGTATAGTTTCCAAGACGCAGGGTCAGAGGCTCACCGGCAACGGCGGGCGTGGTGTCGTCATTGGAGTCCACAACGGAAAAGTTGAAGGCACTCGCCTGAGGAAGTGCGGTGTAGTCCGATACGGAAGATTTAGTCGAAACGTCCATCAAATCGTCTTGCGCTTTCAGTTGGAGACAGAGCGTTCCTGTCCCCTGACCTTGCTTGGTGCAGGCCGGCAAGAGGGCAATCGCCGAGAGTAGCGCGATCGCCAGTTGGAATTTCCTGTTTTTCATTTTGTTATTGTTACTTTTATATTGTCAATGTATAGCCAGTAGGTACCGTTGGTTCCTAACCAATTATGCTCCGGGGCGGTCCTAATCGAAAGTCTCTTACTTGAGTCCATATCATCGAGTACCAGCTCGTATGTCTTGTCTATGTTGGTATAGGAACCTGTAGTCTCATTAATATAGAATGAAGCAGGGAAGGTTCCGCTTTCACTGCCGCTCTTCAAGGCACCGGTCTCCGTAGTCCAGCCCACATATACGGTCTGGCCCACATTCTTGACTATACCGCCTTCCTTCCTGTTCATAGAATAATCAAAGCTCAATTTCAGGCTGACATTATGTCCTTCCTTGATGCCGGTCAACTGAGGGGAATCACATCTGGAGCCATAATCAGCAGATGTTTCCCGTCTTGCCGCCAGCCTGATGGCAGTTCCCGCCTGGCCTCCCGCCCTCGCTGCAGTCCAACCGTTGGCTAAGCTTACTCCGGGTTTGCTTCCCGCGCTGCTGGTTTTATAAGCGTCGTTGCTGCTGAACGCCGCAAGCGTGCTGAAATCCTCAAAGAAAAGATAAGGGCAATTCAAGCTAAGACTGCACGAAGTATCCGACTGCCCGAAGGCCGGGAAACTGAGGCTTTCTCTGACTATGGCATTCTCGCTCTCGTACTTTACGCTAGCAGAAAGGGACGAGAGGGCAGCGAATTCTGCAGCCTCAATGGTTGATATTTTGAAAGTCTCTCCCGGAGAGATGGCGGAGCCGTCCTCGTGGCTGAAGACGAACTCGCTCCTGCTCACCCCGTCAGATGTGATTGAAGACGGCAGGGAGACCGTAATCTTCTGCACTTCCTCCCCAAGATTGTTGGAGACGAAGCTGAAGTAGATATTATATATCCCTATGCTTGTGATGCGCATAGGCACAGAGGTAATATGCCCCGCCTGGAAATTGCGGCCGGCGAGGCTTATCGGTTCCAAGTCCGAGTACGCGTTCTCCGAGAACACGCGTATGTTCATATAATCTCCTTCCGCATAGGTACTCTGCGGCGGGAAGATGCCCGCGGCTGCGAATTCATTTTCGGCCAGCAGTTCTTCCAGATCAAGTTTGATTTTGTTTCCCCCGCCTGAGAGGCTGGCGCTGCGGTCGAGCACGTTCACCTGCACCTCCCCCGCTGTAGGCTGCGGCATTGTAAATTCTATGCTTTTGATGGGTTCTCCCAAAATATTGCAGCCCTCCGGCACATAGAAACGCAGGTAATGGAGTATATGTCTGAGTCCGGCATTGAAGCTCAGCGTCTGATCCACCGGGGCAGTCTCATCAAAAGGCTGCAAGGCTCCTGCAGCCACGCGATCTGAAACGCAGATACCTGTGCCGCCAGAAGCCTTTCCGTCCTGCACGGAAGGCAAGGTGAATACCGCCGTGGTGCCGGAGACGCTTTCAGGATATGGGTAAGCCAGGTAATAGCTGTAATCCCCTTCCGTCATCGCAGAGGGAAGGACGGAAGTGAAATAAGCCCTTCTGTTGGAATTGCCACGGGCCAGAAGGGTAAATGGCTGGGACTCAAGCACGCTGTTCCCGGAGGCATCATAAGCCCACACGGCAATTCTGTCATCTGTTTCCCAGGAGAAAAAGCCGGATTCAGGTTCAAGTACGGTCTTAGTGTCCTCGTCCGAAAGGGCAAAAGCCACCCGGACAGGACCGTCGGCAGGTTTATGGATTGAGGAAGTACACGCCGACATCGCTGACAAAAATACAACTACTAACAGCGAAAGTATTTTTTCATAGTTGTATTGCACACTGCAAATATACGCATTTTCCGTTAAATAAAAACGGGCCCCTGTTACGGGACCCGTTTACAAGAATCATCCAAGAGTTATTCAGCGCTTTCAGCTACTTTTCCTACCTTCGTAAGTTCGATGTCGAAAACGAGAGCTGAATTAGGCTTGATGGCCTGGTTGCCACGCTCACCATAACCGAGCTCGGAAGGAATGTAAAGCTTGATCTTGCCACCCTCTCCAATGAGCTGGAGACCTTCCTGCCATCCCTTGATAACCTGACTGAGGAAGAGGCGGACAGGCTCTGAATCAGCAGGAACCTCATCGAAGACGGTTCCGTCCACGAGTGTTCCCTTATACCTTACCCAAAGGGTATCAGACATGGCTGGAACCACTTCATTGCCCTTCTCGATAATCTCATACTGGAGACCGGATTCAGCTACGGTAACGCCTGCCTTCTTGGCATTTGCAGCAAGGAATTTCTCTGATTCCTCCTTGCTTTCGAGGGCGGTATAGTTGTTCCTCTTCTCAGTAAAAGTATTGAAGGCATTGTTCATCGAGTTAGGGTCTACCTTGAACTGCTTCAGGAATTCTGCGGAACGCGGATCACCTTCAGCCTTCATAAAATCCTTGATACCTTTCACAACCTCGCTGTAGTTCAACTCACCGAAGTTGTATGATTTGAGGAAGCCTCCGAAGTTGATGCCCATAAGGTAGCTGACAGAGTCAACCTCAGCCTTGGAAGGAAGATAATCCTTGGCTGTCATTACCTTCTCGGCGCCCTGAGCGTCCCCCTCTGCGGCAGTCTGGCTGTTGCAGGCTACTGCGGTCAGTCCCATCATAAGGGCTGCAATCAAATAAAATTTTTTCATCTATAAACAATAATTAATGATAGTTTCTACAGTTCCCAGGCCAGAGCGGATGCACCGAGTATTGCGGCATCGGACTCCTTGAGCTGGGAGAAAATCAGTTTCACCTTGCCCTTCCAAATAGGAAGCACATTGTCATTCATCGCATTAAGCATAGGCTCATAGAGGTACTCCTTGGCCCTTGCAAGACCTCCGAAGAGAACTATTGCCTCAGGAGCGCTGAAAGCGATGAAGTCAGCGAATGAACGGCCGAGCAGCTTTCCGGTGTACTCGAAGATACGCTTTGCAAGCGCATCCCCAGCCTTTGCAGCATCGTACACGCTCTTTGAGGAAATCTCCTCCACGTCGCGGAGCAGGGATGGCTCATCAGTAGCGTCAAGCCACTCGCGAGCGGTGCGTGCAACTCCGGTGGCAGAGCAGTAAGTCTCCAGACATCCTGTCTTTCCGCAGCCGCAGAGGCGTCCGCCATTGCGCACAACGCAAACGTGTCCGAGCTCTCCGGCGAATCCGTCGTGTCCGTACACCACCTTGCCGTCAATAACTATGCCACTTCCCACGCCGGTACCAAGGGTGATCATAATGAAGTCCTTGAGGCCCCTGGCTGCGCCATAGGTCATCTCGCCCACTGCTGCAGCGTTGGCATCATTTGTCAAAGAGACAGGAATTCCGCCCATCTGGGCTGAAAGTTTGGCAGCGAGTTCCACTGACTGGCCGGCCGCCCACGCAAGGTTCGGTGCGAATGCCACGCATCCGGTATAATAGTTTCCGTTCGGAGCTCCGACACCTATACCCCTTACCTGACCCTCAACGCCTGCTTCATTGATGCAGGTCTTTATGGCATTTGAAAGGGCAAGGATGAACGCATCGGCATCTGAGCCGTAAATGTCGGACCTGATTACGAGCTGGGCGAGGACCTCACCTCTGGTGTTTACTACTCCTATCTTCGAAGTCTGGCCGCCTATATCTACGCCGACCACGAACTGCTTTTCAATATTGTTTTCCATTTGTTTTACTGTTGATCAATTATACAGGTATATCGGTATTGACGTTCTTGCATCCCTTGAGAGCATAGAAGAGGATATATGCAAGCATGGCGACGATGAGCCAGTAGCTGGCCATATAGCCGGCGCTCTTTGCGATAAAGTCCTGGATGAGAGGCATAATGCCACCGCCCACAACCATCATCATGAAGATGCCGGAAGCCTGCTCGGTATATTTTCCGAGTCCCTCGGTGCTGAGGTTGAAGATAGCGCCCCAAAGGATGGAGGTGCACAGACCGCAGAGCACGAGGAAGAGGGCCTTTACAGGGATGCCCGGAGCAAGGAAGAAGCCGTTCTCCACGCTGTAGCCAGGCATAGTCATCACAACTTCCTTAGGGATGAAGATGGCCACAAGGACGAGGATGATGGCGAGGGAGGAAACGGTAATCACCTGGACTCTGGTATTGACTTTGGCGCTGATCACTGAGCTGAATGCTCTTCCGACCATCATAAGCAGCCAGTAAACCGCAGCGATAGCTCCACCTACTGCAGCACCGTCAATTGCGAGGCCGGCGCCCTTTGCAGAAGCATCGGAGAGGTAGAAGTTAAGCTGGGAAGGGATGCCTATTTCTATACCTACATAGAAGAATATGGCTACGACACCGAGAACGAGGTGGCGGAAAGACCAGGCGCTGTGCTCGTATTTGTCGGTTTTGCGCTCCTGAGCCGGCTCAGGGATCTTGACAGCTGAGATGATGACGAATGAGATGGCGAATACACCCATTGCGATGAACAGGAGAGGTGCCACGTCAGACATAGCGGTCTTGTCAGTCACGGTACCGATGAGCACACCTACGAGAAGAGGAGTAAGAGTGCCGGTGAGGGAGTTGAAGGTACCGCCGATCTGGATGTACTGGTTACCCTTGTTTCCGCCGCCGCCCAGGATCTTGAGCATAGGGTTCACAACGGTGTTGAGCATACATACGCTGAATCCGCATACGAATGCGCCGAGGAGGTAAACATAGATGGCAGAGCCCTGCAGGAAGGCAAAGCTGGAGATCCACTGGATGACGATTCCGATGAATCCGGTAGCGATTGCTATGAGGGTCGTGTTCTTGTATCCGACCTTGATGAGCATCTTGCCGGCAGGAATTCCCATAAAGAGATATGCGGCAAAGTTCATCATGTTACCCATCATTCCGGCCCACTCATAATGGCCGCGCCAGATGTTTCCGAAAGGAGCAGCCATATTGGTGACGAATGAAATCATCGCGAAGATGAAGCACATTGTCACAATGGCTACCATGTTGCTGTTCTTTTTCATTTTTAATTGTTTATTGTTTTAAATGTTGATTACAGTGAGTTGATGTTCTTCTCGTTCATGACATCCTTGCCTTCGGCGGTCATCGCATACTCGATGCGGTCGGCGTAGAATTTCTCCACCTTGCCGCGCACCATCTTCATCGTGGTGTTGAGCATACCGTTCTGCTCGGTGAAAGGAGTGTCGCCCACAATGATGGACGCAGGGAGCCAGCGCTCAGGGAACATTCCTGCCTTCTTGCCGCCGCTGCGGTAGGCATCCACTTCCGATTTGATGATTGCAAGCTGGGCCTTCTTTCCTTCGAGGCTCTCTGGGTCGAGGCCCGATTTCTTCACCTCTTCGGCAAGCGCAGTCTTGTTAGGGATGACGAGAACTACGGTATATGGGCTCTGATTGTTGTAGAGCATTGAAGTTTCGATAAACTTGGAGCCGTCAGCCAGGCTGTCCTCATATCCTTCCGGAGAATATTTCTCTCCGTCGGCAGCAATGAGCAGACTCTTGAAACGTCCGGTAACATAGAGGTAGCGGCGGTCTTCCTTGCAGAGATAGCCACGGTCTCCCGTATGCAGCCAGCCGTCCACTATGGTCTTTGCGGTAGCCTCAGGATTCTTCCAGTATCCCGCCATCACGTTCTCGCCGCGGATTACGATTTCTCCGGTCTCGCCGTCAGGAAGCTCATTGCCCTCCTCGTCGCATATCTTGATGTCCATAGGCATCACGGTGCGGCCCGAAGAGCCGAAGCGCGCGTGTCCGGTGGAGTTGGCGCAAATCACAGGTGTCGCCTCAGAAAGGCCGTAGCCCTGGAATACAGGCATTCCGATGGCGCAGAAATACCTCTGGAGCTCGATGTCGAGCAGGGCACCTCCGCCCACGAAGAACTTGAGTCTTCCGCCGAAACCGGCGCGAATCTTGGAGAACACGAGCTTGTCGATGAGGGCATTGACAGGCTTGCGCCACCACATCTTCCAGCAAGGCTTGCCGGCGTTGTAGTATTCCCTGTTGTATGTCTCGGCGTTCTTGAGGCCGAACTCGTAGAGCTTCTCCACGAAGGCACCCTTCTTCTTGATGGCACTGTCGAAGCTCTTCTTGAAATTTCTGGAGAGGGTAGGCACCGAAAGGAGCACGTGAGGACGGACCTCGTTGATGGTGCTCGGGATGTTCTTGAGCAGGGATACGGTGCTCTTTCCGCAAGGCACGGTGGCAATGCTTCCGCCGCACTTCATCATCACGTAGAAACCGGCCACGTGCGCGAAACAGTGGTCGAGAGGGAGAATTATAAGCATGACGTCGCCCTCATCGATGGAAATCACGGACAAGGCCTGATCCACATTGGCAGTATAGTTGCGGTGGGTGAGCAGGATTCCCTTAGGGTCGGCGGTAGTACCGGAGGTGTAACTGATATTGGCGTAATCATCCGGCTTCACGGAAGCTTTCCTCTTTGCGAGCTCGTCGGCATGGTCCTTGAGATATTCCACACCCATCTCCCTGATTTCACTCAGGTACATTTCTCCTTCCTTGAGCTCGATAGGGTCCATGACAATCACTTTCTCGATTGCAGGGCACTTGTCGATTACCCTCCTGATTTTCTCTATCTGAGTCTGGGAAGCGACGACAAACCTTGAGTCTGAATGGTTGATGCGGAAGGTAAGGTCCACATCCGACTCGAGTTTAAAGGAGAGAGGCACGTCCACGGCACCGGCGAAGAGTATGCCCAACTCAGTGAAAATCCACTGGTTGCGGCCTTCGGAGATAAGGGAGACCTTCTCTCCCTTCTGCAGACCCAAGGCCATAAATCCTGCCGCCAGGATGTCTGCTTCTTCACGAGTTTGCCTAAAGGATGTTTCAGTCCAAACTCCGTCCACTTTTTCCCTGAGGAAGGTTGCGTCGCCGTATTTGGCGGTGTACTTTTCTACAAAGTCAATGATGGTTGGTCTTTTCTGATCCATATAATCGGTTTATTATTTAGTTACACTTTCTTCTACAGCTGCGGTTTCGGCTGGGAGAAGAGTCCGTAGAGCTGGGCGTCAATCATGTCCGTAACCTTCTCAAAATCTTCCGGACGGTCACCGAACTTCACGTTGTCGGCATCTATGACCAGGAGATTGCCCTTGTATTCGCTTATCCACTTCTCATACTTCTCGTTGAGACCGGTCAGATAGTCGATGCGTATGCTCTTCTCGTAGTCACGCCCCCTCTTCTGAATCTGCGCGATGAGATTCGGAATTGAGGAACGGAGATAAATCAGAAGGTCAGGATTGCCCACAAGGGAAATCATGAGGTCAAAGAGGTCCGAGTAGTTTTCGAAGTCCCTTGTGCTCATCAATCCCATATCGTGCAGATTGGGGGCGAAAATCCTTGCATCCTCGAAGATTGTCCTGTCCTGGACTATGATGTCGTCAGTCTTGGAAATATCCACTACATCCTTGAAACGCTTGTTCAGGAAATAAATCTGGAGATTGAACGACCATCTTTCCATATCTTCATAGAAATCAGCAAGATATGGGTTAAAATCAACGGATTCGTATTTCGGAATCCACCCGTAGTGGGAAACCAGCATCTTTGTGAGCGTGGTCTTGCCGCTACCTATATTACCTGCAATCGCGATATGCATAATCTATGTTGTTATATTTCGCAAAGTTAGCAATTTATTTAAACAATCCGTAGAGTTGGGCGTCTATCTTGTCGGTAATCGTTTCGAAATCTTCCGGCCTGTTCTCAAAGTCCAGATTGTCGGCATCTATGACGAGCAGATTGCCTTCGTAGGAGCCTATCCACTTCTCGTATCTCTCATTGAGGCCGCCAAGATAGTCGAGACTCATACTCTGCTCATAATCACGGCCTCTCTTCTGAATCTGGGAGACAAGATGAGGCACCGAAGACTTGAGATAAATCAGAAGGTCAGGCGGTCTGACCATTGACATCATCAGACTGAAAAGCTGCATATAAGTATCGTAGTCCCTCCGACTCAGGTTGCCCATTTCGAGGTTGTTAGCCACAAAAATGTACACGCCTTCGAGTATGGTCCTGTCCTGGATGATCACCTCTTCCGACTTGGCTATCTCAAGCACGTCCTTGAATCGCTGGGCGAGGAAGTAGGTTTCAAGATTGTATGACCACCTCGGTATATCCTTGTAGTAATCTTCCAGATATGGATTGTAGGTCACGGACTCGTACTTGGGAGTCCAGCCGTAGTGCTCTGCGAGCATACGGGTAAGAGTCGTTTTTCCGCAACCTATATTTCCTGCTATTCCTATGTGCATAACTTGGCAGTTGAATTAATACATTCTTACAAAATTAATAATAGTTTTGTAAATTTGGCGAAAAAATCATCAGCACTTATGGTAAAGAAGGCAAGTTTCACATACAATCCTTTCCAGGAAAACACCTATGTGGTATATGCGGAAGGAGGGCAATGCGCGGTTGTGGACCCGGGCTTCAGCGACAGCGCCGAGAGCGGGGACTTTTTCAGCCACATCGAAGCGCTGGGCCTCACCCCGGCTGCAGTGCTTCTCACCCACGCGCACCCCGATCACATCTGCGGGGCATCATTGCTCCAGAAAAAGTACGGTGTACCGGTGTATATGAACGCGGCCGACCGTCCCACCCTCGAACACGCGCCGGCGATGACGCGCCAGTATGGTTTACCGTGTCCGGAAACGGACTTCAGCACAACGGCAGTGGAGGATGGGGAAATCATACGCGCCGCAGGCCTGGAATTCAAAGTCATCACCACCCCTGGCCACAGTCCGGGAGGATGCTGCTACCTCCTGGAAGAGGGGAAGATGCTCTTCAGCGGCGACACCCTGTTCGCCGGGACCATAGGACGCAGCGACCTCTTCGGCGGGGAGTACGATGACCTTATCAGGTCCATTATGGAGAAACTCATCTTCCTGGATCCGGAGATTGTACTCTGTCCCGGACACGGCCCAGAAAGCACCATAGGCCAGGAAAGAAACACAAACCCCTTCCTCGAACCTTTCAACGAGCCCGAGGAAGAGTTTGACCCGGATCTGAAGCCGGTAGTGATTAATTAGTCATCGTTATTCCGGGAGCGGATGAAAGCCGCCATGGCGCGCAGGGCACGTCCCCTGTGAGAAATTGAATTTTTCTCTTCCTCTGAGATATCCGCCATAGTCCGTCCCCCGAAACCGTCCGGGACGAAGATGGGATCGTAACCGAAACCTCCGCTTCCGCTACGCTCCCTGGCTATATATCCATCCACCTGCCCTTCAAAAACATAGCTCTCAGTTCCAAGCACCAGAGTCACCACCGTGCGGAAACGCGCGCGACGCGAAGCGCCGGGTCCGAGCTTATCCAGTTCTTCCAGGAGCCTGGCCATATTGGCCTCGCTGTCGTGGGAGGCGCATCCACCCGGGAAAGAGGCGGCGTAGCGGGCAGAGAGCACGCCGGGAGCGCCGCCCAGAGCTTCTACCTCGAGGCCGGTGTCATCAGCGAAGCAATCCATTCCGGATGCTGCATTTATGGCTTCCGCCTTTATCCTTGAGTTTTCCTCCAGGGTGGAGCCGTTTTCCTCTACATCGGCATCCATACCGAGCGAGGCCGGTGAAACGACGGTGCATTCAGGCCCGAGTATCTCCCCAGCCTCACGCAGTTTCCCCTTGTTGGCCGTTGCAAAAAGCAGTTTCATTCCCGGCTAATTCTTCAGATAATATGTAACGGAAGTCACCACGCGCACCTTCTTGATGTGAGGAGTGTTGCTGTCGCGGTTCTCGATGGAGAAAGTGCCCTGACTTGCGTTCTTGATTTTCCCCAGACGGCTGCCGGAGTCGAAAGCAAATTTCTGAGCCACTTCGCGGGCGTTTTTGGTAGCTTCCTCCACCATCTCCGGCTTGAGGGAGTTGAGACCCTCGAAACGGAATTCGAGAGGATTCTCCCAGCTCTCGACCTCTATGATGATACCGTTGCGTATGAGTTCCGACTGACGTGCACGCAACTCGAGCACCGCATCCACGTTTTCCGTGCATACCGTGATCACGTTGGTGGCAATATAGCGGTACGCCCTGTCGTTGCTGCCATATTCAGTGGCGTACTTGTCGGATATCTTAGGCACCGACACGGTGATTTCGGAAGCATCCAGGCCGCCTTCCTTCAAGAACCCGACTATCAGGGAGTTGTTCCTCGCTATGTTATCGTTGACAGTCTGGATGTCGTTTGACATCACTTTATATACTATCGGCCAGATGGCCTTGTCGGCCTTCACTTCCCTTTCGCAAAGGCCTTTTACGTTCACAGTTCTGTCAAAGGAACGGAACTGCTTGACTGCCAGGGGCATCATCGCTCCCAACACAATCAGACCCACCATAATGGCCAGTCCGCTGAAAAATTTTCCCTTATCCATGATAAAATTGGTATTGTTAAACAGTATGTCACAAAGTCTGTCCGCCTATGAACTCCCTCATTATGGATGTTGGAGGAATGGCGGCAATCTCGGCAGGCTTAAGGCACACGACATTCTCAAGGAACTGGAGCAACTTCTGTGCCTTGGCGTAAGCAGGAGAAGACTCGCTTATGCCGCAGAGCAAAGGCTCGGCATAATATTTCAGGAGCGGAAGATCGTAAAGCGTGGAGGAATTGAACACCACGTCGGCATTCTCCTCGAACGGGAAGATGTATTTGTTCTCCCCGCGACGCACCGAAGGCCAGCGGAGTATGTTTTCCTCCGGAGAGATGCCACGGGTGCGGTTGTCCCTCACGATACGGCGCAGCAGACGCTTGTCGGTGGTGGAATTGTGGGACTTCTCCCCTCCCGGCAAGGCTGAAAGGGCCGAGATATAGATGCGGAATATGCTGTTCTGCGGGATGGCCGGGGTGAGGGCCGGGTTCAGGGCGTGAATCCCCTCCATAAAGAGTATGTCATTGGCCTCCATCTTCATCCTGTTGCCCACGAACTTGCGGCAGCCTTCCTTGAAGTCGAACTTGGGAATCTCCACCTCCTCCCCTTTCAACAGGGCGCTGAGCTGTTCGTTCAGGAAAGCCACATCCATAGCCTCAAGTGCCTCGAAGTCATAATTGCCCTGGGCGTCGCGCGGAGTCCTGTCCCTGTCCACGAAATAATTGTCAAGTTCTATGACCTTGGGATTCAGACCAAGGACACGGGCCTGCTGGGCTATGCGCAGGGACGAGCTGGTCTTGCCGCTGGAAGAAGGGCCGGACATCATCACGATGCGGCATTTCCTGCGGTTCCAGAAAATCTGGTCCGCCGCCTCGGCATACTTTCTTTCCTGTCTCGCCTCGCAGAGATTGATCAGGCTTATTGCTTCTCCGGCTTCAATGATTTTCGCCAGGTCGCTGAGATTGGTGATGCCTACTGCCCTGCACCACTCGGAATATTCGCGTTTTGCCGCTAAAATTTTATTCATATCAAAGTAGTTCTTTCAAATAAATTCCTGTCACCGAATCCGGGTTCCGGGACACATCTTCCGGCGTACCCGTTGCAATAACCCTGCCACCGGCGAATCCGCCGCCCGGACCCATATCCACCAGATAATCAGCCATCTTTAGGACATCCGGATTGTGTTCTATCACGATTACCGTATTTCCTTGATCCACAAGCTTTTCAAGCACATCCATCAGCACCTTCACATCCTTCGCGTGGAGACCGGTGGTCGGTTCGTCCAGAAGGTAGAGGGTGTTGCCAGTGGATTTGCGCGCAAGTTCGGAAGCCAGTTTCATTCTCTGGCACTCGCCGCCGGACAAGGTTACCGCCGACTGCCCGAGCCTGACGTAGCCCAGGCCCACATCCAGCAGCGCCTTGAGCTTCGGCGCGATTGCAGGGTTGGTCCTGAAGAAGTCGTATGCTTCTTCTATGGACATGTCCAGCACCTCGCAAATGTTCTTCCCCTTGTACCTCACGGCAAGGGTATCCTCCTTGTACCTGTGGCCTCCGCAACTCTCGCACACCACGTTCACCGAAGGCAGGAAGTTCATCTCGATCACCTTGATTCCCGCGCCCTTGCAGTCCTCGCAGCGGCCGCCTGATACATTGAAGGAAAAGCGGCCGGCCTTGAACCCCCGCACCTTCGCGTCGGTGGTGTCCTCGAACAAGGCGCGAATATCGTTGAACACGCCCGTGTAAGTGGCCGGGTTGGAGCGCGGCGTGCGCCCGATGGGGCTCTGGTCTATCTCTATGACCTTGTCTATGTTTTCCAGTCCTTCGACGGCCGCGTACGGCAGAGGTCCGGACTTGTAATTGTAAAAATGTGACTTCAGCACCGGCATCAGGGTCCTGTTGATCAGGGTGGACTTGCCCGAGCCGCTGACTCCGCTTATGCATATCAGGCAGCCGAGAGGGAAGCTGACATCCACGTTTTTGAGGTTGTTGCCGCTGGCTCCCCTGAGCGTGAGGAACTTGCCGTTGCCGCTGCGTCGCGTGCCGGGGGTGAGGTTGGGGTTCTCGAAATGCAATTCCGGCCCGCTGTAGCATATTCGGCCGCCGTTCTCCCCCGCTCCCGGTCCTACCTCCACCAGCCAGTCCGCGGCACGCATGGTCTCCTCGTCGTGCTCCACCACCAGCACCGTGTTGCCCTCGTCCCGCAATTTGCGCAGGGAAGCGATGAGCTTGCGGTTGTCGCGGGGATGCAGGCCTATGCTCGGTTCGTCCAGGATGTAGATCACGTTCACGAGCTTGGAGCCGATTTGCGTCGCCAGACGTATGCGCTGGCCTTCACCGCCTGAGAGGGAGGACGCCGGCCGGTCAAGGGTGAGGTAGTCCAGACCCACATCCAGAAGGAAGCGCACCCGTTCTTCGAGTTCCTTGAGTATGTCCGAAGCTATCGCGTTGCGACGCGCGTCAAACTTTCCGTAAAGCGATGATATCCAGGCGCTCAGTTCGGATATTTCCATGCTTCCGACGTCCGAGATTGTCTTTCCGTCTATGCGGAAGCAGGCGGTCTCGGGGTTGAGCCTCGTGCCGCCGCAGACAGGGCACACCACCCTGTCTTCAATGTCCTCCACAACTCCCGGCCAGGACACCATTTCAGCCTGCAGACCGTCCCCTATGCGGAAAAGATCATCGGAGCCGAACACCAGAAGGCTCACCGCCTCATCCGGCATCTCATCGACCGGATCATATATGGAAAAGCCGAGCTTGCGGGAAATCGCACGCACGATTTCGAACTTGCGGTTGTTCCTCACCTTTCCCAGAGGCACTATGGCTCCATCCGCGACCGACTTGCTCCGGTCAGGGATTATGCTCTGCATATTGATGTCCGGGACAGTGCCGAGGCCCTTGCAATGAGGGCAGTAGCCTTCCGGGGAGTTGAACGAGAAGGAGTGGGGCGCCGGCTCACGGAGCGAGAGTCCGCTTTCCTCATCGACCAGGTGCTTGGAAAAATGGCTTATGGTGTTCTCGCCCACGTCGTACACCGCCACCGAACCCTTTCCCAGGGACAAGGCCGCGGCAACGGAGCTCCGCGTCCGCATAGTGTCGGATTCGGAAGGTTTGAGCCTGTCCACTACAAGCTCAACGAAATGTGCCTTATACCTGTCCAGGGAGTCGATTTCCCCCAATTCCCGGACTTCCGAATCCACGCGGACCTGCGTGTATCCCTTCTTTCTCAACTGCTCGAACAGCTCCTTGTATGAGCCTTTCCTGCCTCTGACAAGAGGCGCAAGCAGCAGACAGCGCTTGCCTTTGTATCTTTCCGTGATGAGGTCCACAATCTGTTCGTCGGTATAACGCACCATCTCCCTACCCGTCACCGGGGAATAGGCAGTGGACACCCTGGCGAACAGCAGACGGAGGAAGTCCGAAATTTCCGTGATGGTGCCTACCGTGGAGCGGGGGTTGTTTCCCGTGGTCTTCTGCTCTATGGCTATGACCGGACTCAGCCCGTTGATACTCTCGACCTCAGGCTTTTCCATTACGCCCATAAAATACTTGGCGTAAGGAGAAAGGGTGTTCATATAGCGACGCTGCCCTTCAGCGAACACGGTATCGAAGGCAAGTGAGGACTTGCCGCTTCCGCTCAGACCGGTAATCACTGTCAGTTTGCCTCTGGGGATATCCACGTCCACATTCTTGAGGTTGTGCGCGTGGGCTCCCCTGATTTGTATGAATTCTTCATTCTCCATCATCCGGCAAAGATGCACAAAATTTATGGAATAGCGATTAATTTAGTATATTTGAGCCTTGAATTTTAACGATAAAAACAATGTGGCTCACACTCACCGTATGTTCCGCAGTTCTGCTGGGATTGTATGACATAGCGAAGAAGCAGGCGCTGAAGAAAAACGGCGTTTACTGGATACTTCTGTGCTCCACTGCCCTGACCGCCCTTTTCCTCTGCCCCTTCTTGAGCGCCGGCTCGCTTCAGGACCATCTCAAAATGATTGTCAAAGCGGTTCTGGTGTCAACTTCCTGGATATCGGGGCTCATCGCGCTGAAGCACCTTCCCCTCACCACCGCCAGCACGATGAAGGCCTCCAGGCCTATGTTCGTGGTCATCTTTTCCATCATACTCTTCGGGGAGAGACTCAACCTGCTGCAGTGGCTGGGAGTGGTTCTGGTAATCGGAGCCCTTTACTTTCTTGGGCGTTCCAGCCGCAAGGAAGGCATACGTTTCACCCGCAGCAAGGGTGTGGCCTGGATGTGTCTGTCCATTATCAGCGGCTCAGCCAGCGCCCTGTATGACAAGTTCATACTCAAGACCCTCGAACCGCTTTTCGTGCAGAGTTGGGCCAATGTCTACATCACCGCGGTGCTCGCCCTCGTAATGCTCGTCAAATACCTCCACGACAAGGAATCCATAGGGCGCTTCAAGCCCGACTGGACCCTGCTTGTCATAGCCGTGCTCATCACCGCAGCCGACGCCCTCTACTTCTTCGCGGTAAAGCAGGACGGGGCATTGCTGTCAGTGATTTCGATGATCAGGCGCAGTTCAGTGATTATCACCTTCCTGGGAGGAGCCCTGCTCTTCAGGGAGCACAACATTCGCGACAAAGCTCTGGATTTGGGCATAATGCTTGCAGGTCTCGCATTGCTTTTGTTCGCATCATAAAACGAATCTTATATGAAACTCCGAATTATTGCCATAAGCGCCTGCGTGTTGGCGTGCAGCCTCTGCAGCGCACAATCCGAGAACTTCAGGCTCGGGAAATGGACTGAAATCCACAGCGCCCTTTTGAAGGAGCTGACGAAATCATACGTGGACAGCCTTCCGCTAGACAAGATAGAACGCCTTGGGGTGGATGCCATGCTCGCAGGGCTTGACCCATATACGGTCTATATTCCGGAAGAGGAGCACGAGGACCTTCAGATGATGATAAACAAGAGTTACGGCGGCATAGGCGCAGTAATCTACAAACCTGAGCTGCAAGGAAACGTAATCATCAACGAGCCCTACAAGAACTCCCCGGCAGAGAAGTTCGGACTGCATTGCGGCGACGAAATCCTCGCAATCGACGGCAAGAGCGTGCACGGGCTGAACTCCCAGGAATGCAGTGACCGGATGAAGGGAGAGCCGGGAAGCAGGGTGGTATTCAAGGTCAAGAAGGTTTACAGCGGGGAAATCGTGGACATCGAAGTGACCCGCGAGCGCATACGCATCCCGGACCTTGCGTATGCCGGCATGCTCGACTCCACCACCGGGTACATTCTGCAGACCGGATTCACCGAAGGCATAGGCGATGACGTCAGGAAAGCCGTGCTCAAGCTGAAAAAGCAGGGTATGCAGAAGCTGGTGCTGGACCTGCGCGGCAACGGAGGCGGCCTTATGGAGGAAGCGGCCGAGATAGTGTCAATCTTCGTTCCGAAGGGTTCGCTGGTCGTAAGTTCCAAGGGACGCGAGCCTTCTTCCAGCTATTCCCTGCACACCAGAAAAGAGCCGGTGGACACAAGGATGCCGCTGATAGTGCTCGTGGACTCAGGCTCGGCTTCGGCTTCCGAAATCGTGTCCGGATCTCTCCAGGATATGGACAGGGCCACTATTATGGGCACCAAGACCTACGGCAAGGGGCTCGTGCAGAGCATCCGGAGCCTGCCTTACGGCGGCGAGCTCAAAGTCACTACAGCCAAGTACTACACCCCGTCCGGGCGCTGCGTGCAGGCATACGACTACTCCCGCCGCAACGAGGACGGCAGCGTGGGACACATCCCCGATTCCCTCACCAGTGAGTTCAGGACCGCCCACGGAAGGATTGTGCGCGACGGAGGCGGCATCACCCCTGACGTAATCATAAAGGACAAGGAATACAGCCGCATCACCTATGCTCTGGCTGCATACGGAATACTTGAGCAATATGCCATGGAGTATGTGCGCCGGCACGAGAGCATCCCGCCGGTGGAAGAGTTCCGGCTCAGCGACGAAGAGTACGAGGACTTCGTGGAGTATGCGAAAGGCAGGGACTTCGACTACAGGTCCACGGCCAAGGCATATTTCGACAGGATGAAGGAGGAACTCGAAAAGGACGGTCTTGCAGATGGCCTTGGAAGCCAGCTGGACAGCTTGGCCAGGTCCATAGAAATTGAAAAGGAAGATTTCCTGAGGCTCAAGAAGGACGAAATCACTCCTTTCCTCGAGGAAGAAATCGTAGTCCGATACTACTTCCAGGAAGCTGGAGTAAAACTGCGCCTTCGCTACGACGAAGTACTTAAAAAGGCTTTGGAGAGCCCTCTGATTGACATCCGCTGAGTACAAGACGGTATTGACAGGCACTGAATTCATACTCCTCAACAGCACCAAGACCAGGGACAGTTCACTGGTGCTCCACACCCTGAGCCGCGAATTCGGGAGGCGGAGCTTTATCACAAGCGTTTCCGGAGGAAGGGGCATGGCCCTTTACCAGCCCATGAACATACTCGAAGGCGAGGTGCAGGAAAACAGCCGCAGCGAGCTTTGGCGCATTAGGAACGTAAGTTCCCTGCATTCCCTTGACGGTGTCCGCACCAATGTTTTCAAGAACGCGATGAGTATGTTCATGAGCGAAGTGCTCTTCCGCACATTGCGTGAAGGGACATACGAGGACGGGCTCTATGACTGGTGCAAGGGCGCCGCACTGACCCTGGATGCGCTTCCGGGCACTTGCAGCAACTACCACCTGCGCTTCCTGCTGGAACTTGCAGTCGCCCTGGGATTCTCCCCGCGCCTCGAAGACCTCGCCCCATTCGCCGGGGAGCAGCTCCAGAACATCGGGGCTCTGCTTCGCTCCGACTTCGCCAGCTGCATGTTGCTTCCCCTCAACGGACGCAGCCGCAATGAAATCGCTTCTTCGCTAATACGCTACCTCTCCTACCATCTTGACTTCCCTGTAAACATCCGTTCCCTGTCTGTCCTGCGGGAACTCTTTGAATAATTTCATATCTTTGCGTCATGGAAAGGAAAGAATTGGAAATTATGGCCCCGGCGGGCAATTTCGAATGTCTGCACGCAGCCATCCAGGGCGGCGCCGATTCCGTGTATTTCGGGGTGGGGCAGTTGAATATGCGCAGCCATTCGGCCAACAATTTTGCGCCTGAGGACCTGCCGGAGGTCGTGAAGATATGCCGCGAAGCCGGGGTGAAGTCATATCTCACCCTCAACATAGTGCTCTACCAGGAAGACCTCCCCGCAATGCGCGAGGCGCTGGATTATGCAAAGAGCGCCGGTGTGGATGCCATCATCGCATCCGATATGGCGGCAATCAGCTACTGCCGCAGCATAGGTCTGGAGGTGCACATCTCCACCCAACTTTCCATATCCAACGTGGAAGCGCTCAGGTTCTATGCCCGCTTCGCAGATGTGGTCGTGCTTGCAAGGGAGTTGAACCTCGACCAGGTCAAGGACATACACGACACCATTGTGCGCGAATCGATTTGCGGCCCGTCGGGGCAACTCGTGCGCATAGAAATGTTCGCCCACGGCGCATTGTGCATGGCCATCAGCGGCAAATGCTACCTCTCGCTGCACACTTACGGCGCATCCGCGAACAGGGGCGCCTGCTACCAGGTATGCCGCAGGGGTTATGAGGTCACCGACCTAGAAACCGGCAACAAACTGAACATAGACAACAAGTACATAATGTCCCCGAAAGACCTGTGCACCATAGATTTCATGGACCGCATAATAGAGAGCGGGGTAAGGGTGTTCAAGATCGAGGGACGGGCGAGGTCGGCGGAGTACGTCAAGCGCTGCGCCTCCTGCTACCGCAGGGCCGCAGACGCGGTATGCGACGGAAGCTACACGCCTGAGCTTGCCGCTTCCCTAAAGGGCGAGTTGGCGGAAGTATTCAACCGGGGCTTCTGGGACGGCTACTACCAGGGTGCATATCTCGGGCAGTGGAGCGAGGTGTACGGTTCCCAGGCCACACTGAAAAAGGTTTACTGCGGCAAGGTGAGCAACTGGTTCGACCGCATAGGGGTAGTTGAGATTTCCGTGGAATCCTGCCCTTTGAACATAGGAGACAGGGCAATGGCGATTGGAGCCACCACAGGCGTGGTTGAGTTCACCGTGGAGGATATGAGGGTCAATCTGAAACCCGCCCGGACGGCAGGGAAGGGCGTGAGGTGCTCGGTGGCCGTGGACCCGTCGATATGCCCTGACAGAAGGTTGCGCCGCGGAGACAAAATCTACATCTGGAAAGAAAAGGACAATTGATCGATAGCACTATGATAAGCGAGAAGCAGATTTGCGAGCAGGTGAAGATGATGTTCAAGGACATCGAGTTCACCAGGGAGCCGAAAGGACTTTACGACCCGCTCAGATACATGATTGAAATCGGAGGCAAGAGGGTACGCCCCAGCCTCTGTCTGACCACGTACTCATTTTTCCGCGACGAGTTCGACGAAGGCATAATCTCCCCTGCCACGGCTCTGGAGGTATTCCATTCCTTCACCCTCATGCATGACGACATAATGGACCACTCCCCTCTTCGCCGCGGTATGCCTACGGTATGGAAGAAGTGGAATGAGGACACGGCCATCCTTTCCGGAGACGTAATGCTCATAGACGCATACAGGCGCATCTCCAAGGCTCCTCACGAGGTGCTCGGCAGGGTGATGTCACTGTTTTCCACCACCGCCGCCCAGGTCTGCGACGGCCAGCAGTACGATATGGACTTCGAATCGGAGAGCGAAGTTCCGATGGAAGACTACAGGAAGATGATAGGCCTGAAGACAGCTGTTCTGCTTGCCTGCTCAGCCGAAATGGGCGCCATTATAGGCGGAGCTTCTGAAGAGGTCTGCAAGGCCTTATACAACTACGGCTACGAACTCGGAATGGCTTTCCAGGTTGCTGACGACTATCTGGATGCCTTCGGAGACGAAAAAGTCTTCGGCAAGCCGATAGGAGGAGACATAGTCAACGGAAAGAAGAGCTGGCTGACTGTCCGCACTCTCGAGAAGACCGATGACAGGGAGGGCTTCCTGAAGGCTTTCGGCGAGCTTGCAGACGACAGTGACAGCCGTGAGGCAAAGATCGGAAAGGTCAAGAAATACTACAGCGACTGCGCCGTGGACAGCGACGCAAAGATAGAGATTGCCGGTTTCACCTGGAAGGCTCTGGAGGCTGTATCCAACATAGGGCTGAAGCCTGAGAACATAGAAATGCTCCGCAATTTTGCGGAAAAACTCGTAGGTAGGGCCAGATGAGGCAGGGAGAGGCAACAGTAATCAAGAATGCGGGCAGCCACTTCCTGCTGAGCCGTCTCCCGGAATGGGATCCGTTCCCGGCAGTCCTCAGAGGAAAGGTGCGCCTGGAGCGGAGCGCGTCCACCAATCCTGTTGCCGTGGGAGACAGGGTGATCTTCGAAGCTCCTGACGAAGCCGATGAGCAGAACCCTGCACTGATTACCGAAATCCTGCCCCGCAAGAACCATCTTGTCAGAAAGTCCACCAATCTCTCCAAGCAGTCGCATGTAATCGCTGCCAACCTGGACCAGGCAGTCATTACCGTGAGCCTCTACTTCCCCGAGATCAAGTTGCCCTTCCTCGACAGGATTCTGGTGACCTGCGAAGTCTATGGCATACCGGCCGTGATTGCCTTGAACAAGGTGGACATATACAGATCAGCAGCTGAAGAGCAGATGCGCTCATTCATAGAAATTTACGAAGGGGCGGGCTACAAGGTCATTCCCTGCTCCGCACGCAGCGGAGAGGGTGTGGACGAACTGCGCGGGCTTTGCCGCGGCAAATTGAGTCTTTTCTCAGGAGAATCAGGCGTAGGCAAGTCCAGTCTGATAAAGGCACTGGACCCGGGTCTCAACCCCAAAATAGGCAAGATTTCCAGCGCTCACCTCCAGGGCAAACACACCACGTCCCTTTATGAAATGTACCGCCTGGGTAGCGGAGGATATCTGATAGACACTCCGGGCATAAGAGGTTTCGGACTCGTGGAACTGGAGAAGGAGGAAATCTCAAAATACTTTCCTGAGATGCTGCGCTATGCCGACAATTGCCGCTTTATGCCCTGCACCCACACCCACGAACCCGGCTGCGCCGTAAAAGACGCAGTTGACGCGGGTCTGATCAGCCCCGAGCGCTACAATTCCTATCTCGGAATGCTCGAAGAAGACAAGAAGTTCAGATAAGAAGGCACCCCTCCGGATTAGTGCAGAAATCGGCACTATATCATTTAAATAATAATTTCCCAATTCGTTAGACTATATCGTTTTTTTCGGCCGTCCCGGGCGACGCTTGGGTGTCTCCTTGGCAACAGGGACGTACGCCCCGTCAATGATATGTCCTATGGTGGGGCCGTTCACCGGGAGGTGACGTCCACCGACATTCTTGCAACCGACCCTCTGGCGGACTGCGTACAGGCTCTTGTCTTTGCCGTAGGCGATGACGACGGTATTCTTGGGGGCGCTCAACGGCACCAAATTCCCGGAATACGCCTTAGATATGCCTGCGGATAGGGCCATAGTATAGTACTATTGGTTGGGTGTGATGGATACTCTAAATTACACAAATTCAGACACCTCTCCCGTCTGATATAGGAGTGAACTTCATGCTGGTTGAATGAAGCTCTAATTACCAGCCTGTTATTCTTTTTCTATGATTTTTATCCGGCTTTCGTTTTCAAGAGTCTGCCAAGGATAAGTAGGAATCGGACTACCCTCTGGACAATAATTTAAAAAAGTATTTCTCATTCCCGAAGCTACATAGACTGTAACCTGGCGATTCTCGCCATTATCTATAAAAGCTGCATTAGTATTAACATCAGGAACATTTGTACACAAACTTAAGTCCACTACTTGAAGGTTTGTACACTGGGCAAAATTTTGTTCAGGAATGTTGGTCAATGTAGCGGGCATGATGATGGTTTCTACGGATGGAGATTGAAATAATGAGTATGTTGACATAGCTGTGGCTGTCGTGGCCGACAAATCCAGTGTCTTAAGCTTTTGAGAGCCCATAAAGAGCATATAAAGGTCATACCAACCATCCTCCCAGAGGGCACACGGCATGGTTCCTGTTACTTTTACGTAATCGGCTGTCAAAGCCGTAGTGAAGACCTCGTCGTTGGTGTTCCAAGTAGTAAAAAAGCGCCCATTCTCGCTGTCTGCTCGGGGGACGAGCGTCACTGTCGTATAGGGATTTTCAGGCTCCACCTCATCAAGCGGGTCGGTCCCCGACCATGCTTTTACACTTGCCTGGGAAATAGTTGCCTGGTTTTCTCCCACCTGCACGTTGAACGTATAGGCTTTGCCGGCTTGAAGTGCCCGGTTAGTTTTAAGAAAACCGTTTGCCTTCAATTTCACTTCAGTACCACCGATTGTCATTGTCAAAAAATACGAGTATGTACCCGTATCATAATAACTACCGGGAATCACTATGGCCGTGTAGCTCTGTTGGGCTACTTCACTCAATTTCTTGTCAGCAACAAAGGGGTATGGGACATAACCTTCGCCTGCTTGCTTGATGATATTACTGTTTGGTGTACTATTGGGAATTTTAACTATTTTCAGTGCGCTTACCACTTCATTGCCTGTATATTGATTCGTATAGCTGATGTTCAATGTCACTTTCGTCAACTGGTGGGCAAATTGCAAATTGACGTCTCCACCTTTCTCCACAGAGGCTGTTGCGGTCATATAGTCAGCTGACTTGAGCTTCTCTATCGTGCTCTGGTCTTCGGGAATCAAGAACGGCTCAATGGCAGCCGTTGCAGGCATATAGGCAGAGAACTCGTTTGTGCCGCTTGCCCACAGCACCAATCCTCCGCTTTGTGTCCAGTTAGTGCCATCTGTGGTGGCATAGGTACCTTTATTTTGGCTGGGGCGACTTTTATTGATAAGGCAGAAGCTGTCTCCGCTCTCAAACGTATCGCCGGCGCCGTCGCTGTTCACGCGCGTCTGGGCAGAGTTGACCACGGATGCCGAGGCTATTCGTACCACCTCATCGCCCTGTTGCAAACTGAGTTCATCCTCATTGCTGCATGCAGTCAGAACCAATGCGGCTGCCGCAACCGATAAAATTGTATGTCTTGTCTTCATCTTGCTTTTGTCTGAAAAAGGTTACTGTTGAATATTCTGGTCATAGTCACCATCCGGAGTTCCCCATCCCGTGAGTCCGATGGTCTGGATGGACGACAGTTCCACCTCGGTAGCTCCAATCTTTACATTCAGGCTGTATGCGTAGCCTGCCTGAAGTCCTGCGGCGGGCAATGTGACGGTAGAAGAGTAATTTCTCGTCACGTTCTCCGATTCCGTCAGCGTGAAGGTCAGCGTGGGGTTGCTGTCTCCGTCCAGCGTTGGGAAGAAGATGCTCTCTGCCGTCATCGTCTTGGCGGTGGCATCCATTGCGGTAAAGGGTTTGATGTCGCCCGTAGCCGCCGCAGTGGTGAGGACACCTTCGCTGTATGTGCCTTGTGTATGCACGCCATTGAGGCTGATGGCGGATATCTTGTCCATGGTCAACGCTTCGTATTCCTTGTTGAAGCTGAAGTGGATGTTCAGCTTGACGAGCAGATGGTTGAAGGCGATGTTTATCCCACCATTGCCGTCGATGGTTGCCCCATTGTCGGTGGTTCCGTTTTTGGTTGCACCCAGCAGGTCGCTGGCTTCCAGGTTGGCTTCCGAGCTTTGGGTGGTCTGGACTGCGAAGCCTTGGGTGATGTCGGCGGTATAAGCCGAAATGTTCACTCCGTCGTAGTTGGTAGTAGCCCACAGCAGTTTGCTGCCGTCCGTAGGCGCATAGAGGTTGTTCTCACCCTTCGTCATTGAGACATTGGTGTAATCCGTATCACCATTCCCCGTGATAGTCAGGTAGAAGGTCTGCGGCAGGTTGTCGCTACTGTAGCCGGCACGGGTAGCAGCAGACTGAACGTTTGCCGTTACTTTGATAGACGTATCCTTTTCAGGTGTTTGCGTCATCTCATCATCGTTAGAACAGCTCGCAATCAATGTTGCGAATACTGCCATAGCAAAAACTTGAATCTTTCTCATTGTTTGTTGTTATTTTAATAGGTTGATTACTATAAATCACATGTTCCCAAACTGCCACCGTCTTCCCATTCATTGACAGTAGCACTTGCATTCAATATCTGCATTGGCATCATCTCGTACACCTTCATCGAAGGCGACTCGTAGTTATTCTTGGTTTCTTTCATAATATTCTTTTTTAATTTGTTATTCATTGTATCAGTTTCATATACGTTCAAGATATACAAACGTACAGAGCCTTCTGCTCGTGTCCTTGTCTGACACCTGCGGAAGGCTCTGTATCTATATGTGAATGAAGACGTTACGGCAAAGCCGATACCCCCCCTAAATTATTAAGACTCAGGAGTTTATGGTTGGTCTTTGTTGTATGTTTCATTGTCTTCATTTCCATAATTCTTAATGTGGCGCATCACTCATTGCCGAGTAAATATATCAAGATGCGCTGCAAATATAGATAAAAACCGGCGTTTTTAAGCCGGTTGAATAAAAATCAAGACCCCATACCTATCTTTGTTGGCAAAAGCGGACATGGCATCACTGCCTGCCGCACAGTACTTTAAGTTAAACGGGCTTGGTGTCCCAAAATTTTGAATGCCTATGAGACAAGTATGCGGTCTTGACGTGAACAAAGTAAATCTTACGGTATTTGCAGACAAAAATAAGATGATACTGAAGTAAGTACTTATGCCTATTTCTTGATTGCCAATTACTCATATTGAGAGTTTTTAACAATTCTCGTGCCTTCCTTAACCCATAGTCTAAAGCCTATGGGATAGCGGAAATGGTCGTCACTATTGCCTATGGCGATATTGAACGCTACCCGTCGATAGAGCTGACGCCGACAGTCTGCATCTTTTGTTCTAGTTTTCACAGACACACATCATCAGCCGTTATTCCAGAAGAAGACTTTCAGCAAGATTATCCAACAAAAACGGAATTACGCCGACATACATA